>JBIQJY010000055.1:14351-22476 GCA_044507065.1 Acidobacteriota bacterium
CGGTGACGTCGATCCACTCGCGCCCGACGTTGCGGAGCACGCGCGGGCCGCCGGCGCCGATCGTCACGAGGTCGAGCAGCCCGTCGTTGTCGTAGTCGACCAGGTGGGCGAGGCGGCTGCCGGCGGCGCCCGGAATCTCGCTCAGGACGAACCCGCTGCCGCCACGGCTGGCGGCGAACAGCCCCGGCCCTTCCGGCTGCGACAGGAAGAAATCGATGCGGCCGTCCTTGTCGACGTCGCCCGCGGCCGCGCGCACGGCGCCGGCACCAGCCGTGAGGCCGGCGGTGCGGGCCACGTCACGGAACGTGCCGTCGCGCAGGTTCCGATAGAGCCGCGGCAGTTCGCCGCGTGCGAGGACGAACAGATCGATGTCGCGGCGATTGTCGAAGTCGGTGGGCACGACGGCGTGAACGACGCTGTCGATCGCGATGGTCGTCTCGGCCGTGATGTCGCTGAACCGCCCATTCCCGTTGTTGCGCCAGAACGACGCGGCCGCGGCGCCGGCCAGTTCGGTCGCCACGAACAGGTCGAGGTCGCCGTCGTGGTCGGCATCGAGCCAGGCCGCCGTCAGCGCAGTCCCGTCAAGCGCGTCGAGGCCGCTCGCGGCCGTTACGTCGATGAACCCGTCGGCGGTGTGGCGAAGCAGCCGCACGCCGGTCGACCGCAGGATCGCGATATCCGCGCGGCCGTCGTTGTCGAAGTCGCCGACAAGCGCACCGGTAGCCGGCGCCGAGGCAACCTCCGCCGGCAGCAGCGCGGTCGCGTCCACCAGTCGGGCGTCGTCATTGCGATGAAGGCGGACGCCCGACGCACCGGTTTCGATCAGGTCGAGGTCGAAGTCGCCATCGATATCCGCGAGCGTCACCGCAGTGGTTTCGTCGCCAGCGCCGGAGGGTTGTGACGCCCGCACCAGCCAGGCGGTGGTGTCGACGAACGAGACGTTGGGCACTGCCGTATCGACCAGTTCCGCTTCGGCGCCCGTCGATGCGATGGCTTCGGCGTAGCGGCCCTGCGCAAGGTAGGCCTGCGAGTATGTGACGCCGGCGCCCGTGTCGGTGAGCCGTTCGAAGCGCGCCATGAGCTCGCCGCCTTCCTCGGCGGCCCCCGTGCGCAGCAGCGCGGTGGCCAGGCCGTAGATCGCCGTGGCGTTGTAGGGTTCGGCGGCGATGGCGCGTCGGAACAGCGCCACGGCCTCCGCATCGCGCTGTGCCTGCCTGTAGAGCTGGGCGAGGTTGATGGCGGCTCCCACGTCATCGGGGTCGACGGCCAGCACGCGTTCGAATGCGGCAACGGCGTCGGGCGTTCGATCGGCGGCGCGGTCGATCAGGCCGAGGAGGTAGTCAGCATGGGGCGTGTCGACGCTCGCGCGGGCGGCCGCGATCTCGGCGCGCGCCAGGTCCGGCTGGCCGCCGTAGAAGAGCGCAATGCCCAGGTTGAGCCGGGCGAGATCGAGCCTCGGGTGCAGCGTCAGCGCCTCACGGAATGCGGCGGCCGCCGCCTCGAACTCGAACCGCTCGAGGCGTGCGACGCCGATATTGTTCGATCGATACGCCTGCTCGATGACGGCCGCGGCCGGCACCTGCCGGGCGGCGCCAGTCGCGAGTCCGATGGCCATGAGCCACGCCGCGGCAACGGCACGCGCGACACGCCGATACGGCCTGGCGCTCATGGTTCCTCGACGGTCAACACGCGGTTGACCGGCACGTCGGTGAGTTCCTGCACCTGCCCGCTCGGCCATCGCACTTCGATCCGCGTGATGACCGTGGCCGCGCCGAGCCCCACGTGCAGGCGCGTGTCGCTTGCGCTCTCGTAGCTGGCCACGTTGCTGACTTCGCGCACCTGCACGCCGGCAGGCGTCTCGACCGTCACGCGTGCACCGAAGCCGAACCGGTTGCTCTTCCGGCTCTGCGCGTGAATCGAGATCCAGTTCCCGGCATTGGCGCCGAGGTTGCGCAGCAGCACCGCCGGCCCGCCGAGGTTCGCAATCACGATGTCGAGGTGCCCGTCGTTGTCGAAGTCGGCCACGGCCTGTCCGCGTCCCACGCGCACCGGCTCGAAGGCCGGACCGCTGCGCGCGGTGATGTCCTCGAACCGGCCGCCGCCGATGTTCTCGTAGAGCAGGTCGCGCTGCTCATAGGTGGACGCGGCGTCGTACATGGCGATGTTGTCGGTGATGTGGCCGTTGACGATGTGGATGTCGAGGTCGCCGTCGTTGTCCATGTCGAACATCTTCATGCCGAAGCCCAGGGGCCCGAACCCCGACCCGAGGCCCGAGGCAATCGTCTCGTCCTCGAACACGCCGTTGCCCTTGTTGACGTAGAGCGTGTTCAGTTCGTCCGACAGGTTGATCACCATCAGATCGGGGCGACGGTCGCCGTTGATGTCGCCGCAGTCGGTGCCCATGCCCGCCTGCGGCTTGCCGTTGGCGTCGAAGCCGACACCGGCCGCGTAGGTGATGTCGCGGAACGTGCCGTCGCCGTTGTTGCGGAACAGGAAGTTGCGCACCAGATCGTTGGCCACGTAGATGTCCACGAGCGCGTCATCGTCGACGTCGCAGAAGACGACGCCAAGGCCCTTGCCGGAGGGATTCGCAATGCCGGCACGCGCCGACACGTCGGTGAACGTGCCGTCGCCGTTGTTGTGGAACAGGCGGTCGGCCACCCCGTCGAAAATCGTCGGGGGGCAGTAGGAACGGAATCCTTCCTGCTTGAAGCCGCAATAAGGCGCGTCGTCCTCGCGCGCGTCGACGTAGTTGGCCACGTACAGATCGAGGTGGCCGTCGCGGTCGTAGTCGAAGAAGCCCGTGCTCGTGCTCCATTCGTCGGCGCCGCCGGCGACGCCGGCCGCTGCGGTGACGTCGGTGAACGTGCCGTCGCCGTTGTTGCGCAGGAGCAGGTTCGGTCCGAAGGCGGTGACATACAGGTCGAGCCAGCCGTCATTGTCGTAGTCGCCCACGGCCACGCCCGTCCGATGGCCGTGTCGAGGGTCGTTGGCCGCCGCACCCGACTGCGCCGTCACGTCGGTGAACGTGCCGTCGCGGTTGTTGTGGTACAGCGCGTTGGGCGCACCTGGTGCCCCGTTCACGAAGTACAGATCGGGGTAGCCGTCGTTGTCGTAGTCGATCCACGCCACGCCGGAGCCGAGCGTCTCGACCATGTGCTTCTCGGGTGTGGGGCGCTGATCGTGCACGAACGTGATGCCGGCGCTGGCCGTCACGTCGGCGAACCGTTCGATGATCGGTCGGGCATCCTGGGCGGCCAGGTGCGTGGCGGTTGCGGCCACGAGCGCGAGGGCCATCCAGCGGGATCGTGTGGTCATGGAGAGTGTCATCTATCGAGTGGCGTCGCGGCCGCGCGACTCGATGCGCGCCCGCACGGCGTCGGACACGGGCGCGCCGGCCGCTTCGGCGCGGGCGGCGTGCTCGGCGGCCAGCTCGTAATTGCCCTGCCGCGCAAGTGCCTCGGCCAGTGCCTGCAGCGTCGGACCGTGTGCGGGACGGAAGTCGAGGGCGCGGCGAAGGGCGGCCACGGCTTCATCGAGTCGCGCCTGCTGCATCCGCAACAGGCCCGACTCGAGGTACAGGTTGCCCTGCAGTTCCTCGTAGAACGCCGAGGCTTCGACGGCCGAACCGGGGGGCAGGGCGAGCGCCAGTTGCTGTTCGGCATCGCTCAGCAGGCCGGCGAGCCGGTACGCGCGGCCGAGCGCGATACGGATGTCCGGACGCGTCGGCGCCATGATGGCCGCCTTGACCAGCATCCCGGTGGCGTCATCGATGCGATTGTCCTCGAGGTACAGCGTGCCGAGGCGAAGGAACGCCTCGATATTCGGCACACCGGCGTTGGCCACCGCCTCGAGGTACGCGACGCCGTCATCGCGCCGGCCCATGTCGAGCAGCGCCAGGCCGCCGTAGTAGCGCGCCAGGGCGTCGTTCGGGGTCGAGGCGAGCACGCGCTGGGCGAGCTCCACCGCGCGCGCCGCGTTGCCCAGGCGCCGCTCGGCTTCGGAGAGCAGCGTGAGGAACTGCGGCTGGTCGGGCAGCCGTTCGAGCCCGGCTTCGAGCTCCTCGCGTGCACGCCCCGGACGGTTCAAATCGAGATAAGAATTGGCGAGGTAGTAGCGGCCGGCGACGAGCGCCGGGTCGAGCGCCAGTGCCTGGCGGAACTCCGCGATGGCTTCCGGCAGCAGCGGGGACGATCCCTCGCTGCGATAGGCGAGCCCGAGCAGCAGGTGCGCTTCGGCCAGCGTCGGATCGAGTGCCAGCAGCCGCTTGATCTCGTCGATGGTCTCCTCGAGGGGGGCCGACCCGGTGAGCACGGCCGTCCGCGCGCGCACGAGCCGATCGGAAACCGAGGCCGCCGGCGGCGTGTCCTGGCGCACGTCGGCCCGGGCGTCGGCCGCGGGCGCCGCCACGAACAGTGCGAACGAGACGATCGAAACGACGAGATGGCGTCGCATGGGCACGGGTAGCAGGTATGGTGGTCATTCCCGACGCGCGGTGTCAACGCGCCGGGTTCGAGGGAGGCAGCGTGCGGGTGGTGATGGCGGCAGCGATGGCGGCGGCGACGGCAACGGTCGTCCTGGGGCAGGGTGCGCGGGGCGTGTCGGCGCCCGTCTTCGTCGAATCGGCGGCGGCCACGGGCCTTCGCTTCACGCACGTGAACGGTGCGTCGGGCGAGTTCTTCCTGCCCGAACAGATGGGCGCCGGCGTCGCGCTCTTCGACTACGACAACGACGGCGACCTCGATGTGTTCCTGGTCCAGGGCGCATCGATGACGGCATCGGCGGGCGCCGCGCGACCGTCGAGCCGCCTGTTCCGCAACGACCTGGTCGTGGGCGCCGGCGGCAGGTCCACGCCGCGCTTCACCGACGTCACGGCACGCGCCGGCGTGGGGCTCGTCGCGCAGGGGATGGGGGTGGCCGTTGGCGACTACGACAATGACGGCTGGCTCGACCTCTACGTCACCACGTTCGGGGCCAACGTGCTCTACCGCAACGACGGCGATGGCACGTTCACCGACGTGACGCGCCAGGCGGGCGTGGCCGAGACGCGATGGAGCGCCGGCGCGTCCTTCTTCGACTTCGATCGCGACGGTCACCTCGATCTCTTCGTCTCCAACTACGTGGACTTCACCGTGGCCGGCAATCAGCGCTGCACCACGGCCGGCGTGCCGGACTACTGCAAGCCCGGCGTGTACAAGCCCGTCCCCGACCGGCTTTTCCGCAACACGGGCAAGGGCACGTTCACCGACGTCACGACGACGTCGGGGGTGGGGAAGGCCTTCGGCAGCGGCCTGGGTGTGGCCGCCGGCGACTACGACGGCGACGGCTGGCTCGACGTCTACGTGGCCAACGACGCCAACCCGAACCAGCTGTGGATCAATCGACGGAACGGCACGTTCGTCGATCGGGGCTTCGTGTCGGGCGCGGCCGTGAGCGCGGCCGGCGCACCCGAAGCCAGCATGGGCATCGCGTCGGGCGACTATGACGCCGACGGGCACGAGGACCTGTTCGTCACCAACCTGGTCGGTGAGACATTCGTGCTCTACCGCAACGCCGGCGGCGCCCTCTTCGAGGACGTACGCACGCAAAGCGGGCTTGCCGCACCGACCTCTCCCTACACGGGATTCGGGACCGACTGGATCGACTACGACAACGACGGCTGGCTGGACCTTTTCATGACCAACGGCGCCGTGAGCATCGTGCCGCGGCAGCGGGGTGAGGCGCGGCCGTACCGGATGGCGGCGGCCTTGTTCCGCAACACGGGTGCGGGCCGCTTCACCGACGCACGTGCCGCCGGCGGGCCGGCCGTGGCCTTCGAGGACGTCGGCCGCGGCGCCGCGTTCGGCGACATCGACAATGACGGCGACATCGATATCGTCGTCACGAGCAACGGCGGACCCGTGCGTCTGCTGCTCAACCAGGGCGTGGCCGCGCATCACTGGCTGCAGGTCAGGCTCTCGCAGCCGGGGGGCAACCGCCTCGCGTTCGGTGCGCGCGTTGGCCTCGAGCGGCCCGGGCGTCCCACGGCCTGGCGCCGCGTGAAGGCCGATGGCAGCTACCTGTCGGCGAGCGACTCCCGGGTGCATTTCGGGCTCGGCACGTCGCCGGCCATCGGCGCGGTTGTCGTGGAATGGCCCGACGGAACGCGCGAACGATGGCCGGGGGTGACCGCCGATCGGCTCGTGACCCTGACGCGTGGCAGCGCGCCGCGACCCTGACGCGCAGGCGCGCGCATGACGCGCGATGGGTGGCGTACGGTATCTTCCGCGTGTGCTGCGCGCCCCCTCCCCCGGGCGTTCCCCGACGCCGGGCCTGCTCATCGGGTTGATCCTGACCCTCGCGGCCGTCGCCGCCTATTCGCTCTACGTCAACCGGCAGATCGACGGCCTGCGTGAGCTGCAGACCGACCTGATCGATCGCAACCGGCGCGACTCGCTGCAGTTGCTGCGCATCCAGAACAACCTGAACCTGCTCGGCCTGGCCATGCGCGACATGCTCGAGGGCGAACAGCCCTATCCGCTCACGGCGTGGGACGCCCAGTTCGATCGCATCCGTCGTGACCTCGATGACGCGCTGGCGATCGAGCCGGCAGCCGCGCCGGCCGATCCGGTGGGGTCCGGGCGCGACCATCTCATCGACTCGATTGCCCAGTTCTGGGGGGCCGTCGAACGGATGTTCACGGCGGCCGGCGAAGGGCGTACCGCCGACGCGCGCACGCAGGTGCAATCGCTGCAGGCCCGGCAGGCGGCGCTGACGACGGCGGTGGCGCGGCTGCTCGTCGAGAACAACGAATCCGAGGCCGAGGCCGCCGCCCGCGTGCAGGCGATCTACGACCAGGTGGAGCGGCAGGCCTACTGGTTTCTCGGCGGCACGCTGCTCGTGATTGCCGCGACCAGCCTCTACGTGATGCGCGCCAACCGTCGTCTGTTCGCGGGGATTGGTGCGCTGGCCGAAGGGCGCCGCGAACTGGCGCAGCAGCTCATCGCCACGCGCGAGTCCACGCTCCAGCATCTTTCCCGCGAACTGCACGACGAGTTCGGGCAGGTCCTGACGGCGATGGGATCCATGCTGGGTCGCGCCGAGCGGCAGCTGCCCGATGGCGCGCCGCTGCGCGCCGATCTGCGCGAGGTGGCCGAGATTGCACAGGCCACGCTGACGAGCGTGCGCAGCCTCTCGCAGACGCTGCATCCCTCGATTCTCGAGGAGCTCGGCCTCGACAGCACGATCGACTGGTACGTGCGCACGGCAGGCAAGCAGCTCGGGCTCGAGATTGCCTACGAGCGCCGCGGGACGCCCATGCCGGTGGCCGGCGCGGCGGCCATCCACGTCTACCGCGTGCTGCAGGAGGCCTTGAGCAACGTCGCGCGCCATGCGGCGACGACCAAGGCGTGGGTGCGTCTCGAGTACGAATCCGAGGCCGTCGTGCTCGAGGTCGAGGATCACGGGTCGGGCCTGCCCGACGTCCGGACGGCGCGCCGCGGGTTGGGGATGGTGGCGATGCGGGAGCGTGCCGAGCTCGTGCGTGGCACAATCAGGTTCGTACGGCCGGCCGGTGGCGGCACGCTCGTCCGCTTCCGGGTCCCTCTCGCCGACAGGGACGTCGACGCCAGTGAGGACGCTGGCGGAGGCGTCGACCGCCCATGACGACGCCCATCACCGTCCTGCTCGTCGACGATCATCATCTGGTCCGCCGCGGCTTCCGCCGCCTGATCGAGGACGATCCCGCGCTTCGCGTGGTGGGCGAGGCGAGCACCGGCGACGACGCCCTGCAGATGACACTCGACCTGGGACCCGACGTCGTCGTGATGGACTGCGCGATGCCCGGCACGAGCGGGCTCGTGGCGACGCGGCGCATTCTCGAGCGAAGTCCCTCGACAGCGGTGTTGATGCTGAGCATGCACGCCGAACAGACGCTCGTGTCGCAGGCCATTGGCGCCGGCGCGCGGGGCTACGTCCTGAAGAACGCTGTCGATCTCGACCTGGCATCGGCGGTCAAGCGTGTGGCTGCCGGCGAAACCGTGCTGGATCCAGGCGTGCGTTCTCCCGACGAACTGAAGGGCGAGGCAAATCACGGCCTGCGGCCGCGGGAACTCGAAGTGCTGCAGCTCATCTGCCAGGGCCACTC
>JBIQJY010000138.1:0-3242 GCA_044507065.1 Acidobacteriota bacterium
TCAGCGTTTCGGCCGATCCCACGAACGAATAGCGCAGCGTGTGCTCGATGATGGCCCGTTCGGACGGCGACCAGAACCTGTTGATATCGTCGATCGGCGCGGGCAGCGGGCCCGACGTGCCGCGCGTGCGGTGGTTGGTGAACGCCTGCTGAACGGACGTGAACAGCCGTCGAGCCTCGCCGTCCGTGTCGGCGGCCACCACGTTGACGCACGCCATCGCGTACGGACGCGGTTGACGGGCGGTCGGCGTGAAGCGCGTGTGGTAGAGCTGCAGCGCGTGCATCAGATGGTCGGGCGCGAAGTGCGCGGCAAACGCGTAGGGCAGGCCCATGCGCGCGGCGAGCTCGGCGCTGAACAGGCTCGATCCGAGCAGCCAGATGGGCACCTCGAGACCTGCGCCCGGCACCGCGCGCACCGGCTGGCGCGGCTGCGCCGGCTGGAAGTAGAACTGCAGTTCCTGCACCGCGCGCGGGAAGCGATCGCCGGCTGCCGCGTCGCGCCCGAGGGCGGCAGCGGTCGTCATGTCGGTGCCGGGCGCGCGGCCAAGGCCGAGATCGATGCGGTTCGGGTGCAGCGATGCGAGCGTCCCGAACTGTTCCGCAATCACGAGCGGTGAATGATTGGGCAGCATGATGCCGCCCGATCCCACGCGAATCGTCGACGTCCCCGCCGCGACGTGCGCAATGACGACGGCCGTGGCCGCGCTGGCGATGCCGGGCATGTTGTGGTGTTCGGCCAGCCAGAAGCGGCGATAACCCAGGGCTTCGGCGCGCTGCGCGAGTTCGAGGGAATTGTGCAGCGCGTCGGCGGCCGTCGACCCTTCGGCGATCGGGCAGAGGTCCAGCAGCGAGAACGGGATCGACATCGTCCCAGCGTAATGGGGAACGGGGTCGCGGGCCAGTGGGCCGCGATTCCCATGCAATTGCCCGCAGACCTGTGAGATTCTGGGGCATGGTCACTCGCAGGCTCGTGTGGCTTCTTACCGGACTGCTCGTCGTCGGGCTGCCGCTTGCGGCGGCTGCCCAGCGCGGCGGCGGGTTCGGTCGATTCTTCGGTGGCGGGCGGGCCCGCGTGATGCCCAACGCCGAGTACGACGGCCGCTTCATCCTGGCGCGCGTGCGCTACCAGGGGTATGGCAGCTGGTCGGCCGACTACCCGGACATGGAACGCAACCTGACGGAGATGCTCCAGGAGCTCACGTCGATCCGGCCCAACATCGCGGAAACCAACGTCTACACCCTTGATGATCCGGACCTGCTGAAGTACCCGGTCATCTATCTCACCGAGCCGGGATCCTGGTATCCCACCGAGGCCGAGGCCGAAGGGCTTCGGGCCTT
The DNA here is from genome assembly GCA_044507065.1 of Acidobacteriota bacterium. GTDB lineage: Bacteria > Acidobacteriota > Vicinamibacteria > Vicinamibacterales > SCN-69-37 > SCN-69-37. The sequence continues at coordinate 1,338 of JBIQJY010000138.1, forward strand.
CCTCGCCAAGGGCGGGTTCCTCATCGTCGACGACTTTTTCGATCCCTACAACCACTTCGGCCGTGAGTGGCAGGTCTTCGAATACGGCATGCGTCAGGTGCTGCCGGCGGCGCAGATCCACGAACTCGATCGCGACCACCCGATCTTCAACAGCTTCTTCGAGATCGAATCGCTCCGCGTCCCGTACCCGGGCCGCTGGGGCGAGGCGGGGCTGATGGGGGAGTTCTACGGGATCTACGAGGACAACGACCCGACCAAGCGGCTGTCGGTCGTCATCAACTACAACATGGACCTCGGCGACTACGTCGAATGGGCGCAGAGCGGGCGCGCGTACTCGTTCGAACCCACCAACGAGGCCTACAAGTTCATGATCAACTACGTGTTGTACGGCTTGAGTCGATAAGCCGCGCCCTACCCATAGTGGGCAGACAGAAGACATCCAGCAGGAAGACTGAGGATGGTCTAAGTGGCTGAATACAAGGTGGTTGTCTCGGATCGAAGCTTGCAGCTGGCACGGCTGGCCATGCAGGTTTCCCGTGTCGTCCTCCTTCTGTTCCTCGCCGCACAGGTGTTTGATGGCCTCTTCACCTACGTGGCCGTGAGCGCCGTGGGCGTGCATGCCGAAGGCAATGTGCTGCTGGCGACCTGGATGCACCTGGTGGGGCCGGGGCCGACGCTCGTCGTCGCGAAGCTGGTGGCGGCTGCTGCCGGTCTGCTCGTCTATCACCGCGGGATGCACCGGCTGCTGGCCAGCCTGACTGTTCTCTACGGCCTCGTTGCCATTGGTCCGTGGCTGGCGGTCTATCAATCCTGGCCCTGACGGGTCTCTCGTCGCGCTTCGTCCTACCTTGTCGACCGACCGACTGATGCGTTAAATTGGCGCGGGTTCATTCTCCGTCCAGTTCGATGCAGGTCAGGTGATCGACATGTCTCACAAAGTCTTGCGCGCAGCGTGCGCGTTCGCGTCCGGTCTTGCTGCTATCGCCACCACGATCACGCTGGTGGCCCAGACACCGGCACCCGCGCCGGCCCAGGGGCAGACGCCGCCCGGTGGTCGCGGCCAGGGGGGACCGGCCGAAGGCCGGGGCGCGCAGGCGCCAGCGCCACGCGCGGGTGGTCCCGGCCGCGGCGCCAGTCCGCTCGAACCCGATTTCTCGCCGAAGCCGCCGGTGCTGCCGCTTTCGCCGGCAGAACAGCAGGCTCGCTTCCGGCTGCCCCCGGGCTTCAAGCTCGAGCCGGTGCTGACCGAGCCGCACATCGAGGAACCCGGCCAGATCGCTTTCGACGGCAACGGCCGCATGTTCGTGCTCGAGCTGCGTGGCTACATGCAGGATGCCGACGGCGGCGGCACCCTCGAACCGAACGGCCGCATCTCACGCCATGAAGATCGCGACAACGACGGCGTCTACGAGACGCACAGCATCTTCGTCGACAACCTCATCTTTCCGCGCATGGTGATGCCGTTCGGGCCCGACGCCATTCTGTCGAAGGAATCGAACGCCGACGAGGTGTGGAAGTACACCGACACGAACGGTGACGGCGTGGCCGACCAGAAGGAACTGTTCACCACCGGCATGGGCCGGCTGGCCAACGTGGAACACCAGGAATCCCACTTCATGTGGGGCATGGACAACTGGATCTACAGCACCTACAACCAGTTTCGCGTCCGCTGGACGCCCAGTGGCGTCCTGCGCGAACCGACGGGCCCCAACAGTGCGCAGTGGGGTGTCACCCAGGACAACTACGGCAAGCCCTGGTTCCAGTCCGGCGCGAGCGGCATGCCCGGCTACTTCCAGTTTCCCGTCGTCTACGGCAACTTCCCGAGCCCCGATCAGTTCGAGCCGGATCTGAACATCATCTGGGGCGCGCCCGTGCTGATCGCCGACATGCAGGGCGGGATGAATG
>JBIQJY010000007.1:0-62623 GCA_044507065.1 Acidobacteriota bacterium
TCCCCAGCGGACGCCGGCAATCGAGTCCGAACCGCCCGCCGGGCCGCCCACCGAAAAGTAGATGAACAGGGCCTGTCCCTTGACGTAGGTCTCCGGCATGAAGCCCCAGTAGCGGCTGTCCTCGGAGTTGTCGCGGTTGTCGCCCATCATGAAGTACTGGCCGTCGGGCACGGTGACCGGCCCGTACGCTTCTCGCAGATCGTTGGCCCTGGCGGGGCCGGTGGAGGCCGACTCGAAATACCGCGGATCGAGATACGGCTCGTCGATCGGCTGCCCGTTGATGAGTACGCGCTTGCGGCGCAGCTCGAGGCGATCGCCGGGCAGGCCGATGACCCGCTTGATGAAGTCGCGATCGGGCTGCACCGGATACTTGAACACGATCACGTCGCCCCGCTCGATGGGTTTCTGCGGCAGCAGCACCCGCTCGAGGCCGGTCATCGTCGGCGCGAAGGCCATCTTGTTGACGATGAGGTGGTCGCCGACGAGGAGGTTGTCCTCCATCGAGCCGGTGGGAATCTTGAAGGCCTGGAAGACGAACGTCCGAACGAACAGGGCCAGGATCACGGCCACGACGAGCGACTCGAAATACTCGCGCCCGGCGCTCTTCTTCATCTACTCCCCCTGCCCGATCTTGAGCACGGCGAGGAAGGCCTCCTGCGGGATCTCCACGCGGCCGACGCGCTTCATCCGCTTCTTACCTTCCTTCTGCTTCTCGAGCAGCTTGCGCTTGCGCGAGATGTCGCCGCCGTAGCATTTTGCGAGGACGTTCTTGCGGATCGCGCGCACGGTCTCGCGCGCGACGACGCGGCTGCCAATCGTCGCCTGGATGGCAATCTCGAACATCTGGCGGGGAATCAGTTCGCGCATCTTCGCCGCCAGCGCCCGTCCCCGTGCATACGCATTGTCCTCGTGGACGATGATCGAGAGCGCGTCGACCGGCTCGCCATTGACGAGGATGTCGAGCTTGACCAGCTTCGAGGCCCAGTAGCCGGTGACGTGATAGTCGAGCGACGCGTAGCCGCGCGAGATCGTCTTGAGCCGGTCGTAGAAATCGAGGACCACCTCGTTGAACGGCAGCTCGTAGGTGACCAGCACACGGTCGGCGGCGATGTACTCCATCCCCTTCTGGATGCCGCGCTTCTCCTGGCACAGGTCGAGGATGCCGCCCACGTAGGCCGAGGGCGTCATCATCGTGGCGGTGATGACCGGTTCCTCAATCTGCCTGATGCGGCCGGTCTCGGGCAGCTTCGAGGGCGAGTCGATCTCGAGCGTCTCGCCGTCGGTCGTCGTGACGCGGTAGAGCACGCCCGGCGCGGTGGTGATGAGATCCTGGTTGAACTCGCGCTCGAGCCGCTCCTGCACGATCTCCATGTGCAGCAGGCCGAGGAAGCCGCAGCGGAACCCGAAGCCGAGCGCGGCCGACGTCTCGGGCTCGAAGAAGAACGACGCGTCGTTGAGCCGCAGTTTCTCGAGCGCCTCACGCAGTTCGGCGTACTTCGATCCTTCGACCGGGTACAACCCGGCGAAGACCATCGGCTTCAGTTCCTTGAACCCGGGGAACGGCGTGGCCGTCGGGCGGGCCGCTTCGGTGATCGTGTCGCCGATGCGCGCATCGGCCACGTTCTTGATGTTGGCCACCATGAAGCCGGCTTCGCCGACGCCGAGGCCGTCGACCGGCACGGGCTTCGGGCCGAACACGCCAATCTGCTCCACCTGGTAATCCTGCCCCGCCGCCATCAGGCGGACCTTCATGCCGGGCTCGATGCGGCCGTCGATGACGCGGACGAGGATCACGACGCCGCGATAGGGGTCGTACCACGAGTCGAAGATCAGGGCCTTGAGCGGTGCGTCGGCCTCGCCTGTCGGCGGCGGTAGGCGCGTGACGATGGCCTCGAGGATTTCGGGCACGCCGATACCCGACTTGCCACTGGCCAGGATGGCACCGCTCGCATCGAGCCCGATGATGTCCTGGATCTGGCGGCTGACCTCCTCGGGCTGCGCGCCAGGCAGGTCGATCTTGTTGATGACCGGGATGATCTCGAGGTTGTTGTCGATGGCCAGGTAGGCGTTGGCCAGCGTCTGCGCCTCGACGCCCTGCGAGGCGTCGACCAGCAGCAGCGCGCCCTCGCAGGCGGCCAGCGACCGGGTGACCTCGTACGAGAAGTCGACGTGCCCGGGCGTGTCGATGAGGTTGAGGACGTAGGTCTGGCCGTCCTTTGCGGTGTAGTTGATCCGCACGGCGTGGGCCTTGATGGTGATGCCGCGCTCGCGCTCGAGGTCCATGCTGTCGAGGACCTGCGCCTCCATCTCGCGCGCCTGGAGCGCGCCGGTGAATTCGAGGAACCTGTCGGCCAGCGTCGACTTGCCGTGGTCGATGTGCGCGATGATCGAGAAATTGCGGATGAGCTTCTGGTCCATGCCGGGCAACGTGGGTTCTATTATGTCCGGTTCGTGGATGGGTCGCAGGGGCGGGCCGTGTGCCCGCCCGCGGCTGCAGGCCGGATGCGGCCGGCCCGGGCACTGCGCCCTACCGCTGGTCGAGCGGCAGGACGTGCTGGGGATAGGGCGGGCCGATGTACTCGGTCCGGGGGCGAATCAGGCGATTGTTCGCGTACTGCTCGAGCACGTGCGCGGTCCAGCCCGACACGCGGCTGACGGCGAAGATGGGCGTATAGAGGTCGACCGGAATGCCCAGCGAATAGAACATCGACGCCGAGTAGAAGTCGACGTTCGGGTTCAGCTTCTTCTCGCCCTTCACCACGGCCTCGATGCGCTCGGACATGGCGAACCACTGGGGTTCGCCCGATCGCTCGCCGAGCGCCTTCGAGAACCGGCGCAGGTGCGTCGCGCGTGGGTCTTCGGTGCGGTAGACGCGGTGGCCGAAGCCCGAGATCTTCTCCTTGCGCGCGAGCTTGGCGCGCACGACGGCCTCGGCCCGCTCGATGCCGCCATCGCGGCCGATGTCGAGCAGCATCTTCATCACCTCGGCGTTCGCCCCGCCGTGCAGCGGTCCCTTGAGCGCGCCAATCGCGCCCACGATGGCCGAGTGCAGGTCGGTCAGCGTGGCGGCAGCGACGCGCGCGGCAAACGTCGAGGCGTTCAGTTCGTGGTCGGCGTGCAGCACGAGCGACACGTCGAAGGCGCGCGCCTCGATGGCCGAGGGGCGACGGCCGGTGAGCATGTAGAGGAAATTGGCCGCGTGGCCCAGCGCCGGATCGGGATCGATCGCGCCGCCGCCGGCCGCCATCCGGCCCCACGTGGCGACAATCGCGCCAATCTGTCCGGTGAGCCGGATCGCCTTGCGCAGCTGCGCGGGCGCCGATCGCACGTCCCCATCCGCGTCGCCCTCGTGGTGCGGCAGCATCGACGTGAGCGTGCGCAGCGCGTCCATGCCGTCGACGGGCGGCAGCATCTTCATCGCGCGGACGATGGAATCGGGGAGCCGGCGGGCGGCCGCCAGCTGTGTCTGCAGGTCGCCGAGCTCGGCACGCGTCGGCAGCCGGCCGTGCCAGAGCAGGAAGCAGGTTTCCTCGAACGACACGCCACGGTCCGCGTCGGCCAGTTCGTGGATGTCGTAGCCCTGATAGGCCAGGACGCCGCGGTCACCGTCGAGGAAACAGATCGCCGACGTGCCGGCGACAACGTCTTCCAGTCCGGCCTTCGGCTTCGCGTCGGTGGTCATGGCAGTCCCGGGAATCGTCGGCCTACTTCCAGCCGGCCGTCTGCGGCGACTTGATCGCGATGTCCTCGCCGCGCAGCTGCTGCAGCATCGACATCAGGCCCAGGTAGAGGAACCCGAACTGGAACAGCACGAGGAACGGCAACGTGCCGTAGATGCCGTTGGCCAGCGCGTAGAAGACCGTCATCGTGAAGTACAGCCCGAGCGCCACCTCGACGAATGGCTGGATGGGCATCGACTGGTGGTATTTCTTGCCCTGCCATTCGTCCTGCCGGCGCTCGATGCCGTATTTCGGCGTCCGGGTGAACTCGCCCGGCGCTCCGAAGAGCGCCTCGAGCACGGCCTTGGCGTTGTTGACGGCGAGGCCGATGCCAATCGCCATGACGAGCGGCAGGTAGCGCACGCGCGTCTTCCAGTCCGGATAGGTCTCACGCTGGCTGATCAGGTAGAAGTTGAACACCGACAGCGTGGCCGCCGCGAAGAGCGGGATGTCGATGAGCAGCATCTCGGTCCAGCCCATCTCGTAGCGGACGATCATGGCCGGGAACATCAGCAGCGACAGCGCCACCATCAGCAGGTAGTTGAAGTTCGCCGTCAGGTGGAAGAAGGCCTCGAGCTTCACCTTCAGCGGCAGGTCCGACATCAGGATGTAGGGCAGCAGCTTGCGGCAGGTCTGGATCGACCCCTTGGCCCAGCGATGCTGCTGCGACTTGAAGGCGTTCATCTCGACGGGCACTTCGGCCGGCGTGACCACGTCGGGCAGGAACTGGAAGCGCCACCCGCGCAGCTGCGCGCGATAACTGAGGTCGAGGTCTTCGGTGAGCGTGTCGTGCTGCCAGCCGCCGGCATCATCGATCGCAACGCGGCGCCACAGCCCGGCCGTGCCGTTGAAATTGAAGAAGCACCCGGCCCGGTTGCGGCCGCCGTGCTCGAGGACGAAGTGCCCGTCGAGCAGGATGGCCTGCACGCGCGTCAGGAGCGAGTACGGCTGGTTGATGTGGCCCCAGCGCGCCTGCACCACGGCGATGTCCGGGTCATTGAAGTAGGGGACGGTCCTTCGCAGGAAGTCGGGGTTGGGCACGAAGTCTGCGTCGAAGATCGCGATGAACTCGCCCTTCGACACTTTCAGGCCGGCATCAAGCGCGCCGGCCTTGTAGCCGGTGCGATCGGTGCGATGGACGTGCGTGATGTCGAAACCCCGCGCCCGCTGGCGGCGCACCGCGAGTTCCACGATCTCGCGCGTCTCGTCGGTCGAGTCGTCGAGCACCTGGATCTCGAGCTTGTCGAGCGGATAGTCGAGCGCGCAGATCGAGTCGATCAGCCGATCGACCACATACATCTCGTTGTAGACCGGCAGCTGCACCGTCACGACGGGCCACTCGTCGACGTGCGGCGGCGCGCCCGGTGCCCGGTCCCGGTTCTTCATGTACTGGTAGACGATGAAGTACCGGTGCCATCCGTAGATCCCCAGGATGCTCAACACAAAGAAGTAGGAAACGAGGATGAGCGTCTCAGATGTGGTCATAGAATGAGGCGACCGGGCCGTATGGGAGGCAGTGCAATTCTAGGGACCACCCCCGCCGGAGTCAAACTTCCACCCGTGATGAACGAGCCGTTCCCGCCAGACGCACTCCGCGCGCTTCTCGACGCGGTGGCTGCCGGCCAGCTGTCGTCCGACGAAGCCGGACGCCGGCTGATGGCGGCCGGAACGGAGGACCTGGGCTTTGCCCGCGTGGACCACGACCGGGCGCGACGCCAGGGCTTTCCGGAAGTGATCTACGGCAGGGGCAAGACACCCGCGCAAATCGCGGCCATCGCCGAGGCCATCACCAGGCGCGGCGATGCCCTGCTCGTCACGCGAACCACGGCTGAGGCGTTCAAAGCCGTTGCCAAAGTCGTACCCGATGCGCGCTTCCATGAACACGCGGGCATCATCGAGCGTCGCACGCCCGGTCCGGGCGGCGAGGGTGTCATTCTGGTGGTCTCGGCGGGTACTTCCGACGTGGCCGTGGCCGAAGAGGCCGCCATCACGGCCGAGGTCATGCGCAACCAGGTGGACCGGCTCTACGACGTCGGCGTCGCGGGCCTCCACCGCCTGCTCGAGCAGCTACCGCGGTTGTCTGCCGCCCGGGTCATTATTGTCGTCGCCGGGATGGAAGGTGCGCTCGTCAGCGTCGTGGCCGGCCTGGTGCGGGCGCCGGTCGTGGCGGTACCGACGAGCACGGGATATGGCGCCGGCGCCGGAGGGGTCGCAGCCCTGCTGGCCATGCTCAACTCGTGCGCCATGGGCGTGTCGGTCGTCAACATCGACAACGGCTTCGGCGCCGCGGCCGTTGCCAGCGCGATTAACCGGAGTGGCGTGGCATAATAAAGGGCTTCCCGTTCTCCGACGGGGAATCCCATGCAGGCTGCCGTTTTCCGAGCGCTCGAGTTCGACCGTATCCGAGACGTCTTGGCCACGCGGGCGTCGACCCCGCTCGGCCGGGCACGCCTCCTCGCGCTCGAGCCGTCGACCGACCCCGACGAGGTTCACGCGCTGCTCGACCTGACGCTCGAGGCCGTTGCCTTCGAACGTACCGGCGGCTCGCTCGGCATCAGGACACCCGAGGACCTCATCGCCATCCTGAGCGCCCTCGGCGTCGAGGCCCAGCCGCTCGAGCCGCTGCCGCTGCTCGGACTCGCCACGTTCCTCGACTCGGTCGACGAGGTCGTCAATGCCGCGGCCCGGCGCGCCGGGCCCGCGCTGTCGGCCATTGCCGCGGGCGCGGCCTCCTTCAGTGACGAGTCGGCGGCCGTCCGCCGGGCCATCGAGCCAACCGGCGAAGTGAGCGATCGTGCCAGCGGCGCGTTGCGCGACATCCGCACCGCGTTGCGCCGCCAGCGGACATCACTGCGGACCACGCTCGACCGGCTCGCGCACGGGCGCGACACGGCGAAGTACCTCCAGGATCAGATCGTCACCGACCGCAACGGCCGCTACGTGCTCGTCGTGCGCGCCGAGCATCGCGACGCCATCCCGGGCCTCGTCCACGGCAGTTCGGCCAGCGGCGCCAGCCTGTACTTGGAACCGCTCGCCACCGTCGCGCTCAACAACGAGGTGGTGGCGCTGGTCGAACGCGAGAAGGCCGAGATTCATCGCATCCTGTCGGCGCTGACGCAGGCGTTCCGGTCGCGCGGCGACGACCTCGAGACGACGCTCGACGTGGCGGCGCGGCTCGATGAGCTGCACGCCAAGGCCGACCTCGCGCGGCGCGTCGACGGCGTGGCCCCGGCCCTCACGGGCGACAATCGCGTGGATTTCCGCGGCGCGCGGCATCCGCTGCTGATTCCGGCCGTGCGTGACCTGGCCGATCGCGAAGGGGCGGGCGCCGCACCGCACCCGGTCGCGTCGAACCTCACGCTCGTGCCACCGGACGGCGCGCTCGTGATTTCAGGTCCCAACACCGGCGGCAAGACGGTCGCGCTCAAGGCGTTCGGCCTGCTGGCGCTGATGGCCCAGTCGGGCCTGCTCGTGCCGGCCGAGGCCGACAGCAGCTTCACGCCGTTCCGCTCGATCTTTGCCGACATCGGCGACGCGCAATCGATCGCGGCCAGCCTCAGCACGTTTTCGTCGCACATCGCGCGCCTCGTCTCGATTGATCACACGCTCGAACTCCCGGCGCTCGTGCTGCTCGACGAAGTGGGCAGCGGCACCGACCCGCTCGAAGGTGGCGCGCTCGGCTCGGCGGTTGTCGATCACTTCCGGCGCCGCGGCGCGCTGGTCGTCGCCACGACACACGACGACGCCCTGAAGTCGTACGCGGCAACCACCGCGGGCGTGGCCTCAGCCGGGTTCGGGTTCCATCCCGACACCTACGCACCGACCTATCGGCTGCTCTACGGCACGCCGGGACGCAGCCTGGCGCTCGAGATTGCCGACCGGCTCGGCATGCCCCCCGGAGTGATTGCCGACGCGCGCCGCCGGCTGTCAGGGCGCGAGTCGCTCCTGGCCGCGCATCTGGCCGAACTCGACAAACAGCTCGCCCGTGTCGCCGAGGACCGCACGCGCCTCGACAGCGAGCGGGCGGCTCTCGATGCCGCACGCACCGAGGTGCTCGAGCGCGAAGCGCGGCTGACCGAACGCGAAGCCGTGCTGCGCAAGCGGCTCGACGATCGGCTGAACGAGAAGCTGCGCGAGGCCCGCACCGAGGTCGACCGCATCGTCGGCCGGCTGAAGGAGCGCGCCGACGTGCTGCGCCGCGAGGCCGAGCAACGCGCGGCGTCCGGTGCGGCGCTCTCGACGGGCGAGGTCGGCGGTCTGGGCGCCGACGCGCGCGCCGCGTTGGGAGCGCTGTCGGGAGCACTCGGGACGGGCGAGGTCGCGCCGGAACTCGCACTTGCCGCGCCGCCCGCCGTCGGCGACAAGGTGTTCGTGGCCAGCTTGAATGCCGAGGGCGTCGTCCGCCAGGTGTCCGACCGGCACGTCGAGGTGGAAGTGCGGGGCAAACGCCTGCGCACACGGCCCTCAGACCTCCGGCGTCCGGCCGCCGCCAAAGCCGAGGCGCGTGGGCGCCATCACGGCGCGCCTTCGGGCGTCCGCGTCGACGCCGCGCTGCGCGAAGGCCCCACGCGCGACCTCGTGCTCATCGGCAGCACTGTGGACGAAGCCATCGACCGCGCCGCCAAGTTCCTCGACGACGCCCTGCTGGCCGATGAACGTCGGCTGCGGATCGTGCATGGGCACGGGACTGGACGGCTGCGCGACGCGCTCTCGCGGTACTTCCAGGACCATCCGCTCGTCGCGCGCGTGTCGCTCGCGCCCGACAACGAGGGCGGGCGTGGCGCCACCATCGTCGAGCTGAAGGACTGACCGGTGGCACTGTTTCCGCAGGCATTCCTCGACGACTTGCGCGCGCAGACCGACATTGTCTCGCTCATCGGCGAGGTGGCGCCGCTTCGCAAGACCGGGGCGACGTGGAAGGGCCTCTGCCCTTTCCACCAGGAGCGCACGCCGTCGTTCAACGTGGTGCCCGACAAGGCCATCTTCAAGTGCTTCGGCTGCGGGGTCGGCGGCGACGTGTTCAAGTTCGTGGAACTGCACCACAAGGTGACGTTCCCGGAAGCCGTGCGGATGGTGGCCACGCGCGCCGGCGTGCCGGTCCCCGAAACGGGCGGCCCGGAGGATCGGCAGGCGGCCACCGAGCGCGAATCGCTGATCAAGCTCCACGACGAGGCCGCCGTGTTTTTTGCCGAGCAACTGGCCGGCGCGGCCGGTGCACGGGCTCGCCGGGAACTGGAGGGGCGCGGCCTGACGGCCGAGACCATCGGCACCTTTCGCTACGGCTTCGCGCCGGCGGGCGGGCGCGACACCCTGCACGCGCTGTTTGCGGGCCGGGGAGTGCCACTTCCCGTGCAACTTCGGAGCGGCCTTGTCGTCCAAAGAGAAGATGGGCGGATCGCGGACCGATTCCGGAATCGCCTCATGATTCCCATCGCCCGCGACACGGGCGCCACGGTGGCGTTCGGGGGTCGGGCGCTCGAAGAAGGCCAGGTTCCGAAGTACCTGAATTCACCGGAAACGCCGATATACACCAAGGGGCGAACGCTTTACGGGCTGGACGTGACGAAGGCGGCCATCCGGGCGCACAATTATTGTGTGCTGGTCGAGGGCTACTTCGACCTCGCCCAGGTCTGGCAGGCGGGCATCCAGGCGGTGGCGGCCCTGTGCGGGACGGCGCTGACCACTTCCCAGGTACGTATACTCAAGAGGTTTGCGACGAAGGTGGTGCTGAGCCTCGACCCGGATGCGGCCGGGCAGGGCGCGGCGGCCCGGTCGTCGGAACTTCTGGTGGCCGAGGGGTGTCAAGTCAATGTAGCCCTGCTGCCGGCCGGCTCGGATCCTGATACCTTTATTCGCCGCACGGGCGCGAAGGCCTATCGGGAACGGCTGACCGGATCGCAGCCGTATCTGGATTTCCTGCTCGAGCGGGCCAGCGCCGGGCGCGACCTGAATCGACCCGACCAGCGGCGTGTGTTCCTGAACCAGATGCTCACAGTTGCGGCAACCATTCCCGATGCGGCCAGCCGCGATCAGTTCGCTGATCGCCTGGCGCACAAGGCACGCATCACCGAATCGGTGGTGCGCGACGAGATCCGCCGGGCGGCGGCGGGCCGACGGACCGAGGCCCCGGCCATTGCGGTGGCCGGGACGACGCGGCTGCTGCCGCACGAGCAGGGTCTGCTCTGGACGCTCGAACACCGCCCCGTGGAGGGGCTCGCGGCCGTCAGCCGGATTGATCCGGAGGATCTCGACGGGCTGCTTTCGGGACCGGTGCTGCTGCTGGCGGCCAGCCTGTCCGACGTGCCTCCCGAGCTGCTGCCGGGCCTGCTGCGCGATCGGATGAGCCCTGGCGAACGCGAGCTGTTCGAGCGCGCGGCGCGCGCCGACGCGCCCGCCGCCGAGCCGACCGCCTGTCTCAACGCGCTCAAGCGCGACCGTGTACGACGCGAGATCGCGCTCATTCAGCGCGAAATGGATCAACTGCAGGAGGGCGCCCGCATGGATGACGCGGCACTCACTGCGCTGTGGCAACGCAAGAAAACGCTGCTCGAGCGGCTGGAAGATCTGAATCAGGGGAACGCGTGAAGGAGAACACCTTGTCCATCGAAGAAAAGTACGACGAGATCCGGCAGCTCATCACCATGGGCAAGGAGAAGGGGTATCTCCTGTACGAAGAGGTGAATGAGCTGCTGCCGGCCGACATCACGTCGTCCGAGGAGCTCGACGACCTCTTCAGCACGTTCGGCAGCGCGGGAATCGAGGTCGTCGACTCCGAGAAGGCGTACCGCGACGAGCACAGGCAGGAGGGCGCCGAAGAGGGCGACCTCGACCTGACGCCCGGCACGCTCGACAAGACCAACGACCCGGTGCGCATGTACCTGCGCGAGATGGGGACGGTGCCGCTGCTCACCCGCGAGGGCGAGGTGGCCATCGCCAAGCGCATCGAGCAGGGCAAGCTGGCGGTCATCAAGTCGATCTCACGCACGCCGAAGGTGACGCACGAAGTCATCGAAATGGGCGAACAGCTCAAGCGCGGGGAGCGGACGGTTCGCGAGCTCGTGATCTTCAACGAGGAGGAGATCACTGACGAGAAGATTGCGGCGCGCCAGCGCGACCTGCTCAAGCAGCTCGACAAGGTGAAGCTGCAGCTCGACGCGGTGTCCAAGCTCGAGGCCAAGCTCGCCACGATTGCCAAGTCCGAGAAGAAGAAGCACCGCCGCGCGCGGTGGAAGGTGCTGCGCGCGCGCGTCGACCTGTCGAGGCTGATCCGGCGCATCGAGTTCACCGAGATGGTCAAGCGGCGGCTGATCGACGGCATGAAGGGGTCGGTCGAGGACATCCAGGCGCGCCAGCGTGAAATCCGGCTGATCGACCAGAAGCTCGAGCCCAAGGGCCGAAAGAAGATCCGCGAGGAGGAGAAGAAGCTCCTCCTCAAGCACAAGGACGAGTTCCGGAAGGAAATCCGGGGCATGGCGCAGAAGCTCGAGCAGCCGGTCGAGGAGCTGACGAGCACGCTGCACACGATCCTCGAGGGCGAGGCCCAGGCCGAGCAGGCCAAGAAGGAACTGGTCGAAGCCAACCTCCGCCTGGTCGTCTCGATCGCGAAGAAGTACACCAACCGCGGCCTGCAGTTCCTCGACCTGATTCAGGAGGGCAACATCGGCCTGATGAAGGCGGTCGACAAGTTCGAGTACCGCCGGGGCTACAAGTTCTCGACGTATGCGACCTGGTGGATCCGCCAGGCCATCACGCGCGCGATTGCCGACCAGGCGCGGACGATCCGCATCCCGGTCCACATGATCGAGACGATCAACAAGCTCATCCGCACGTCGCGGGCGCTCGTCCAGGAACTCGGCCGCGAGCCGACCTCGGAGGAGATCGCGCAGCGCATGGACATTCCGGTCTCCAAGGTGCGCAAGGTGCTGAAGATCGCGCAGGAGCCGATCTCGCTCGAGACCCCCATCGGCGAGGAAGAAGACTCGCATCTCGGCGACTTCATCCCGGACACGAACGTCGTATCGCCGTCCGAGGCCGTCATCAACCTGAACCTCAAGGAACAGACCGACAACGTCCTGAAGACGCTGACACCGCGCGAGGAACGCGTGATCAAGATGCGATTCGGCGTGGGCGAGGGCTCCGAACACACGCTCGAGGAAGTGGGACAGAGCTTTGCGGTGACCCGCGAGCGCATCCGGCAGATCGAGGCCAAGGCGCTGCGCAAGCTGCGCCACCCGTCGCGCAGCCGCCGGCTGAAGCCGTTTCTCGAGGGGCGCTGACGTCGGGGCCCCTAGCTCAGCGGTGAGAGCTGCCGGCTCATAACCGGTTGGTCCCAGGTTCGAATCCTGGGGGGCCCACCACCCTTCACTTCCCTGCCCGCGCGGCGGCGCCGATTGCGTCGGCGTCGCTGCGACGGGATCAATTACGTCGGCGACGAATGCCGACACCGGCGCGCGTTCCGCACCGGCCGCCGCGTGGGACGCTCCCGGCCGCCGGGGCGCGGGGGTTGCATCCTCCCCCGATTGCTTCTAAGGTCTAGCAGTCACTGTGCTACCTGCGCTGGCTTCACTCATCGCGCTCCAGGAACTCGACACCGCGGCCGAGGCCGCACGCAAGCGCCTCTCGGACCTGCCCGGCCTCGAACAGCAGTTCGACGCGCAACTCGCCGAGGCCACCGCCGGCGTCGACCGCATCAAGGCCACACTCGCGCAGCACCAATTGGCCCGGCGCGACCTCGAGAAGCGCGTCGCGGTTGCCGAGACACGACTCGCGCGGTTCGACGAGCACAAGGCCGCCGTCAAGACCAACCAGGAATTCACCGCGCTGCTCCACGAAATCGAGACCGCCCGAACCGAGAAGGATGGCATCGAGGAGCAGATCATCACGCTGCTCGAGACCGAAGACCAGGTCACTTCCGAGATCAGCGCCGCCGAGGCCGAGTTGGCCACGCAGCGGACCGAGATCGACGCCGCCCGCGCATCGCTCCAGGCCGAACGCGAAGCCCTCGGTGCGGAGCTCACGCGGCTCGGCGATCTGAGGGCCACGCAGGCCGCAGCCACCGACCGGACGCTGCTGGCCCGGTACGAACAGCTGCTGAAACAGCGGCGGATGATGGCCGTCGCACCGATCGAGGGCGACATCTGCGGCGCCTGCCACGTGCGGTTGCGCCCCGCCGTCACGCAGCAGGTGCGCCGCAACTCGGACATCGTCACGTGCGACAGCTGCCAGCGCATCCTGTTCGCGCCGCCAACGCCGCCCTCGCCCGATCCGGGCGAGGCCCCGGGCGTTCCTGCGTGACCCGCAGTCGTCGGCACCCGCACGCCTGAGCGCACCGTGGCAACGCCGACGACCTTTGTCGCAAACGTGGATGGCGGCGCGAGGGGCAACCCGGGTCCGGCCGGCTGGGGCGCGGTGCTGAAGACCGCGGACGAACGGGTCGTGGCCCAACTGCGCGGCGCACTGCCCCGTGCGACGAACAACGTGGCCGAATACCACGGCCTGATTGCCGCACTCGAGTGGTGTGCGGCACACGGTGCCACGCACGTGCAGGTCCGGTCCGACTCACTGCTGCTCGTCCAGCAGATGCGCGGCGCCTACAAGGTGAGGAGCGCGGGGCTGAAACCGCTGCACGCGGCGGCCAGGCTGCTCGTCACCCGCATCGGTTACGTGGAGTTCGAACACGTGCCCCGGGAACGGAATACACACGCCGACCGGCTCGCCAACCTCGCGATGGACGAGGCCGCCGACGGCTGAAAGATCCGCAGATGTCCGATCGCAAGTATCGCCAGTACGGCTACCAGGACAGCAGCAGGCCCGATCGCGAGCGCGCGAGCGGCGCCAGGCCCCGACGCCCGCCCGAACCGCGCGACCCGCGCATGCCGCGGGATCCGAAGGTGCCGAACATGCCGGGCTTCCGCGAGGTCGTGCGGTGCGCGCGCTGCGGCGCGCTCGAATCGGTGGCCATTGGACCCGACAGTGCGTGTCGATCGTGCGGCGCCGCCCTGCACAGCTGCGCGCACTGCGCGTCGTTCGATCCGGGCGCGGTCTTCGAATGCCGACAGAAGATCCCCGTGCGCATCTCGCCGAAGGATGCCCGCAACACATGTACGCTCTTCGCCGCACGGGTCCAGGTCGAACGCGAAACCGGCTCCACGCCCGTCTCGCGCGAGCCGTCAGGCGCGCGCAAGGCGTTCGACGACCTGTTCAAGTTCTGAATACGCCGCGCGCGCCGGCCATGCGCGCGGCTCTAGAAGCCGACCTTCAGCGCGCCGTAGATCATCGACGTGTTGACCGACGGGTCGTCGGTCGCGATGCGTGTGTAGCGATACCCGAAATCGAGTGCCACGAGGCGGGCCGCCCGGACGGTGACGCCGCCACCCAGCGCCACCAGCATCTTGGTCGCATTGGTGTCCTCGTCATCGAGCTCATCCTCGATGAGGCCGCGGAAATCGATACCGAGCACTTCCGCCTTGTCGACCCGCACCGAGACGTGCCCTACGCCCACCCCGCCCTCGACGAACGGCACGACGATGCCGGCAGGCGGACTCCAGCGCAGCCCGCCGAACACGTAGGTGGTGGGCGCCGAGATCTCGAGATCGACCGGTGCCCCGTAGCCGAGCGACAACAGCGTCGCGAGGTCCTCGATGTCGTCCTGAAGCTCCTTCGGCAGCACGTTCCGCATGTAGCCGACCTCGCCGATGACCAGGAGTGCCGGCGCTACCCGCACGCCCGCCTGCCCGGCCACCGCCCCGCTCGACACGGTGCCAAACGTGAGCCCGCCCAGCCCGCCGACAAACCCGCTCTGCGCCAGCGCAGGCGTCGCGCTCATCGTCATGAACGCCGCCGCCGCAATCGCTGCCATCCTCAGTCGCATTTGCACTCCCTCTCCGACAGCACCAGCGCCGTCGATGCTGCTGAATGATTATTCACGGCGTGGGGTCCGGTCGACAGTTATTCTTCGCGCTTCGGAGGTTCACCCCGATGCGGGTTGGCCTACGTTATGAAGCGGACATTGCCGCGGTGTTGCGGGGGGACTAACAGTTGCTGCCCGGCCTCGACGTGCTGAGCCTGATGGCCGCGACCATGCGGCCCGCGCCGGCACCTTCCCCGCGGAACGAATGCCAGGTCGACAGATTGTGCGCCGTGCACGTCTCGGCGACGCCAATCGCGTACGACGGCACGCCAGCGGCCTCGAGTTGCGCGCGGTTGGCGCTCCAGAGATCGAGGCGCCACCGATCCGCGCCATCGGCCGTGAACCACCCGTCGGCACCCGATCCCGTGGCCAGAAACCGGTCGCGCACCGCCGCATCCACCTGGTAACAGCACGGCCCGATGCTCGGGCCGATGGCGGCCACGATGTCGGACGCCGGCACGCCGAGTCGTTCGATGGCCTCGACGGCGGCGCCCGCGATGCCAGCCGCAGTGCCGCGCCAGCCGGCGTGCACCGCAGCCACGACCCGGTGGCCACGATCCGCGATCAGAATCGGCACGCAGTCAGCAATGCGCACCGACACGGCCCGGCCACCGCCCGTTGTCACGATCGCATCCGCATCGCCCACCACGCTTTCCCCTGCCGTGTCGGCCCCGGCCACGATGACGACACGACCGTGGACCTGGCGGACGCGCAGGATGTCGCGTGCGGCCAGGCCGAGGTGCGCGCCAATGGCGTCGTAGTCGGGCTGGGCGGGGTCCGGACCGATGCCGCGCGTGGTGAACACGTGCGGCGCGATGGCGGCAAGCGCGGTTGATACCAGCACACGACCGCCGGGCGCCGTGCGCCACTCGAAGCCCGATGCAACCGCGGGCATCCCCTCAGCCACCGTAACGCCCTCCGCGGGTAACAGCAGTAGTCATCCGTCGTCGCTCCTCATGCATCGTGGCGATCGTGGGCAGCCAACTCCTGGGCGCACAGTGAGTTAGCGTCAGACATGCGACTGGCCTCATGCTTGCTCTGCACCCGTGCGACACGTCAGCAGCAGTCGAGGGAGGCACGCAGATGACAGTCCGATTCTTCATGAACGACAAGGGCAGCCCGGCCGGCAAACTGGCCGACGCCGAGCTGCATTTCTCCGGCGGGCCGCTCGACGGCCTCAAGCTCATCGGCTTCGCAGTCTGGGAGCGCAAGAACGGCGGCCGGAACGTCACGTTTCCCGCCCGTCAGTATTCCGTGAACGGCGAGCGGCGCAGCTTTGCCCTGCTCCGTCCCATCGCCGATCCCACGACGCAGGACCAGCTGAGAGACCTGATTATCGCCGCCTATCGCGAGCACGAAGAGGCAATGGCCGAAGCGTCGTAGCGGCGGCGCGCCATCGCCACGGCGGGTACCGGCATCGGGGCTGCGCCCGGATCCCGACTGCCGGTACCGCCGTGGTTATGGCAGTGATTCCGGCACGGCGCCTCTCGCACGGTGACGCGCCAGTTGGCGGGCGGTCGGATCGTCGGCGAACCGCGCCGGCAGGGCGGCAGCCGTCAGGCGTTGAGCGGCACGACCACCTGCTTGCGAGGCAGCGTCCACTCGGCTCGCGTGCCCTTCTCGAACTCGGCGCGGAAGAACTCGTTCTTCACGCCGCCATCGATGATCTGCCAGGGCAGGAACGGGTCGGCGGTGCGATCGCGGTGCAGATAGGCGTCGGCATCCAGTCCGGCATCAGCGACGGCGGCGCGCCAGTTGCCACCATTCTCCTGCGCGCGCTCGATCACATCGGCCACGCGGCGATCGCCGAGCGACAGCAGGCCCTGGTAGAAGGAATGCCGCTCCGACTTGATGTTGAAGTAGACGTTGTCGATGCCGGCGACCAGGGCGCGCAGCCGCTCGGTCTTCTGGTCGATCACCGCCGCGCGGGTCATGGGCAGCCACTGGTAGGTCGTGCCCGGCTTGGGCACCAACGGGTTGACCGACGCGACAAGGCGCCCGATGGTCCCGCGTTCCCTGGCGTGTGCGGTCATCCGTTCGCGGATGGCCAGGGTGGTGTCGCGAATGGCAACCAGGTCCTCGTCGGTTTCCGACGGCAGGCCAATCATGTAGTAGAGCTTGAGGTTCTCGATTCCCGACCGGAAGATCAGGTCCGCGCGATCGATGATCTGCTCGTTGGTGACCGTCTTGTTGATGACGCGACGGAGCCGGTCCGATCCGGTCTCGGGGGCAATCGTGATGGATCGCTCACCGCTGGCCTTGAGCAGCCGGACGATGGGCTCGGTCAGGTCATCGAGGCGCAGCGAGGCCGGGCTGATGCCGTAGCCCATCTCGATGAGCCGCTCGAGCATCGGCACGATGTCCGGATGGTCGCAGAGCGCGATCGACACCAGCCCAACACGGTTGGCATGGGGCCGCGCCCGTTCGGCAATCGCGAGGATGCGGTCGATGGGAAACGGCCGGACAGGCAGGTAGTTGTAGCCGGCCCAGCAGAACCGGCACAGGTTCGCGCAGCCGCGGACCACCTCGATGAGCAGGCGCGATCCGAACTCGGTGTCGGGGGTGAAGATCTGCGTGGCCGGTGGGTCCAGCCTGTCGGCCGCCTTCACCGCTGCCTTGCGAACGACGGGCGGCGCCGTGGTGCCTGGCTTCGGCGTAATCGCGGCCACGCGGCCGGGACCGTCGTAGGTCACGTCGTACAGGCTGGGCACGTAGCAGCCGCGCTGCAGCGTCAGGGCGTGCAGCACCGCATCACGATCGTGTGTTCCGTGCGCCGCCAGTGTATCGACGAGCGACGGCACGAGCAGTTCGCCTTCGCCCGCGGCGATGAGATCGGCAAATGGCGCCAGCGGTTCCGGGTTGACGAACGTCACCGCGCCGCCCACGACAATCAGGGGGTCGTGGCGGGTGCGGCGCGCAGCGCGCGGCTCGATCCCCGCCATCCGCAGCATGGTGACGACGTTGACGTAGTCCCATTCGAATGAGACCGAGAAGGCAAACACGTCGAAGTCGCGAACCGGCGTGCCCGACTCCATCGTGACCAGGGGCTCTCGCCGCGCGGCGAGCGCGGCCAGCGCCTGCTTCGGGGGAAGGAACACGCGCTCGCATACGACGCGATCGTCGGCATTGAACAGCGAGTACACCGTCTGCAGGCCCAGATTCGACATGCCGACGAAATACGTGTTCGGAAATGCCAGCGCGACGCGCAGGCGACCGCCATGGGGCTTGCTGATGGCGCCGACCTCTCGCGCGAGCAGCGCGCGCCGATCGAGCGACGGATCGCTGCCGCCGCGCCGCGGGTGGGCAGGTCGGGGGTTTCGTGGATGATTCGGCAAAGTCAGGTTGAAGTCGTTCGGTTTCCGCGTCTGGCCCGTCGTCGTGGCGGGCAGGGATGGTATTGCCGATTGTACCTGCACTGGCGCGGCCGTGCCGGTCGGGCCTCGCCGCGGGGCCATGCGGCGGCGCGTGCCGCGAAGGCCCTACTGGCGCGGCGGCTCGGCCCCGCGCCCGGGCCGGAAGGCCAGCGCGAAGAACACCATGATGATGCCGGACATGACGGCCGGCACGATCCAGATCGACCGCCAGTCGTGCGTGCCATCGGCACGCACGTAGAGATCGACCACCCACCCGGAGGCGAACGCCCCGATGAAGTACCCGACGCCGTTTGTCACGAAGTTCAGCAGGCCCTGGGCCGCGGCGCGCAGGCGCGGGCCGGCCTGGTTGTCGGTGTAGATCTGACCGCTGACGAAGAAGAAGTCGTAGCAGACGCCGTGGAGGATGATCCCCAGGTACACGAGCCACATGCCGGATCCGGCATCACCCCAGCCGAACGCCAGGTAGCGCAGCGCCCAGGCGCCCATGCCCACCAGCATGATCACCTTGATGCCGAGCCGTCGCAGCATGACGGGCAGCAGCAGCATGAAGAGAATCTCGCTCATCTGGCCGAACGTCTGGATGAAGGCGGGTTCCGGCGCACCGATCTCGTTGAGGAACGGGTTGGTGAACGCGTAGTAGAACTGCAGCGGGATGCACAGCAGGAACGATCCGACGACGAACGTCAGGAACGACCCGTTCTTCATCAACTGCAGCGCGTCGAGGCCCAGGGCGTCGCGTACCGAGAACGGCGCGCCGGCAGCCTTGGGCGGCGTGTGCGGCAGCATGAGCGAGAACAGGCCGAGCACGAGCGAGCCGCCGGCGGCCAGTTGCATCGGCACGGCGAGCGCGTCGGCCATCAGGACCTTCCCCACCAGCACGCCGGCCACGATCCAGCCGATCGTGCCGAGCACGCGAATCGTCGGAAAGTCGCGCGTCGGATCGGCAATATGGTGAAACGCCACCGCATTGCTGAGCGACAGTGTCGGCATGAAGCACACGGCGTAGGCCAGCAGCACCACGTAGAAGGCGGCCCAGTCGGTCTGCATCGACAGCAGCCACATCAGCACGGCACCCGCCAGGTGCAGCACCGCCAGGATCTTCTCCGACGCAAAGAACCGATCGGCGACGATGCCGAGGAAGAAGGGCGAGACCAGCGCCGCCACGGCGGTGGCGCCATAGGCGAGGCCCACCTGGCTGCCCGTGAACCCGAGCGTCTGGCCCAGGTAGGTTCCCATGGTGACGAACCATGCTCCCCAGATGAAGTACTGGAGAAACATCATCACCGACAGCCGTACACGAATGCCCATGCTCGTTCCCCTCACACGCCGCGCGCCGACATCGCGCCGGAAGTCTGGGTATCATACGCGGTGATCGAGACGCCCTTCCATCCGGCCGGATCCGGCCACGGCACGGCCTCGGTCGACGGGATACGGACTTCCATGCAGATTCGCGCGATTCGTTCGGCGGACACTCTCAGTCGCGTTGTCGCGGCGCATGCGGCTGCGGCGCTCACGCGGGTTCTGGCCGCGCAGGCCGTCGCCCGGCTCGTCGCGGCGACCGGCAGTTCGCAACTGACGTTTCTCGAGCGGCTCGTCGCGACCGCCGGCATCGACTGGTCGCGCGTCGAACTGTTCCACCTCGACGAGTACATCGGCCTGCCGCAGCAGCACCCCGGCAGCTTCAGCCACTTCATCGAGGAGCGGATCGTGCGACCGACGGGCATCGCCCACGCGCACCTGCTCGACGG
This sequence comes from Acidobacteriota bacterium, assembly GCA_044507065.1. Lineage (GTDB taxonomy): Bacteria > Acidobacteriota > Vicinamibacteria > Vicinamibacterales > SCN-69-37 > SCN-69-37. Next base: position 19,751 of record JBIQJY010000007.1, read on the forward strand.
CTCGGCCGATCCCTATCGCGTCATCGACCTCGTCGGGCGCGAGCTGTTGCGGGCGCCCGTCGACGTCGCCTTCACCGGCATCGGCGAGAACGGGCATCTGGCGTTCAACGAACCGCCGGCGGACTTCGAGACGGACAAGCCGTTCGAACTCGTGGCGCTCGACGAGATCAGCCGGCGCCAGCAGGTCGGCGAGGGCTGGTTCCAGACGGTTGACGACGTCCCGACGCACGCGATCACGATGACGGTGCGCCAGATTCTGAGGGCGCGCGAGATCATCTGCCTGGCCTACGGCGCGCGCAAGGCGCGGGCCGTTGCCGCCTGCTTCAGCGGCCCGCCCACGCCCGATGCGCCGGCGTCCGCACTGGCGCTTCACGCCAACGCCACGGTGTACCTCGACGCCGAGGCGGCGGCGCTGCTGCCGCCGGGCACCGTCGTCGTCGAGGACTGACGCGTTCAGCCCTCCTGGCGGCGCAGGAACGCCGGGGCGTCGAGCGGCGACGGTTCGTCGGCGTCGTCGGGCGTTGCCGTGAACACCGTCTGCCCGAGGTTGAGCACCGGGCGGCGCGGCAGGACCACGCGGTTGCCGCCGTTGACGGCGACCCGCTCTTCGACGGGCACGGCCGAGCGCGCGGCGGCATTGGCATACTCGAGCAGGCCGGTCGGCGTGGGAATGCCCGATTGGGCCGCCGGCGAACTCGCGGCGCGGGCACGGTCGAACCCCGTCGCGATGACCGTAATCTTCACCCGCCCCTCCATCGTCGGATCCATCACGGCACCGAAGATGATGTTGGCGTCCTCGTGCGCGGCGTTGTAGACGATATCGGACGCCTCGCTCACTTCGGCGAGCGTCATGTCGGGCCCGCCGGTCACGTTGATGATGACACCGCGGGCGCCCTCGACGTTGGCGTCCTCGAGCAGCGGGCTCGACACCGCGGCCGTGGCCGCCACGCGCGCGCGGCCCTCGCCGCTCGCGATGCCCGTGCCCATGATGGCCAGGCCCATCCGCGACATGATCGTCTTCACGTCGGCAAAGTCCAGGTTGATGAGCCCGGGCACGAGGATCAGGTCCGAAATGCCCTGGATCGCCTGACGCAGCACGTCATCGGCCGCCTCGAACGCGGCGCTCATGCTCGTCGCACGGTCGACGGTGGTGAGGAGCCGCTCGTTGGGAATCGTGATCATCGAGTCGACGGCGTTGGCCAGCTCGTTCAAGCCGGCCTCGGCCTGCAGCGAGCGCTTGCGGCCCTCGAAGCGGAACGGCCGGGTGACGACCGCCACGGTGAGTGCGCCCATCTGGTTCGCCAGGCTCGCGATGACCGGCGCGGCGCCCGTGCCCGTGCCACCGCCAAGGCCGGTGGTCACGAACACCAGGTCCGCCCCGGTCAGCGCCTCGAGAATCTTGTCGGTATCCTCGAGCGCGGCTTCCCGACCGACGTTCGGATCGGCGCCGGCCCCGAGTCCCTTGGTCAACTGGGAGCCGATCTGCAGCTTCACGGGTGCGGGATTCTGCAGCAGCGCCTGCTGGTCCGTGTTGGCGACGATGAACTCGACGTCGCCCAGGCCGGCGGTGACCATGCGGCTGACGGCGTTGCAGCCGCCGCCGCCGACACCGATGACCTTGATGCGTGCGCCGGCCCGGATGTCTTCATCGAGGAGGATTCTCAGACGGTCGTGCGAAGCGGTGGGAAATTGTCGAGCATCCATAGTGAACAGCGTCCTTTCGTGACGGGCCTCGTGGTGCCGGGGATTCAGAAGAAGTCCTTGAACAGGGTGCGCAGTCGCACGGTGACCCAATCGAGCGGGTTCGTCCCGCCGCGAGCGGTCTCGAGGGGCGCGTTGCGGTGCGTATAGGCGACGAGTCCGACCGGTGCGGCAAACGCCGGGCTGGCGACGTGATCGGCCAGTCCGCCCATGCGTTCGGGCGCCGCACGACGCACGGGCAGGTCGAAGATCTCCTCGGCAATGTCGGTCATGCCCTCGAGCATCGCGCCGCCGCCGGTGAGCACGATCCCCGAGTTGAGCGACTTCTCGTAGCCGGCCCTGCGGATCTCGTCCCACAGCAGGTGGCAGATCTCCTCGGCGCGCGGCTGCAGGATCTCGGAGAGCACGCGACGTGACATGACGCGCGGCTTCCGGCCCGCGATGCTCGCGACCTCCATCGTGTCGTCGGGCGGCACGAGCGTGCTCAGCGCACAGCCAGACCGGCGCTTGAGTTTCTCGGCGTCCGGAATCGGCATCCGCAGGCCGACGGCGATGTCATTGGTGAAGTGGTCACCGCCCACGGCGAGCACGCCGGTGTGCCACAGGCTGCCGCGCTCGAAGACGGCGAAGTCCGTCGTGCCGCCGCCGATATCCACCAGGCACACCCCCAGTTCCCGTTCGTCGGTGGTGAGCACGCCTTCGCTCGCGGCCAGCTGCACCAGCACCGTGTCGACCACCTCGACGCCGGCGCGGTTGACGCAGGCCACCATGTTCTGCATCGACGACGAACTTCCCGTCACGACGTGGACGTTCACCTCGAGCCGGCTGCCGGTCATCCCGACCGGTGCCGGGATGCCGTCCTGGTCGTCGACGACGAAGTCCTGCGGGAGCACGTGAAGAATTTCGCGTCCGCCCGGGAGCGAGACGGCGCGCGCGGCATCGATGGCCCGCTTCACGTCGTCACGCGTGATCTCGCGGCTGCGCCCGGTCACCGCGACGACGCCGCGGCTGTTGAAGGCCTTGACGTGGGCGCCCGACAGGGCGAGGTGCACGCTGTCGATCTCGATCCCGGCCGTCAGCTCGGCGTCGTCGAGCGCGCGCTTGATCGAGTCGGCCGCCGAGTCGACGTTGTTGACCACGCCCCGGCGGATGCCCTTCGATTCCGCGCAGCCACAGCCGATGATGTCGAGGCCGCCGTCGGGCATCAGCTCGCCGACGATCACGCACACGGTGGACGTGCCGACGTCGAGCCCGACCAGATACCGCTCCTTATGCGCCATGTGCCGCCTCTCTCCCGTCCATCCACGTCCTCATCGCGCCACGATCGACCGGCCGCGCCGGTCGTGCTCCCGTACGTACACACGCTCGTCGAACTTCAGGTCGACGTATTCGAGTGCGCCAAACCGATCCTGGAGTGCCGGCCGCAGGTCGATATACCGCTGCAGCCGCGCCGCGAAGTGCGCGTCGCCCAGATGCAGCCACGCCGGGTCGTCGTCGAACATGACGACGGCATCGCGAGCGTTCGACACGTCGATCTGCGACAGCCGGCGACGCAGATCGGGCCGCGCCTCGAGCCCCGCGAACAGGGCCGCCGTCAACTGCACCTGGTCCGCGCCGGCCACGGGCGTGTCGTCTCCCGCCTCGAGCAGGCCGTCGACGATGGGAAGATCGAGGTCGCGATACGACGCGCCATACTCGTCGATAATCTTGCCCGTTTGGTCGACCAGGTACAACTGCTGATTGAGGCGGGCGACGACGAGCGGCGCCCGCTCGACGACGTCGACCACGATGGTCGCCGGCAGGATTCGCGAGAGGTGCACGCGCTCGATCCACGGCGAGGCCATGGCGCGCTGGCGGTAGTGCTCGAAGTCCACCAGGAAGACGTTTTCATCGCGCAGCCCGCCGAGCAGCGACGTCACCTCGCTGGCCGTGAGCCGTGCGTTGCCACGCACGGTGATCTCGCGCACGAGGAACAGATCCGAGGCAGCGACCTGCTGCGCGCCCCACGTGCCCGCCAGTGCGATGGCCGCGAGGACGAGCCCCCAGCGGCCGAGGCTCCAGATGGTGCGTCCGATCCGACGATGCCGCTGCGGCAGCAGCTCGGGGCGCCGGAAGCGGCGGTCGGCCGGCGCCGCCACGCCGGCGGCGGGTAACCCGCGGCGTGTCGACCGGCTCATGACACCTCCGGGCGCGCACGCAGTGCGGCCAGAATGCGGTCGCCAACCGCGGCAATCGATCCGGCGCCCAGCGTGAGGACCAGGTCGCCCGCGCGGGCACGGGTCGCGACCGCGTCGGGCAGCGCGTCGAGCCGCGGCTCGACGACCAGTTCGCCGACGTGCGGCCGGATGGCATCGGCCAGCGTGTCGAGCGAAACGCCCGGGATGGGCGCTTCGCCTGCCGGGTAGATGTCGGTGAGGATCACGACGTCGGCCGCCGCAAGGGACGGGCCGAACTGGTCGAGGCAGTCGCGCGTGCGGCTGTATCGATGCGGCTGGAACACGGCCACGAGGCGCGACGGCGCGCCATCGCGCGCGGCGCGCAGCACGGCAGCCAGCTCGGTCGGGTGATGACCGTAGTCGTCGACGACCGTCACGCCGCGCTCCACGCCCCGCTGCTCGTACCGGCGTTCGGCCCCGCGAAAGTCGGCCAGCGCGGCGAGGGCACGCTCGAGCGGCACGCCAATCTCGATGGCCACTGCCACGGCCGCAAGCGCGTTCTGCAGGTTGTGCCGGCCCGGCACCTGCAGCGAGACGACGCCGTCGCCGGCGCCGGCCGGGACCCCGTGCACGTGATAGGACAGGCGGCACTGCGCCGACCGTCCGTCGCCGGTCGGATCGAGGCCGCGCACAGCCGCGTCGGGGTGGAAGCCGTAGGTGATGGTGCGGCGCGCCATCCGCGGGACCAGGGCGCGAACCGCCTCGTCGTCGATGCACGCGACGACGGCGCCGTAGAAGGGCACGCGATCGGCAAACGCGAGAAAGGCATCGACCAGCCGATCGAATGATCCATACGCGTCCATGTGCTCGTGATCGATGTTGGTGATCACGGCAAGCGTTGGCGTCAGCTTGAGAAAGGACCGATCGCTCTCGTCCGCCTCGGCCACCATGTACTGGCCGCGGCCGAGTCGGGCGTTGCTGCCGAACGCGCTCAGTCGCCCGCCGATCACGGCGGTGGGATCGAGACCGGCGCGCTCGAGGATGAGCGCAACCATCGACGTCGTGGTCGTCTTCCCGTGTGCGCCGGCAATGGCCACCCCCACGCGGAGGCGCATGAGCTCAGCGAGCATCTCGGCACGCGGAATGACGGGAATGCGCAGCGCGCGTGCCGCGTCGACTTCCGGATTGTCGTCGCCGACCGCCGACGACACCACGACCACATCGGCATCGTCGACCAGTCCGCGATCGTGGCCGATGGTCACCTGGACGCCGAGCGCCGCCAGCCGATCGGTGACGTCCGAACGCCGGCCGTCCGATCCGCTGACGCGGTATCCGACGTTGATGAGCAGCTCGGCAATCCCGCTCATGCCGATGCCGCCGATGCCGACGAAGTGCACGTGCTGCGTGCGTCCCAGCCACATCACGCGGCCAACTCCCTGAGGTGGTGGACGATGCGCGTGGCCGCATCGGGTCGTGCGAAGCTCTGCATCGCCTCGCGCATCGATGCAAGGCGTGGGGCGTCGGCCAGCAGCGCCAGCACCGTCGCGGCCAGGCGTTCGGCGTGCAGGTCACGCTCGTCGATCATCACGGCGGCACCGGCCTCGACCAGCACGCGCGCGTTCTGGCGCTGATGATCATCGGTGGCAGCGGGAAACGGGATGAGCACCGCGGGCCGCGCGGCGGCCGCCAGTTCGGCAAGCGTCGTGGCGCCGGCGCGGCAGACGATCAGATCGGCGGCGTGCACGAACTCGGCCGCCGGATCCAGGAACGCCTGGACAGTGGCCGTCACGTCGACGCGCGCGTAACCCTCACGCACCTCCGCAAGATCACGTTCGCCTGTCTGGTGCACCAGCTGCAGGTCCGGCCGTTCACGCATCAACAGGGCCGCGGTATCGACCATGACGCGATTGATGGCCCGGGCGCCCTGCGACCCGCCCAGTACGAGGACTCGCGACGCCGCCGCGGATCGCGGCACGGCACCGGCAACCGGAAAGAACGCATCGCGCACCGGGTTGCCGGCCACGAAGGCACGGTCGCCGAAGTAGGCGCGCGTGCTGTCGTAGCTCACGGCCGCGGCCCGGACGATGTGCGCCAGCAGCCGATTGGTGAGGCCGGGCACCGCGTTCTGCTCGAGGACCATCGTCGGGACGCCTCGCAGCGCGGCCAGCAGCACGACCGGCCCCGAACTGTAGCCGCCGACGCCGACGACGACCGACGGCCGCCGTTTCGACAGCAGGCGCCACGCGTCGTAGAACGACGGCACCAGCAGCGCGGCACCGCGCAGGCGCGCCACCATCGACTTGCCCTTGAGCCCGGCGCTGCGAATCACGTCGAGTTCGAACCCTTCCTTCGGCACGACACGGGCTTCGAGCCCGCGCGCGGTTCCCGCGAACGACACCCGTGCGGTTGGCTCCTGTCGCAGCCACTCGTGGGCCACGGCAATGCCGGGATAGAGATGGCCGCCCGTCCCCCCGCCGGCCACGACGAGCGCCAGTCGCCCGTCGCCGCCCGATTTCCGCCGACGTGCCACCTCAGGCCTCCTGACTCTCGAGCATCCAGCCGGCCTTGCGCGGCGCGGCGGAGGTCGCCAGCGCCGATCCGTGCTGCGAGATGTTGAGCAGCACGCCCATGCCAATCATGTTGATGAGCAGCGACGATCCGCCGTTGCTGACGAACGGCAGCGGAATGCCCTTGGTCGGCAGCAGCGCCGTGACGACGCTCATGTTGAGGAGCGCCTGCAGCACCACGATCATCGTGATGCCGAGCGCCAGCAATGAACCAAAGCGATCGGGCGCGTACAGGCCGATGCGGAAGCCGCGCCACGCGATGCAGCAGAAGCAGAGGAGCAGCAGCGTCGTGCCGACCAGCCCGAGCTCCTCGCCGATGACGGCGTAGATGAAGTCGGTGTGAGCCTCGGGCAGGTAGTACAGCTTCTGCATGCCGTCCATCAGCCCGCGGCCGAACAGCCCGCCCGACCCGATGGCGATGAGCGACTGGTTGGCCTGGTACCCGGCGCCGAGCGGATCGGCCTCGGGATCGAGGAATGCAAGCAGCCGCTGCAGGCGGTACGACGCCGAATAGACCAGGCCGATCGCGATTGGCGCGATCGCCAGCATCACCGCGGCGAGGTAGCGATAGTGCAGGCCCGCGAGGAACACCATGCCGCCGACCACCGCGACGATGACGGCCGACGTGCCGTAGTCGGGCTGCTGCAGGATCAGGAAGACCGGCACCAGGGTGAAGAGCATGATGGGCAGCAGGACCTCGCGCAGTTCGTTGACGCGGGCCATCCGCCGGTCGAGCAGGGCGGCTGCGAACAGCACCACCGAGAGTTTCGCGAACTCCGACGGCTGCAGCGACGCGAATCCGAACGACAGCCATCGATGCGTGCCGTTGATCTCCGGAAAGAAGAACACCGAGACGAGCAGGGCCAGGGTGCCGGCAAACAGGCCCCAGATCACCGTCGCGCGCCGGTAGACGCGGTAGTCGACACGCATCACGACGAACATCACGGCAAAGCCGCCGATGGCCCAGAGGAGCTGCCGCTGGAGGAAGAAGTACGGCGTGCCATACCGGCTCATGGCGGTGACGGCCGACGCGCTGTAGACCATCACCACGCTGATGCCCACGAGCAGCAGCGTCAGCAGGAACAGCAACCTGTCGGACTTGAGTGTTCTCGCCATCGACCTCTCCTCGCACTGCACGCGACACACGTCGCGATTTCGTCGAACTGCCCGCGATTGCACGCGATGGTGCCGACGCGGCTGCGTCCCACACACCGTCGCGCCTGTCGTCCCTAATGCTGCGCGCCGGCCGGACCGAAACTGCTGGCGGCACTCCAACCGTGCCGCGTCGCTCACTCGAACGGATGGAACGGTCAACAGTCATCAGTCGGACTGGACGAAGACATCAGCCTCACAGACCAGAAGGGTCTATGTTCCCAGCGGCCGACTCTTCGTCGCGTATCCGAACTGATGACTGTTCACCGTTCCTTTCCTGCTTGGCGGGGACCCCGCCTCTCCCCGGCCAGTGCAGCCACGGCGGCCTTGAAGGACCGGCCGCGCGCCGCATAGTCCGCAAACATGTCGAAGCTCGAACACGCCGGCGCCAGGACGACAACGCCGCCACGCGGCGCCATCGACGCCGCGGTGCGCACCGCGTCCTCCATCGACGCCGCGCGCGCGAGAGGCACGACCTCGCCCAGCGCGGCCGCAATCCGATCGGCGGCCTCGCCAATCAGCACCACACCGGCCGCGCGAGCCTGCAGCACGTCCCGCAGGTCCTCGAACGCGCCGCCCTTGTAGCGCCCGCCCAGAATCGGCACGACGCCACCCGCGAAACTCTCGATTGCCCGGCGCGCGGCCACCACATTGGTGGCCTTGGAGTCGTCGACGAACATCACATCGTCGACGACCGCCACCCGCTCGAGCGCGTGCTCGAGGCCATCGAATGCGCGCACGGCGCGTTCGATGGCCGCCGGTTCCACTCCGGCCAACAGGCTCACGGCCGTGGCCGCGAGCACGTCGGCCAGCAGGTGCCGGCCCGGCAGTCGCACCGCATCGAGCGGCATGACGGGATGCCGGGCTGCGACCCGCTGCTCGATCACGTGCGTGCGATCCACCGTGATGCCACGCTCGATCGGCGTCTCGAGCGCGAAATCGAACCGTCTGGCCCGTGCCGATCGTGCGGCCTCGAGCACCAGGGGGTCGTCCGCGTTGATCACCATCCAGTCGGCCGGCGTCTGGTTGCGAAAGACCGCGGACTTCGCGGTCCGATACTCGTCGAACGATCCATGCCGATCGAGATGGTCGGGCGAGAGGTTCACGAACACGGAGATCCATGGGTGGAACGTCTCGATCGACTCCAGCTGAAAGCTGCTGACCTCGACGACGTGGATGGCGTCCGGTGTCGAATCGTCGACGAGTGAACTGAGCGCTACGCCGAGATTGCCGCCGGCCGTGGCGGCCAGGCCGCCCTCGCGCAGCATCCGCGCCGTCAACGTGGTCGTCGTCGACTTGCCCTTCGTACCCGTGACGGCCACGACACGTCCCCGCAGCCACCGCGAGGCAAGCTCCACCTCGCCGATGACCGGCACCCCGCGATCGCGCGCACGAGCGACCACCGGCGTCGAGGCGGGCACGCCCGGACTGATCACGATGAGGTGCGCCGAATCCAGCAGTCCCTCGGGGTGCGGCCCCGCCTGCACCTCGATCCCGTCGGCACGCAGCGCATCGGAACCCTCAATCGTCGCGGCGCTGTCGGCCAGCGTCACACGGGCACCGCGCGACCGCAGCAGCCGCGCCGCGGCGACGCCGCTCCGGCCGGCACCGATGACGACAACGTGTTGATCGACCACCGTGAACGCCACTGCCATCACCTCAACTTCAGCGTCGTCAGGCTGAACAGCGCGAAGACGATCGCCAGGATCAGGAACCGCATGATGATCTTCGGCTCCTGCCACCCGATCAGTTCGAAGTGGTGGTGGATGGGCGACATGCGAAACACGCGCCGCCCGGTCAACTTGAACGACGCCACCTGGATGATCACCGACAGGCCTTCGATGACGAAGACGCCGCCGACAATGGGCAGCAGCAGTTCCTGCTTGATGAGAATGGCCACCGTGCCGAGCGCGCCGCCGAGTGCGAGCGAACCGACATCGCCCATGAAGATCTCGGCGGGATGGGCGTTCCACCAGAGGAACCCGAGGCTCGCGCCAACCAGCGCGCCGCAGAAAATCGTCAGCTCGCCGATCGGCTCGCGGTAGACGATGAGCAGGTATTCGGCAAACACCGAGTGCCCGGTGACGTAGGTCAGCGCCGTGAACGTGGCAGCCGACACGGCAAACGTGCTGATGGCCAGGCCGTCGAGGCCATCGGTCATGTTCACGCCGTTCGACGCGAAGACGAGCACGAGCACCGCAAAGAGCACGTAGAAGGCGCCCAGATCGGGCGTCAGCCACTTGAAGAACGGCAGCAGCAGGCGCGTGTCGTAGAGCGGCGGCGTACGGTTGGCCAGCACCATCAGCGTGACGCCGACCCCGAGCGCCACGACGACCTGCCCGACGAGCTTGTATCGCGCGAACAGCCCATGGTGGCTGTTGCGCGTCACCTTCAGGTAGTCGTCGACAAACCCGATGGCGCCGAACAGCATCGTCGCCGTCACGGCAATCCAGACGTAGATGTTCGTGAGGTTCGCCCAGAGCAGCGTGGGCACGAACACGGCCACGAGGATCAGCAGCCCGCCCATCGTCGGCGTCCCGGCCTTGGGCTTGTGGCTCGCCGGACCGTCCTGACGGATGACCTGACCAATCTGGAACTGACGCAGGCGACGGATGACCCACGGGCCCAGCAGCAGGCTGAGCGCGAAGGCCGTCAGGCTGGCCGCGGCCGTGCGGAACGTGATGAACCGGACGACGCCGAGGCCGGCAATCTGCTCGTTGAGGGGCAGCAGCAGGTGATAGAACATCACGCCACCGCCATGAGTCGATCGACGACGACATCGGTGCGCGTGCCGCGGGATCCCTTGACAAGGACGACATCGCCCGGTGCCACCAGGCCGTGCATTGCCGCAGCGGCCGACGCGCTGTCGGCAAAACGATGGACGCGCGCCGGCGCCAGACCGCCGCGCACGGCCCCATCGGCCAGCGCCTGGGCGGCGGGCCCGCCGATGGCCACGAGCACGTCGACGCCGGTGCGGGCGGCGACCTGCCCGCACGCCGCATGCAGCGCCTCGGACGACGAGCCGAGTTCCAGCATTTCGCCGATGACGGCAATGCGCCGGCCGCCAACAGACGTCCGGCCGAGCGCGGTGAGCGTCGCCTCGACCGCCGCCGGGCTGGCGTTGTAGGAATCGTCGACGACACGCACACCGCTCGGCAGCACGACCGACGAACCGCGCCGGGACACCGGCGTCAGGGCGGCAATCCGAGCCGTCATCAGCGCCAGCGGCACGTTGAACTCGATGGCGACGGCAATCGCCGCCAGCACGTTCGAGAGGTTGACGCGTCCCGGAAGCGGAAGCGTGATGTCGATCCCGCCGCGGCGGGTAGTGACGTGCGCGTCGACGCCGTCGAAGCCGCGGTCGGTCACCCGCGTGGCCCGGACGTCGGCGCCGGCCGACTCGCCAAACGTCACCGTGCGGCCCGCAAAGCCAGCGATGCGGGCCGTCACCAGGCCGTCATCGGCGTTGGCCACCAGGAGCGTTTCAGGCCCGGCACCCTCGAGAACTTCGGCTTTCGCGTCGGCCACCTTCTCGCGGGAGCCAAAATGGCCGACGTGGGCATCGCCGACGTTGATCCATACACGAATGTCCGGCTCGGCAAGGGCGACGAGCGCCCGAATCTCGCCCTCGTGATTCATGCCGAGCTCGACGACCGCGACGTCGTATCCCGCCGTCAACTGCGTGAGCGACAGGGGCAGGCCGATGTGATTGTTGAGGTTGCCCGGGTTGCGGTACACGTTCAGCCCGCCGGCCGCGAGCAGGGCACCGGTGACTTCCTTCGTCGTCGTCTTGCCGGCGCTGCCGGTGATGGCGACAACCGGCGTGCCCGACGCCCGACGGATCGCACCGCCGAGGTGCTGCAGCGCGCGCAACGTGTCGGGCACCACGATTACGACGACGTCGAGCGCACCACCGGGAACGGACGTGACCACGACGCCGGTGGCGCCACCGCGCACCGCGTCGGCGACGAACGCATGGGCATCGAATCGATCACCCCGCAGTGCGACGAACAGCGTGCCGGGCGTGATCGTCCGCGTGTCGGTCGACACACCGGTGAACCGGGTCGCCGGATCACCGGCGGCCACGTGTCCGCGCGTCGCCTCGGCGACCATCGCGGCAGTCAACGCCACTGGGCTGCTCATGCTCCTCACACCCGCGACGCCGAACGACGCTGTGCCAGTGCGGCCCTGGCCACGTCCGCGTCGTCGAACGGCAACGTCCGGTCGCCGATCACCTGATACTTCTCGTGGCCCTTGCCGGCGATGAGGAGCAGGTCGCCGGACTGTGCCGTGAGAATGGCGCGCTCGATCGCGCGCCGGCGATCCGGAATGCGCGAGTACGGCGTTCCCGCGCGCTTCGGCCCGCCAGGCTCCGGCGTTGGATCGAGCCCGCGGACGATCTCGTCCAGAATGCGCTCGGGATCTTCCGAGCGGGGATTGTCCGACGTCAGGACGACCACGTCGCTCAGTCGACCGGCCACGGCGCCCATCAGCGGACGCTTGCTGCGATCGCGGTCGCCGCCACAGCCGAAGATCGTGACCAGGCGGCCGGGCGCCAGCGGTCGGGCCGTCTCGAGCAGGTTCTTCAGCGCATCGTCGGTGTGCGCGTAATCGATCACGACGCGCACGTCGTCGTGGCCGCTCGATACGATCTCGAAACGCCCGGGCACCCGATCCAGCGTGGCCACGCCGTGCTCGATCCGATCGAGCGGCAGATCCAGTGCGACGCCGGCGGCGATTGCCGCGAGGATGTTGTAGACGTTGGGGCGGCCGATGAGCGGCGAGCGGATGGCCAGCTCACCGCGGGGCGTCGCCGCATCGAACGCCAGACCTTCGAGCGTGTACTCGATGCTGCTCGGCCGCACGTCGGCCGCACGATCGATGCCGTAGGTGATGACGCGCGGCAGCGCAACGGCCAGTTCGGCGCCGCGCGGGTCGTCCACGTTGACGATGGCCGGCGCGCCGGCAGGCAGCATCTCGAACAGGCGACGCTTCGCGGCGAAGTAGTGCGCCATGTCGCCGTGGAAGTCGAGGTGATCGCGCGTCAGGTTGGTGAAGATGGCGGCGGCGAAATGCATCGTCGCCACTCGCTGCAGGGCAAGGGCGTGCGAGGACACTTCCATCGCGCAGGCCTTGCACCCGTTCGCCACCATCTCGGCCAGGAGCCGCTGGATCTCCGACGCCTCGGGCGTCGTGTGCGCCGCGTCGCGCTCGTCGGCTGCCGAGGGTCCTACACGCACACTCACCGTGCCGATGCGACCCGACGGCAGGCCGGCGGCATCGAACACCGAAGCGAGCAGGTGCGTGACGGTCGTCTTCCCGTTGGTGCCGGTGACGCCGACCACCGGAATCTTCGTGCTGGGATGTCCGTGGAAGACCGCAGCCAGTTCCGCGAGCGCGAGGCGGGCGTCGGACGTCTGGAGCCAGGGCACCGATGCGTCGGCCGGCGCCGGCGCCTCGGCCACCACGGCCACGGCGCCGCGCGCCACGGCATCGGCGGCAAACCCGGCTCCATCCGAGCGCTGTCCCGGAATCGCGACGAACACCATGCCGCGCGCCACGGCGCGTGAATCATGCGTCACGCCGGATACGACCGCCGCGCCGCCGCCCGATGTGGCCAGACGGGATCCGCTGTCGGGCGCAAGCGCCCGAACGGCGGCCACCAGCGCGTCGAGCGTCACCGGCGGCCCTCTCGCCCGTCGGCGTAGCTGGAGTACCGCGTCAACAGGAGCCGACCGGTCAGGGTGTCATCCAGCGGCGTTCCGGCCTCGGGCAGCTGCGTGCGCACGAACCCGGCGCCCGACACCTGCGCATCGACGCCCGCGGCCGCGAGCACCCGCACCGCTTCGCGACCACTGAGGCCACGCACGTCGGGCATCAGCGCGGGTCCGCCCACGGCGACCGACACCGGCATTACCTGCGCCGAGCGCGCATGGGAACGCGGCTCGACGGAACTGCCCGATTGGACGGTCATCATCGGCCGGTCGCCACCGGTTGGCGCCAGCCCGCTGTAGGCCATGGCGCCCTCGGCGATGCGCCGGAAGACCGGCGCGGCCACCGTGCCGCCGTAGATGCTGGTCCTCGGCGTGTCGATGACAACGAGAATCGTGTAGACCGGATCGGCGGCGGGGATGTAGCCGACAAACGACGCGTTGTAGTCCGTGCGCGAATATCCGCCGGTTGGCACCGCCTTGTGAGCGGTGCCGGTCTTGCCAGCCGCCGGATAACCCTCGATCTTCGCGAAACGACGCGCGGTGCCGCGCGAAACGACGCCCTCCATGATGCGACCGAGAACCTCGGCCGTCTCTTGCTCGATGGCGCGCCGCAGCACCTTGGGCGCCACGACCTCGCGAACGCCGTCGGGGCGACGCACGGCGCGCACGACGCGCGGTTCCATGAGCAGGCCACCGTTGGCGACGACGCTGGCTGCCGCGGCCATCTGCAGCGGCGTGACGCCGACCTGATAGCCCATCGACACCGACGCAAGACCGCTGTCGTTCAGGGCGCGCGGATTCCACAGGCCCCGGCTCTGGCCGGGAAAGTCCGGGGCGAGGATCTGGCCGAACCCGAAGCGTTCCACGTAGCGCGTCATTCGATCGACGCCCGTGCGCAGGCCGACCTTGATGGCCCCGACGTTGCTCGACTTGATGATGGCGTCCTCGAACGTGACGACGCCATAGTTGTGGCCCCCGGCTTCGGTGATCGGCTTGCGCCCGCCAATCTTGATCCAGCCCGGGTTGGTATCGACGAGGTCGTCGGCTTCGATGACCCCTTCCTGGATCGCCGCCGCCGCCGTCACGATCTTGAACGTCGAACCGGGCTCATAGACGCCCTGGGTGGCCGTGTTGCGCCGCGCGTCGGGCGACGCGTCGTTCGGCACGTTGGGGTTGAACGTCGGATAGCTGGCAAGCGCGAGGATCTCTCCGGTGAACGGATCCATCACGATGGCCGTGCCCGCGCGCGCGCGGCTGGCTTCGATCCCCGCCCGCAACTCGCGCTCGACGAGGTGCTGCAGATGGACGTCGAGCGTCAGTTCGAGCGTTGCGCCGGGCACCGGCTCGCGGTCGATACGCGTCTGCACGCGGTGCCGCCGCGCGTCGACCTGCGCGTAGCCGCGGCCGTTCTCGCCGCGAATCATCGAGTCGTAGGCGTACTCGATGCCCGCCTGCCCGCGGTTGTCCTGGTCGACGAACCCCACCACGTGCGCCGCGAGCGAGCCGAGCGGATAGTAGCGGCCGGTGTCGGGCTGCAGCCCGATGCCCGGCAGTTCGAGGGCCGCCACCCGGGCCACCTGTTCGGGCGAGGCCTGCCGCGATCGCCGAATGTAGGCAAATCGGCCCGACTGGCGGAGCTTGCGCGGCAGTTCGATGCGTTCGCGCGGACTGCAGTCGCCGAGCGCGGCACACAGCTGCGCCGCGGTCTCGTCGGGATCGACGACCAGTTTCGGGTCGGCAAAGATCGAGTTGGCGTCCACCGAATAGGCCATCGCCCGGCCGTTGCGATCCAGGATGTCACCGCGGAGTGCCTCGAGCCGGAGCACGGATTCCTGCTGGCCGTTGGCGTCGGTCGTGTACTTGTCGTGCTTGACGACCTGGAGATAGACCAGTCGCGCCTGCACGCCGGTCATCCACAGTCCCACGAAGACCAGCGCCACTGCCGTGCGGCGACGTACCGTGGTGCGCCAGGCCTGGGACGTGTCGTCGGCGGCCGGCGTGTGGCGCGATCCGACGATGCGCGTGACCCACCCTCGTGCGGCGGCTGCCGCCTTGCGCTCGTTCGCCATGACCAGTCCCTCCTATTGCGCGCGTGCCACGACGGTCCCGGCTGGCATGGCCGTTTCGGTGCGTGCGACGACGTGAATTTCCGTCAGGGCCGGCAGACGCAGCCCCAGGGCCGTGGCGCGCTTCTCGAGCGCCTGCGGCGCGCGCAGCGTCTCGAGGTTCAGCTGCAGCTGCCGCTGCAGGGCCAGTTCGCGCTCGTGGTCCTGCCGCAGCCGCTCGATGCGATAGCCGGCGTCGACCATGCCGAAGTGCTGCCACGCCGAGAAGAGCAGCATCCCGAACCCGACGACACCGAGCATCAGCATCCAGCGCAGTTCCGAACGCTGGCGGGCATCGGTCTCGCGCCGGACCGTGTTGTTGCGGATGTCCTTCTTGACCGCGTATTCGAGTTCGATGCTCATGCCACCCTCTCCAACACCCGCAGCCGCGCGCTCCGTGCGCGCGGGTTGCGCGCGCATTCGGCCTCGCCCGGGACGACCGGCCGCCGCGTCACCACGCGCCAGTTCGCCGACTCGGCGGCCAGGCGGCGGAACGTGTGCTTCACCACGCGATCCTCGAGCGAGTGGAACGCGATGATCGCGAGACGCGCGCCGGGCGCCAGCATCGCCGCCCCATCGGCCAGGAACGCGTCGAGATCGTCCAGCTCGCCATTCACCCAGATCCGCAACGCCTGGAACGTGCGCGTCGCCGGATCGATCCGTTGCCAGTGGCCGCCGCCGGCCGCACGCCGCACGACCGACGCGAGCGCCAGCGTGTCGGTCAGTTCCTGCCGATCGCGCGCCGCGACAATGGCCCGCGCCACACGCCGCGATCGTCGTTCCTCGCCGTAGCGCCAGATCACGTCGGCCAGCGTCACCTCGTCGACATCCTCGAGCCGTGCCGAGAGCGGCGCCGATCGTGTGCGGTCCATTCGCATATCGAGTGGACCGGCCTGCCGGAAACTGAACCCGCGCGACGCGTCATCGAGCTGCATCGACGACACGCCGAAGTCCGCCAGCATGCCGTCCACCCGCGCCACGCCGCGCGACTCGAGCACGCGGCGCACGGCGCGATAGTCGTCGTGCACGAACTGCACGCGCCCGGCGTATTCCCCAAGCGCCGCGGCCGCCGTTTCCAGTGCCGAGGCGTCGCGGTCGATCCCAATCACCTGCCCCGCGCCGGCCTCGAGGAGCCGCTTCGTATGCCCGCCGGCACCGAGCGTGCCGTCGACGTAGAGGCCGCCTGCCCTGACCTGCAGCAGCGCGACCACTTCATCGGCCAGGACCGGCTCGTGCCCGTCCGGGCGATCAGATGCCGTAGTCGGAGAGGATTCGGGCGTCGTCATCCGTGAAGGGATCCTGATCGAGCTTGGTCTTCAGCCGATCGAAGTTCCAGACCTCCAGATAGTCGACCTTGCCGATCACCCTCACTTCGCCCGACATCTCCGCGGCGTCGCGCAGCATCGGGTGCACCACCATGCGCCCCTGCGCGTCGAATTCATTGGGCTGACCCCAGAAGCTCGTCCGATCGAGGTAGCGGTTGCGTGTCGGATGCGTCGAGGGCATCTTCCCCAGCCGTTCCTCGATCGCGAGCCAGACGGGCCAGGGGTAGATGAGAACGGACTTGCCGTCGAGACTCGTGACGTACAAAGATGTCCCGTGCCGCTCCTCAACCAGCGCCTTGTACGCGGTCGGAAGTTTCAGCCGGCCCTTGTCGTCTATGCGAGCGGTGTAACTGCCCCGAAGCACCAGGTCTACTCCACTTTGGTCCGCTTTGCTCCACGCGATGGTAGAGGTACCGTCTGAGCGTGTCAACGCTTATCCGGTGTTAATTGATGTACGGGCTGGACTTACGCGTTAGCTTCGCTTTCAGGTCAGATGACCTGACTCGATCGAGCGACGATAATTTGACGCGTGGTAGCATGCTCCGTCTCATGCGGAACGTCAGCTGCCGGCCGCTTCATGCCGGGTCTTTCGGTCAGCACCCGGGTGGTGATCGACAGCAGGGGTCCTGATGGCTGACGCCCGCCGGATCGTCGTCTGCGAAGCCCAGGTTCCGTTCGTCCGCGGCGGCGCCGAGTCGCTCGTCCGCGCGCTGGTGGCCGAGCTGCGCAGCCACGGCTTCGAAGCCGAACTGGTCAGCGTGCCGTTCAAGTGGTACCCGCCCGAGGAGCTCTTCTCGCACGCGGCGGCCTGGCGGCTCATCGATCTCAGCGAAAGCAGCGGGCGACGGATCGATCGCGTCATCGCGACGAAGTTCCCCACTTATTTCGTGCGCCATCCCGACAAGGTCACCTGGCTCGTGCACCAGTACCGGGCCGCCTACGAGCTGGCCGACACCGCGTACAGCGAGTTCGAGCACCGCGATCTGCACGTGGCCACGCGCGATCGGCTCATCGCGCTGGACACGCAGATGCTGGCCGAGTCGCGGGCCGTCTACACCATTGCGCACACGGTGACGGCGCGGCTCGCGCGCTACAACGGCCTGAAGTCCGAGACCCTGTACCACCCGCCGCGTCTGGCGGCGCGCCTGCACGGCGGACCGGCCGGCGACTATCTGCTGTCTGTCGGCCGGCTCGAGTCCGTGAAGCGAGTGGACCTTGCGATCAGGGCGCTGGCCGCGGCGCCTCCCGGCCTGCGGCTGCTCATTGTCGGGACCGGCTCGCAGCGCGACACGTTCGAGCGGCTGGCCGAATCACTCGGCGTGGCCGATCGCGTCCAGTTCCTCGGCGAAGTCGACGACGAGGCGCTGATTGAGTTGTATGCGGGCGCGTATGCTGTCATCTACCCGCCCTACGACGAGGATTTCGGGTACGTCACGCTCGAGGCATTCCTGTCGAAGAAGCCCGTCCTCACGACGCACGACGCGGGTGAACCCACGGCCTTCGTACAGGACGGCGTCAACGGCCGGGTGACCGACCCGGATCCAACGGCCATCGCCGGCGCGATTGCCGATCTGGCCGCCGATCCGGCGCGAGCCGCGCGGATGGGCGAGGCGGGGTACGAACAGGCCCGGCTGATTACCTGGACGTCCACCATCGAGCGCCTGGTACAGGGGGCGTGACGATCCGGCGCGCGGACATCGGCGGAGTGCGTCAACGAACATGAAGCTCGTCATCCAGATTCCCTGCCTGAACGAGGCAGAAACCCTGCCGGCCACGCTCGCCGACCTGCCGCGGTCGATTCCCGGCATCGACACCATCGAGATCCTGATTGTCGACGACGGCTCGACCGATCGGACGTCGGAGGTGGCGCGCGCGCACGGAGCCCATCACGTCGTGCGGTTCCTGCGCCGAAAGGGCCTTGCGGCCGCCTTCGTCGCGGGCATTGACGCGAGCCTGCGTGCCGGCGCCGACATCATCGTCAACACCGACGCCGACAACCAGTACTCGGGATCCGACATCGCGGAGCTCGTGGCGCCCCTCCTCTCGGGCCGCGCCGAGATCGTCATTGGCGATCGCAACATCAAGACCATCCGACACATGTCGTGGCCCAAGAAGGTGTTGCAGCGGCTGGGCAGCTGGGTCGTCCGCCAGGTGTCGGGCACGAAGGTGCCGGACACGACGAGCGGCTTTCGCGCCTATACGCGCGAGGCGGCGCTGCGGATGACGATCGTCTCGGAGTTCTCCTACACGCTCGAGTCGATCATCCAGGCCGGCAAACGGCGCATGGCCATCGCGCACGTCGAGGTGGGCACGAACGCCCGCACGCGGCCGTCGCGGCTGTTCGACAGCATCTGGTCCTACCTGAAGAACTCCGGCGCCACCATCGTGCGCATCTACGCGATGTACGAGCCGCTGAAGATCTTCACCTACATCGGCGGCACCGTCCTGCTCGCCGGCTTCGCGATCTCGGTGCGCTTCCTCTATTTCTATCTGTTCACCAATGCGGCCGACGGCAAGATTCAGTCCCTCATCCTGTCGGCCGTCCTGATGATCGTCGGCTTCCAGGTCATGCTCATCGGCCTGCTGGCCGACGTCATCTCGGGCAACCGCAAACTCGTCGAGGACATCCTCTACCGCGTGCGCCGCATGGAACTCGGCCCGGGCTCTTCGGACGACGACGTGAAGGACGGACACTGATGGCGGCACCCGAAACGGTCTCGATCGTGATCCCCGCGATGAACGAGGCCGGCGCCATTGCCGACGTCGTGGCCGACCTGGCGGCCATCGCGCCCTGGCACGAGATCATCGTCGTCGACGACGGGTCGACCGATGAGACCGCCGAACGCGCGGCGGCCGCCGGCGCGCGCGTCCTCCAGCACCCCTACAACAAGGGCAACGGCGCGGCGGTCAAGACCGGCATCCGCGCGGCCAGCGGCGAGTTCGTGATGATTGTCGACGGCGACGGCCAGCACCAGCCGGCCGATGCGCTGCGGCTCATCGAACCGCTGGGGCCCTATGACCTCGTTGTCGGCGCGCGGTCGATCACCACGCATGCCGGCCTCGTACGACGGCTGGGGAACTCGGCGCTCAACCGCCTCGCGTCGTACCTGACCGACCATCGCATCCCCGATCTGACGTCGGGACTGCGCGCAGCGCGGACCAGCCACCTGCTCGAATTCCTCTATCTGCTCCCGAACGGCTTCTCGACGCCGACCACGACGACGCTGTGTTTCCTGCGGGCCGGCTACAGCGTGGCATTCGTGCCCATCGAAGCGAAGGCGCGCGTGGGGACGTCGAAGATCCGGCTTTCGAGCGACGGGCCGAAGTTCCTCATGATCATGTTGCGGGTGATGACGATCTTCAGCCCGCTCCGGGTGTTCCTCCCCATTGCGGCCGCGTCGTTCAGCCTCGGGTTCTTCTACGCCGTCTGGACGATTGCCACGCAGCGCCACGTCGCGAACTCGTCGGTCCTGCTGATCGTGCTGTCGGTCATCCTCGTGGCCGTCGGCCTGGTCTCCGAGCAGGTGTCGGCGCTGCGGGCCGATGGACGGCGGTAGCCGCGCGGCCGGCCGGCGCTTCCGGCCGGTGCGGTGGATGTTCATCGCGGCCGCCATCGGCGTGATCGCCCGGCTCGCTTTCGCTCTCGGCTACTGGACCGGACAGCCCCTGACGCGCGACGAACAGGAGTATCTGTCGCTCGCGCGCAGCCTCGCTCACGGCAACGGCTTCGTCTACGACGAGGCCCTCGAGTCGGCTGGCGTCGATACATTCGGCAGGGCGCCGGGCTATCCCGCATTCCTCGCGCTCGTGGGTGGAGGTCGAACCATCGCGGCCGGCGTGCCGGTGCCGGTTGCGATCGCCCAGTCAATCGTCGGCGCCATTGGCGTGCTGCTGGCTGGCGCCATCGCGTGGCGACTGGCCGGCGCACCAGCAGCCGTCGCCGCCGCGGCCGTCGCCGCTGTCTATCCGCCGCTCGTCTGGATTGCGGGCTACGCGCTGAGCGAAGCGATCGCGTGGCCGATCGGCCTCGCGGCGGCGTGGACGTTCGACCGCACGACGGCGGACGGGCGCCATGGTCCGGCCATTGCCGCGCTCTGCGGCGCGATCACCGGCGTTGGCGTGCTGACGCGGCCGGCGCTGCTGCTGCTCCTGCCACTCTTTGCCATCGTCCTGGTGCGCCGCCGGCACACGACGCGGCTGCTGGCTCTGGCGCTTGGCGCGGCCGTCATCGTGGGTCCCTGGATCGCGCGCAACCACGTCGTGCACGGCCGGCTGATTGCCGTGTCGGCCACCGGCGGCGTGAACTTCTGGGTCGGCAATCACCCGCTGGCCGTCGGCGACGGCGACATGGCCGCCAACCCCGCCATCAAGCTCGACAACGCGCGGCTCCGTTCGGAATACCCCGGACTGAGCGAAGAAGCCATGGAACCGATCTATTACCGTGAGGCCTGGAGTTGGATTCGCGCGAATCCGATCGCATGGGCAGCGCTCGAGCTGCGCAAGATCTACCATCTGATCGTGCCCGTTGGTCCGTCGTACACGCTCCACTCCACGCGATACCAGGTGGCATCGGTCGTGTCGTATCTCGCCGTGCTGACACTGGCGGTGCTTTCGCTGCGCGTCGTTCGGCCGCACCTGGACCGAGCCACCGGCTTGTGGCTGCTCGCCGGCTCCGCGGCCATTTCCGCGCTCATCTTCTTTCCGCAGGAACGATTCCGGATCCCGGCGATCGACCCGGCGCTGGTCGTGCTGGCCGGCGTCGCGCTGGCCAGACGACCGTGGGCAGCGGCGGCACGGCCGGAGCCGGGCGCATGAGACGCCACGTGGTCGTCATGGTGGCCTCGTCGTACCCCCGGTTCCCCGGCGACGGCGTGGGCAGTTTCATGGAACCGATCGCGACGTCGATGGCGGCGCGCGGGCACGAGGTGCACATGGTCGTGCCGTGGCACCCAGCCGTCACGCGCGGCAAGATGGAGCGCGGCGTGCACTTCCACTTCTTCAAATACGCTCCGGTGCCCGCGCTGAACGTCTTCGGCTATGCGCAGGGCCTGCGGGCGGACACCGTTGTGAAGGGCGCCGCCTGGGTGGCGACGCCAGCGGCGCTCGCCGCCGGGTGGTTCAAGGCCATGCGCGTGGCGCAGAAGCGTCGCGCCACCGTGATGCACGCGCATTGGGTCATTCCTGGCGGCCTCATCGCGGCGCTCGCGGCCGGCGGCCGGCGGCTCGTGGTCAGCCTGCACGGATCGGACGTCTTCGTGGCGGAACGACACCCGGCCATCGGGCGCGTGGCGCGGCATGTCTTCGGTCGCGCATCGCGGGTGACCGCCTGCAGCGACGACCTGCACCGGCGCGCGCTGGCCCTCGGCGCCAGGCCGGACGACACCGAGACGGTGCCGTACGGCGTCGATACAACGCGATTCGCGCCCTCGGCCGACGCGCGCGGCGCGATACGCCAGTCACTTGGCATCGGCGGGCGCCCTTTCGTGTTCACGGCCGGCCGGCTCGTCCGCAAGAAGGGCTTTGACGTCCTGATCGACGCTGCCGCACGGCTGCGGCACGAGCGCCCCGATCTCGTCGTGGCAATCGCCGGCGAAGGCGACCTCGCGGCCGAACTGCGGACGCAGGCCCACGGCGCGGGCGACGTGCGGCTGCTCGGCAACCGCTCCCAGGACGAGATCGCAAGACTCTGCGCGGCAGCCGACATCGTCGCGGTCCCGTCGGTGCACGACGAGGCCGGCAACGTCGATGGACTGCCGAATTTCGCGCTCGAGGCGCTTGCCTCGGCGACGCCCGTCGTGGCCAGTCGCGTCGGGGGGCTGCCACAGGCCATCGAGCCCGAGGTGACGGGACTGCTGGTCGCCGAACGCGACGCGGCAGCGCTTGCCGCGGCCATCAACCGGCTGTTGGCCGACCCGCCGCTCTCGGCCGCCGTTGGCAGCGCGGCACGCCGTGCCGTGATGCGGGACTTCGGCTGGGACCGCGTGGCCGAACGCTTCGAACAGACCTATGGCCCGGTCCCGGGCGACCCCACCTTGTCCTAGGGTAGGCGGCATGCTACGTTCACGGTCCGCGACATGAACACCGACGTCACCGCAGCCCCTGTCGGACTCACGATCTTCTTTCCTGCCTACAACGACAGTGGAACGATCGCGAGCCTCGTCATTGCCGCGCACCGGACCGCCCAGTCGCTGACGCCGGACTTCGAGATTCTCATCGTGAATGACGGCAGCGCCGACAGCACGGCGGCCGTAGCCGACGAGCTCGCCCGGACCTACCCCGAGGTGCGCGCCATCCACCACCCGGTGAACCGTGGCTACGGCGGCGCGCTGCGGACCGGATTCGCCTCGGCGTCGAAGGAGCTGATTTTCTACACGGACGGCGACGGCCAGTACGACCCGACGGAGCTCGCGGCTTTGTGGCCGCACATGACCGACGAGGTCGACCTGGTCAACGGCTACAAGATCAGCCGTTCCGATCCGTGGCACCGCATCGTGATCGGGCGGATCTACCATCACACCGTGAAGCTGCTCTTCAGCCTGCGTGTACGCGACGTCGACTGCGATTTCAGGCTGATGCGGCGCTCGATCTTCGATCGCGTCACATTGCACCACGACAGCGGGGTCATCTGCCTGGAAATGATGAAGAAGGTGCAGGACGCGGGCTTCCGCATCACCGAGGTGCCCGTCCATCATTTCCACCGGGCGTTCGGCCGATCGCAGTTCTTCAACTTTCCCCGGCTGTTCCGGACCGCGATCGACGTCGCGAAGCTCTGGGCCACGCTCGTCCTGCGCGGCCGGCAACCCCGCAGCGTGGCGGCCGATCGCCCCGCGCTTCGACGCAACCAACCCTGACGACGGTGCCGCTGGGGCGGCTGACTTTTCTGAAATGACGCTACGCATTCCTTTCATGTCGCTCACACCGGGCGAGGACGATGCCATCGTGCGCGAGGGCATCGACCGCGTGATCACGCGCGGCTGGTTCATCCTGGGCCCGGAGCTCGAGGCCTTCGAGGCCGAATTCGCCACCGCCGCCGGCGCGCAACACGCGGTGGGCGTCGGCACGGGCACCGACGCCATCGCCCTGACGCTGCGCGCCCTTGGCATCGGTCCCGGCGACGAGGTGATCACCACGCCGCTCTCGGCGGCCTACAGTGCACTCGCGATCATGATGGCCGGCGCGACGCCCGTGTTCGCCGACATCGACCCCGGTCGGCTCACCATTGATCCCGATGCGGTCGAAGCCGTCATCACGCGCCGCACCGCGGCCATTCTCCCGGTGCACCTCTACGGGCAGCCCGCCGACATCGTGCGCCTGTCCAGCGTGGCCACGCGGCACGGCCTCACAATCATCGAGGACGCGTGCCAGGCGCACCTGGCCACGTGCGAGGGGCGGCCGGTCGGCAGCTTCGGCGCTGCCGCGGCGTTCAGTTTCTATCCGACGAAGAATCTCGGCGCGTTGGGCGATGCGGGCGCCGTCACCACGAACGATCCCGCCCTGGCCGCGAAGCTGAAGCGCATTCGCAACGGCGGCCAGACGGACCGGTACCATCACATCGATCCGGGGTGGAACAGTCGCCTCGACGAGATCCAGGCCGCCGTGCTGCGCGCCCGACTGACACGCCTGCCATCGTGGACAGAACGACGCCGTGCGCTCGCCGCGCGCTACCGCGCGGGGCTGGCCGGCAGTGCCGTCTCCGTGCCGCCCGAGTTCGACGCCGGCCACGTCTATCACCTGTTTCCGGTGCTGACGCCCGATCGCAGCTCACTGATGGCTCACCTCCAGGCCGCCGGGATCGGCGCGATCATCCACTACCCGGTGCCCATCCCGCGGCAGCCCGCACTGGACGGCGTACCGCGCCCCGCACCGCATCCGGTGACCGATCGTGTGTGCAGCGAAGTCTGCTCGCTGCCGCTGCACCCGCACCTGGCGGATACTCATGTCGACGAGGTGGTCGCCGCGGTGCAGTCCTGGCGCCCGGGCCGGGCCACGTCGCCATCCTGATGCTCTGGCTGATCGTCGAACTCCTGCTCGTCGGCTATGTGCCTGGCGCACTGCTGCTGCGTTTGCCGGGCCGTACGCGGACCTACCGCGCCACACTCCCCGCCGACGAACGGGTGTTCTGGTCCATCCTCTTCAGCGTCGTCTGGTCCACGACGATTGCCTTTGGGCTGGCGCTAGCCAATACCTACACGTTCAATCGGCTGCTGACCATCACGGCCGTTGCCTCCGGGCTGCTCGTCGTCGCGCTGCGCCAGCATCTGCGTTTCCCTGCGGCTCCCGCGCGACTGTCATGGGCCGCCGTCGTCCCGGCCGCTATCGCAGTAGCGGCGATCTGGCTGTATACGCCACCCTTCGAGTACGTGATTGGCGGCCGCGATCCGGGCACCTACCTCAATGAGGGGATCCAGATCGCCCAACGCGGCAGCGTGGTCATCCGCGACGAGACCATTGCGACCGTGCCGCCGCCGCTGCGCGACCTGTTCTTTCCGTCGCACGGCATGGACACGTATTACGGCCTGCGCTTCATGGGGTTCTTCATCCAGGATCCGGAAGCCGGCGCTGTCGTGGGTCAGTGGCCGCATTTCTATCCTGCATCGATGGCGATCGGCTACGGCCTCAACGGCCTGACCGGTGCGCGCCAGGCGATCGGCGTGTGGGCCGTGCTGGGGCTCCTGGCGGTGTACTTCACGGGCGTGCGGCTGTTCGGGCGCCTCGCGGCGGGCACCGCGGCGGCGCTGCTCGCCATCAACGTTGTGATGGTCTGGTTCGGGCGGTACCCGAACAGCGAACTGCCCATGCAGGCGATGCTGTTCGGCGCGCTGCTTGCCGCCGGGCGGGCGCGGACGGGCGGCGGCATCTTCTTTGCCGTGACGTCAGGCGCGCTGCTCGGCCTCGCGTTGTTCGTCCGCTACGAAGTGCTGCTCGCAATCGTCGCCTTTGCGGGGGCGTCGGTGCTCGCGCCGGTCTCGCGCCTCCGCCTCGGCCCGGCATTCGCCGTTGCCCTGGTTGTCACCGGAGGCCTGGCCGGGTGGTACCTGGTCGACCTGATGCGCGCCTACGTGGCTTATCCCATCGGGTTCGTCGACAACCGCGGCGGCTGGGTGGTGGTCGTCGGCGGCCTGGTGGCAGCCGTGGCGGTCAACCGCCTGCTGCGCCACGAGTCGATGGCCGCGGCGGTTCGCCGCTGGCTGCCAATCGCCATCGCTTCTGCGGTGGTGGTGCTCGCCGTCTACGCGTATTTCTTCCGTGAGCCGGGCGGACGCACGGCCCTCGGCGATGCGATGGCCCTCCGATCGTTCGGCTGGTATGTGACGCCGTGGGTCCTGGCGCTGGCTGTCGGCGGCGCCGCGTTCTTCATCGCGAGGGATCTCTGGCGCGACCCCACGTTCTTCCTCACGTTCGTCACTTTCAGCACGTTCTTCTTCTACAAGACGCGCATCGTGCCCGAGCACTTCTGGACCAGCCGTCGGTTCCTGGGGATCGCGCTTCCGGGCGCATTACTGCTCGCCACGGCGCTCGTTCGCGAGGTGTTCGCGCCGGACCGTCTGGAACGCCTGGTGTCCCGATCCCGCGCGACGCCGGGCGATGCACCACCAGCGCCCCGCCGGCTCGCGCAGGTCGCGGGCGTCGTACTCGTCCTGGCCGCGCTCGCCCCGACAGCGCTGGCCTTTCACCGGCAGGCGGCGCCGGTACGCCGCCATGTCGAGTACGCCGGCCTGATCCCGCACCTCGAGCAGCTCGCCGGCCGCATCGGCGATCGCGATCTCCTCATCATCGAGGGTCGCAATGCAGGTACCGACCTGCACGTGCTGGCGATGCCACTCGCCTACATCTACGCACGCCACGTGCTCGTGCTCGAATCGCCGGTACCCGACAAACGAATGTTCGAGCAGTTCATCGCGTGGGCGGCGAATCACTATGAACGCGTGCTCTTTCTCGGCGGCGGCGGCACCGATCTGCTGAGTCGGTCGGTCACGGCCGATCCGCTCGCGGCGGATCGATTTCAGGTGCCCGAGTACGAGGCGCCGATCAACCAGTACCCCACGTCGGCACGCGCGAAGGAGTTCGAGTACGGCCTCTACGCGCTTGCCGCCGGAGCCCGGGTCGAGCCCGGGCCGATCGATCTGCAGATCGGTGGCCTCGACGACCTCAACGTAGTGCGATTCCACGCGCGCGAACGCGCGGATGGCGGCAACCTCGTATATCGATGGAGCGGCGCGCAGTCGTTCATCGTCGTGCCGGGACTGGACGCCGCCACGCGTGAGCTGACGATCTGGATGAGCGCCGGCGGGCGCCCGTCGTCGGAGCCGCCGGCCGAGGTCGAGGTATCCATCGACGACGAGATTCTGGGCCGCGTCATTGTCGGCGATGCGTTCGAGCCATTCACGTTCACGCTCGAGGCGACGCTCGTCGAACGTCTCGTGGCCTCGGGCGATCCGGCCTGGGTGCGCCTGCGCGTCCAGACATGGAGCCCTGCCGCCGCGCTCGGCGTGAACGATACGCGCGACCTGGGCGTGATGGTGACCCGGGTGCAGACGCGATGACGGCCCGCCCGCAGGCGGTCATCTTCATCGCGGGCGGCGTGCTGCTGGCTGCCTACGTCCTCGCCATGGCCGTCATGCCCAAACCGGACGGTCGCGTGGTGTTCGGCGACGCCACGCACCACTTCGTCCAGTTGCGATCGCTCGTCTACGATGGCGACCTCGACTTCAGCAACGAGTACGTCCGCCTCTACGGCCTGAACGACGTGACCGAGGGCCCGTGGTGGCTGCACACGGAACTGACGGCCACCGGGCACGTGCGCAACTACATGCCGCTCGGCCCCGCCCTGCTCTGGGCGCCGCTCTACGTGGTCTTCACGCTGCTGCAGATCGCGGTGAACTGGATGGGTCTGGGAGCCTGGCCCGATGGCTTCACGTGGCTCCAGCAAATGGCGCCGGGCGTGACGGGCGTCATCGCCGCCACACTTGCCGCGTGGCTCGCCTGGCGGACCGCACGCAACCAGACCGACGACAGATCGGCGCTCGTCGCGGTACTGGGCGCATGGCTGGGCTCGCACGCCGTCTACTACTCGCTCGTCTCGCCGTCCTACTCACACGCCGCATCCATGTTGACGGCGTCCCTCTTCTTCGGCCACTGGATGGCGACGCGCGATCGCCCCTCGCCCGCCCGATTTGCCGTCTGGGGCGCCCTCGCCGGCCTGTGCGCGCTCATGCGCTGGCAGGAAGCGACGTTCATCGTTGTGCCGCTCGTCGAGGCGCTGCGATGGCGCGTGCCCGTCGTGCGGCGCGCCGCAGCGGCGGCCGCGGCGGTGGCGGCGATGACGCTGGTGTTCTCGCCGCAGATGGCCGTGTGGGCCGTGCTCTACGGCGAGCCGTTCACCGTACCGCAGGGGCCGACCTTCATGCAGTGGGCGCAGCCGCACCTCTGGGACGTGCTGTTCTCGGACAACCACGGCCTCTTCACGTGGGCGCCGCTGCTGGTGCTGTCGACCATCGGTCTCGTGTCTATCCTGCGGAGTCGGCGGGAGTGGCGGGTGCCGGTGGCCGCCGTGCTTCTCATCGCGTGGTACGTCAATGCCGCGGTCGCCGACTGGTGGGCAGGCGAGGCCTTCGGCGCGCGCCGCTTCCTGTCACTCTTCCCGCTTCTGGTGCTGGGGCTGGCGTACTGGCTGGCATCCACCCCGGCGCGCTGGCGTGCGCGAGTCACGGCCGTCGGGGTACTGTTCGCACTCAACTGGCTGCTGCTGCTCCAGTATCAGGTGTTCATGAAGGGGCTCGATCACCTGGCGTCGTACCCGGCAGGCGCCGCGCTGTGGGTCGATCGCTTCATCGTGCCGTTCCGGCTGATCGGGTGGCTCCTCGGCTGAGGCGAAGCACCCTCTTCATCAATAGCCCAGGCACATGAACCACAGGCGCGCGCCGTTGACGACGACGGCCATCGTGAGCACGACCGCCAGAGCCGCGGTCATCGTGCCGCGCCTGCCGAGTTCCGCGAGCCCGACCGCACCAAGGCAGACGAAGACCGGCGCCGAGGCAAGGTTCGCACGCATCTGTATCGCGGTCAGCAGGCCAAGTGCCGTGAAGATCATCCAGGCCGCCAGCCATCCGACGATGACCAGCGTGAGCGGATCGCGGCGGCGCTCGCGCACGATGAAGGCGAGGCCGAACACCGCGGCAATGCCGAGCGGTGCGCCGGGCAGCCCGTAGTCATCGGACGTTCCCGAAATCCATCGCCGGAACTTCACGGCCGGCGAGGCCGCGATGGCCGATCCCGGTTCGTCCACCGCGTCATGCGACATCACCCGTTCGATAGTCGCGCGGTAGACCTCGCCGAAGTGCCGGTAGTAGGCGGCATACGACACCGTGGCGGCCGCGAGCCCTATCGCGAGGATCCACACCGCGTGACGTCGCCAGTCGGTGCCGCGCGCCATCGCGAACACGGCGGCAACGGCCGCGAGCAGCGGGACGCCAATCGAGACCGTACTGAAGTGCGACAGGAACGCGGCCGCCAGAACAGCCACCGTGCCAGCCGCTACCACCAGCGACCGACGCGTGCCACCCATCGACCAGACAAGGCCCGCCATGGCCACTCCGAACAACGCCTGGCCGAAGACGTTCGGCAGGTTCGCGTTGCACAGCGCCTCGAACGGCGCGCGCGCGAATGGCCACAACGCCGCAATGAGCAGCGCGGTCAGGCCATGACGCCACACCCGCCACGCCACGGCAAAGAGGGCGACGCCAACCAGCGCGTCGGCGCCGAGCGCCACGGTCCGCAGCAGCCAGACGTGATCGACGTCGGTCGAAAACCACTCCCAGAACGGACTGGCGGCGATGAACAGTCCGATGGCATACGGAAACTCGAAGAACGGGCGCGGCGTGATCGACGTGAACAGGTAGGTGCCATCCTGCACCTGCTGCGCGCGGTGCACCTGGAAGATGCCGTCGCCAATCGTCGCCAGTGGGTGACTGAAGAACGCGAGCTTGACGATGCTGATGGCGAGGACGAGCCCGATGGCGACGGCCCAGTCCGGCGCATCGGCGCGGGGTGACCACTTCAGGCGCACGAGCGCAACGACGAACCCGATCCCCGCGGCCGTCGCCCCCAGATGCAGCAGCGCGTCGACGAACGGACCGAGGAACGCCCCGTCCTGCAGCAGCAGCCACGTGAACGCGGCTGCGACGCCGCCGGCGGCCGGCCACTGCAGGCCGCGCGGCACGCCGCAGAGCAGGATGCCGGCGACGGCTGCCGCAACCGCCATCCCGAGCGTGATGACGACGGACCAGGTCGGCCGGAATCCTCCCGTCGACGGCGCCAGGCCGATGCTGCGAATCACGAGGCCGAGCTCACGATTGTCGTTCGGGCCGGCGTGAAACGTGGGCGAGACCTCGGCCGTGACGACCGCGCGCGTCGACGCGCGCGGCGGCAGCACAATCGTGATGGTCTCGGCATCCGACCTCATCGTGTGCGCGCCGGCCGTCGCGCCATCGATGAGCCACGACATCGTCGGCCGCGGCTCGCCGGCCGGACGCGCGCCTTCCACTTCGAACGTCAGGCGGTGCTCGCGCGTTCGATCGATCTCGGCGATCTGCAGGCGCAGGCTCGGGCCGGTCCAGTTGTATCGGCCCTCGGCCCCGTCGCTGAACTCGGTGGGATGGATGCCGCGGCTGGTGAACCAGCCGCGCGAACGATTCGTCCACCCACCATCGTGGACCGGGCCGGCAAGCGGGCCTATCCAGTCGAGCGCACCGATGACGAGGATCGCCACGACGGCGACGGAGGCGGCCGCGAGCGCGGTCAGCAGGGGCGACAGGAACCGGCGCGTCGCCGTTGTCTCACGCACAAACGCGGGCATGAAGTCTACGAAGAAGAACCGATTCGCACGCGGCTGTCAATGGCGCGCGGCGCCGCGTGCCGCGTCGGGCACCTGACCCGTCGCGGCAGTACAATCAGTGCGGTTTGACGCCGCTCCAGATCCAGAACACCCGCGAACGCGCCCTCGTACGGACGGCCGACCTTCTGCTGGCGCCGCTTGGCTGGCGCAGGCCCTCGGCGCGCCCCATTCGGCGAATCCTACTGCTCCGGCTCGAGCGCATTGGCGATCTGCTGATGGCGCTCGACGCCATCGACGACGTGCGGCGTGCGTGGCCGACGGCCACCATTCATCTCGCGGTCGGCAGCTGGAACTGGCAGATCGCGAGCCTGATTCCCGCCGTCGCCCATGTGCATGTCGCGGACGTTCCGTGGCTGTCGCGCGGCGAACGACCAACGTCGTGGCGCGCGCTCATCGGCGAGGCCCGCGGGTGGCGTCAGCTTCGCTATGACATGGTCATCAATTTCGAACCCGACATCCGCAGCAACCTGATCGCGTGGCTGTCCGGTGCGCCCGTGCGCGTCGGCTACGCCAGCGGCGGCGGCGGAGCGTTCCTGACACAGACCGGCACGATGGACCCGGCGCGGCACGTTTCCGAGAATGCGCGCCAGCTCGTGGCGGTGGCCGCCGGCGTCTCCGCGTTCGACACACCTGCTGCGACGACGCCCCGCCTTCATCCGCTGCCCGAACACGTGGCCACTGCCACGTCAGCCCTTGCCGGCGCGCACCGGCCGCTCATCGGCCTGCACGTGAGCGGCGGCCGCGAATCGAAGCAGTGGCATCTCGATCGATTCGCCGCGGTGGCCCGCCGACTGTCCGCGGAGACCGGCGCCACGATCGTGCTGACAGGCACACGGTCGGATCGCCCCATGATCGACGCGGTGATTGGTCAACTCGACGGTGTGCCCACCCGCATCGTGGCCGGCGAGCTCGACCTGCCGGCCACCGCCGCGCTCATCGCGATGTTCGATCTGTTCGTCTCCTCGGACACCGGCCCCATGCATCTGGCGTCAGCGATGGGCGTGCCCGTTGTCGCCTTGTTCGGGCCGTCCGATCCGGCGCGGTACGGCCCTCGCGCCACGGCCGAGCGCATCCTGCGGGTCCAGTTGTCCTGCAGCCCGTGCGGGCAGGTCCGTCTGCCTCCGGAGCGCTGCCGCGGGCACGTGCCGGACTGCATGGACGGCATCTCGGTCGACGCGGTCGTCGAGGCCGCATTCGAGCTGCTTTCATTGCGCGCGCGCCAGGCCGCGCACACCTGAATGCCGGCCACGGTCACACTCGTCGGTTCGCAGGGCGCGGCGCAGCAGGTCGATCTGGACGCACTGCTGTCACCTGCCGATCGCGAGCAGGTTCGCCTCGACGCCAACCGCTGGATCAAGCGCCTGCGGCTCGTCCGCTATGGCGGCCTGTCGATGCGCGAACGGTTCACCTACCGCGGCGACTCGCTGTGGTGGTTCACCGAGATCTACCTGCACAAGATGCGGCGTCTCGAAACCGCCCTTTCGGTGCTGTCGGCCCTGGAGCGCGCCAGTGCCCTCCATGCTCCGACGCGCATTGTCGTCGCCTGTCGCGACGCAGCGACTGCTGACGCGGCGCGCGCGTTTGGCCGCGCCCGTCGTCTCGAGGTTGATGTCGTCCAGGCGCCCGTGCCGCCGCGCGGCGTGAGCCAGGGTCTGCTGGTCGGGGTGTCCGCGCTGCTGTCTCGGCTGCGGCCGGCGCCGCGGTCCCTCAACATCCCCACGCGGGTCGCGGCCTTCGTGCACACCGCATTCTGGAGCGAGGGGCGGAACGGGCAACAGGGCCGCGAATCCTACATCGGGCCTGTGCTCGACGCGATTGCCTCTCGTCTCCCGTCGGACGATCTCCGGTTGATCGGTCTCGGACCGCGCCGCAACTTCCGCGCGCGGCGGTGGTGGGACCCGATCGCGGGCCATCCTGACAGGACGCGCGTCACGCCAATCGAACAGCTCGCGCCTCGCGCCGCGCTGGCCGGGTCGCTCGCGCTCTGGCAGCGCCGCCACGCCCTGGCCGACGAAATCGTGTCCGGCGACGAGGTCCGCGCCGCGGGCTTCCACGACGACGTGGATCTGTGGCCGGTACTGTCGCGCGAACTCCGCGACGCGGCCCAGGTGCAGTGGACGTGGTCGGCCCGCGCGATGGATGAGGCGCGATCGGCGCTGCAGATCACCCGGCCGGAGGTCGCCGTCACCTATGCCGAGGCCGGCGGCTGGGGTCGCGCGCTCGTCCTCGAGGCGCGCCGCCTGGCCATTCCCACAGTCGCGCTCCAGCACGGCTTCATCTATCGCCACTGGCTCAACTACCAGCACGAGCCCGACGAGCTCCAGGCGATGGGCGACGACGCGGGCTTTCCTTATCCGACACGGACGCTGGTCTTCGACCGCTACGCGGCCGCGACGCTCGAGCAGGGTGGCGGCTTCCCTGCCGAGGCGATCCGCGTAACGGGCAGCCCGCGCCTGGACGAACTGGTGGCCCGGCTGCGTGCCTCGCTCCGGGATCGCGCCAGCATCCGCGCCGAGTTGGGAATTGCCGATGAGGAGCGGCTGCTCGTGCTGGCCGCCAAGGCCACCGAGGTCGGCCCGCACCTGCCGGCCCTGGTTGCCGCGGTGCAGGACCTTCCGGGCGTGACCCTCGTGATCAAGCCGCATCCGGCCGAAACCGCCGCGAGCTATCACCAGCACCTGGGATCGGGACAGGCCGTCCGCGTCGAAGAGCCCCACGCGGATCTCGGCCGGCTCCTTGCCGCCTCGGACGCCCTGGTCACGATGAACTCGACGGTCGCCATCGATGCGCTCGTGCTCGGCATCCCGGCCGTTGTCGTCGGCCTGCCCAGCAACCTCACGCCGTTCGTCGACGCCGGCGTGATGGCGGGTGCCGCGGGAAACGACATGCGCGCGGCGCTGTCGGCCGTCCTGTATGATCGGGCGGCCCGCGAAGCGCTCATCGAGCGCGGCGCGGCGTTCGCCGACCGCTACGAGATGCGGGCCGATGGCGAATCGGCCGCGCGCGCGGCCGACGAGATTCTGTCGAGGTTTCCTTCATGAGAGTGCTCCTCACCGGCGGCGCGGGATTCATCGGGTCGCATCTGGCCGAAACGCTGCTCGACCAGGGGCACGAGGTCTCGGTCATCGACGACCTGTCCACCGGCGCCATCGACAACATCACGCACCTCAAATCGCGTCGCGGGTTCAGCTACGTCATCGACTCGATCATGAACGAGCCGCTCACGGCCGAACTCGTCGATCGCGCCGACGTCATCTTCCACCTGGCCGCGGCGGTCGGCGTGAAGCTCATCGTCGAAGCACCGGTCCGCACGATCGAGACCAACGTGCATGGGACCGAGGTCATCCTCAAGCACGCCGGCAAGAAGGGGAAGCTCGTATTCGTCTTCTCGACCTCCGAGGTGTACGGGAAGAACACGAATGTGCCGTTTCGCGAGGACGCCGACCTGGTGCTGGGGCCGACCTTCAAGCACCGCTGGGCGTATGCCTGCAGCAAGGCCATCGACGAGTTCCTGGCGCTTGCCTACCACCGCGAACGCGGCCTGCCGGTGGTCGTCGTCCGGCTGTTCAACACCGTCGGCCCGCGCCAGACGGGACGCTACGGCATGGTCATCCCGACGTTCGTGCAGCAGGCGCTGGCCGGCGCCCCCATCACGGTGTACGGCGACGGGCGCCAGACCCGCTCGTTCACCTACGTGGGCGACGTCGTCGATGCGCTGGCGCGGATGATGACCGCTCCGGGGGCAATCGGCCAGGTGTTCAACATCGGCAACAGCGAGGAAATCTCGATCATGGCGCTCGCCGAGCGCATCCGCGAGATGACCGCCAGCCGGTCCGAGATCGTGCTGGTGCCATACGACCAGGCCTATGACGCGGGCTTCGAAGACATGCCCCGTCGCGTGCCCGCGCTGGACCGCATCCACCAGCTCATCGGCTACCAGCCGTCCGTCCAGCTCGACGAGATCCTCAACCGGGTCATCGCCTACAGCAGGGCCGCCGGCGTCGCCGCCGGCCGATAGGCCATAATCGACAGGTGGCCATGACCAGGCACGCGCGGCGGGCAGCCGAACGGCTGCTGGCCGGCAACGCGAAGACCGTCCGGAAACTGATGCTCGCAACCGGCCGGGATCGCGCCCCCCGGCTTCCCGACATCGTCCAGATCGAGAGCACCAACCTGTGCAACGCGAAGTGCGTCTTCTGTCCCCGCGACGAGATGCACCGGCGCCAGGGCGTGATGGATTTCGACCTGTTCCGCAAGATCGTGGACGAGTGCGCCGAACTGGGCATCACCCACGTGCGCGTCCACAACTACGGCGAGCCGTTCCTCGACAAACAGCTCGTCGAAAAGGTGCGCTACGCGAAGACCCGCGGCATCCAGGAAGTCGGGATGATCAGCAACGGGTCGCTCATCACCGAGGACATCGCCCGCGGGATGATCGAGGCCGGCCTCGATGCCATCAACATCAGTGTCGACGCAGCCGGCAAGGAAGTCTTCGAGAGCACGCGGATTCACCTCGACTACGACACGGTCATCAACAACATCCGCACGCTCGCGCGCCTTCGCGGCGAGATGGGCAAGCGGCGGCCCAGGCTGATCCTGTCGTTCGTGCGCCAGGAGAACTCCGCCGACGAGCAGGCCTTCATCGACGAGTGGAGCAAGGTCGCCGACAAGATCCACATCACCGACCTGCACAACTGGGCCGGCACGCTGCACGGCCGCTCGGACGTCCGGTATCCGTGCTACCGGCTGTGGCAGACGTTCACGGTGCTCTGGGACGGCCGCGTCTCGCTCTGCTGCGCCGACTTCGACGGCCGCAACGTGCTGGGCGACATGCGCACCTCCAGGCTCATCGACATCTGGAACGCGCCGGCCTACCGCGCCGTCCGGCGGCAGCACCTCGAGAGCGGCGGTCCCGAGATCTGCCGGTCGTGCGATCTGCCGAAGAAGGATTCGCCGCTCTGGGTGCGCCGGCTGGTCTGAGCGCCGGCCCCGGACCCGAACGCGCCGTCCAAAGGACCAGCCGATGGATAACCACCACGTGCCGAGGCGGAGATCGACCATGCGAGGCTGGCTGACCGGAACGGCTCTCGCCGTGCTGCTGACAACGGCCACACCGGCCGTCGCACAGATGCCGGCTGAGCCGGTCCTGCAGCTGTCGTTCGATGCGGACGGGCGCGTCACCCTGACCGCCCACCACGTCACCGCGCGCGACATCCTGGCCGAATGGGCCCGCCAGTGCGGCTGCCTCGTGGTCAATGCGGCGCGGCTGAACAGTGCGCCGCTGGCCGTCCCCGTCCACTTCGAGCAGGCCGAGCAATCCCGGGTTCTCGAGTCGCTGCTGCGCGAAGCGGCCGGCTACGTCCTCACGCCAAAACGCGCCGGAAGCCAGAGCGCGTCGGACTACGAGACCATCTATATCCTCGCAACGAGCAACCCGGTGCCGGCTGCCTACGTGCCGCAGCCGCCGCCCGGGGTCCCCATGGGACCGCAACCGCCGACAACGGGATCCCCGGACGATGAGTTGCCTCCGGTGACGCCGGGGATGCCGATGGCCGAGCCGCAGGCGCCACAGGCGCCCGAACCGCCACCCTCATCCAACCCGTTCGGGTCGCGGACCGGTGGTCGCAACCCGTTCGATACCGACCCGGCCCCGACCGCGCCGGTACCCGGCGCGCCGGCGCCCCAGCAGCCGCGCGCCCCGGGCCGCGCCGTGCCGATCGTGCCGGCGCCGCCGTCGGGTCAGTAGCGTACAATCGCGCACATGATTCCGCCGGCTTCCGTCTCACGGACGGGAGAATATGCGGCGCGCGGCGATTACCACCGCGAGCTGTCGCCCGAGTGGGAGTTCTATCCCACCTACCTCGCCAAGCTGGCGCGCGTGCGCGCCTACCTCGGCACCCTGCCGGCTGGCACCCGCGTGCTCGACGCCGGGTGTGGCGAAGGCGTCATCGTCGACGAATTCCACGACCGACTCCGCATCGAGGGTGTCGACCCGAACTACAGCTCGGCGCGCGTCACGCGCGGGTCGCTGCTGGCGCTGCCGTATGCCGACGGCACGTTCGAGCGAGCCCTGTGCCTCGACGTGCTCGAACACCTGTCGTTCGAACAGCAGGCCGTCGCGCTGGCCGAACTCCACCGGGTCATCGGCCCCGGCGGCGAGCTGTTCGTGACCGTTCCGAACCTGGCTCACCTGCAGTCGCGCGTGCATTTCCTGCTGACAGGACGACTCATCCGGACCGCCAACCCGGCCAAGCATCCCGGTGATCGTCCGCTCGGTGAATACCTCGACATGGCGCAGCGCGCCGGCTTCAGGCTCGTGAGCCGATCGGGCATTTTCCCGACCGTGCCGGTACTCACCCGATTCATCCGCCGGCATCCGGCCCGCCTGCTGCCGCTCCATCGATTGCTGACGGCGGCGCTGCCGGTTCCGGGATGGTGTTTCCTGAGCGTGCTGCGATTCGAACGCCCGTGACGATCCGTGCCTGAGCGGCCGACACGATCCGCGGGTCGCGCTTCGTCGCGCCGATCGCGACAGACGATCGTCGTGATTGCGACCATTCTTGGCGTTGGCGCGGTGCTGCGGCTCGCCGGAATAGGCTTCGGCCTGCCGGCCGTCTACAACCCGGACGAAGTCGCGATCATGAACCGCGCGATCGCCCTGGGCCAGAACGGCCTCAACCCGCGCAACTTCCTGTATCCGACGTTCTATTTCTACGTGCTCTTCGCGTGGGAGGGCCTGTTGTTCGCGGCCGGGTGGCTGATGGGCTGGTTCGAATCGCTGGCCGCCTTCGAACAGCAGTATTTCGTCGATCCCTCGGTGTTCTACGTGGCCGGCCGGCTGCTGAGCGCGCTGTGCGGTGTGGCCACGATCTGGGCCACCTGGCGGCTTGGCCTGCGACTGTTCGGGCGGGTGGCCGGCGTGGCGGCCGCGGCGCTGCTCGCCGTGGCGCCGCTGGCGGTGCGCGATGCGCACTACGTGAAACACGACGTGCCGGTCACCCTGCTCATCGTGCTGACGCACCTCGCCCTGTCGGCCGCGCTGGCCGGCCGACTCGAGCGCCGCTGGTGGCTCGTGGGCGCGCTGGCGGGCCTGTCGCTGTCGACGCACTACTACGCGGTTTTCGTCTTCGTTCCGATCGTCATGGTGATGCTCTCGCCGCTGACGCCGGGCGAGCCGCTGTCGGCGAGGCTGCGACGAACGACGGCCACACTCGCGGTCGCGGGAGTGGCATTCATTGCCGCGTCGCCGTTCCTGCTGGTGGAAGCCGGCACCACGTACCGCGACATGGTCGCCAACCGCGAGATCGTCGTCGACCGCGCCACGACCAGCGGTGGCGCGTTCACGTCCCTGGCGTTCTACCTGCGGTGGCTGATGGCCGACGCGTCGGGGAGCGTGGCCGCCGCGCTCGCCCTGGCCGGCCTGGTGGCGCTTGCGCGGGCCGGATGGCTGCGCGCCATACTCACGCTTGCCTTCCCGATCGTCTTCGTTCTGTTCATGGCCAACACGGTGCCGGCCAGCCGGTACCTGAATCCCGTCCTGCCGTTCGTGGCGCTGCTCGGCGGTGCCGCGGTGGCCTGGGTGTCGACCGTGCCGCGCGCCGGACGGGTGCTCGCCCTGTCGGCACTGACGCTGGCCGTCGGCGAGGCCGCGCTGATGGCCGCCCGCGGCGACATGTTCTTCCGCCAGCCCGATACCCGGACGATGGCTGTCGAGTGGTTCGCGACAAACGTGCCGAGGGGGACCTCGGTGCTGATCCAGCCCTACAGCGTCCCACTGCGCAATTCGCGCGAGGGCCTGAACGAGGCCCTCGCTCACCACCTGGGCGATGCCGAGCGCGCGTCGGTCAGATTCCAGCGGCAACGAGCGCTCGATCCGTACCCGGAGCCGTCGTACCGGACGATCTATCTGGGGTCGGGCGGTCTCGACGTGGACAAGATCTACGTGGACCCGGCGGTCTTCGCGGCGTCAAAGGGGCTCGAGCCGCTCCGCGATCTCGGCATCACGCACGTGGTGATGAAACGATACAATGACGAGGATCCCGCCATGGCGCCCCTCGAGGCGGCGCTGCGGAAGGACGGCACGCTGGCGGCGACGTTTTCGCCCTACCGGCTGGATGCCGATGCGGCGGCGCGGCGTGAGACGGCCCCGTTCCTGCACAACACGGACGCCCGGATCGGTCGCGCCCTCGAGCGTCCCGGCCCGATCATCGACATCTGGACCATCGACTGATGCCTTTATCACCACGGAT
Source organism: Acidobacteriota bacterium (assembly GCA_044507065.1). Taxonomy (GTDB): domain Bacteria; phylum Acidobacteriota; class Vicinamibacteria; order Vicinamibacterales; family SCN-69-37; genus SCN-69-37. Next base: position 58,614 of record JBIQJY010000007.1, read on the forward strand.
CCGGGAAGCGGTTGCGCGCCGCGCGCGGGCCGTGCCCTTCCTGACGAGCCTTGTCGCCAGGTTTCGGCGGCAGCGGTACGAACAGCGCATCGACACGTTCCTGACGGCCAGGGACGGCAAGGCGGGCCGCCTGCCGGCCGGCGTGGTCTACGAAGCCACCATGCGGTGCAACCTGCACTGCGAGTTCTGCTACGTCGGCACGCTCCTGAACATCGAAGGCGAGTGGCGCGAGGAGCTGCCCATGGATGTCCTGCGGCGCGCCTTTCCCGACCAGGACGGCCTGCAGGTGAGCCTGACGGGCGGCGAGATCTTCATGCGCAAGGACATCCTGGGCGTGATGGATGTCTTCCGTGGGAAGGGCTACGTCTGCGGGTACCTCACGACCAACGGCACGATCATCACCGACGAGCGGGCCACGGCGCTGGCGGACCTGGCCGCGAAGGGCTTCCTGAAGCACATCAGCGTGTCGATTGACGGCCCCGGCGAGATGCACGACAAGGCCCGGGGCGTGAAGGGCACGTTCGAGCGGACGGCCGCCGGCCTGCGGCGCCTGCAGGCCGCCGCCTCGGCCCGGCACGCGCCGCTGCGCGTCAGCGTGAACACGACGGTGGCGCACGAGACACTCGATGCGCTCACCGACATGGTGGACGTGGCCTCCGATCTCGGAGTGGATGCCATCGGGCTCAATCACCTGATGTTCAGCACCCCCGAGGAAGTGGAAGAAACCGTGCGCCTCATCGGCACGGGCGACACGTCGGTCATCTCGACCTTCGTCACCTCGGATCCCGGGCTCGATCCCGTGCGTGTGGGCCGCCAGGTCGATCGGCTCGCGGAGCGCTGCCGCGAGCGCGGCATCCGGTTCGACATGCGGCCGAAGGTGAAGGCGGGCCTGGTCGAGCCGTATTACACGCCCGGCACGGCGCTCGAGGGCCGCTGCCTGTACCCGTTCCTCCACGCGCGTGTTTCGTTCAGCGGCAAGGTGTACTTCTGCCCGTTCATCCGCATCGAGGTGGGCGACCTGGCCACCCAGTCCCTGGAAGAAGTGTGGACGGGCGAGCCGTACGTCGCGCTCCGCCGGCGGCTGGTCGAGAATGGTATCTTTCCGGTCTGTCGGCGATGCTGCAAGGTCGAGCTGACGCCGGCCGCGGCCGCACCGTCGGCCTGAAGGCGAGAGACGCTTCCGATGCTCGGTACGAAAACGCTGCTCGTCAATCCCCCGCTCGTCGGCGGCCTGGCCTTCACGCGCCAGGGTCGCTGCCAGGAGCGCGAGGAAGTGCTGGGCACGACCAAGCCGCCCTACAGCCTGGCGCTCGCCGCCGCGCTGCTGCGCACCGCCGGCCATGACGTCCGGGCCGCTGACCTCACCGCGACGCAGCAGTCGGTCGACGACCTCGTCGCGCGGCTCGACGCCGAGGGGTTCCACCCCACGCTCATCGTCTTTCCCAGCACGACGCCCACGCTCGACGCCGACACGGCCGCGATGGCCGTGCTCCGCGCGCGGTACGGTGCGCCCATCGTCTGCTTCGGTCCGCACGCGTCGACCGCGCCGGCCGAGTCGATGCAGCGGGCCACGGCCGTCGACGCGATGATCGTCGGCGAGCCCGAAGACGGCCTGCTGCAGCTGGCCTCGCTCGCATCGATCGACGAGTTCGACCAGGTGCCGAGCCTGACGTTTCGCCGCGGCGGCGATGTCGTGCCGCACCGGGCCCACGGCTCGTTCACCGGGTTCCTCGACGCGCCGTACCCGGCCTGGGATCTGTTCGATCTGTCCACCTATACGCTGCCGATCGTCAACCAGTCATACGTGCTGGTGGAGACCTCGCGCGGGTGCCCGTACACGTGCGATTTCTGCGTGGCCCCGCTGCACCAGGGCCGCAAGTTCCGCGAGCGCGGCGCGAAGGCCCTCGTCGACGAGATCGAACGCGGGTACCGCGAGTTCGGCCTGACGTTCTTCTATCTCTGGGGCGACACGGTCACGCTCAACGTGAAGAGCTTCAGCGCGTTCTGCGAGGAGCTCATCGCGCGCAACCTGCCGGTGCAGTGGTTCGGCAACGCGCGCGCCGACAACCTGACCGATCCCGAGTTCGTGAAGCGGCTGCGCAAGGCCGGCTGCTGGATGCTGGCGCTCGGCATCGAGACCGAGTCCGAAGAGACGCGCAAGGACATGCTGAAGCGGCTCGACGGTGAGAAGATCCGGATCGCGCTGCGCAACATGCGTGCGGCCGGCATCCGCTCGTTCGGGTTCTTCATCCTCGGCTATCCGGGCGACACCGTCGAGTCGCTCGAGCGGACGATCGACTACGCCATCGAGCTCGATCCCGATTTCGCCAACTTCTACCCGGCCGTGCCCTATCCCGGCACCGAGCTCTACGAGAAGGTCAGGCGCGAAGGCCTGCTGGCGAGCGAGGACTGGACGCGCATGGAGTACTCGTACTACCTGCTGTCGGGCAACGGCCTCGACGAGCCCACGGTGATGGGTGCGATCAACCGCGCGAAACGGCGGTTCTACCTGCGGCCCGGCTATCTCGCGCGACACGCGGGCGACGTCGTCCGACTGGCCACGACCAAGTGGGGCGTGGCCTGGCACGTCGCCTCGCGCGTGCTGTTCGGCGCACCGGTCACCAATGCCGCGCCGCCGGCGCCACCGGCCACGACGACGTCGGCGCCCGAACGCGCCGTCTGACGGAAGCGGCGCAGCTGCGGTGGCCTGCGCGCCACCCACACCAGGCAGGTGTTTCCATGCGTGTCCTGATCGTCCTCGTGTCCCTGGTCGTCATCGGCCTCTCGAGCGCTGAACCGCGCGCCTGGGGGCTCGACGTGCACCGTCGCATCACGGCACGGGCACTCGAGGGCCTTCCGGTCGAGATCCGCGCGTTCTTCAACGACGATCGCGACTTCATCATCGAACGTTCGGTCGACCCCGACCTGTGGCGCATCGTCGACCTGCACGGATCGCTCGGGCCGGAACCGCCAAACCACTTCCTGGACATCGACGACCTCGGCGAGCCGCCGCCGTTCACCAACGTCCCGCGTGAGTGGGACGCCTTCGTGAAGCGCTACGGAGAGGCCGAAGCCGCCGAGGCGGGACGCCTGCCCTGGCGCACCGAAGAAATCTTCAACCGCCTCGTCGCCACGATGCGCGACATCCCGACCGGCAAGGCGCCCTACTCGGCGAGCAACTCGCGCTACCTTGCCGCGATCCTCGCGCACTACGTCGAGGACGGGTTCGTCCCGCTGCACGCGGTGCGCAACTACGACGGGCAGTTGACCGGACAGCGCGGCCTGCACTCGCGGTTCGAAACGTCGCTCGTCGAACGCTTCTGGGCCAGCTACGCGCTCCGGCCCGTACAGGTGACGCCGATCGCCGACATCCGCACCTTCATGTTCGACACGGTCGTGGAAAGCGCCAGCCTGCTGTCTGCCGTGCTCGAGGCCGATCGACAGGCCGCCGGGGATGCGACCACCTACGATGCGGCCTACTACGACCGGTTCCGCGAGACGGCCGGTCCGATAGCCGAGCGACGCGTGAACGATGCCGTCGACGGCGTCGCCAGCGCCATCACCGCCGCATGGCGCGCGGCGGGAAGCCCGGACCTTCGCTGAACGATTCGCGCCGCATCTCGGAGAAGGGAGACCGACCGGCATGTGCAAGACCATTACGCAGAAGGTGAAATTCCGCGCCGAGCCCGCCCGTGTCTATCGGCTGCTCGTCACGGCGAAGGACAGGATCGGCGGCCGGTTCCGCATGGGCGAGGGCACCGGCATCGTGGTCGACCTGGCACCGGCCAGGCGCATCGTTCGCGCGTGGCGCGAAGGCGACTATCCCGAAGGTGTGTTCTCGATGGCCGCCGTCACGCTGCGCCCGGTGGAGACCGGCACCGAACTCACGCTCACGCACAGGGGCGTGCCGAAGGACCTCATCCCGCGCACCGAGGCCCGCTGGCGACGCGACTACTGGGAACCGATCAAACGCAAGCTCACCGCCTCGTAGCCTCGTAGCCTCGTAGCCT
>JBIQJY010000007.1:62723-71803 GCA_044507065.1 Acidobacteriota bacterium
GCCTCGTAGCCTCGTAGCCTCGTAGCCTTGTAGCCTCCTCTAAGCCCCATACTCCGCAATCCGCTCGAGCTCGCGCGTCGACAACTGCTCGTAGGTCACCGGACGACGACGGTCGCGCTGGCGGAACCGGTGGAGGTAGAGGTCCTTCAACTGCACGAGGTAGCCGGCCGCTTCGCGCATGCTCATCTTGCTTTCGCCAAGCTCGCGGTCATCGAACTGGTAGGGCACCTCGACCAGGCGCCCCGGACGGCCGCGCACGATGAGTTCGATGCAGATCTTGAAGCCGCCGGCCTTGATGGTCACGCCCTGTGCGATATCGCGGCGAATCAGGAAGAAGCCCGACGCCGCGTCACGGATGGGCGACAACCCGCGCGCCATCAGGCAGCCGACGCGCGAGAGCAGCTTGCGTTTGAACGGCCAGTTTGGCGTGCTGCCCCCCGGAATGTAGCGGCTGGCCACGAGCACGTCGGCGTCGGTCGCACGCCAGACGGCCATCATCTTGGGCACGAGCGCCGGCGGATGGCTGAAGTCGGCATCCATGACGCCCACCGTGTCGGCCGATGCGACGTTGAACCCGGCCACGACGGCCGTTCCGAGACCGAGCTTGCCGCTGCGGTGTACCACCTGCACGCGGTGTGTCTTCGCGAGCGTGTCGGCCACCTCACCCGTCCCGTCCGGCGAGTTGTCGTCGACGATGACGAGTTCCAGTTCGAGCTTCGCCGCCGCAGCCGCCTCGAACAGCGCCGTCGTCAACTCGATCAGTCGATCGCGTTCGTTGTAGGTAGGCATGACCATGCTCAGGTCTGGCCGCCGCAATGAAGTCACCGCAGCACTATAAATCACCGGTACAGCGTCCGGCTCGTCTGCGCCACCGGACCGCGACCGCCGATCCGAGTCTGCTAGAGTGTGGCCACGCCCGTGCAGCCCCGTACTTTTGCCGCCGCAGTAGTGATCGTGCTGTCCGTTGCAGCCTGCGTGCGGGGCGCCTGGCTCACCGCCGACCCACCGGTACGCCGTTCGGTCGGCATCGTGTGGCACGACGAGGGCGCGTGGGTCCACAACGCGCGCAACCAGGCGTTGTGGGGCACGTGGCGCACCGACGAATGGAACCCGGTGTTCGTCGCGCCGGTCTTCACAGCGCTCGAGTACGGCGCCTTCGCCGCGCTCGGTGTCGGCACCTGGCAGGCCCGCGTGGTGCCGGCCCTCTCCGGCCTTGCGGCCGTTGCCTGCCTGATGCTGGCCCTGCACGTGCTGGCCGGACGTCGCGCGGCCGTCATCGGCGGCAGCCTGCTCGCCACCAACTACGCCTTCGTCATGTGGAACCGGGCCGCATTGATGGAATCCACGATGTCGATGTGGATGGTGGCCGCGTGGATGGCCTGGGCTCTGGCCGACCGCCGGCCCTGGTGGGGTGCCGTCGCGGGCGTGGCCGCCGTCGCCGCGTTTTTCACCAAGGCTGCCGCGGCCTTTTTCGTCGCGGCCCTTGCCATCGAAGCCGCGCTGCTCGCATGTGGCGCCTGGCGCGATACGTCACCGGACGGACGACGACGCGTGGCGCAGGCGGCCTTTGGCGTCGCGGGCCTTGCCGGGGCCACGCTCGTCATCGGCCTGGTATTCGTCCTGCCCCACTGGACCGACTACCAGTTCTACAACTGGCAGATGAGCGTGACGCGCAAGCCCGGCTACGCGCTGAGTGACTTCATCCAGCGCGCCTCGTGGCTGCCGGTCGTGCAGGGCCTGTTCAGCCGCATGTGGGTGGAACTGGCGGCGGGCTTCCTCTGCCTGATGGCGCTGGTCGTCCGCTGGCCGACGATCCGCCCGGCAGAGCGGCTGCTCATCCTGTGGATTTTCGTGGGCCTTGCCGAACTGGTCGCCCACGACTCGGGCAACGAGCGGCGCTACGTGATGTTCATTCCCGCGATCGTGGCGCTGGCGGCGCTGCTGCTCGGATCGACAACCGCCATCATCCCGTCGACGCTGCGCATCAGCCGCCGGATGTGGTGGATCGCCGCGCTCCTGCTGCTGCCCGTGTCGTATCTGGCGGCGGGGAGCTTCCTGCGCCCGTTCATGGTGGACGCCATCGAGGCCGGGCGCCTGTCGACCGCCGTCCGCCTGGCGGCGACAATCGCGGTGCTGACCACGGCGATGGTGGCCTGGCGCGGACGGGCGCTCTTGGCGTGGGCCGGAGGCCGGGTGCTGCCCACCAACGTCGCAGCCGTGCTGACGCTTGTGGCCGTCGGGTGGAGTGCGGCGCAGTATGCGGACTGGGCGTGGCAGCGGACCACCCACAACCACGACGCCTCTGTGGCGCTCGGCCGGATCGTTCCGGACGGGGCGCTCGTGCAGGGCAAGCTGGCCAACGGCATGTCGCTCGAAAACCGGATCCGACCGCTGTTTGTCGGCAACGGCTTCGGCAACTACGACGACCGGCTCCGGCGCGACGACGCCCGCTATATACTGACCTACGATCTGCCGGAGATTGGCTACGAAAGCTCGCGGGGATCCGGCCTGATTCAAGGCATACTCGACCACTATCCCGGGCGGCGCATCGTCGCCTCGTTCATCGTGGATGAGACGCGCGGCGAAGAACGCGCGGTGCTCATCGACAAATTTCCCGACGACAGTCCGGCGCATGCGCGAGATTAGACCCGACCTCATCAAGGCGCACGCCGACACCCGATTCCGTTCCGAATACGACTACGCGCTGTTCGAGTACTACCGCAGCGCGAAGGTCATCGCATTTCTGGAGCGCGCGGGCGTAACGATTGCCGGACGTGTGCTCGATGCGGGCTGCGGTGGCGGCGGCATGCCCCTGTCGCTTGCCGAGCACGCATCGCTCGTCACCGGGATCGATCCGATCGATCGATTTGGCGATGCGGGCCGCGTGCTCGGCCGTGAGCGCGGCCTCACCAACCTCCTCTTCGCGCAGGCCGACGGCATGGCGCTGCCGTTCGCCAGCCGCACATTCGACCTGGTGCTGTCGCACGCGGTCATCGAGCACGTGCCCGACGCCTCGCGGTACCTGCGCGAGTGCCGGCGCGTCCTCGCGCCCGGCGGCCGCATGTACCTGTCGACGGCGCCCTACCTGTCGTTTGCGGGCGCGCACCTGCCGCGGCTGCGCGTGCCGGTGCCGCTGCACCTGATTGCAGGCCGCCGCGTCGCCTTCCGCACGTTCCAGTTGCTGGCGCGCCATGCCCCGTGGACGCTGCGCGAGCCGGCGCACGAGAATTCGTTCATTCGCGACGCGCGGCAGGGCATCGACAAGTTCGACGATCTGCTCGAGAAGGTGCGGGTCGGCCGCCTTCGCCGCCAGATTGCCACAGCGGGCCTGCGTGTCATCCGCGAGGAGCTGCACGTGACATCCACCGTGCGGAAGCTGCCGCCAGCAATCGGGCGCTGGATTCGCGATAATCCCCTCACGCAGGACGCACTCATCAGCAACATCGAGTACGTCCTGGCGGCCGACTGACCGAACGACAAGGAGAGCTCACCCCGACGCCATGGCCGAGATCGATCGCTACCGCCCCGAGGACCGCCGACAGGTCGAGGCGCTGTACCGCCGCGTGTTCGGCCCCGACGCCGCCGATGCCAACCGGCTGCGCTGGGACTGGCAGTACGCGCGCAACCCGAATGTGCCCGCCGACGGTCCGCTGATCTGGCTGGCGCGCGAAGGCACGACGGTCGTCGGTCAGTACGCCACGATGCCGGTGCGTGTCTCGGTCCTGGGCCGCGACATCGATGGATCGTGGGGCACCGACGTCATGGTGGCGCCCGAGCGCCAGCGACAGGGCCTCGGCGACATGCTCTTCCGCACGTGGGATCGGAACACCGGTGCGTCGCTCGGGCTCGGGTTGTCGGAGTCGTCACACCGGCTCTTCCAGAAGATGAACTGGCCGGAAGTGGGTCCGGTGCCCTGCCTGGTCAAGCCACTCACCAGGCGCGCGTTCCGGCGCCCGACCTGGCCGGTGGCCGTCAACCGGTTCGTCTCCTACGTCACGTTGCCGTGGGTGCGCCTGGTGGCCCGTTCCAAGCCGCTCCAGGGTGAAGTCCAGATGGCGCGGCACTTCGACGAAGGATTCACGCGGCTCTGGGAACGGGTGGCGCCCAGGTTCCGGTTTGCCGTCCGTCGCGACGCCGCCTACCTCAACTGGAAATACATCCAGGCGCCGCACGTGCGCTACAGCATTGCCGTGCTGATCCAGGAAAACGAGCCGGCGGGATACGCCGTCTACCGCCACGTGCAGGAGCCGCGGGGCCGCGTCACGCTGCTCGTCGACTTCCTCACCGATCCCGACGACACGGCCGGTTTCCTCACGCTGCTGCGCTGGGTCGACCGCGAGGCGCGTGCGGCCGACTCCGACAAGATCCGCACGTTTGCGACACACGAGACCTTCAGGCGCTTGCTGAAGAAATCGGGGTACTTCTCCGTGAAGTCCACGATGGACTTCGTCGCGCGCGTCAACGCGACGCCCGTGCCCGCCGACTTCTACAAGTCGACCGACGCGTGGCACGTGACGCTCGGCGACTCCGACCAGGATCGATGAGCGCACGCGGGCCGGCCCTGCTCGTCGCCATCGATACGGAGGGCGACAATCAGTGGAGCGCTGAAGCGCGCCGCCACCCCACGTTTCACAACACGCGCGCGCTCGATCGACTGCACGAGTTCTTCGCACGCCACGGCGTGCGGCCCACCTACGTCGTCACCTACCCCGTCGCGACCGACGCAGCATCGGCCGACGTGCTCGCGCGGCTCCTCGCCGGCGGCGACTGTGAAGTGGGCGCGCATCACCACGCGTGGGAGACTCCGCCGTGCGATCCCGGCGACATCGACCGTCATCCCTACGCGCTTTCCCTGCCCGATGACCAGTTCGATGCCCAGCTCGCCAGCCTGACGACGGCCATCACGCGCGCGGTGGGACGACACCCGACCTCCTATCGATCAGGGCGCTTCGGGTTTTCCGCACGGCACGTCTCGTCGCTCGAGCGGCAGGGCTACGAGATCGACTCGAGCGTGACACCGCTTTTCTACGAAGCCCACAAGGGCGGCCCTGATTTCGTCGATGCGCCGCTCGCGCCGTACTTCCTGTCCTACGACTCGGCCACCCGGCCCGGCACGAGTAATGTGCTCGAACTGCCGGTCTCGGCCGCGCTGAACCGCCGCGTACCCGACTGGATCGCACATGCCTACGGCCGTGCGCCGTGGCCGTACCAGACGAAGCGCGCACTGCGGCTGGCGCGCATCGCGCAAGTACATTGGCTGCGTCCGTCCTACACGTCGGCCGAGGACATGATCGCGCTCGCCCGACGGCTCACGAACCGCGGCGTCCCCATCCTGAACCTGCTCTTCCACTCGAGCGAAGCCATCGTCGGCGGCAGCCCGTACAACCGCACCGAGGCCGAGCTGACCGCATTTTTCGATCGACTGAGCCGGCTGCTGCGCTACGCCACGACGGACCTGGGCGCCGAGCCGCGGACGTTCGCGGAGTTCGCGACGTCGTGGCGCGCCGCGAGCGGCCAGTGGGCCGCCGCCGTCTGACGCGATCCCATGCGCATCTGTCACGTCTCGCCCCACCTGCCCCCCGATCAGGCCGCCAACGCGCTGCTCCCCGCGCAGCTCGGCACGTGGAGCCACGAACAGGGCCATCAGGTGGCGTTTGTGGCGGGAGATGTGAGGCAGGTGGATCCGGTGGGTCGGGTACGTCAGGTACGTGGGGTACGGGAGACGGCAGGCGCCGTGCTGCCTGGGCCGGTCGTCCGGACGCGTGGGCGGTCGACGTCGCGGCTGGCTCGGCTGCTTCGGATTGACACGGTCAATCGCAGCCGCTCGATTGCCGCTGCGCTCGACCAGGTGGCCACCGGCTCGGACGTGCTGCACCTGCACAGCAACGGTCTGATTATCGAAGTCGCGGCGGCCTGGGCCCTGCGTCGCGGCATTCCCTTCATCCTGACCCTCTACGGCACGGAAATCTGGCACTACCGCCGGCGCTGGCCGATCGACCCGTTCACGCGCGCCTACGACGCCGCCGCGGCCGTCACCTTCTACAGCCAGGGCCTGCTCGACAAGGCGCGGGAGCTGGGCCTCGACCGCCCGAACCTGTCGGTGGTCTACCCGCCCGTGTCCGCGTCCTTCATCGACGTGGACGAACCGACACGCGCCGACTGGCGGCTGGCTCTCGGCATCGCCGAGCCGCGGGTCGTCCTGAACGTGAAGCGGCTGCACCCGCTGGCCGGCCAGAAGCACTTGATCGACGCGTTCGCGCGCATCGCATCAACCCGCACCGACGCGCGCCTGGTCATCTGCGGCACCGGCCCGCTGCGGGCCGAACTCGAGCAGCGGACGCAGGCGGCCGGCATCGCCGACCGGGTGACATTCGCGGGCCTCGTGCCCAACGACCGCATCGCCCGCTACGCCGCAGCCGCGGACGTATTCGCCCTGCCATCCGAACTGGAGGCGCTCCCGACGGTCGCCGTCGAGGCGCTGGCAGCCGGCACACCCGTCGTGTCGACCGATCACCCCGGCGGCACCGAGCTGCACGCCCTGTTTGGCGACGATGTGCAGGTGGTGCCGCGCGGCGACGTGGACGGCCTGGCGCGCCTCATTGCCGACGCGCTGGCCCGGCCCCGACGCACCCACACCGCCACCGCGGCCATCGTCCGGGAGCGCTTCGGCCCGACGGCCGTCCGCGACGCCTACGAGCGCATCTACCGCCAGGTCGCGGCCGTCACGGGCGGAACACCGCCAGCGCCCTGACGCCGGACCGGCATGCTCGCGGGGGTATGCTGTAGGGCATGTCCACGCTGCTCGATCAGGTGACCAAAGACATTGCCGACGCCATGCGCCAGAAGGATCAGGCCTCGCTGGGGCCGCTGCGCATGCTCAAGGCGGCGCTGATGAATCGAGAGGTCGAGAAGCACCGGGCGCTCGACGAAGCCGAGGGACTCGCCGTGGTCAATTCTCTCGTCAAGCAGCGACGCGATGCGGCCGACCAGTTCGCCGGGGCCGGCCGACAGGAACTGGCGGAGAAGGAACTGGCGGAAATCGCGTTCCTCCAGCGGTATCTGCCCCCTGCGGCCGACGAGGCCACGATCGCGGCCGCCATCGAGGCGGCGGTGCAGGAAACCGGCGCGGCCGGGCCGAAGGACATGGGCAAGGTGATGAAGGCCGTGCAGGCGCGCCTGGCCGGGCTGTCGGCCGATGGGCGGGCCGTCAGTGAGGCCGTGAAAAAACGCCTTGCCGGCTGACTCGATCGCGCAAACCTTTTTCGCGAGGCCTGCGTCTAAGTTCGGTGAAAGGCGTAAGAGCCTCTCATCCATCCTCCGGGCAGGGGCCTCAATCGCAGGGGTTGAGGCCCCTCTTTTTTTCCAGTACGCTGGCCGCCACTCGCCCGTCGTCCGGGCGGCCCACGCGACCTCGTCGATGCCCACCCCCGGTACCCACGCAGAGTTCGCTCGATGAGCGGCCGGCTTGCGCGGTCGGCCGGCGGTATCGGGCTGGCCACGCTGACCAGCCGCATCCTGGGGCTGGTCCGCGACGTCGTCCAGAGCGCCTACTTCGGCACGGGAGCGGCGGCTGACGCCTTCGGCGTGGCCACCCGCATCCCCACGCTGCTGCGCGACCTGTTCGCCGAAGGGGCGATGAGCGCCGCCTTCGTCCCCACCTTCACGCGGTATGCCACGCGGCAGGGCCTCGCGTCGGCCTGGCGGCTCGGCGCACAGGTCATCAACGCCCTGCTCATCGTCACCGCGATGCTGGTGGTCATCGGCATCCTGCTGGCCGAACCCCTGGCCCGCTACTACGCGCCCGGGTATGTCGACCAGCCGGACAAGCTCGCCCTGACGGTCCTGCTGACCCGCATCAACATGCCCTTCCTGACGCTCATCGCGCTGGCGGCCGCGATGATGGGCATGCTCAACGGCCTGCGCCGGTTCATGGTGCCGGCCATGTCCCCCGCGCTCTACAACGTCTTCTTCATCGCCTCGACGGCAATCCTGACGCCGATCTTCATGGACATGGGGATCGAGCCGGCGCTGGCGCTGTCGGCCGGGATGCTGTCGGGCGGCCTCGCGCAGGTGCTCATCCAGGTTCCCACGTTGCGGCGCGAGGGCTACCGGCATCAGTGGGTGCTCGACACACGAGACTCCGGCGTGCGCGAGGTGCTGGTGCTGATGGGGCCCGGGTCGATTGGCGTGGCAGCCGCGCAGGTCAATCTCCTGGTCAACACGATCCTCGCCACGGGCGACGACGGGGGCGTGTCGGCGCTGCAGTACGCGTTCCGGCTGATGTACATGCCGATCGGCATCATCGGCGTGTCGGTGGCCACGGCGGCCATCCCGGAACTGGCGCGCCAGGCCGCCGACGACAACCGCGAGGCGATGCGGTCCACGCTCTCGTGGAGCCTGCGCCTGATGCTGATGCTGAGCGTGCCGGCCACCGCCGGCCTGATGGTGCTTGCCGCGCCCATCATCGAGGCCATCTTCCAGCGCCGCGCGTTCGACGCCGATTCAACGCTGCTCGTGGCCGGCGCCCTGCTCTTCTACGCACCGGGCATCGTGGGGTACTCGATCGTCAAGATCGCGTCGCCGTGCTTCTATGCGATGAAGGATGCGCGCACGCCGATCATCGTCAGTCTCGTCACGATCGGCGTCAACCTCGTGCTCAACATCGCGCTCTACGCGGTGATGGGATTCCGCGGCCTCGCGCTCGGCACCGCGATTGCGGCCAACGTCAACGCCGTGCTGTTGCTCGTCCTGCTGTCGCGGCGGATCGGCGGCATCGATGCGCCGCGCATCTGGGGGGCATTTCTCAAGATCGCCGTCGCCTCGGGCGTGATGTGTGCGGTGGCCTGGGCCACGGATGCGTGGCTGCGAGCCGCCTGGCCCGGCAGCGGCGAACTGCTGCGCGCACTGCGCCTGCTGGCCACCATCACCGCGGCCGTCGGCGGGCTCGCGCTGGCCGCGTGGGCCCTCCGGATCGATGAGTTCCGAATGGCCATCGCGCGCGTGCGAGGCAGACTCGGCGTCTAGCGCCGACGCACGGGCTGAAGCCCGTGCGCTCCAGATCGGCCACGGAAGCCAGGGCG
>JBIQJY010000007.1:71903-77693 GCA_044507065.1 Acidobacteriota bacterium
GGCTTCAGCCCCTGGCGCCGCTCCAAAGCCCGTGCGCTCCATTGGGCTGCTAGGATGGGGCGATGCGGCGACTACCCTCCAGTGCCGGCGTCTCGTTCGGTCCGGGCCCGATGACGCCCGCGGTGAAGATCATCATCATCGCGAACGTGGTGGCGTATCTGCTCACGCTGATGGCGCCATCGCTGTTCGTGGGCCTGCTGGGCCTCGCCCCGGTGGCGGTGTTCACCGAAGGCCGCATCTGGCAGCTGGCGACCTACCTGTTCATCCACTCGCCGGGTTCGATCGGCCACGTACTGTTCAACATGCTCGCGGTGTGGATGTTCGGCGTGGAGCTCGAACGCCGCTGGGGCACACCGTTCTTCACGAAGTTCTATTTCGTCTGCGGCATCGGCGCCGGCGTCTGCACGCTGCTCGTCGCGCTGCTGCCGTTCGACTCGGCCACGCGGCTCTACTACACGACCACGATTGGGGCGTCGGGCGCGGTATACGGGCTGCTGATGGCGTGGGCGCTGATCTTCCCGCACCGCGAAATCCTGTTCATGTTCATCTTCCCGCTGAAGGCGCGCGTGTTCGTGCTCATCATCGGGGCGATCGCATTCCTCTCCGCGCTCAATGGCGGTGGCGGGCCGGTGGCGAGCATCGCGCACCTTGGCGGTTTGATCGCGGGCTGGATCTACCTGCAGGGACCGCGGCGCGCGCCCGACGAGATCCGGCGGCAGATCGCGCGGTGGCGCATGAACCGCCTGCGCCGGAAGTTCGACGTCCACAAGGGCGGCCGCAATTACTGGGACGACCGCGTGCATTGATGGCTCGCCAGGGGCTGAAGCCCCTGGCCTCCACGATCACGCTGGAGCGCACGGGCTTCACGATCACACTGGAGCGCACGGGCTTCAGCCCGTGCGCCTGCTCACCGTCAGGAGGAACGCATCATCGAGCACGTCGGCCTGGTGGGTGGTGCCGGCGGTCACCACGAGCACCTCGCCCTCGCGCACCGTGGACTCGTCACCGGCGGCCGTGGCCACGCGGATCACGCCCTGGAGCACGTAGACGAGCAGCTCGACCTCGTGCGCATGCAGCGGGACACGCGCCCCCTTCTTGAAATAGGCTTGCGTGAGCGAGAGCTCCGCGCCGCCGATCGTCTTTCGGGTGACCATTTCGGTCACCTTGTCGAGGGGCACATCCTCCCAGCGAAACCGCGTGATCCCCGGGGTCATTGCGAAGTGTCGAGGAGTATAATCGAGCGGTTCCAGAGGCGTCAGAACAGACCGGAGGCATTGTTGCCGGATGAAGACCAGTACGCTGTCACGACGAGTTACCATTCCGGGTTCCCCGGCCGCGCACTTCCAGCCAGTCAACCCTGACGTCCTGACACGAGACGACCTGGTACGGATCTATCGCCTGATGCTCCTGTCGCGGCGTATCGACGACAAGGAGATCCAGCTCAAGAACCAGAGCCAGCTGTTTTTCCAGATCAGCGGGGCCGGCCACGAGGCCATCCTCGTGGCTGCCGGGCTCGTGCTGCGCGCCGGGCACGACTGGTTCTATCCCTACTATCGCGACCGTGCCCTCTGCCTGACGCTCGGCATGACGCCGCTCGACATGTTTCTCGCGGGCGTCGGCTCGAAGGACGACCCGACCAGCGGCGGCCGCCAGATGCCGTCGCACTGGGGCGACCCGGCGCTGCACATCGTCTCGCAGTCGAGTGCCACGGGCACGCAGTGCCTGCACGCGGTCGGCTGCGCCGAGGCCGGCCTGCTCTACGAGCGCCTGCCGGACGTCCCCGATCGCCACGCCCGGTTCAAGTCCGACGAAGTCGTGTACGTATCGGTGGGTGACGGGGCCACGAGCGAGGGCGAGTTCTGGGAATCGCTCAACGTCTCGTGCCTCGGTCGCCTGCCCGTCGTCTTTGTCGTCGAGGACAACGGCTACGCGATTTCCGTCCCGGTCGAAGCGCAGACGCCTGGCGGCAGCATTTCAACACTGGTCGAGTCGTTCCCCAACCTGAAGGTCGTCCGCTGCGACGGCACCGACGTGGTGGCCAGTCACCGCGCCATGCTCGAGGCGGTCACCTGGTGCCGTCAGCGCCGGGGGCCGGCGCTCGTCCACGCAACGGTCACGCGTCCGTACTCGCACTCGCATTCCGACGATGAGAAGGCGTACAAGACGGCAGCGGAGCGCACGGCCGAAGCGGCGCGCGATCCGTTGACCAGGCTGAGCGCTTTCCTGATCGAGCACGACATCGCGTCGGAGGCTGACCTCGCGGACATCGCGGCAAGCGTCGATCGCGAAGTGACCGAAGCCGCCGAGGCGGCGCTCCGGGCGCCGAAGCCGTCCCCTTCGACCGCCGGGCTCTACGTGTACTCGCCCACCGTCGATCCCACGTCGTCCGCCTTCGACACGCCGGCGGCGCCCTCGGGCAAGCCGGTCACCATGGTGGCGGCCATCAACCAGACGCTGAAGGACGAGATGCGGGCCAATCCGCACATCGTCGTGTTCGGCGAGGACGTGGCCGACGCCACACGCGCGTCACACCTCGACGAGTGCGAGGGCAAGGGTGGCGTCTTCAAAGTCACCCTCGGGCTGCAGCGTGAGTTCGGATCGGATCGCGTCTTCAACTCGACGCTCGCCGAGGCCGCCATTGTCGGACGGGCCTGCGGGATGGGCACACGCGGGCTCAAGCCCGTCGTCGAGATCCAGTTCTTCGACTACATCTGGCCGGCCATGATGCAGCTGCGCGACGAAGTGTCGATGCTGCGGTATCGATCGAACAACGCGTTCTCGTGCCCCATGGTCGTGCGCGTCGCGATCGGCGGCTACCTGCGCGGCGGATCGATTTACCACAGCCAGTCGGGCGAGAGCATCTTCGCGCACTGCCCAGGCCTGCGTGTCGTCTATCCGTCGACGGCCGAGGATGCGGCGGGGCTGCTACGGACCGCCATTCGCAGCGACGACCCCGTCCTTTTCCTCGAACACAAGCACCTCTACCGTCAGACCTACAACAAGAGCGAATATCCCGGACCGGACTACATGGTGCCGTTCGGCAAGTCGGCGGTGCGGCGCGACGGAACCGATGTGGTCATCCTGACGTGGGGCGCGCTCGTGCAGCGTTCGATCCTCGCGGCCCAGCAGGCCGAGAAGGAGGGCGTGAGCGCGATGGTCGTCGACCTGCGCACGATCACGCCGTTCGACTGGCCGGGTATTGCCGCCGCGGTCCGCAGGACCAACCGCGTGGTGATCGCGCACGAAGACCAGCTGACGTGCGGCTTCGGTGCCGAGCTTGCCGCGCGCATCGCGAGCGACCTCTTCGAGCACCTCGATGCACCGGTCCGCCGCGTGGCCGCAATGGACACACCAGTGGCCTATCACCCCGACCTCGAGGACGTGATCCTGCCGCAGGCCTCGCACGTGCTGAAGGCCATCCTCGAAACCGCGCGGTACTGACTGGCGCGGCCGGACTCCGCTGGCGCGCATGGGCGTCTGCCTGGACGGCACTGCTGCCCGGAGCGCACGGGCTTCAGCCCGTGCGTCCGCCGCACCGCGTCGTCAGCCGACCTGCGCGCAGAACCGTTGAATACGCGCGCAGGCGTCCTCGAGCAGGGCATTCGACGTCGCGTACGAAATGCGGAAGCACGGGCTGGAGCCGAACGCGGCACCGTGCACGACCGCGACGCCCTCGGCTTCGAGGAGTTCGCGAGCAAAATCCTCGTCGGTGGCGATCACCGCGCCGCTCGGCGCGCGTCGTCCCATCAGATCCGCACAGGACGGATAGACGTAGAAGGCCCCGGCCGGCGTCGGGCACGACAGGCCGTTGGCCTGGTTCAGCATCGAGACCACCAGATCGCGCCGGCCTTGGAACAGCGCCCGATTGCGCGGCAGCAGATCCTGCGGACCATTGAGCGCTTCGACACTCGCGTATTGCGAGATCGAGCAGGGATTGGTCGTCGACTGACTCATGATGCCGGCCATGCCCTTGATGATGGCCTCGGGACCGGCGGCATAGCCGATGCGCCAGCCCGTCATCGCGTACGCCTTCGACACGCCGTTCATCGTCAACGTGCGGTCGAACAGCCGCGGCTCGACCTGCGCGATCGTCCGGAACGCAAAGTCGTCGTAGACGAGGTGTTCGTAGATGTCGTCGGTCAGGATGAGCACGTGTGGCGCGTCGAGCAGCACGCCGGCAATGGCTTTCAGTTCGGCGTCGGTGTAGGCGGCGCCCGTGGGATTCGACGGTGAATTGAGCAGCAGCCACTTCGTGCGCGGCGTGATGGCCCGCGCGAGGTCCTCGGGCTGGAGCTTGAATTCGCGATCGGGTGTCGTGTCGACGAAGATCGGCGTCGCCCCGGCAAGCAGCGCCATGTCGGGATAACTCACCCAGTACGGCGCCGGGATGACGACCTCGTCCCCCGGGCTGAGTGTGGCCATGAAGGCGTTGAAGATAACCGCCTTGCCGCCGGGCGATACGTTCACCTGTGCGCGCGTGTACCGCAGCCCGTTCTCCCGCTCGAACTTGGCGACGATGGCGTCCTTGAGTTCGGGGATTCCGTCGACGTCGGTGTACTTCGTCTTCCCGTCCCGGATCGCGCGGATGGCCGCTTCTTTCACATGATCGGGCGTGTCGAAATCCGGCTCACCGGCCCCGAGCGAGATGACATCCCGCCCCGCCGCCTTCAGCGCCCGCGCCTTGGCGGTGACGGCAAGGGTCGGTGAGGGCTTGATGCGGCGAAGTGCGTCGGAGACCGGGATCGGTGCCATGGCGGCGAGCATATCGCACCGACCCGCACCTGCCGCACCCGTCAATACCCGACCGTGAACCTCTGCCGGATGTGCGCCGGCTTCTCGAGTTCATCGACCAGTGCGATGGCGTAGTCCTCCATCGACACGCGGCTCTGCCCCTGTGCGTCGAGGACGACCGTGTCGCCGCCGAGACGAAACTTGCCCGTGCGCTCACCGGGTGCGAAGTTGACGGCCGGCGAGAAAAACGTCCAATCGAGATCGGTTACCGGCCGGATGGCCTCGAGGAAGCGCGCGCCGCCGGCCGGCTCCGGGCTGTCCTTGAACTTCGCGAGGGCCGGGGTATCGAGCAGTCGGACGCCGTCGGCATTGAGCAGCGTGGCCGCGCCTCCGACGACGAGGTAGCGCTTGACGCCCGAGGCGCGAACGGCGCCAATCAGCGCCTCGGGATCCGTGTTGCGGAACGGGACCGCGCTGATGATCGCGTCGTGTCCGGCAAGCAGCTTCGCCAGCGCATCGGGCTCGTTGACGTCGCCCTTGACCGCCGTGACGCGCGGCCCGGCGGGGATCGACTCTGGCGTCCGGCCAATGCCCGTCACCGTGTGTCCGCGTGAGACGAGTTCCGCGAGGATACGCGACCCCACGTTGCCGCTGGCGCCGATGAGGGCCACCCGCATCGGCTTCGCGGCGCCGGCGGGCGCCTGGGCGTTGGCCGTGGACACGACGCTTCCCGTCATCACGAAGACGGCGGCCAGGGTGAGGGCAAGAGCGGTGGATTGTCGGGCGAATCTCATGGTCGGTCTCCTCCAGCGGCGCAGCGCGCGCTTACTCTACAGGCTTCCGGCCATGGATGTCAGATCCGGCGACGCGCAGTGTGAAGCTGCCCCACCGACCGTTTGATCATCTGATCTCGGTTACTCGCACCTCGGCCTTGATCGTCTCGCCGCTGGTCTTGTCGGTGGCGACCACGAGTTCCGTGGACTGGCCATCGCGAACGATGAGGACCGTGCGCAGCGTGTTCGAACGCATCACCGGCGCCCCGATATTCGCCGCCGAACC
>JBIQJY010000007.1:77793-90102 GCA_044507065.1 Acidobacteriota bacterium
TAGCGCGACAGCGCCAGGTCGATGCGAAGCGGGACGGCCACTTCCGCGCCCCGATCGCGCGGTGCCGGAGGAGCCGGCGGTGCCGGTGGCGCGGCGGGTGCTGGTGGTGGCGGCGGAGCCTCCTGCGCCACGGCCGCAGCGGCCACGCCCGCACTCAGTCCCGACACGAGCACACACGCGATTACGTAGCCGATACTCCTGCGCATAGTCACCTCGGTATTCCCTCGGACGCGTCGCCGATGCGGCGAACGCCAATTGGCGCGATATCGATCGCCGCCGGTTCATGAAGCGCCATCACCCGCACCTCGTCGTCGTGGTCGATGGAAAGTACCCGGGCAAGTTCACGGGCGATGCGGTCGTCGCCAACCGCTGCGGCACGTTCGAGTTCGGCCACGAGCGGCGCAACGCCCAGCCGATCGTCGGGCGCGATGATGACGTCGCGAAAGGGATCGAAGGCCGGTGGCGACACGGATGGCGCCGCTGGTGCATCGATCGTCGCCGCGGGTGCGGGTGCGACAACTGCACGTGAAGCCTCCACCGCGCGTGCCGCCTCGACCGTGGGTGCAGGCGCGACCGCGGGTGCCGCCACCACGGTGTGTGCCGCTTCCGGCTCCCGCACGTTGTCGCCCCCTCGTGGGACCAGCGCAATGACGAGCCCGACCATACCCGCCGCCGCGAGGCCCGCAACCCACGGCCACGACGGTCGACCGCCGATGGCGTCGCCCGCCACCCGCTGCCGCACGCGCGCCTCGAACGAGGAGGATGGCGCAATGGCCATCTCGGCCCTCAGGTCGTCGAACAGGTCCGCGTCCGTTGGTTCGGTGTGACGGGGGATCATCGCAACCTCGCTTCCAACCGTCGCCTCGCCTCGAAGAGGCGCGACTTGACGGTGCCTTCCGCCACGCCGAGCAGGCGGGCCACCTCGCGCACGCCGTGGCCGTCGATGGCCGAAAGGACTATCGCCAGGCGAAACTTCTCGGGCAGCGCATCGATCGCGGTCCAGAGCCGCGCGTGCCGTTCACGGGCCGCCGCGTCCTGCTCGGCATCGCCGCAGGGCGGCGACAGGCGGGCGACGGCCTGCTCGCGGCCGTCGCGGCGGCGCTGTCCGCGTTTCCAGTCGAGCGCCAGGCGCCATGTCATCCGCACCAGCCACGCGCGGAACCTGTCCCTGTCGCGCAGCGAGGCGAAACGCCGATAGGCCCGCACGAACGCCTCCTGGGCCACGTCCTCGGCGTCGGCCCGGTTGCGCAGGACGCCATAGGCCACCCGGACCGCGAGGGCCGACGACTCGGCCAGACGCGTCTCGAACTCGGCGGCGAGCGTCTCCCCGCCGCTCACCACCTTCCCCGCTGCCGCACACTCAACCAGCGCATTCATTCGGGCTCGCACACAAGACGCCGCCGGCGGCCGGTCGGTTCGTTCGAGGGTCGGCAGGCCCTGCCGGACGGCGCGCGCTTTGGCGCATCGGAGGCCGCCAGCCGTGGTCTAATCGTCGCACCCCGACCTTGTCGACGATGCCACCCCGGGCTTGCGTCCGGCGCCCGGTAGACCACGTCGCGCTCCGGGACATCAACCCAGGGAGTCCCATGTTCGTGATCCCGGCAATCCTGCTCGTCGAACCGGACCAGGCCACCCGCCGTGCCATGGCGGCGACGCTCGAAGCCGCCGGGCTGAACGTGGCCCGCACCGCCGACGGGGCGGAGGCCGTCCGCCGGTTCCGCGCGCTCCAGCCGCGCGTCGTGCTGCTCAACGACACACTGCCCGACCAGACGACGCCGGAGGTGCTTGCCGCCCTGGAATCGGATACGGCACGCAACCGCGCCTGCGTGGCGATTCTGTCGCCCGGCCCGGTGACGCCGCACCAGCTCACGTCGGCCCTCGAGGCGGGCGCCGACGACTGCATCGAGCGCCCGTCCACACCCGACGCGCTGCTCGCGCGCGTCCGCACCTACCTGCGGCGGCACGAGAGGCTCGACGCCGCGCAACTCGACAGCGAGTGGCGATTCCGCGAGCTCGCCGAAAACATCGACGAGGTGTTCTTCAATCACGACGTGACGCGCGATCGCCTGCTCTACATCAACGCCGCCTACGAACGCATCTGGGCCCGGCCGCTCGCGACCGTCTACGAGAACCCGCGAACCTATCTCGACGCCGTGCACCCCGACGACCGGGCGGTGACGGAGGAAATCGACAGGCGGCAACGGGCCGGCGAGGAAACCACGTCGGTCTATCGCATCGTGCGGCCCGACGGCGAGGTGCGGTGCATCAGCGAACATGCCCGTCCGATTGTCGGCCTCGACGGCCGCGTGGAACGCATTGTCGGCACGGCGCGCGACATCACCAGCCACATGCATCACGAACGCCGCCAGGCGTGGGAGGCCCGCGTCCTCGAAGCCATCTCCACGCGGCAGCCCCTGCAGGCCATTCTCGAGCAGATCGCGCGCGGCGCCGAGGAATTCACGCCCCGCGCACTTGCCTCGATCCTCCTGCTCGACGAAGACGGACGATGCCTCAGGGACGGCGCGGCGCCGAGCCTGCCCGAGCCGTACCGGCGCGCCATCGACGGCGCGCTCGTGGGTCCGGCCGCCGGTTCGTGCGGCACGGCGGCCTACCGGCGCGAACTGGTCGTCGTCACCGACATCGAACACGATCCGCTGTGGGCCGAGTGGCGCGACGTGGCACTCGAACACGGGCTCCGGGCGTGCTGGTCGATGCCGGTCCGAGACGCCGACGGGCGCGTGCGCGCCACCTTCGCGCACTACTACCGCGAACCTCGCGCGCCGCGCGCCGAGGACCTTCGGCTGATTGCCGCGATGGCGCACCTGGCGAACATCGCCATCGAGCACGACCGCAAGGACCGTGCGCTGCGCATGCAGGCCGCGCTGCTCGACAAGGCGCAGGATGCCATCATCGTCGGCGACCTCGAGCACCGCGTCACCTACTGGAACAAGAGCGCCGAGCGGCTGTACGGCTGGTCGTCAGCCGAGGCCGACCGGAAGCCCCTCCGCGCGCTGGTCGGCATGGACGAGTCGGCGTTTGCCAACGCGGTCGCCGCGACGCTCGACCAGGGCGAGTGGACGGGCGTTCTCGACACGCGCACGAGGGACGACCTGGCGATCGAGGTCCAGAGCCGCTGGACGCTCATCCGCGACGATCGGGGCGCACCATCCTCGATCCTCATCATCGACACGGACATCACCGAACGGCGCCGGATCGAGGCACAGTTCCTGCGGGCACAGCGGCTCGAGAGCCTCGGACGGCTGGCCGGCGGCATCGCGCACGATCTCAACAACGTGCTGGCGCCCATCCACCTTGGTGCGACGCTGCTCCAGAGCCGCGTGAGTGCGGATCCGGAGGCGAGCGACATCCTCGCCACGGTGCAGCGGAGCGCGGCCACCGGTACCCAGCTCGTGCAGCAGATCCTGTCGTTCTCCCGCGGACGGGAAGGCAACCGCACCGAGCTGGCCGTGGCGCCACTGGTCGACGAAGTGTCCGCCATCGTCGCGCCATCGTTTCCGCCCGGCATCGAGCTCGCGTGCGACGTCCCGCCGGACCTCGAACCAACCCTGGGCGATGTCACGCAGATCTCGCAGGTCCTCCTGAACCTCAGCGTGAACGCGCGCGACGCCATGCCCAATGGCGGTCAGCTGACGATCCGTGCGCGCAATGTCGACGTCGCGGAGGGCCGCACGATACTGGGCAGGCCGATCCAGCCAGGGCGATACCTGGTGATCGAGGTGCGCGACACCGGGGCGGGCATGTCGCGCCGGGTCCTCGACCGGATCTTCGAGCCGTTCTTCACGACCAAGTCCGACACCCACGGCACCGGGCTCGGGCTCCCGACAGTCCTCGGAATCGTGCAGGGCCACGGCGGGTTCGTCGACGTCGACAGCTCGGTCGGGCGAGGCTCCACGTTCCGCGTGCACCTGCCGACGGCCGCGATGGCGGGAACCACGGGCGATCGGGCGCTGCAGCGGCAACCGGGCACCGGGGAGCTCATCCTGATCGTCGACAGCGAGCGAACAGCAATCGCCGGGACACAGCGGGAGCTCGAAGCTTCGGGGTACCGAACGTTGACGGCGACCAACGGTGCGCAGGGGTTCACGCTCTTTGCCACGATGCAGAACGACATCTCGCTGGTTGTCGCCAATCCGCGCGTGCCGGTGATGGAGGGCATGAGCTTCATGGCGGCGGTGCGGCGCGTCGCCCCGGCCATGGCCATCGTGGCCACCGACGACGGCGATGCGTCGTGTCGCGACAACGCTACATGTCTGCTGGAAAAACCACACACGCCGGAAGCACTGCTCGCGGCCGTCCGGCAGGCGCTCGCGGCGCGCCACGCCTAGCGGCGGGAATCTTCGGCCGTCCGGCCGAAAATCAGCAGGTACGGGCAGTCGCGCCCTTATACTGATGAGATGTCTCGTTCGCCTTCGGCCTCGCCAGACGTGGCCAACCCGCTCCGCCGCAACGTCGCCATCATCGCCCACGTCGATCACGGCAAGACCACGCTCGTCGACGCCCTGCTGCACCAGAGCGGCATCTTCCGGTCCAACGAGCGGGTGGCCGAACGGGTCATGGACTCGAACGAGCTGGAACGGGAACGCGGCATCACCATCCTCGCGAAGAACACGGCGGTCCACTACCAGGACCACCTCATCAACATTGTCGACACGCCGGGCCACGCCGATTTCGGGGGCGAGGTCGAGCGGACGCTCTCGATGGTCGATGGCGTCATGCTGCTCGTGGACGCGTCGGAAGGACCGCTGCCGCAGACGCGCTTCGTCCTGCGCAAGGCGCTCGAGCGGCGGCTCGTGCCGATCGTCGTCATCAACAAGATCGACCGGGCCGACGCGCGCGTCCAGGAAGTGCTCAACGAGGTCTACGACCTGTTCATCGACCTCGACGCCACCGAGGACCAGCTCGAGTTTCCCGTGCTCTACGCCGTGGCCCGCGCGGGCACGGCAACGACCGACATGGCGGTGCCGGGCGTGGACCTGCGCCCGCTGTTCGACGCGGTCATCGCGCGGATCCCGCCGCCGCATGGGTCGCACGACGCGCCACTCCAGGTGCTCGTGGCCAACCTCGACGCAAGCGACTATCTCGGTCGCCTGGCAATCGGACGCGTGTTCAACGGCCGCGTGAAGGTGACCGACCCGATTGCCGTCTGCAAGCTCGACGGCACGATCCAGAAGACGGTTGTCACCAAGCTGTTCATGTTCGATGGTCTCAAGCGCGTGGACGTCACCGAGGCGGGTGCGGGCGACATCATCTGCCTCGCGGGCATCGAGAACATCATGATCGGCGAGACCATTGCCGACGCGGAGAACCCGCAGCCGTTCCCGACGATCGCGGTCGACGAGCCGACCGTTTCGATGATTTTCGGTGTGAACACGTCGCCGTTCGCGGGCCGGGACGGCAAGTACGTCACGTCCCGCCAGCTGAAGGATCGGCTCGACAAGGAACTGCTCGGCAACGTGTCGATCCGCGTCGAACCGACCGACTCGCCCGAGCAGATGAAGGTCGTCGGCCGCGGCGAACTGCAGCTGTCGATCCTGATCGAGATGATGCGGCGCGAGGGGTACGAACTGCAGGTCTCGCGACCGGAGATCGTGACGAGGGAGATCGACGGCGTACTCAGCGAACCGGTCGAGGACCTGACGATTGACGTCGCCGAGGACTTCCAGGGCATGGTCATCGCCGAGACGGGCATCCGCAAGGGCGTGATGACGAAGATGGTCAACAACGGCGGCGGCCGCGTGCGGCTCGAGTTCCGCATCCCGGCACGCGGACTCATCGGGTTCCGGTCGAAGCTGCTGACCGAGACGCGCGGCACGGGCATCATGAACCACCTGTTTGCCGGCTGGGAGCCGTGGCACGGCCCGATCGCGTCGCGACCGGCCGGTGCCCTGGTCTCGGACCGCGCCGGCCAGGTCACCGCCTACGCCATCGCGAACCTGCAGGACCGCGGCGAGATGTTCGTCGAGCCGGCCATGGCGGTCTACGAGGGCATGATCGTCGGCGAGAACTCGCGGCCGAGCGACATGGACGTGAACATCTGCCGCGAGAAGAAGCAGACGAACATGCGGGCCTCGAGCGCCGACGAGGCGCTGCGGCTGATTCCGCCGCGCATCATGAGCCTCGAGGAAGCCATCGAGTTCATCAACGACGATGAGCTGGTGGAAGCGACGCCGAAGCACCTGCGGCTGCGCAAGCGCGTGCTCGCGGCGAACATGCGGCCGCGACGGCCGGAGTAGGTCCGGCGGGTTCTAAGGCGGCGAACAAATCACGAAGCGCCACCTAGTGAATTCTTTCACAAGTGTGCTATACATGATGGGTTCGCGCGACGGTGACGGGCCTCACCATGCCGCCTGATGCCGATGACAACCGGGCATCGTTTCTGGCGCGCACGCTGAAGTCGCTCCAGGCCAACGTCGAGGGTGCCGCGCCCGCCGCAGCCGCCGGTTATGCCCTGCTGGGATCGATTCTCCTGCTGGGTGGAATCGGCTACGCTCTCGACGCGCGGTTCGGCACGACGCCCTGGCTCGTCGTCAGCGGGCTGCTCCTGGGCGTGGCGGTGGGTCTCTATAACCTCGCAAGAACATTGTGGCGACGATGAAGCAGGTCGTGTGGATAACGGCGGGGTGTGTCGGCAGCTGGGCGGTGGTTTCGCTCGCCGTCGGCCATCCGTGGGCGCTGCTGGCCGGAATGCTGGCGCCGCTCCTCGCCGCGATCGCCACGTGGATCGCCATCGAGCGCGCCCATCAACGGAACCCGGCGCATGTGACCGCGGTCCTGATGCGCGCGTTTGGCGCCAAGATGCTGTTCTTCGGCGTGTACGTTGTGGCGGTGACCCGGACGTGGGTGCTCGAGGCCGCCCCGTTCTTCGCCGCGTTTGCCGTGTACTTCCTCGGGCTCCAGGTGGTGATGGCGCTGCTGCTGCGCAGCCTCGCCGCGCCCCAGGCGTCCTGATATCCCGCTGAATCGTTCCCATGGATGAGCACGCTCAGGTTCCGGATCTCCACGCCGCACCCACCCCCGCCGAGGGGTTCGACGCCGGCGAACTGATCATTGGGCACGTCGCCAACAGCCCGATCGATCATCCGCTGATCCATCTGCCGCCCGTCTTCGGCATCGACCTGTCGGTGACCAAGCACGTGTTCATGCTGTGGGTGGTTGCCGCGCTGCTCTTCCTCGTGGTGACGTCGCTCGTGCGGCGCTACCTGAAGGGCGGCGGGCTGGTCCCCTCCGGCGCGATGAACGCGCTCGAGGCCATCATCGAATTCATCCGCGACAGCATCGCGCGGCCCAACGTGGGGTCGCGCTGGCTGACGGTGTGGACGCCGATGCTCGCCACGCTGTTCCTGTTCATCCTGTCGGCGAACGTCATCGGGCTGATCCCGATCTTCGAGGTCCTGGGCCTGCTCGACCACTACGTCCTGCACCTGGCCGACGACTCGTTCCTGAAGGGCCTGCTGCACGGGGGCGCCACGTCCACGGGCAATTTCAACGTGACGGCCGGACTGGCCACCGTGACCTTCTTCGCCATCATCGTGGCGGGCACGCGGGCGCACGGATTCGTCAAGCACTGGGTCAACCTGGTGCCGCACGGCCTGCCCAAGCCCATCTACGTCCTGCTCATCCCGATCGAGATTCTCGGCATGTTCGTCCGTCCCTTCGCACTCACCATGCGACTTGCGGCCAACATGACGGGCGGGCACATCGCGATTCTCGCGATCATGTCGTTCGTGTTCATCTTCACGCAGATGCTCGAGTCGGCCACGGCCGGCATCGGCATCGGCCTGCTGTTTTCGGTTCCGGTCTCGGTCGGCGTCACCGGCCTCGAAATCATCGTCGTCCTCGTGCAGGCCTACGTGTTCACCCTGTTGTCAGCCGTTTTCATCGGCATGGCGATCAACGTTCACCACTAACGTCAACGCGGTTCATTGGGAGGATTCGAAATGGGAGAAGCAGTATCTTTGGTGCCGTACGCGTGGGCTGGAGCGGCCATCGGACTTGGATTGGCCGTGCTCGGCGCCGGCCTCGGTATCGGACGGCTGGCAGCCGCCACCGCGGAGGCCATTGCCCGTCAGCCGGCGGCCTCGGCGCAGATCACCGCGGCGACCAACCTGCCGCTCTTCCTGCTCGAAGGCGTGGCGATCCTTGCCGAGGTGTTCTGCCTGCTGATCGTCCTGCTGAAGAACTAGTCGTCAGCGTGCGGGATCGGGCGCGGCCAACCGGCCGCGCCGCCGCTCCGAAAGGACATCCTCGTGGATAACCCCCTCGTACAGCCGGATCCGGGCCTGTTCGTCTGGACCATCCTGACGTTCCTGATCCTCGCCGCCCTGCTGGCGAAGTTCGCCTGGCGGCCCCTGCTCGCCTCGCTCGAGGCGCGGCAGAAGACCATTGCCGCCGCGCTCGACGACGCCCGGCGCGCGCGCGAAGAACTGGAGCGCGTGCAGCAGGACTCGACGCGCCTGCTCGCCGATGCGCGACGTGAGGCCGATGCCATCGTCTCGCGCGCGAGAGCCGACGCCGATCGGTTCCGCGACGACATGAAGCAGCAGGCCCGCGACGAGGCCGCCAACATCGTGGCCAACGCCGAGCAGCAGATCCAGAAGGAAACCACGCGCGCGCTGGCGCAGCTGCGCCAGGAGGCCGTGGACCTGTCCTTCTCGATTGCGTCGAAGGTCCTGCGGCGCACCGTGACGCCGGCCGACCACCAGCACCTGCTCGACGACCTCGTCACGAAGCTCGATCAGTCGCCGGACCGGCCGGCCTGATTCCGGCCACTCACACCATCAACCGCCCGAACGGCGGGGCGGATCGCCCCGCCGTTTGCATCTCCGGCCCTCCGAATCCCGGCGACCCCACGCGCGCAGCAAGCCGATATACTGCGGGCGGGGGTCCACCATGTCTGCAGGTCCTGCCCGCCCGATCGTGGCGGCCGCCATGTGCATCATCGCGCTCGTCGCCGCTGCCGGTTCACAGGGTCTCTCGGCCAGGCAGGAGAGGCAGCGGTCGGTCGTGGTCACCGTGCTGGACCGCAGCGGTTCGCCGGTGCGCGATCTGTCGGCCGACGCGCTCGTCATCCGTGAGGACGGCGTGGCGCGCGAAATCGTCAGCATCACGCCGGCACCGCCTCCGACCGAGATCGCGCTGCTCGTCGACGACAGTCAGGCCGCCATGCCGCTCGTGCGCGATCTGCGAGAGGCCCTGAACGGCTTCGCCGACGCGGTCGCCGACATGGCTCCGGCACCGGCGGTGCGCGTGGCCACGATCGGCGATCGCCCGACCGTCGTCGTCGACTTCAATCCCTCGTTCTCCGCCGTCAGCCGGGGCATCGACCGCATCAGCCCGCGTCCGGGCTCGGGCGCCACGCTGATGGAGGCCATCGTCGAAACGGCGCGCGACCTGCGCGCACGCAAGGCCCAGCGTCCCGTTGTCGTCGCGTTCGTCGTCGAGGCTGGCCCGGAGTTCGGTACGCTTCGCCGCGACCACGTGGCCGACGCCCTGCGCGAGGCCGGGGCCGCGCTCTGGACCGTCGTGCTCACGTCGGCCCGCGGCAGTGGTGGATCGGACGCCGACCGTGAACGCGACATGGTGATCGGGGACGTGACGCGGGAGAGTGGCGGCCTGAACCGCACCGTCCTGGCGGGCCAGCAGCTGCCGGCCGCCTTCGAGCGGCTGGCCGCCACGCTCGGCTCCGGCTACGAGGTCACCTACGGCCGTCCGGAGCGGTTGATCCCGCCCTCCCGCATCGAGATCCAGGCGCGCGACGAAGCGCTGACCGTTGTCACGTCGCGGTGGGCGGCGCCGTGATGCGAATCGCGCGCCGCCTCGCCGCCTTCGGGCTGGTGGCCGCCCTTGCCGCCAGCGCGTCGCCGACCGGCGCGCAGCAGGTCTTCCGCGCCAGCACTGACATGGTGTTCCTGAGCGTGACGGCGACGGCCGCCGGCCGTCGCGTCGGCAACCTCGAGCGCGATCAGTTCACGGTTCTCGAAGACGGCCGCCCGCAGGAGATCGCCGTGTTCTCCCGCGATCCGCAGCCGATCGCCCTGTCGATCCTGCTCGACACCAGCATGAGCATGGATTCGAAGATGGGTATCGCGGCCGACGCGGCCGTCGGATTCGTCCGCCGGCTCGGCCCGAACGATACGGCGCAGGTCATCACCTTCGACAACAGCACCCAGATTCCACAGACGTTCACGAACGACACCGCGCTGCTCGAGCGTGCCATCCGATCCGCACGGCCCGGGGGATCGACCTCGCTTTACACGGCCATCTACGTCGCCTTCAGTGAGCTCGAACGCGTCCGGCAGCCGGCATCGGACCGCGTGCACCGCCAGGCCATGATCGTGCTGTCGGACGGCGAGGACACCGCCAGCCGTCTTCGCTACGAGGACGTCGTCGACCGCGCGCGACGCTCGGACGTCCTGGTGTTCACCATCGGCCTGCGCGATCGATCGTTTGGCACGCGGCCGGGGAACGAGTACGATTTCGTCCTGCGCACGCTCGCACAGACGACCGGCGCCCGGTCGTTCATCGTCGACAACGAGGGCCAGTTGCCAGAGATCTATACACAGATCGCCGACGAGATTGCCTCCCAGTACACGATCGGCTACGTGTCGCGAAACCAGGCCCAGGACGGCTCGTGGCGCCAGATCTCGGTACGCGTGAGCGCCCCGGGCGTCGTCGCCCGCACCCGCGCCGGCTACTACGCACCACGAAAGAATCCGTGACGGTGCCGCCCGGACCCGTCTTCATCATCGGCGCCGGCCCGGGCGACCCCGGGCTGATCACCGCGCGGGGGCTCCGCCTGCTCGCGCAGGCTGACGTCGTCGTCTACGACACAGCCGTCGAGCCCGTCCTGCGCCTCGCGCGCCCGGAGGCCGAACGGATTGCCGCCGGCGCCCCGGCCGAGCGCGACACCGCGCAGGACGCGATTTCGATGCTCGTGGCCGAGAAGGCCCGCGACGGCCACACGGTCGCACGCCTCAAGTGGGGCGACCCATTCGTCTTCGACAGCGGGGCCAAGGAGGCGATGTTCCTGCACGAACAGGGCATCCCGTTCGAGATCGTGCCGGGCGTGCCGTCGGCCGTGGGCGCAACGGCGTACGCCGGGATCCCCGCCACGCACCCCGAGGCTGGCGATGCGTTGGTGCTCGTCCGGGGGCACGAGAGTGAAGCCGACGAGATGCCCGACGTCGACTGGCAGGCACTCGCGCGGATGGACGGCACGATCTCGTGCTACGCCGGTGGGCGGGCCATCCCGACGATCCTCCAGCGGCTGCTCGACCACGGGATGTCGCCAGACGTGCCGGCCGCCATCGTCCACCACGGCACGTTGCCCACCCAGCAGACGGCGGCGGGTACCATCGGCAGCCTCCTCGCACAGCTGGGCTCCGAGGCGGCGCCCGAGGTCGGCCTGCTCGTTGTCGGCAGGGTCGTTGCGCTGCGTCAGCATCTGCGATGGTTCGATGAGCGTCCGCTTTTCGGACGCCGCATTGTCGTGACGCGATCGCCGGAGCAGGCGCCGGAACTGGTGGAGCGGCTCGAGGCGCTTGGCGCGCAGGCCATCCAGGCGCCCACGTTCCGCATCGTGCCGCCAGAGGACCCCGAGGCGATCGACCGCGCCGCTGCGTCGATCGACGACTATCAGTGGGTCGTGTTCGAATCGGCAGGCACGGCGACCAGGTTCCTCACGGCGCTGACGCGCGGCCCACGCGATCTGCGGGCGCTCGGCCGTGTCCACGTGTGCGCCATCGGCCCGTCAACGGCCGACCGACTGTCGGCGGCCGGCATCCGGCCCGATGTCGTCGCGCCCGAGGTCGGGCCCGATCGGATCAGCGACGCGATGGCGGCGTTTGCCCCGATCGAGGGACGGTCGGTCCTGGTCATTCGCCCGGACGTGCTCCGCACGGCGATTGGCGACGAGCTCGTGCGGCACGGTGCCGTGGTCACCGATCTGGTGGCCTATCGCACCGAACCCGTGACGCCAGACTCGCGCGGCGCTCAGGAGCTGTACCGGATGCTGCTCGATGGACAGGTAGACGCCGTGACATTCACGAGCCCCACGGCGCTGCGGCGTTTCGGCGTGCTCATCGGCGAGGAACAGGCCGCCGACCTGCTCAACACCACGACGGTGGTCACGATTGGCCCCGTCACGGCGGCTGCCGCGCTCGAAATGGGGGTCGAAGCCCCGATCGTGCCCGCCACCTACACCGTCAACGGCCTGCTCCAGGTGCTGGTCAACCAGTTTGGAACGACGGAGAGACGCACAGGCTGAAGCCTGTGCGCTCCAAACAGACA
>JBIQJY010000007.1:90202-96825 GCA_044507065.1 Acidobacteriota bacterium
AGTTTGGAACGACGGAGAGACGCACAGGCTGAAGCCTGTGCGCTCCAAACAGACACGTAGAGTTGGAGGCCACGGGCTTCAGCCCGTGGCGCCCGCTCAGTCGACCACCAGGATGTCGGTGTCGACGCTGGCTGGCCGCCCGAGTCCCGTCTGGTTGCCGTCCCTGTCGATGTCGGTGCTGCCCGGCAGGCGCCGGTAGGCAATCGTCGCGTGGTGGCGCTCGAGCGCCGACAGTTCGGTGGGCCGGCAGCCACCCGTGATGTAGGGGAACATCATGCTCTGGCGATCGCCCACGTGCCAGAAGCCGAGCGCGTGGCCGACCTCGTGCATGATCGTGCCCGGTGCCACCTTGCGGCTGCCGCAGTCACAGGAGTCGAGCGAGTAGGTGATGAGTCCGGGGTTGCGGCCTACATACGACGTGCCGCAGATATTGTCGCTCGTGCGAACGAACACCACGCGAATCCAGCCGGGCACGTCACCACGGGCCTCGGTGCCCAGCTCCGTCGTCGGTACCGACCAGCCCGTCCACTGCGCGACCGCGTGATGCGTCCATTCCCGGACGAGTTCGAGAACCTCGGGCTCGACCGATCGCCCCACGTCGTCGATCGTCTGGATATAGATGCGCGGCGCCGCGGTCCATCGCCGCAGCGGCTGCAGGTTCTCGGGCGTCTCCATGCCGTTGCGCACGATCTCCCGGTAGAACTCGAGTGAGAAAGGCGGTGCGTCTCGAATCAGGCCGATCTCGACACCCGTTCGCGGTCCGCGCTGCCACATCACCTGCGCGGCGCGGGTGATGTAGCCCGGCGCGCTGACCGTCACCTCGTACGGCGAGTATTGCGGCAGCGTCACGTGCTCGAACGAGAACACGCCGTCGTCACCGGCCGTCACCTGTGCGAACCCCGCTGGCTGGAGAACGGCCTGGGGCACGGGTGCTCCGGTCACCGTATCGACGACGCGACCGCTGAGCGACCACTGGTTCGGTGGCGGCGGTGGCGGCTGTGTCGTGGGGGGCGTGGGTGTCGGCGCGGGCAGCGCGGGCGGATCGTCGCCGCAGGCGACGGCACACGCAAGCATCAGGACAACGGCGGCCGGACGGACGATGTGCAGCATCAAAGCGGGGAGGCCCTTGATGAGTCTGGAGACGCGGCACATTGTAAGGCACGAACTGCCCCGTGGTATACCAGTGCGGTCGCGCCTGCAGCGCACCGGCACGCGCCGGGCACCAGGCGCTCCGACGCCGCCGACGGGCGTCACCTTCACGGGAGGCGAACATGAAACGGATGATCACGGTGTGGCTGTCCGGAGTGGTGGCGTGCACGGCGTTGTGGGTCACGGCGATCGGCGCCGCGATCCCCGCGCCACAGGCGACAGTCCCGCTGACCGTCATCAGCTACAACATCCGCTACGAGAATTCGGGCGACGGCGAGAACACCTGGACCAACAGGCGCGACGCGATGGTCGCCTGGCTCAACACGCAGGCCGCTGACATCATCGGCCTGCAGGAGGTGCTGCCGCAGCAGCGGGCATATCTTGCGACAGGCCTCCCGGATTACGCGTGGTACGGCGTCGGCCGCGACAACGACCGGGACGAAGGCGAGGGCACGCCAATCTTCTATCGGCGCGACAGATTCGACCTCGTCGACAAGGCGACATTCTGGCTGTCGACCACGCCCGAGGCAGCCGGCAGCAAGGGCTGGGACGCTGCGCTGCCGCGCGTGGCCTCCTGGGTGAAACTGCGCGATCGGCGGTCGGGCAGCGAGCTTGTCGCGATCAACACGCACTTCGATCATCGCGGTCCCGAGGCGCGACTCGAGAGCGGGCACCTTCTGACGCGCAGGATCGACGAGATCGCGACGGTGGATGGCCGGCGGCTGCCCGTCGTGCTCACCGGGGACTTCAACAGCCGGCCCGACCAGCCGCCCTACGCGGCCATTGTCTCGGCCGCGCCGACGCTGCGCCTGATCGATGCGCAGCACGTGAGCCGTACGCCGCACACCGGCGGCGACTCCACATCGAACGGATTCAAGGCCATCAATCCGGGAGCGAAAATCGACTATGTTTTCGTGCGCGACGTGGCGGCCGTGGCCAGCCACCGCATCGAGGACCCGCGCGTGGACGGCCGGTTCGTCTCCGATCACCAGCCAATTGTGGCTGTCATCGAGATCGCCGCCGGCCGCTAGCTGCTCCACCGGGCGCGCCGTCGTCGGCCCGACGCATCAGCGGCTTCGTTCGGGCACGATCGTCTCCCCCCGCGCGAGCATCGCGACGAGCGTCTCGATCTTGCGCGCGCGTCCGGCCGGGGTCTTCATGCTGTTGGTGCGGAACGCCAGCGCGAACAGGTTCGCACGTCCGAGCGTACCGAATGTCTTCAGCGCACGCGGGTCCGCCTCGATGGCGGCGCGCAGATCGTCCGGGATTGTCGCCGCGCTTGCGCTGCGGATGGGGGCGTAGGCGGCGGCCCAGCGACCGTCCCGCTTCGCGAGGTCGACCTGTCGCTGGCCGTGCGGCGTCATGCGCCCGGCGCGGGTCAGTCGCGCGACATTGGCCTGGTTGACCTGGCTCCAGATGCTCTTCGGTGTCCGAGGCGTATAACGCTGAAGGAACGACGCCTCATCGAAGGACTTGCGGATTCCGTCGATCCATCCCCAGCAGAGCGCCACGTCCAGCGCCTGCGCCGCCGTTATCGACGGCAGGCCCGAACCCTTCTTGTGGATCTTCAGCCAGAGTTCCGGCTCGCGATCGTGATGGGCGGCCATCCACTTCTCGAAAGCCGCTTCGGTGCGGAAGGCACGGATTCTGGCAGGGTTCGGCACGACGGGCGCCATGGGAGGCCATTGTAGTGCCGACTGACCCTACGGGCCGTGTGGCTGCAGCCGCCCTGCCCCCCACCAGACCGAATC
Source organism: Acidobacteriota bacterium (assembly GCA_044507065.1). GTDB lineage: Bacteria > Acidobacteriota > Vicinamibacteria > Vicinamibacterales > SCN-69-37 > SCN-69-37. Next base: position 93,103 of record JBIQJY010000007.1, read on the forward strand.
CCATATAGGATCGGGCCGCCGTCCATGCGCGCGTTCGCCTGTCTGACCATCGCCCTGTTCTGTCTCGTCGTGCCGACGATCGCGCGGCAGGACGCCCCTCGATCGCCACGCAATGCGAACTACGTATTGTCGGCGCGGCTCGACCCGGCGGCGCGCACCATCGTCGGCGAAGGACGCCTCACCTGGCGAAACACCACGACAGTGCCGGCCTCCGAACTTCGGCTGCACCTCTACTGGAACGCGTGGCGCGACACCGATTCTACGTGGATGCGCGGCCGGCAGCGCGCCGGCGACACGACGGTCCGGCACAGGCCCGCTACCGACCGCGGCGCCATCGAACTGACGGGCCTTCGCATCCTGACGCCCGCCGGCCCGGCCGACGTGCTCGATCGCATCGAGTTCATCGCACCCGACGACGGCAACACGGCTGACCGCACGCTCGTGTCCGTCCCGCTCGATTCGCCCATTCCATCGGCGCACGACGTACAGATCGCGTTCACGTGGACGGCGGCCATCCCGCGCACCTACGACCGGACCGGCGTGCTCGACGACGATTTCTTCATCGCCCAGTGGTTCCCCAAGATTGGCGTGCTGCAGGACGACGGCTGGCACGCCGCGCAGTTCCACGCGCACACGGAGTTCTTTGCCGACTTCGGCACCTACGACGTCAGCCTGACCGTCCCGACCGGGTGGATCGTCGGTGCCACCGGGCTCGAGGCCTCGAAGGTCGACCACGACGATGGCACCAGCACGCATCGCTACCTGGCCACCGACGTCCACGACTTCGCGTGGGCGACGAGCCCGGAGTTCATCGAGCACCGCGCACGATTCGAGGCGCCCGATCTGACATCAGTCGACCTGCGCCTGCTGCTTCGACCCGATCATGCCGGACAGGCCGACAGGCACATCGCGGCCGCCCGCGAGGCCCTGCGTCACCTGGGACGACGCCTCGGTCCGTTTCCGTGGCCGAACCTGACGATTGTCGACCCGCCCACGCGCGTCAATCCACGCGCGCAGGGCGGCCCGATTGGCGCCATGGAGTATCCGACGCTCATCGCCGCGGGCACGACGTGGGCCGACCGGTGGGCGGACGATCTGCTCGAGGCCAACATCGCGCACGAGGTCGGCCACCAGTATTTCCAGTCCGTCGTGGCCACCGACGAAACAACCGACGCGTGGATCGACGAGGGGCTGGCCACCTTCCTGACGGCGCAGATTCTCGACGAGGCGTTTCCCGGGCGATTCGTCGTCGTCGACCGCTACTTCGGCGGACTCGTCACCTGGCGCAATCGCGACATCCCCTGGACGCGTCTGCACCAGGGCCTGGCGCTCGACGCCTATCGCAGCACGCCCGGTTGGGACGCACCGATGACGCCCGCGTGGCGGCACATTCCCCGCACGTCTGCCAACACGGTCTACGCACGGACGTCGCTGGCCCTCGAATCGCTCAATCGGCTGATTGGTACCGACACGATGACGAGCGCGCTGGCCACGTTCTACGCGCGCGGGGCGTTCCGTCATCCGACGGCCGAGGAGTTCATCGCCATCACCAGCAGCATGGCCGGGCGAGACCTCGACTGGTTCTTCGACGCGACACTGCGCCGGTCCGGCACGTTCGATTACGCAGTCGGCGAGGTGACGGGCGTTCGCGCGAGCCACTCGTCCGACGTCGAGAGCACCGTCATGGTCCAGCGACTCGCCGAGGGCGTGTTCCCCGTCGAGGTCCGCGTGACGTTCGAAGACGGCAGCGTCGTGCTCGAGCGCTGGCACGATGAGGCGCGGACTGGCTGGCAGGTATTCACCTACAATCGACCCGCGCCAGTCACCCGCGTCGAGGTCGATCCGGACCGCGTGCTCGTGCTGGACGCGAATCGCACGAACAACACGTGGACGTCCGCACCGCGGGCCGACCGTGCAGCCGACAAGTGGACGCGCCGCTGGATGACCTGGGCGCAGCACCTGCTCCTGACCTATGCCTTCTTCGCCTGACCGCACGCCGCCGACCCGCCCGCGCGCGACCGTCCTCGGTGCCTACCTCGAGGGATGGCGCCGCACGCTGCGCGCGCCGGGTGTGACGTTCGGCCTGTGGGCGCTGACCATCGTCGTTGCGGCCCCACTCGCCTTCCTGCTGCACGGGGCGATCGCGGCGCATCTCGGTTCGAGTGCGATGGCCGAACAGGTGCTCGACGGCTGGAACCAGGATTGGGCCGGCGAGTTCGCATCGAGCGCCGACGGCGTGTCGGCGACGTTCACCCGCGAGATTCTCGGTGCCGCGGGAATGGTGGCGACGCTCAGCCGGGTGTTCGACGGCATGCCGCCCCCGGCTCCGCTGCTCGGCGCCCTGGCCCTGTTCCTCCTCACATCGGTGTTCCTGTCGGGCGGCATCGTCGACCGACTCGCGCGCGCCCGACCCGTCGGATTCGCCGCGTTCCTCGGCTTGTGCGGCGGGTACTTCTTCCGGCTGCTGCGGCTGGCCGCCGGTGCCGGTGCCGTGTACTGGCTGCTCTTCCGCACGGTGCATCCGTGGTTGTTCGGCGAGGGCGGAGCGTTCGATCTCGCCACGCGCGACGTCTCGAACGAACCCCAGGCACTGGCAGTCCGCGCCGCACTCTATGTCGTGTTCGCCCTGCTGCTCGGCCTGGTCAGCCTGGCCGTCGATTTCACGAGGGTCCGGATCGTCGTCGAAGACCGGCGGAGCGTGCTGGCTGCGCTGGCGGCCGCCCTGCGGTTCATCCGGCGTCGATTCTGGCGGTGCACGGGGCTCTACATGCTGAATCTTGGCGGACAGGTCATCCTCGCCCGCCTCTGGCTGCAGCTGGCCGTGGGGGCCGACGGACCCGATCTGGCCGCGCTTCTGGTCGCCCAGATCTACCTTGTCGCCCGAATCTGGGCCCGGATGGCCTTTCTCGGGTCCGAGGCCGTGTTCTACCAGGGCGAACTGGCCCATGCGGCTTACACCGCGGCCCCGGTGCCCCGCTGGCCGGACTCGCCGTCGGTCGAGGCCATCGGCAACCTGCGCCGCGGGTGAGCGGGCGCCTTCGGGCGCGACGCGGTAGAATTATTGGATCGATCGACGGGTCGCGGCCCGACCCTCGCCATCCAGAGCGCAGACACGTGACCACTACCATCGACCGACAGTTCGTCGATACGGACAACGAGGCCGGCCCGGCATCACCGGGAGATCTCGACCTCCGGGCGTTGGTGACGTTCCGCCGGGATCACGAGGGCGATGCGAAACAGCGGCAGGTGATGGTCCGCGTCGACGATGCGCCGGACGTTTCGCTGATGTACGGCGATCGCATCACGGTGGAAGTTCCGCCGGGCAGCCACGTACTGAAGGCCAACAACACGCTCTTCTGGAAGCGCGTGCCCTTCGCGATCGAAGCGGGCGAGCACCTCGAGTTCGTGCTCGTCAACCGGCCCGGGCGACTGACGCTCGGCTTCCTTGCGCTCATCGGCGTCGCACCGCTCTATCTCGACATCGAGCAGCGCAGCGTGCGGTGATCGCCCGTCAGACACTCGAACCCGGGGGCCGGCAGTCGTCCGAAACGGACAGGCCGGCGTCCACAACAGGAATTCAGAACCGATCATGATTTCAGTCCAGGGTGTGTCGATGCGTTACGGCGGCAAGGTGCTGTTCGAGGACGTTACGACGACGTTCTCGGCCGGCCGCCGATACGGGCTGACCGGGCCGAACGGTTCGGGCAAGTCCACGTTCATGAA
>JBIQJY010000007.1:96925-98582 GCA_044507065.1 Acidobacteriota bacterium
GCCGCCGATACGGGCTGACCGGGCCGAACGGTTCGGGCAAGTCCACGTTCATGAAGCTGCTGACCGGTGAACTGCCGCCGCAGAAAGGCACCGTCAGCCGGCCCAGGAAGCTTGGCGTGCTGCGACAGGACCAGTTTGCCTTCGACCAGTTTCGCGTGGTCGACACCGTCATCATGGGCAACGCGCGGCTGTGGCAGGCGCTCCAGGATCGCGAGACGCTCTACGCGAAGGAATCGCTCACCGACGAGGACGGCATGCGCCTGGGCGAGCTCGAGGGCATCGTCGGCGAAGAGGACGGCTATTCGGCGGAAAGCGACGCCGCCGTGCTGCTGCAGGGGCTCGACATCCCCGGCGACCTGCACGAGCGGACGATGGGCGAACTGCAGGGCGGCCAGAAGGTGCGGGTGCTGCTGGCGCAGGCGCTCTTCGGCAGCCCGCAGGCACTGCTGCTCGACGAGCCGACCAACCACCTCGACCTCGACTCGATCCACTGGCTCCGGGAGTTCCTCATCCGGTACGAGGGAACGCTGATCGTGATCTCGCACGACCGGCACTTCCTGAACTCCGTCACGACGCACACGGCCGACATCGACTACCAGACGATCATCACCTACACGGGGGGCTACGACGACATGGTCGTGGCCAAGACGCAGATCAGGTCCACCATCGAGGCGCAGAACGCGCAGCGCGAGAAGAAGATCGAGCAGCTGCAGGATTTCATCCGCCGCTTCTCGGCCGGCACGCGTTCGAGCCAGGTGCAGTCGCGCCGCAAGGAAGTGGAACGGCTGCAGACCACCGACCTCGCCCGGTCGAACATCCAGCGGCCCTACATCCGGTTCCAGATGAACCGTCCGTCAGGCAAGCTGGTGCTCGAGTGCAGTGGCGTCACGAAGGCGTATGGCGACGTCCCGGTCATCAGCGGCTTCGACGCCATCGTCAACCGCGGCGAGAAGATCGTGCTGGCCGGCCGCAACGGCATGGGCAAGACGACCTTGCTGCGGGCGCTGCTGGCCGACGCGCCAGGCCAGCCGGCCTCGCCGGGCGACATCGATGCAGGTACCGTGCGCTGGGGCCACGAGGTGTCGATCGGCTACTTCGCGCAGGACCATACCGGCGTGATCCAGAAGGGCATGACGGCCGCCGAGTGGCTGCATCAGTTCGATCCGGACGCCTCGCGCCAGGACATCCACGGCCTGCTCGGCCAGATGCTCTTCGCGGGTGAGGAGGGCCACAAGCCGACCGAAGCACTCTCGGGCGGTGAAACGGCGCGGCTGCTCTTCTGCCGCATCATGCTGCAGAAGCCGAACGTGCTGGTCTTCGACGAGCCGACCAACCACCTCGACCTCGAGTCGATCAACGCGCTCAACGTCGCGCTGCAGAAGTTCGAGGGCACCATCCTGCTGGTCACACACGATCAGGACCTGATCGAGGAAGTCGGCACGCGCGTCTGGCAGTTCGGCCCGGACGGCATCGAGGACTTCAAGGGCACCTACGAAGAACTCGTCGCGACGGGGAGGATTGGGAGATAGGTTCGGGTGGTGCGGTGGGTGCGGGAGGTGCGGTAGGAAGGTACGGTTGGTGCGGTGGGGGCGTTGGGTGCGGTAGGAAGGTACGGTCGGGGCGGGGGGTTCGATAGGCGGGTGCACCTACCGCACCC
>JBIQJY010000056.1:0-21701 GCA_044507065.1 Acidobacteriota bacterium
CGTGCCGTGGCCGGACCGGTTGTGACAAAGTCTTGGTGTCATGCCGTTCGATCCCTTTGCCATCGATGATGAACAGGTTCTGGAGGTGCCCGCGCGCGCGCCGGGTCCGGTGGGCAGTCTGCCGCTGACGCCCGAGATGCTGCGCCACCGGCCATCGGGCGATCTGTTCGGATGGACGCAGAACGCCGGGATGGGCTGGAAGCCCTCGACGCTGGGCGCGCGTGAGTTCCTCATTCTCTCGACGCACGGTGGCGTGCGGGCTCCCGACGGCACGCCCATCGCCCTCGGCTACCACACCGGGCACTGGGAAGTCGGCCTGCTGGTCGAGGAAGCGGCCCGGACGTTTTCGGCGCTCGGCTCCATTCCGTTTGCGGCCGCGTGCACCGACCCGTGCGACGGCCGAACGCAGGGCACGACGGGCATGTTCGACAGCCTGCCGTACCGCAATGACGCCGCCACCATCTTCCGTCGCCTCATACGGTCGCTCCCCACGCGACGCGGCGTGCTCGGCATTGCCACGTGCGACAAGGGGCTGCCGGCCATGATGCTGGCCCTCGCCGCGATGCACGACCTGCCCTGCGTGCTCGTGCCGGGCGGCGTGACGCTGCCGGCCAGCGACGGCGAGGACGCGGGCCGCGTGCAGACGATTGGCGCGAGGTTCGCGCACGGCGAAATCACGCTCCAGGAAGCCTCGGATCTCGGCTGCCGCGCGTGCGGCACGCCCGGGGGCGGCTGCCAGTTTCTCGGCACGGCTGCCACGGCCCAGGTCGTGGGGGAGGCGCTCGGGCTCTCGCTCGGGCACACCGCGCTGGCGCCGTCGGGTCAGCCGATCTGGCGCGACATGGCGCGCCGGTCGGCACGGGCGCTGGCCGAGCTCGAGGCGCGCCGGCTCACCATTCGCGACATCGTGACCGACGCGGCCCTCCGCAACGCGATGGTGACGCACGCCGCGTTCGGCGGGTCGACGAACCTGCTGCTGCACCTGCCCGCCATTGCGCACGCGGCGGGGCTGACCCGGCCCACCGCGGCCGACTGGGCCGATGTCAATCGACAGGTGCCGCGGATCGTCGATGCCCTGCCGAACGGGCCGCGCCACTTCCCGACCGTCGATGTCTTCCTTGCGGGCGCCGTCCCCGAAGTGATGCTGCACCTGCGGCGTGCCGGTCTGCTCGATACACGGGTGATGACGGTGGCCGGCACCACCCTCGATGCGCAGCTCGACGCCTGGGAAGCCTCCGAACGGCGCGCCCGGCTGCGCGCGCGACTGCGCGACGTGCAGGCCACCGATCCCGACGACGTCATCATGTCGCCCGATCAGGCACGATCGCGCGGGCTGACCTCGACCATCTGCTTTCCGCACGGCAACATCGCGCCCGACGGGGCTGTCATCAAGGCCACGGCCATCGACCCGACCGTCTGCGGCGAGGACGGGGTCTACCGGATGACGGGCCGCGCGCGGGTGTTCATCACCGAGCGCGACGCGATTGCCGCCATCAAGGACAAACGCGTCGGCCCTGGCGATGTCGTCGTGCTCATCTGCCGCGGACCGATGGGCACGGGCATGGAGGAAACCTACCAGCTCACCGGGGCGCTGAAGTACCTGCCCGGTGGCAAACACGTGGCCGTGGTGACCGATGCCCGGTTCAGCGGCGTGTCGACCGGGGCGTGCATCGGGCACGTCTCGCCCGAGGCGCTCGCCGGCGGTCCGATTGGCAAGTTGCTCGACGATGACCTGGTGGAGATCGTCATCGATCGCAAGGGACTGCAGGGGACGCTGAATTTCGTGGGCGAAGGCGGCGTGCGTCTCGAGGCCGACGAGGCCGGCCGCCGCCTGGCCGCTCGTCGGCTGCGATCCGATCTGCGCGCTGACGCAAGCATGCCCGACGATTCGCGGCTCTGGGCGGCGCTGCAGGAGGTGAGTGGCGGCGTGTGGGGCGGCTGCGTGTACGACGTCGACCGCATCGTCGAGGTCCTCGAAGCGGGGAAGCGCGCGCTCTCCGAACGCGGTCAGTCGGGAAATGGCGGCGCCGGAGCCTGATTCCGTCCGACTGTGGGCCGTCGATCTACAATGGCGCACCGTGCCGTGCCGCCTGGAGATCGTCCGTTGAACGACATGCAGCGCAGTTACATCCGCGTGGTGGTGGTGTGGGTGCTCGTTCTGGCCAGCCTCTATGGCCTGCAGTCCTGCTTCGCCTGAGGTTGCATGCACGCGATTGACTGGGCCGTCCTCATCGGCTTCGCCGCCTGGATCATCTACGACGGGCTGAAGCGCACCAAGGACAGCAACGAACTCGAAGGGTACTTCCTCGCCAAACGTTCGATCCCGTGGTGGGCGGCCGGCCTGTCGGTGATGGCCACCCAGTTGTCGGCCATCACGATGATTGGCACGACCGGGCAGGGCTACACGGACGGGATGCGCTTCATCCAGTTCTACTTCGCGCTGCCGCTCGCGATGATCATCCTGGCGGTCACGCTGGTGCCGTTCTTCTACAACTCGGGCGTCTACACGGCCTACGAGTACCTGGAGCGGCGGTTCGACAGCAAGACGCGCAGTTTCACGAGCTTCCTGTTCCTGATGTCGCGCGGGATGTCGTGCGGCGCTGTCATCTCGGCGCCGGCCGTCGTCCTGTCGCTCGTGCTCGGCTGGGACCTGACGGCCACCGCACTGGCCATTGCCGTGCCCGCCGTCATCTACACGATGTTCGGCGGCGTGCAGGCCGTGACGTGGACCGACGTCAAGATCATGGTCCTCATCGTCTTCGGGCTGTTCGCAATCATCGCGACGGCCGTCCTCGGCCTGCCCGACGACGTGAGCCTGACCGATGGCCTGAGCATGGCGGCCGCGACGGGGCGCCTGCAGACGTTCGACTTCTCGTTCGACCTCACCAACCAGTACACGTTCTGGTCGGGCACGATTGCGGCGCTGTTCCTGTTCTGCTCGTACTTCGGGACGGACCAGAGCCAGGTGCAGCGGTACCTGACGGCCCGGTCGGTCGACGAGGCGCGCCATTCGCTGCTGATGAGCGCGTACTGGAAGATTCCGCTGCAGGTCCTCGTCCTGCTGCTCGGCGTCATCGTGTTCGCCTTCTACGTGTTCACGAAGCCGCCAATGGTCTTCAGCTCGGTGCACACCGAGCGGATGCAGACGGGCGAGACGGCGCCGGCCTATGCGGCGCTGCAGGCCGAGTTCGATGCGACATTCGAGCTCCGGCGGCAGGCGGCCGCCGGGCTGGCCGCCGCGCGCGCGGCCGGCGACGAGGCCCGCGCGGCCGCCGCCGGCGTCGAGTTCCAGCAGCGCGACGACGCGCTCGACGATGTGCGGACCCGTGCCTCGGCGCTCATTCGCGATGCCGGTGGTGAAGGCCGGTTCGTCGATACCAACTACATCATCCCGACCTTCATCCTGACGCAGCTTCCGGTCGGCCTCATCGGGCTGCTGATTGTCGCGATCATCCTGGCAGCCACCGATACGATTGCCGGGGAGCTGAACTCGCTGTCGACCGCCACGGTCATGGACTTCTACAAGCGCCTGTACCGGCCGGTGGCAACCGACGGGCACTACCTGGCGGTCTCGAAGGTCGTGACGGGGATATGGGGCCTGTTCGCCTGCGCGGTCGCCGTGTGGGCGGCCGAACTGGGCTCGCTCATCGAGGTGGTGAACCGGTTCGGCTCGTTCTTCTACGGGTCGATTCTGGGCGTCTTCGTGCTGGCCATCGCCGTACCGCGTGCGACCGGCACGGGCGCGTTCGTCGGGCTCATCGCCGGCATGGCGTCGGTCGCCTGGGTGGCTTCGTTCACCAACATCGCGTTTCTGTGGCACAACGTCGTCGGCGCTGTTGTCGTCGTGGTCGTGGGAGCGGGCGTGAGTGTGGTGACAGGCGTGGCGGGTGGGACGGGGGCGTCGGGTGCGTCGGGTACGTCGGGTACGTGAGGTACGTCGGGTGCATGCGGTAGCATCCGCTTCGGTTTGAGGGAACAGACGCCATGCCATGGTTCGTGAAAGAGGCTGACGAGATCGGACGGCAGGAGATCGATGCGCTGGCGGTGCGTCTGGTCGACGAGGCGAAGAAGCGGTTCGGCTCGCTGAAGCGGGTGCTGCTGCTGCCGCCGGACCTGACGCGCGCGCACAGCGGCGTCGGCACCATCACCGAAACGATCTACAACGCCCTCGCGCCCGAGTGCGACGTGCACGTGATCCCGACGCTCGGCCAGCATCGGCCGCACACCGAGGAGGAAAACCGCTGGATGTTCGGGTCGATCCCGCACGAGCGGATCCATCCGCACGACTGGATCGACGGCGTGACGCGCGTCGGCACGATTCCCGCCTCGCTGGTGGCCGAGACGACGGGGGGACTGGCCGACTGGGACATTCCCGTCGACATCAACACGATGACGGTGGCCGAGCCGTGGGACCTGGTGGTCAACATCGGCCACGTGGTGCCGCACGAAGTCCTCGGTTTCGCGAATCACAACAAGAACTACTTCATCGGCCTCGGCGGCAAGGAAACCATCTGCACGGCACACCTGGCGGCGGCCATCTACGGCATCGAGAACAATCTTGGCCGGCTCGTCACGCCGCTGCGCGCCTGTTTCAACTGGGCCGAGGACGAGTACCTCGGCGGTCTGCGGGACGTCTACCTGCAGGTGGTCATGCGGCGCGATGCGGGCAACCGGCTCGTGACGAGCGGCATCTATGTCGGCGACGATCTCGAGACGTACCTGGCCGCCGCGCGCGCGAGCCGCGCGCAGAACATCACGCTGTTCGATGAGCCGGTGCCCAAGATCGTCGCCGTCATGCAGGCCGACGAGTTCCGCAGCACCTGGGTCGCCAACAAGGCGATCTACCGCACGCGGCTGGCCGTGGCCGACGGCGGCGAGTTGCTCATCATCGCGCCGGGCCTCGATCGCTTCGGCGAACAGGACGCGGTCGACCGGCTGATCCGTGCCCACGGCTACACGGGTCGCGAACGGATCCTCGAGCGCTACCGCACGTACGACGACCTCCAGCAGATGGCGCACGGCGCCGCGCATCTCGTCCACGGGTCGTCCGACGGACGATTCACGATCCGGTACGCCCCGGGACACCTGACGAAGGCCCAGATCAACGGCGTGGGCTTCGAATACGCGGACCTCGGCGAGGCGCTCGCGCGGTATGCGCCCGACCGCATGCAGGAAGGGTGGAACACGATGCCGGACGGTGAACGCGTGTTCTTCATCAGCACGCCGTCTGCCGGACTCTGGGCCACCAGGGCGCGTATGGGCGATCGACTCGACGAGCGCTGAACGGCTCGACCCGTGCGCCCATCCTGGCGCTTCTCTTGCACGCGGGGACGACATGCTTTCGCGATTCCGACTGCCGATCGGCTGGAAGGAACTGGTTCGTCGCACCATTGCCGAGACACTGCGCGACGACGCCACGGGCCTGTCGGCGCAATTGGCCTTCTACCAGGTACTGGCGCTCTTTCCGACGCTCGTCTGCCTGGTGGCCTTCGCCAGCCTCTTCCCGCTCCAGAACATCACCGACGACATGACGCGCCTGCTCGGGCCCTTCGTGCCGGAAGCGGCCGTTCAGCTGCTGGCACGCCAGATGACCGAGATCGGCGAAAGCCGGGATACGGGCCTGCTCAGTGTGGGTCTGCTGCTGGCCATCTGGAGTGGTTCGGCGCCCATGGTCGCCGTGACCAACGTGATGAACCGCGCCTACGGCATTACCGAGAGTCGTCCATGGTGGCGCGTTCGCGCCACGGCCATCGCGCTCACCGTTTGCCTGGCCATCTTCATCCTGACGTCGTTCATGCTGGTCGTGTTCGGACCGCAGGCGGCCGATTTCCTGTCGCGCTGGTTCGGCCTGCCCGTGGTGTTTGCCTGGACGTGGAAGATCCTGCAGTGGCCGATCGTCGTCGGGCTGGTGATGACGGCAATCGCCTTCGTCTACTATTTCGCGCCGGACGTGGACCAGGACTGGATCTGGATCACGCCGGGATCGGTCCTGGCCACGATCCTGTGGTTTCTCGGATCGCTCGGCTTCCGCTACTACGTCGTGAACTTCAACAACTACGAGGCGACCTACGGGGCCATCGCGGGCATGATGCTGCTGCTCATGTGGTTCTACGTGTCGGGCATTGCTGTCGTCATCGGCGCGGAATTGAACGTCGAGATCGAGCACGCGTCGCCGTGGGGCAAGGATGCCGGCGAGCGCGCCCCGGGCGAGCGCCTCAAGATCGGCGCGGCGGCACAGCGCGCCTACGAGGCACGGCAGCGTGAGCGGGTCGACGCGCCCCCCGACGTTGCCAACTGATTGAACGCCGCAGCCGCGGCTGTCAGCCAAGCAGAGTTGCCGACTCTGCCGGAATCACCCATTTCTCTCCGTGGACGAAGACGTGTCCGGATCCTCCGTAGTCGGGCGCGTCGCTCGACAGCAGGACGGACCAGGTGCCCGCCTGCGGCGCGAGCAGCGGCTCGGCGAGGCACTCGAGCTCGAGCGGCGCCCGATCGAGATTGACGACGAGCAGCCGATCGCCGTCCGTCGCGGTGCCGGCCGCGGCCCGGCTGCGCAGGACGAAGGCGTGGGGCGCGAGCACGGCCCCGCCAACCGGCCCCTGGGCGCGAATGGCCTCGTGGGTGCGCCGCATCGCCAGCAGGTCCCGATGGAGCTGCCACGTCGCGTGATTCCGCGTCCGCTCGTCGTGGTCCAGCACGCAGGCGGCAAACGTTTCCGGTGCGTGCGGCGCGATGAGCGGCGTCTCGCGCGTGGCTTCGCGAATCGAAGGGAACTGGCTGAGGAACTGCCGACGTCCCTCGGCCACGGCGGCCGCCAGTTCCGGCTCGTGATCGGCGAAGAAGACGAACGGCGCCGACGCGGCGAACTCGTCGCCCTGGAAGATCAGGGGCGTCCACGGCCCGAGCAGCAGCAGCGTCGTCATCGCGCGGAAGAGCGACGGTGAGGTGAGCGCGTGCAGGCGCCGGCCGTCGAGCGAGTTGGAAATCTGGTCGTGGTTCTGGAGGAACGCGACGAACGCGCGCGGCGGCACACCTCGCGCATCGGTGCCGCGCGGCCGCTGCTGCCACCGCGCGTACTGCCCCTGATAGAGGAATCCCCGCGTGGCGCAGCTCACCAGTTCCTGCGCCGTGCCGAGGTAGTTCGTGTAGTACGCCTCGCGATGTCCGGTGGCGGCGACCCAGGCCGTGTGGTGGAAGTCATCGTTCCAGATCGCGTCCAGTCCGTCGCCGTCGTCGCCGGTGGGCCGGACGAGCCGCGCGTGCTGGTCGTCGTTCTCGGCCGCGATCCAGATCGCCCTCGACACGGCGGCTGCCCGCGCCGCGTCACCAATGGCCTCGAGGATGTGGGGACGGCTCGTATCGAAGATCTGCTGCGTCGCGTCGAGCCGCAGCCCGTCGAAGTGGAACTCGCGAATCCAGTAGGCCGCGTTGGCCTCGACGAACGCGCGAACGAACGAGGCACGGGGCCCGTCGAAGTTGAACCCATGCCCCCACTCGGACATCGGGCCGAAATAGTCGTGGGCGTAGTGCTGGAACCAGTTGCCGTCCGGGCCCGCATGGTTGTAGACGACGTCGAGGATGACGCCGATGCCCAGGCTGTGGGCGCGGTCCACGAACGCGCGCAGGTCGTCGGGTGTGCCGTAGACGTGCGCGGGGGCGAAGAACAGGACGCCGTCGTAGCCCCAGCCGAATCGCCCGGGAAAATCCGCGACGGGCATCATCTCGATGACGGTGATGCCGAGCGCGGCCAGATCCGGCAGGTGCTCTGCCGCCGCGCGCCACGTCCCTTCGCGGGTGAACGTCCCGACGTGCATCTCGTAGACCACGAGCCCCGGCGGTGTCAGACCGGGCCAGTCCGCATCCGTCCACGCGAACGTCGACGGGTCGACGACAACCGACGGCCCGTGAGGTCCCTCGGGCTGGAACCGCGACGCAATGTCGGGCCGTGCCTCGCCGTGGTCGAGCCGGTACCGGTAGCGCGTCCCGGCGCCGACGTCCACGGTCCGCTCGCGATAACCATTGGCAGCCAGTGGCATTGCCAGCGGCGGCTGGCCCTCGATGAGCAGGTCCACGACCTGCGCGTCGGGCGCCCACAGGCGGAAGGTCGTCCGTCCATGCTCGACGTGGGCACCGGGGGGCGGCGAGGCCGGTCGCCCGGCGGGTACGTGTGTTCGTGGTTCGCTCACACTGAAAAGGCTACCCCGGCAGGCGACGATTGTCCTCCGAAAGGGTACGCTGTCCTCCTGCATGTCGACCGAGCCACCCATCTCACCGCGTCTCATTCGTGTCCCGTGTGCGTCCTACCGGCTGCAACTGCAGCCCGGTTTCGGTTTTGCCGAGGCGGCGGCGGCCGTGCCTTACCTCGACGCGCTGGGGATCACCGAGTGCTACGTCTCGCCCATCTGGAAGCCTCGGCCCGGCAGCCGCCACGGCTACGACGTCTGCGACCCGAACCAGTTGAACGGCGAACTCGGCACGCGCGAGGACTTCGACGGGTTCGTGGCTGCGCTGCGACGGCACGACATCGGCCTCATCCTCGACATCGTGCCGAACCACATGGCGGCCGACGAGCAGGCCAACCTCTGGTGGCGCGACGTGCTGCGCAACGGCCGGCAGTCGGCAGCCGCGCGGCTGTTCGACATCAACTGGAAACCCCTCAAGCGTGAGCTCGAGGGCAAGGTGCTGCTTCCGGTGCTCGGAACGGCCTACGGCGAAGCGCTCGAGTCCGGCCAGCTTCGCGCCAGCGTCGAAGACGGCGAGCCCGTCGTGCTCTATGGCGATCGCTGCTTCCCACTGCGCCTCGCGCCGGACGTGGACATCGAGTCGGTCGGCGCGCTCAACGGGACGCCGGGCGACCCGACGAGTTTCGATCGGCTGCACGACGTCCTCGAGGCGCAGGCCTACAGGCTGGCCTCGTGGCGAACGGCGGCGTGGGAACTCAACTACCGTCGCTTCTTCAACATCGATCACCTCATCGGCGTCCGTGTGGAGGATGCCGATGTCTTCCAGGCCACGCATGGCCTCCTGAGGACACTGATTGCCGACGGCGTGGTCACCGGCCTGCGCATCGACCATCCCGACGGTCTGGCCGTGCCCGACCAGTACTTCCGGCGGCTGCAGGCGCTCGCGTCCGAGGCGCGGGGCCTCGATGCGGACGCCTCGGCGATGTACATCGTCATCGAGAAGATCCTGGTGCCCGGCGAGCAGCTCGACCCGGCCTGGCCCGTGCACGGCACGACGGGCTACGAGTTCCTCAATGTCGTCAACGGCGTCTTCATTGCCCGCGAGCGAACGCGGGCACTCGCGCGTGTCTACACGCGTTTCGCCGGGCGATCGCTTGCATTTGCCGAGACCGCGTACGCGGCCAAGAAGCAGGTGATGGAGGCGTCGTTCCCGGCGGATCTGGACCGCCTCGCGCACGCGATCAACGCGCTGTCGGAGCGCGATCGCGCCTCGCGCGACATCACGCTGCACGCGCTGCGCCGCGCCCTGATCGAAGTCGTCGCCTGCCTGGGCGTGTACCGGACGTATGCGACGGCGGACGGCTGCAGTGCCCGGGACCGCGAGCGAATCACGGCGGCCGCCGCCGAGGCCGACGCGCGCACGCCGTCAATCGATCCGAGTGCCTTTGCCTTCGTGCGTGACGTGCTGACCGAGGCCTCCGCAGCCGATCCCGAACGGCTGCGCGTGGCGCTGCGCATCCAGCAGTTCACCGGGGCGGTCTTCGCGAAGGCCGTCGAGGATACCGCGTTCTATCGCGACAACACGCTCGTGTCGCTGAATGAGGTGGGCGGCGATCCCGCGCGGCAGGGCGTGTCGGTCGAGAGCCTCCATCGCCTGAACGCGCTCCGCCAGAAGCGCACGCCGCTGGCCATGTCGACGACCGGCACGCACGATACGAAACTGGGCGAGGATGCCCGCGCGCGGTTGAACGTACTCACCGAGCGGCCGCGTGACTGGCAGCTGCGGATCGGCGAGTGGGCACGCGCCAACCGATCGCGACGGACGAGAACGGCCTCCGGCTGGGCGCCGGATCGGCACGACGAGTACCGGTTCTACCAGGCGCTGGTGGCGCTGTGGCCCCCCGACCGCACCGATGCATCGGGCGACGAGGCGCTGGCCGACCGGCTGGCGCGTTATGCGATCAAGGCCGCCCGCGAGGCCAATCGCCACACCAGCTGGATTCGCGAGAACGCCGCATACGAGGCGGCGCTCGAACGGTTCGTCCGCGAATCGCTCACCGGCGACGGTGCCGCGCCGTTCCTCGAATCCGTCGCGGCGTTCGCGGCCGAGGTGTCGATCGCCGGTGCGATCAACAGCCTCGCGCAGACGCTCGTCAAGATTGCCTCGCCCGGCGTGCCCGACTTCTATCAGGGCACCGAGCTCTGGGATCTGCACCTGGTCGATCCCGACAACCGCGACATCGTCGACCTCGCGTCACGCCAGGCGACGCTCGCGGCCATCGATGAAGGCACAGGCGGTGGACGCGAGGCGCGAGGCGCGCAGGTGCTCGACCTGCTGGGACGGTGGCCCGATGGCGCCATCAAGCTGTTCGTCATGGCGGAGGCGCTGCGGTTCAGGCGCCGGCACCGCGCCGTGTTCCTCGAGGGGGCCTACCACCCGCTGCGGGTGGACGCGGCCGGTGCGCCCGCCGAGGCACTTGCCTTCGCGCGCGAACACGGCCGGCAGTGGGCCATTGTCGTCGTGCCGCGGCTGGCCGGGCGCCTCGTGGCCGAAGGGCGTCTGCCGACGGGAACTGCCTGGGGAACGGCGTCGGTCGAACTGCCCGCGCCGCTTGCCGGCGCCATGTGCCGCGACGTCTTTACCGGAGCGGACGCCCAGGTGAATCCCGACGGCCGCTTACTGCTCGCCGACGTCTTCGCCGCGCTGCCCGTGGCCCTGCTCGACGTCGCTGTCGGCCACGCGTAGCGCCTCGCGTGCCGGCCTGGTGGGCCCGCCAAGCGGGCGAGGCGCCGTGGCGACGAGCATCGACAGGTCTGGCAGCGTGACGATGCTGCCGCCGGCAACGGTCCGTGCGCTGTCGCCGGGCATCGCCTCATCGGCCGTGTCGACCAGGATGCGCCACGGCGCGTCGACGCCGGTTGGCGGCATGGTCACCTGGATCGGCTCCAGCCCGGCATGGAAGATCAGGCAGAACGACTCGTCGAACTCGTCGAGACCGGCGGCGGTGACGCCGGCGGCGACGCTGCCGTCGAGCACGAGCGTGACGGTCTTCGCGTCGGGCAGCGACCAGTCGTGCGGCGTCATGATCGCGCCATCGGCGCGGTACCAGTGCGCGGGCGGGCGATTGCGCGTGCGGCCCCGGCGGTCGTGCAGCCAGCGGACGCGGCGGAACACCGGATGTGCCGCCCGCAGGCCGATCAGGTAGGCGACAAACGCCACCAGCTGCGCGTCGGCCTGTTCCCAGTCCACCCAGCTCAGCTCGGTGTCCTGGCAGTAGGCGTTGTTGTTGCCGTGCTGCGTCCGGCCGAGCTCATCGCCGTGCAGGAGCATCGGCGTGCCTTGAGACAGCAGCAGGGTGGCGAGCAGGTTGCGCCGCTGGCGTCGTCGCCGCGCGAGGATCGACTCGTCGTCGGTGGGGCCTTCGGCACCGAGGTTCCACGAGCGGTTGTGGCTCTCGCCGTCGCGATTCTCCTCGCCGTTCGCCTCATTGTGCTTGTCGTTGTACGAGACCAGGTCGTGCAGCGTGAATCCGTCGTGGGTCGTGACGATGTTCACGCTGGCACTGGGGAGTCGACCGTCACCGGCAAACAGGTCGGCGCTGCCGGTCAGCCGCGTGGCCAGGTCGGCCAGTTGTCCCGGCTGGCTGCGCCAGTAGTCGCGCACGGTGTCGCGGTAGCGCCCGTTCCACTCGGACCAGTCGACGGCGAAATTGCCCACCTGGTAGCCGCCCTCGCCGATGTCCCAGGGCTCGGCAATGAGCTTCACGTGACGCAGCACCGGGTCCTGGTGCGCGGCGGCGAAAAACGCCGACCAGCCGTCGAATCCGCCCAGCGGTCGTCCCAGGGTGACCGCCAGGTCGAAGCGGAATCCATCGACGTGCATCTCGGTGACCCAGTAGCGGAGCGAGTCGAGCATGAGACGCAGCGTGTTGATGTGCCGCACCGACATGCTGTTGCCGGTGCCGGTGAAGTCCAGGTAGAACCGCGGGTCGCCCGGAAGCAGGTGGTAGTAGGCCGCGTTGTCGATGCCGCGAAACGAGATGGTCGGGCCGAGGTGGTTTCCCTCGGCCGTGTGGTTGTAGACGACGTCGAGAATGACCTCGAGACCCGCCGCGTGCAGGGCCTTCACCATGGTCTTGAACTCGCGAGTCGGATCCGCCTGTCCCTCGGCTGATGCGTACTCCTCGTGCGGGGCGAAAAAGCCGATGGACGCGTAGCCCCAGTAGTTGCGCAGGCCGCGGTCGACGAGGTGTCCCTCGTGCACGAAGGCGTGCACCGGCAGCAGTTCGATCGCCGTCACGCCCAGCGTGCGGAAGTACTCGACCATCGCCGGGTGTGCCAGGCCCGCGTAGGTGCCGCGGATCGATTCCGGGATGTCGCTGCGACGCTTCGTCAGGCCCTTGACGTGCGCTTCGTAGATCACCGTGTCGCGCATGGGACGCCGGGGGCGGCGATCGTCGCCCCAGTCGAACGCTGGATCGACGACGACCGACAGCGGGACCGCGTGTGCGCTGTCCTCCTCGGACGGTTCGTCCTGGTCGTCGAGGCGGTAGGCGAGCGCGGCGGTACCTGGCTGCAGCGGGCCGGTAATGTGGCGCGCGTAGGGATCGAGCAGAAGCTTCGATGGATTGCACCGCTGGCCGATGGCCGGATTCCAGTCGCCGTGGACGCGGAACCCGTAGCGGGTGCCGGGACCGATGCCGCGAACGTAGCCGTGCCAGACGTGATGGGTGTTGGCCGGCAGCGCGATGCGGCGCTCGTGGTCGTCATCGAACAGGCACAGTTCGACGTCGGAGGCGACCGACGAGTAGATCGCGAAATTCGTCCCGGTCCCGTCCCACGTCGCGCCCAGCGGATCGGGGCGCCCCGGCTCTATCGTGCGAATCGAGCGGCGGTGTGACGACGGACGGCGCTGCGCGTGACGCGCACGACGCGGGGTCATGTGGGCTCTATCGCCGCGCGCGATCACCCAGGGTGACGCGCAGCGTCAGCCGCTCGGCGCCGCGCAATACCTGGACGTCGACGATCTCTCCCGGCTTGTAGGCGCGCAGCGCGTCGGTCATCGCCTGCAGGTCCGCCACCTCGTGCGTGCCGATGCCCACGACGACGTCGCCGGCGAGAATCCCGGCCGTCGCGCCGGGCGAACCGGGCGTGACACCGCTCAGCTTCACGCCGCGCTCGACCGGCGTGAAATCGGGGACGCTGCCGAGCCAGGCGCCGTAACCCGCGTCCGCGCTCGAGCCCTGGCGCGGCGGTTCACCTGCGCCGCGCACGAGCGTGAGTGCCTGGCGCCGATTGGCGGCGGCTGTGGCCACATCGCCCACGATCCGCGCCACGCGCGCGAGGCCCTCTCGGTCGATCTTCTCCCAGTCGTCGCCGGGCTTGTGGTAGTCGGCGTGGGTGTTGGTGAAGAAGTGCAGCACCGGGATGTCCTTCAGGTAGAAGGATGTGTGGTCGCTCGGGCCGTAGCCTTCGGTGCGCGTGGCCACCTCGACACCGGCCCGGTCAGCGGCCGGTTCGAGCAGGGCCATCCACTCCTCGGCCGTGCCCACACCGTAGACGATCAGCGGGCCGTCGCCCAGCCGCCCGACCATGTCGAGGTTGATCATGGCCACGACCGGATCGGTACCGCTCGTCGGGTTGGCCGTGTAGTACGCCGACCCGAGCAGGCCGGATTCCTCGCCGGTGAACGCGATGAACGCGACGCTGCGCGCGGGCCGCGGCCCGGCTGCCACCTGTTCGGCCACCCAGAGCATGGCTGCAACCCCGGAGGCATTGTCGTCGGCCCCGTTGTGGATGGCCTTTTCTCCCGGCGCGAGGGACCCGGGCACACCTCCGTGGCCGAGGTGGTCGTAGTGCGCACCGACGACGACCCACTCGCGCTTCAGCGCGGGGTCGGCGCCTTCGAGCGTCGCGATCACGTTCCGTCCGGTCCCGCCGGCGGCATGGGGATTGAGCACCGACGTCAGGGGCAGCGACTGGAAGTAGGTGCCGTCATCGCCGCCAGGCCGCAGCCCGAGCCGCTTGAACTGGGCGGCCAGATAGTCACCCGCGCACCGCTCGCCGTCGCTCCCGGCCAGTCGCCCGCCAAGCGCATCGTCGGCCAGGTACCGGACCGCGGCCATCGGCAGCGCCAGTCCCTCGGTGAGCGAGGCGGGTTCGGGGCAGGTTTGCGCGGCAACCGTGGCCGGCGTCATCATCAGGAGAACGCCCGACGCCGCTGCGCCCAGAACGTGGAGGGCGCGGCGCGGCCGGGTGAAGGCGGAGGCTGGTGTCATCGACATATGATGCGGCGTCTGTCTCGTCTGTCTCGAAAGTGTCGGCCGTACGCGCGGCAACGCGCCGCAAGGCCCTGAGGTCTATTCTGCTATGGAAACGCTGGCCCGTGCCCAAACCATCCGCCTGCACCCGCAGGACAACATCGTCATCGCGCACGTGGCGGTGCCGGCCGGCGCGGCCATCGCGGGCGAATCGGTCGTTGCAACGGGGGCGATTCCCGAAGGCCACAAGATTGCCACCCGGGCGCTTGCACCCGGGGATCCCATCCTGAGATACGGCGAGATCATCGGCTTTGCCTCGCGGCCAATCGCGGCGGGCGACCACGTCCACACGCACAACTGCGGGCTGCACGAGTTCGACCGACGCTACGAGTTCGCCACGGCGCTGCGGCCGGTCGAACCGGCGACCTCGCCGGCAACCTTCCAGGGCATCATCCGTCCGGATGGACGCGTGGCGACGCGGAACTACCTGGCCATCCTGTCGTCGGTCAACTGTTCGGCAACCGTCTCGCGCTACATCGCCGATGCGTTCCGGCGGCACCCGGTGACCGGCGAGGGGCTGCTGGCCGACTATCCGAACGTCGACGGGGTGGTGGCGCTGACGCATCGGACCGGATGCGGCCAGGCCTACGTCGGCGAGGGCATGGACGTCCTCCGGCGCACGATGGGCGGCTTCGCGCGCCATCCCAACTTCGCATCCACGTTCATGGTCGGACTCGGGTGCGAGACCAACCAGATTGGGGACATCATCACGACCCAGCGCCTGAAGATGGCCCGGACGATGCAGGCCTTCACGATTCAGGAGATGGGCGGCGCGCGCAAGACCATCGAGCGCGGCATCGCGCAGATCCGCGAATTGCTTCCCGACGCCAATCGCGTCGTGCGCCAGCCGGTGCCAGCCTCCGAACTCGTGCTCGCGCTGCAGTGCGGCGGATCCGACGGATACTCGGGCATCACGGCAAATCCCGCGCTGGGGGTGGCCTCCGACCTGCTCGTGCGCCACGGTGGCACGGTCATCCTGTCTGAAACACCCGAGACCTATGGCGCCGAGCACTTGCTGACGCGGCGCGCCGTCAGCCGCGAAGTGGGGGAGAAGCTGCTCGCGTTGTTCGACTGGTGGAAGGACTATTGCGCGCGCAACGGCGGCGAGTTCGACAACAATCCGAGTCCGGGCAACAAGGCCGGGGGCATCACGACCATTGTCGAGAAGTCGCTTGGCGCGATGGCCAAGGCCGGCTCGACCAACCTGGTCGACGTGGTGGGCTACGCCGAACCCGTGCGCGCGAAAGGGTTCGTGTTCATGGACACGCCGGGGTACGACCCGGTGTCGGCCACCGGGCAGGTGGCCGGCGGGGCCAACCTGATCTGCTTCACGACCGGCCGCGGGTCGGTGTTCGGCTGCGTCCCGGCGCCGTCATTGAAGGTATCGACGACCTCGTCGCTCTATCGACGCATGGGCGACGACATGGACATCAATGGCGGCGGCATCCTCGATGGCGACGACACGATTGAGGCGTGCGGCCAGCGGATCTTCGAGGCGCTCCTGCGGGTGGCCTCGGGCGAGAAGACGAAGAGCGAACTGCAGGGGTTTGGCGAGGCGGAGTTCGCGCCCTGGCAGATTGGTGCGGTGATGTAGCGGGGGCGCGGACGACGCGCCCCGCGCCGCGCTACTGCTGGGCCTTCGTGGAGGCTTCGAGGGCTGCCGCGCGCGCCCGGACGGCCTGCTCGAACAGGCGCCGGATCTCCGGATCGTTGCGGAACGTCTCGAGAATCTCGGCACGCCCGCTCGTCAGGATTTCGCTCGCCACGTAGGACAGCACGGTGGCCATGACGGTGCCTTCCTCGGTCTTCGTGGCGCGGAATCGTCGTTCGAAGCCGCGAAGCACGGGAACGAATGCGGGGGAGTCCCAGTCCTGCGGCGGGCGGTCGAGCGCCAGGAACTCACTGAGGACCGTCGCATAGGTCGTCGACGGCGGCCGATGCCAGAACGTCACGTTCGAGCCGAACGCGGCGACATACGTCGGCAGATACAACGTGGCGCGCGCCGGCACCTGCTTGATGAGCGCCGGATTGTAGCGCCGCACCTCGTCGACTGACAGCCCCGTGCGCCGCGTCACTTCGCTGATCGGAATCGACCGCGTCGTGCGCATGGCGTAGATCTTCACCTGATCGTGCGTCCGCATCATCTCGCGGATGCGCGCCGCGTTGCCGAAGACCATCTCCGCGTAATAGAAGGACCGCGGTCCGTACGTTCCGTAGACGTCGCTGAAGCTTCCCGGCGCGAGCGTGCGCAGGTCGCGCGTGAAGGCGGCGCCGAGGAAGTAGTATTCGCGGACGTTCTCCCCCCCGAGCCACTGGCCGTTGCTGATGGTGCGGCCGACGTTGGTACCGCCGGCGTGGTGCTCGGAGAGCGCCGGAATGAACGACCCGTACTTCGTCCCGAGGATGGCCAGGTACGCCGCGCAGTAGGGCGCCTGCGTCGTCTGGTTGTAGCCCTCGATGACGTGCGGCGAGAGCCGCTTCATGGCGTTCCAGTTCCTCGACAGCCACTGGCAGAAGCCGATGGCGCGGGCCTCGGACCGGACCGTGCCGTTCAACCCGGATTCGACAAGGCCCTGCGCCAGGCCGATCTCGGCCGGTACGCCGAAGCGCTCGTAGATGAGGCCCCATTCCTCGAGGAAGCGTCCGTAGCGGCGCGCGTTGGGCGCCACGAACAGGCCCCGGGTGGGGTTGTGGACTATCGGGCCGGCCGCGCCCGACAGCAACTGGGCCACTTCGTCCCGCCTGTCGGCAAGCTTCGTGGCGAGCCGCTGCCCGGCCATCAGCCGCTTCATTGTCGGGTCTTCCCAGACACCCTGGCGCGACCAGTCGCCCCGGGCAGGGAAGACGGCCAGCAGCCGTCCGTCGGTGGCGCTGCCGAACGCGATTGACCCGTCCGAGATGCTGAAGACGTGCTGCCAGAACGAATACCCCGGCCGGAAGTGCTCCATGGCGGCGAAATCGCCACTCAATCGGGCCTGGGCATACTGCTGGACGAGGTCTGCGGGCGTGACGGCCGGCAGCCCGGTGGATGAATCGGACGCGTCGCGCGCGGCGTGCGTGGAGACAGGCTGCGTGGTGCCCTGATCAGCGGCGGCAGGCATCGGCGAGGCCAGGACGGCCATGGCCGCGAGGCTGACGAGACCGGCAAGGTTCGCGAAACGGCAACCAGCGGTGCGAGTATTCTGCATTACGTAGATCCCGTGGAGTCGGCGACCGGGTGGCCGCGCCCGTTTTGACGTCCCAGCTCGCCGCGCAG
This sequence comes from Acidobacteriota bacterium, assembly GCA_044507065.1. Classification (GTDB taxonomy): domain Bacteria; phylum Acidobacteriota; class Vicinamibacteria; order Vicinamibacterales; family SCN-69-37; genus SCN-69-37. The sequence goes on from JBIQJY010000056.1 coordinate 17,760, forward strand.
TCGGCCCCGGGAAGCGGCGCTGACCACTGGCCGACTCTACATCGTCGGCCGCGCTTTGTACACCGTTTATCGGCGCGGCGATCGCGCCCATCAGGGCGCCCCGCGGCGAATGCCGCCGGGCGTGAAACTTTCTCTCGCGTCCCGCGTTCTTCAGGGTACCAGTGGAGGCCAGTCCCGCGCATGGTGCGTGGGCCAGCGCCGCCGGCAGGGGTTGAGATCGCCGTGGCCAGACATGTCCGCATCCTCGCCGTTCTGCAGATCATCTATGCGACGCTCGGCCTGCTGCTGGGCCTGGGCATCTTCATGCTGTTCGGTGGCATTGCGGCGATTGTCAGCCTGAGCGCGCCCATCGACGAGAGCATCGTGGCGGCCCCGGTGCTCGCCTTCATCGGTGGCATCGTCGCCTCCATCATCATCGTGCTGTCGCTGCCGCGGCTCATTGCCGGCATCGGCCTCCTCAAGCACAGGGAGTGGGGCCGCATCCTGTCCATCGTCGTGGGCGTCATCGGGCTCATCGACTTTCCCGTTGGCACGGCGCTCGGCATCTATGCGCTGTGTGTGCTTTTCCATAAGGATGCGGCGGCCGAGTTCCGGGAGTCGTCAGCGGTCCGCCCAACGGCAGCTTCCGCCTGATCGCCTGCCCTCCGGGCGGCGGCATGAAGAGCGAATATTCGAATTTTCGTATATACTAAGTCGGAGATGTCCGACGCAGTCCGTCAGTTCAAGGCCCAGATTCTCCAGGCACTGGCACACCCCACCCGCATCGCAATTGTCGAAGCGCTGCGCGATGGTGAGGTGGGGGCCGGCGCCCTCCTCGCGCAGACGGGTGTCGAGCAGGCCAACCTGTCGCAGCACCTTGCCGTGCTCCGGTCGCGACAGCTCGTCGTCAGCAGGAAAGTCGGCAACCAGGTCTTCTACGCCATCCGCGATGCGGTGCTGATCGACGTCCTCGACTCCCTCAAGCAGTACATCAGCAGTCACGTCCAGGACACGCTGGCCACGCTCGGCGATCTCGATGATGCCGCCCGCATTCCCTTATGAGGCGGCGGCAGCCCATTTCCTGGCGGCGCTGGCAGCCGAGCCTGTTCGAGTGCCTCGCCGTCTACAACCGCCAGACGTTCGTCGCTGACCTCATCGCCGGCCTGACCGTTGGCGTCGTCGCCCTGCCGCTGGCCATGGCCTTCGGCATCGCGTCGGGCGTCACGCCGCAGGCGGGCATCTACACCGCCATCATCGGCGGCTTCATCGTGTCGTTCTTCGGCGGGTCGCGTATCCAGATTGGCGGCCCCACGGGCGCCTTCGTCGTCATCGTCGCCGGCATCATCGCGCAGCACGGGCTGTCGGGCCTGCTGATGGTCACGATGATGGCCGGCGTGCTGCTGATCATCTTCGCGGTGACAGGGCTGGCGCAGGCGGTGAAGTTCATGCCGCGGCCGGTGGTCATCGGGTTCACCAACGGCATCGCACTGCTCATCGCCTCGACCCAGATCAAGGACTTCCTCGGCATGCGGATTCCCGAGCCGCCGAGTGAGTTCGTCGCGCGCATGCGGGCGCTCGGCGAAGGGATCAGCCTCATCGATCCGATGGCCGTGACGCTTGGCGCGCTCTCCCTGGCGCTGATCCTGCTGACCCCGCGCTGGCTGAAGAAGGTGCCGGGATCGATCGTGGCCCTCATTGCCGGGACGGCGGCTGTCGCCCTGTTCCAGTTGCCGGTGGAGACGATCGGCACCCGGTTTGGCGGCATCCCTTCGTCACTGCCGGGCATTGCCGTGCCCGAACTGCGTCCGGACCTGATCGTGCCGCTCCTGCCCTCGGCCATCACGGTAGCGTTGCTGGCCGCCGTCGAGAGCCTGCTCTCGGCCGTGGTGGCCGACGGCATGACGGGCCACCGGCACAACTCGAACGCCGAGATCATGGCGCAGGGCGTGGCGAACCTGGTGGTGCCGATCTTTGGCGGTATTCCCGTGACCGGGGCCATCGCGCGCACGGCCACCAATTTCAGGGCCGGGGCCAGGACGCCCGTCGCCGGCATCGTGCACGCCGTCACGTTGCTCGGCATCGTTCTGGTCCTCGCACCGCTTGCGTACTTCGTGCCGCTCGCGACGCTGGCGGCCGTGTTGTTCGTCGTCGCCTACAACATGGGCGAGTGGCGCGAGATCGGGGGGATCCTCCGGCTCGATCTGGCCGACAAGTCGGTGTGGCTCATCACATTCGTGCTGACCGTCATGGCCGACCTGACCGTGGCGGTGCAGACGGGCGTGGCGCTGGCGGCGTTGCTCTACATCCGCCGCGTCACCGAGACGACCAGCGTGTCGCGCGTGACGGCCGAGTATGTGGAGGCGGGACGCGCGCACACCATGCAGGGCAAGGACATTCCGCCGTACGTGACGATCCTGCGCATTCACGGACCATTCCTGTTCGGCATGACCGACAAGCTCGTGGAGGCCACCGAGGACCTGAGCGACTTCGGCGAGATCGTCCTGCTGCGCCTGCGCAACATGACGGCCATCGATGCGACGGGCCTGCACGCGCTCGAATCGTTCAGCGATCGCCTGCGCGGGTCCGGACGCACGCTCGTCATCTGCGGCGCCCGAAGCCAGCCGGCGGAGTTCCTCGACCAGGCCGAGTTCGTCGAGCACGTCGGCGCCGAGAACGTCGTCGAGCACCTGCAGGCCGCGCTCGAGCGCGCGGCGCAGATCCACGCACAGAAGCAGGCGGCGTGAACGTGGCGGCGGCGCCGCGGGCTGCTGGCGACTGAGGTCCCTCCTGGGCTATGCTGCGCGCCAATCCCATGACCGGTTTCCGCCTCGATTGCCGGCACGCGTGGCGCAGCCTGCGTCGCGCGCGCGCTTTCGTGACGGTGGCCGTGCTGACGCTGGCGCTCGGGGTCGCCACGACCACGACGGTCTTCGCGCTCATCTCCGGCACGATCTTCCGGCCGATCGGCGGCGCCCGACTCGAAGGGACGTCCACGCTCCGTGTAGTCGATCGACGCAACATCGAAATGCCGATGGTCGAGTCGGAGTACCGGGCGTTCGCCGCGAGCCGGCCGCCTGGGGCGCCCGCAGTGACCGCTGTCGGCGCCGACTGGGGCACCGTCGTTGCCCGCATTCCCGGCCGGGCCGATGAACTGCCCGTGCAGGGCGTGTCCGGCAGCATGCCCGCGTTCTTCGATCTGCGTCCCGAGCGGGGGCGCTGGATCGAGCCGGCCGACGATCGCGCCGAAGGGGCCGAGGCCGTTGTCGTCATCAGTCATCGCGTCTGGCACGAGTGGCTGGGCCGATCCGACGAGGTCATCGGCACCAGCGTCCAGCTGGGCCCTCGGAGCTTTCGCATCATCGGCGTGGCCGCGGAGGATTTCGTGGGCCTTCATGGCGGGTTCATGCCGACCGATCTGTGGGTACCGCTCGCCCACCTGCCATCGACACTCAGCGGGAACGCGCGAACCCATTTCGACCGGATCGGCTATCGTGTCGCGGTCTTCGTCCGCCCGCAGGCTGGCGTGCCGGCGATCGTAGAGGCCGCCGCCATCGGTGCGCAGTTGACGACGCTTGCGGCGGGCCGTTTCGTGGCGGTGGAACTTTGGCCGACATCCACATTGCCGCTGACCGGTCTGGATCAACGCCGCGCCGGACTCGTTGTCGTGTTGTCGCTGCTGGTGCTCGCCGGCGCGTGCGCGAACCTGGCCAACCTGCTGTATTCGCGTCACGCGGCCCGTGCGGGTGACCTGGCGGTACGTGCCTCACTCGGCGCGAGCCGCGCACGTCTGGTCCGCCTGGCGGTCGTCGAGGCGATGATGCTTGCGACCGCCGCGAGCCTCGCCGGCACCGCGCTGGCGCTCGGCGCCACGCGCCTGATGGGCACCATGCTCGCGAGTGCCACCAATGTCATCAACATCCCACTGGCGCTCGACGCCACGCCGGACTGGCGCGTGCTGGTCTA
>JBIQJY010000057.1:0-21634 GCA_044507065.1 Acidobacteriota bacterium
TCGGTGTCGGTATGCACGCGTCGTTGTGCAGCATGTTGCGTGCCATCGCGAACCGGAATGCGCGATCGACCGATCCGCAGGAAACGATGCAGGCAACCTGCGCATCGGGTAGCAGCGTGCACCAACAAGCGCATCGGCGAACCCACAGTCTGTAGCGCACCGCAGTGCGCCATCGTCGCTCCGGCCGCGTGCCGCCGCTGCTTCGACGGTCCGGACGCTGCGCGATGTGGAGCGTCATTTGCAGTTCCCGGCCCGGCATCAATAGCCACGACAGGAGTTGCCATGATCCTCCGCATCGATCGCCTCGCCATCGAGTTGCCAGCGCCCGAGAACCCCTCGCCGAACTCCGCGTCCGCCGTCCAGGAACTGCTCGGCGGCAAGTTCGGGGAAATGTCGACGCTGATGAACTACACCTTCCAGTCGTTCAACTTCAGGGGCGCGTCGAAGCTGAAACCCTTTTACGACCTGATCGCCAACATCGCGGCCGAGGAGTTCGCCCATATCGAGCTGGTCAGCCACACCATCAACATGCTGCTGACCGGGTCGACAACGCGCGGCATCGACCCGGAGGAGACACCGCTCGAGGCAGGCGTGGATGCGCGGAACCACTATCACTTCATTGCGAGCGGCCAGAGCGCACTGCCAATCGACTCGATGGGCAATCCCTGGAACGGCACCTATGTGTTCTCCAGCGGGAACCTGAAACTCGACCTGCTGCACAACTTCTTCCTGGAGTGCGGCGCTCGCGCGAACAAGATGCGCGTGTACGAGATGGTGGACGACCCGGTCGCCCGGCAGATGGTCGGCTACCTGCTGGTGCGGGGTGGCACCCACATCGTGGCCTACGCGAAGGCGCTCGAGGCCCTGACCGGCGTCGACGTGGGCAAGCTTCTGCCCATCCCCGACCTCAGCAACAAGCGGTTCCCCGAGGCGATGGCGCACGAAGCCCGCGGGTTGCATCAGGTGATGTACCGGATGAGCCCGGACGACTACAGGGACATCTCCAAGATCTGGCGCGGACCGCATCCCGAGGATGGCTCCGAACTCCGGGTCGTCGACGGTCTGCCCGATGGCGGCCCGGTCCCCGAGCACGACGAAGAGCCGCAACTGGTCTCGCCCATCGGCCCGGACGGCATCGATCCAGGGCTGCTGGCCGATGTCGCCAAACGTGTGCTGGGGTGACGGACGAGGACGAGGGATGGATTCGAACAGTCTGTTCAAGCATCGACGCGACCTGTTCGTTGCCTCACGGAATCGATTCGCGGCGCGCTGGTCCACGTTGCCGTCCGTATCGAGCATTCAGGCGCGAATCGCCACGTTGGGCTCCGCGACAGCAAGTGATGAACCGCTGCCCGACGATCAGCCGCCAGCGGAGCCGGTGGCGGTTGGTTCAGTGCCCGCTCCGGGGCGACGCGATACCCTTTGAGGCATGGTCCTCATCCAGCTGCTGTTGCCGGCGCCCCGTCGCGACGCCGCATCCGATCCGCGATTGGGCGAAACCCGGCGCGAGTTGTTCGCGCGCTACGGCGGCGCAACGGCGTACTTCCGTGCGCCAGCCGATGGCGACTGGATGTCGCCTGACGGCAGTCCGGAGCGCGACACGGTCGTGATGGTCGAGGTCGTGACTCAGGGGTTCGATCGCGAGTGGTGGCGCCAGTACGAGCGCACGCTTGCGGCGCGTTTCGATCAGGACGTGGTCCACATCCGCGCGATACCCGTCGAAATGCTCGACGATCAGGCGCGGTAGCGGGCCCCGCGCATCAGCTGGCCTTGCGCGCGGCGGTCCGTCGCCCCTTCGACGACCGACTGGTCTTGCGACTCGTCCCGGACGTCCGTCGCGTGTCGGCTCGCACGTCCTTCAGGCTCTGGCGCAATGCGTCCATCAGGTTGACGACCTTGCCGTCGCCGTCGGCGGTCTTCTTTCCGTCGTTCACGCTCACGCCGACGCCCTTCTTCTTCAGCAGTTCCCGCAGGCGCTCCTGATAGTTGTCGGCGAACGCCGACAGATCGGCGTCACTCTCGAGACTGTCGAGCACCTGGCGCGCCAGCTTCACTTCCCGTGCGTTCACGCGGCCGCCGGCGAACGTCAGATCGGCTGCCTTCTTGGAAGCAAGCACCTCGCCTGCCGTTCGCAGTGTGTACACGAGCATTGCGTCGCCCTCGCCCGCGACAATGGCCGCCAGGTACTCGCGACCGTGCATCGCAAGGCGCCCGACGGCCGCCCGATCATCGAGCGCGGCGTGCACGACGTCGAACGCGGATCCGGCTTCCCTGGAATCGGGCGCCAGATAGTAGACGCGTTCGATGAAGCGCGGGTCGATGACCGACGCCGTCATGACGTCGCTGATTGTCAGCGTGCGCGATCGATCCGGCCGGAGCTTCTTGATCTCGTCCGCTTCAGCGAAGACCACCCGTCCGCCAGACGTCTTGTGGCCCTTGACGATGTCGTCGCTCTCGACTTCCTCGTCGCAATGCGGACACCACTTCTTCATCTGAATCGGCGTCCGGCAGCGGCGATGGTACTGTCGGAACGACACGTCCACCTTCGATGATGTGGCCGGGTAGAGACGGACGGGAATGGAGATCAAGCTCAGCTTGATGGCGCCCCGCCAGATCGATCGCACTGCCATGGTTTCCGCGCGTTCGGCCTAGTTGCCCTTCGCCTCGGTGCACGTCTCGGCGAGCGTCTCGATATCGGTGGCCATGAACACTCGACGGCCCGTCGTGTCGCCCGATGCCGCGCTGCCGGCCTCCGGCGCGTCCTGGAGACGGCCACGCGCTTCCACCCGGTGGTTGACGAACTCCGTGAGCTTCACCTGCTCGTCGGCCATGATCCGATACTCGTCGGCCACGATGTCGGGCGGATCGGACGGCGGCGTCGCGCTGCTGTGGGCCCCCACCATCGGGACGCCCGCGCCCATGGCGCCGACAGCCCGGCCCTCACCGGTTGCGGCCGACGTCTGCGTCAGCAGATACACGGGTGGCGCGTCAGCATCTCCGGCGCCGCGCTCGACGCACCCGGTAATGGTGAACTCGCCGCCGCGGTCCGTCGGATTCGGCTCGCCGGGTGTCTGGCCCTGCGCGGCCACACCGATGACGAGAACCATGCAGGCTGCCGCGACAGTTGCGGCTGATGTCGTTCGAGTCATACCGATCCCTCCTTCACAGAACGATGTCCTGGTGTCAGAGGGTGCAGGATGCGGGCCAAGAGGCCGGCGGCGGCATGGCGCCCGGCACGAGTGTCGCTGCCATGCCCCGCGACAGGGGCTCGTGCCGATTGCGCGAGATGGGTAGCCTGATGCTCGCTGTGAGCCGCGCTGCTCCCTGCGCCGCACTGGAACGGCCGAATGTGGGACGCGGTGCTGGCCTACCCGCCCCGGGCGCCCCTGGCGCCGCGGCCATCCGGCAGCACGACGCCACCGCGTCCGCCGTCGGCTCCGCCCCGCCGGCCCCCGCCCGGGCCGCCGAGTCGGTCGCCACCCCGGCCGGGGACAATCGGTCCCATCCCGCCCGTCGCCGGACCGCCGCCCGAACGCATCTGCTCGAGCGAGAAGTCGAACACCCACTGCGAGTAGACCTGCTGGCCGTTGTAGATGCGGATCGAAGGGTCGTCGCTGCCGCTGCGGACGCCGACAATGCCACCCTGCAGGGCGCCGAATGTCGCGCCGCCGGGAGTTGACGTGGCGCCCGCGACGACCTCGAAGTCCTTGCCGGTCATCGGGTCGAGATATTTCTTGCGGAGGTACTTGCGGGAAACCAGCGTGTCGAGGCTGGGCGGTAGTGCCTGGTTGTTCTCCTGCCGATACAGGTAGATGGCACGCGCGATGGCTTCGCCCCTGAACACCAGTTCGGCTTCCCGTTCACGCTGGGCCTGCTGGCTCCAGGCCGGGAGTGCGGCGCTCATCCACACGGCCGCCGCGGCCATGGCCACGAGCAACGCGACCATGATGAAGCCGCCGTCGTCCAATCGGGCGGGCCTGGAACCCGACGACCGCCCCCGTGCTTGACCGGCCACCCCCATGCTTCTACTATCGGTATCCTTGACGGCTCGCATGCTAACACACGGTTTCGTTCGGTTCTGGCGCTCCCGCGCCGCTCGGGTGATCGCCGTCGGCATGGCCTGCGGCGTTGTCGTGGCGTGCCACAAGATGCCCCTGGTGGCGCCGTCCGGCACGGCCATCGCCCTGATCGCCACCCCCAGTGTAGTCGCCGCCAACGGCCAGGCCGAGATTACGGCGGTGCTCGTGCAGGGGGCGCTCGGCGGCGACGGCGGCGACGGTACGCCGGCCAGCGGTGTGATTGGCGGCGGACAGCCGGTCCGCAACGGGACCATCGTGACGTTTACGACGTCGCTCGGCCGCATCGAGCCGGCCGAGGTGGAAACCGACAATGGACGCGCCACCGTGCGCCTGATTACCGATGGTCGTTCCGGCACGGCGGTCGTGACGGCCTTCTCCGGGTCGGCCGCCCAGACGCTTGACGTGGTCGTGGGAGCGGCAGCCGCCGAACGCGTGGCCATGACGGCCGAACCCCAGTCGCTCCCGGGTACCGGCGGATCGAGCACGATCTCGGCCCGCATCGAGGAGGCCAACGGCAACGCCATCGCGGGGATCCCCGTGACGTTCTCGACGACGCGCGGCACGCTCAGCAATCCGAGCAGTGTTTCGAACGCCAACGGCGTGGCCACGACGGTGTTGACCACAACGCAGGAAGCGACGGTCACGGCCAACGTGGGCGGCGCGAGTTGGGACCTGGCCGGGACCATTACCGTGACGCTCAAGCCGCGCACCACGGTGGCGATCACGCCGCCGCCGAGCGCCACGGTTGGCGTGCCTGTCAGCTTCACCGTGACGCCGGGCGCCAATGCCATCATCGAGAACGTCGACCTCAGTTTCGGCGACGGGCAATCGGTATCGCTCGGCGCCATCACGGCGGCCACCACCGTGTCGCACATCTTCCGATCCGCGGGCACGAAGTCGGTGACCGCGACGGCCACCGACAGCCAGGGTGGCTCCGGGACGACGTCGACCCAGGTGGCCGTGGCGCCCCTGGCGCTCTCGCTGCTCGTTTCCCCGTCGGTTGCGCCGCGCGGATCGCACGTGACGTTTTCCGCCGTGCCGTCGACCGGCGCCGTAATCGATCGCTACATCTGGAACTTCGGCGACGGTGCCGGCGAGGTGGTCACCGGCAGTCCAGCCGTCCGGAACTACCCCACCGCAGGCGTCCGCATTGTGAGCGTCACGGCCGTGCCGTTCGGAAACGGCACGCCGGCGACCGCGCTCGCACAGGTCGAGATCACGCACTGAGGCTACGGCCTGCCGGCTACGGCCGGCAGGCCGAACGCACCCCTCCCTACCAGTCGGCGTAGCGGCTGCCGTCGAGCGCCGTGTCCGGCGATCCACTCTTGACGTTGTAGATCCCCGCCTGTGTGCTCAGCATGCCCGGCTCGGTGTCGGCCTGCGTGGTCTGCCAGGTGTCGGGACTATCGGTGATGGGATCCGTGGGGATCGAGCGGAGGTAGCGCTCGGTCACCAGCGCGCCGAGCGATTCGGGGTACTTGCCCTTGTCGGCGTAGTACTGATCGATCGCTTCGCGCATGATGAACAGGTTGCTGCGCAGCGCGGCTTCCTTGGCCAGCGTGATGGAGTTGCGGTGCTGCAGCATCGCGAGCGATGCCAGGATCAGGATGATCGACAGCACCACCAGCAGTTCGATGAGCGTCCAGCCGCCGTCGGCCCTGCGGCGGGCGTACAGCGTTCGACGAACAGACAGACCCACGACGCCCACGATTCTCCTGCTTTCTACCAGTCCCGGTATCTCGTGCCGTCCAGCCCGGTACCCGGCGCTTTCGAGTAGACGTCGAACACGCTCTGGCCGCCCCAGGTCGTGGTGTCCGGATCGTCGGTGTAGGCTCGCAGTCCCCAGTCGGCGCGGCCAGTAATCGGATCGGCCGGAATGCGCCGCAGGAACCGCTTGCGGCGGTCACCGGGGTCGTTGGTGAAGCGCACCCCTTCCACCAGGATCTCGAGGCTTGGCGGATAGTTCTCGGCCGTCAGGCTCGCGCCCATGGTTGAAATACGGCCGGCATCGGCCCAGCGCTTGTAGTCGTCGATGGCCGTGCGCATCTCGCGAAGCGACTGGCGCAGTTCGGCTTCCTTCTGGCGTCGGATCGAGATGCGGGCGATGGGCAGCGCCGCAGAAGCCAGCACCATCATCACGGCCGTGGCGACCACCAGTTCGATGAATGTATAGCCCGACGATGTTCGAAGAAACCACCGGCGCATGGCGATGTAAACCTGCCTGACGTTTCTATCTTACGGTAACGCGCGCGGGCGTGAACTGCAGGGACACGGTCTGCCCCGTCGACGTGGTGCCGACGCCGACGATGCGGATGTCGCTGCTGCCAGCCTCGCCGGCGACGAACGAAATGGCGGCAAGCAGCCCTGACCCCGCTGCACCCTGTCCCGTGCCGGGGCGGGAGAACGCGAGGTCGATGCGGCCGGCTGCCGCGTCGATGGCCGGCACGAACGAACTCGCCACACCGCCCTGTCCCATGAACGATCCGGGCGTCACCGACGGCGACCGCACGACGGCAGGATCGAATGTGATCGTCAGCGACAGCGTCGAAAGGTCGGCCGCGTCAGCCACCTGAATGGGCATCGTGTGCGGGCCGCCGCCGGCCAGCAGAGCCCCGGTCGGGCCTGCCGCGGGCGGGGACACGATCACGCGCGTCTGGTTGCCGGCTGGCACCGGAGTCACGTCTCCCGGAGCGACCGGCACGATGGGCGCAACGGTCGGCGCCGGCGCGGCCGACGGCGCAGCGGGCTCGGTTGGCGCGGGCCCCGCTGCCGGAGGCGCCGTGGGCGACAACCCGAGGGCTTCCGGCGTCAGCAGTGGCGGCGACGGCGATGCGGCGATGTTCTGCCCGGTGCCGACATACCGCGCCTTGACGTCATCGGCCGTCAGGCCATGCCCGCGGACGATCCGCGGCGTGATGATCATGACGATGTCGGTCTGGTGCGAGCTGTTGTCGGTGTTGCCAAACAGGTTCCGGAAGAACGGAATGCTGCTGATGCCCGGGATCGAGCGGATGCTCTCGCGATCCTCGTCGAGCAGCAGGCCCGCGATGAGCGTCGACTCGCCATCGCGCAGCCGGGCCGACGACGTCGACTTCCGGCTGGTGATGGTCGGGAATGTCTGGCCGCCGATGTCGAGATCCGGACCCAGCCCGCTCTTCTCCAGCGTGAGATCCGAGAGGATGATCTCGTTCTCATAGGTCACCGTCGGCGTGAGCGTGAGGTTCACGCCAACCGGCTGGTAGTCGACCGACGTCGACGGAATGTTGTTGACGCCGCCGGCGGCGCCGGCAAGGAACGTCGTCGTCGGGATCGGCACGTCCTGGCCCATCGTCAGCACGATGCGCGCGCCCGACGTACCGCGCTGTGACGGCTTCGCCAGCGTGCGGGTGTTCGTGTTGGACTCGAGCAGGCGCACCAGGGCCGACGGCGTGGTCACGTAGAAGTCGGCTGCGCTGACGCCCCGGCTGAGCGTGTTCAGGTTGAAGGGCGGCGGCGTGGCGGGCGGGAACGTCCCGGCGCCAAGCGCTGGCGCCACCTCGGGTGAGAAGGTGAAGCCAAAGGCAAACTGGCTCAGGTCGAGGCCGAGGTTGCGCAGGAAGTTGCGGTCGACCTCGAGAATTTCCGCCTCGATGAGGACTTCCGGCAGCGCACGGTCGTTGGCCGCGATGAACGAATCGATCACCTGCAGCATCGGCGCCGTGGCGCGCACGTTGATGATGTTGGCCGCCTTGTTCAGCGTGAACTGTGGGCGGACGCTCGTCGTGTTGGTGGCCTGCGCGAACAGCGTGGTGAGCTGGTTGAGCAGTTCGGCGGGATCGGTATTCGAAATGAAGAACTGCTGCATGTACTGGTCTTCGTACTTCGCCCGGTTCGCCACGGTGTCGAGGTAGACGAAGATCGTCCGCGCGTTCTGCACCTTGTAGGCCAGCTGGTTGGCCTGCAGGATCTGGTTCAGGACATCCTCGAGCGACATGTCCTGGATGGCAATCGAATACGGTCGGCTGAGATTGCCTTCGAGGCCGACGTCGTAGGTGATGTTGATACCCGTCAGGTCGGCAATCGTCCCGAGGATGTCGCGCACCGCGGTATTCGGAAAGCGCATCTCCGGCACGACGGTGTTCGGCGCCAGCCGCGGAATCGCGGAGGTCTGGGCGCCCTCACCGCGCAACGCCGCCACCGGCGGGAGCGGGCGCGAGGCCTCGAGATCAGCCCGCAGCCGGCGTTCGAGCTCGACGGCCTTCTGCATGGCGAGGGCATTGGACGGATCGAGGTCGGCCGCCAGCCGGTACTCGGCAATCGCGCCGGGGATCTGGGCCTGCTCTTCCAGGGTCCGCGCCCGTGTCATGTGCTCGGCCGAGGCGAGACGGGTGGCGCGCTCCAGTTTCGTGCGCACGTCGATCCGATCGGGCGAGCGGCCGAGCGCCTGGCGATAGTAGGTGACCGCGCCGTCCCAGTCGCCCGCGCGCGCCGCGTCGTCGGCCGAGCGGACCGCGCGGCCGGTCGCGCACCCGGCCGCCAGTGCAATCGCGAGCAGCGCCGCGCACATGGTGCCGGGCGAACGATGACGGGCGGGCCGGGATGTCTGTTGATCCTGTGTCATTCGCAATTCGCTCGTCACGAGTATCGGTTCGCGGGAACCACTTGTGCAGGTCAACTCCCCAGCGGCAGCGTGCGGATGCCCGATCCGTCGAGGTATGACACGACCACCGACGTCACGCCGACCTTCACGACGCGATAGCGCCCATCCACGATATCGCCTTCACGGGCCTGGTACAAGGCATTGGTGACCGAATCCTTCAAGGTCACGAGCGTCGGTCCGCCGGGCTCTGTCACCGTCATGCCCGTCAGCCGCAGCGGGATGGCCGGGGGGCCCTGCGGCACCGGTGGCGGTAGCGGCACGGGCGGCCCGGACGGCTGCGGCGTGGTCAGGAACGAGGTTCCCGGCGCCGACGGCTCCGACTCGCGCTGGCCGAAGACGAACGGGTTGCGCTCGACGGCCGGCAACTCCGAGACCGACTGCAGCGTGTCGAGCCGGATGATCTCCGGCTGCGGCAGTTGCCCGGCCGGTCCCGTGGCCGGCACCACAGGCTGATTGGACGACGGCGGGGGTGTTCCAGCCGGCATCCACAGCCAGAGGACGATGACGAGCAGCGCGACCAGCACGATGAGGCGCGACATCTGCCGGCGGCGCTCCGGCCCCGGCGGCGGCATCAGTTTCATTGCGGCGGAGGCTCGGTCACGAAGAAGGTGGAGACGATGACGGCGACGTCGAGCGCGCCCGTCGAGGCTTGCGACGAAGGCTGCGCCAGGTCCACGCGTTCGACCACGAGGAACTCGGAGGCCGTCTCGACCGCATGCAGGAATTCCCGGATGTCCTGGTAGCGCCCGCGCAGGTTCACCGTCGAGTAGGCGCGCGACAGCGACGTGTCGCGCACTTCCTCCCACGAGAAGTTCGACCCGAGGTAGGTGACGCCTGCATCGCGCGCGGCCTGCTGCAGCCAGCGATTGGTGGCGCGTGCCGCCACGGCGAATCCGTCCGGCAGCACCTCCGAATAGAACCGCTGCAGCTCGGTGTCGGCCCGCTGCCGGCTCGCCTCGGCGTTGCGGGCCTGGCGTTCGGCCTGTCGCGCCGTCGCGAGGTTGAGCGCCGCGGTTTCGGCCGCCGTCTCGGCCGCCGTCACGCTGCGCCCGAGCGGCACGACCGCCAGCAGCAGGATGGCCACGTTGACCACGGCCGCAATGATGAGCGGCAGCAGCACGCGGCGACGCTCGGCATAGATGCGCGGCCAGAGGCTCATGGCGCCCCCGGTGCGACCGCCTGGCCACGTGGTGCGTTCGGGCGCGCCGGCGGCAGGTATGCGGCCTGCACGATCGCCTGGAACGTCCCGTCGTCAGCCGCGCGCTGCTCGGTCGGCGCGACGTCGTAGAAGCGCCCGGTCGCCGAAAGCGTCTCGATGAAGACATCGACGTCGTCGAGGTCGCGAGCGACCACGGCCATCGAGACCCTGAACACACCGCCATCCAGGCGGGGCGAGATCGAAGTCAATCGCACGTCGGGCGGCAACGTGCGTTCGAGCAGGCCGAGCAGTGTCGTCCAGGAGAACGTCCGCTGATCGATGATGTGATTGGCCTGCCGGGCGGAGGACGCGAGTTGGGTGAGCGTGGCGCGATCGACTCCGGCCTGCATCCGATCGATGTCGGCGCGGATGCGGGCGGCCTCGTCGCGATCGGCGGTGATGCGGGCCCCGACCTCGGCGCGCTCGCGCGAGAGGGTCACCAGGCGCGTGACGTTGAAGATCGTGAGCAGCAGGACGAGCAGGCCCGCTGTGGCGATGGCCGCCGTGACGAGACGGTCGTTGTAGAACGGCCGGGTGGACAGGTTGCCTTTGAGCATCGCGCCCTACCCTGCCCGCCGTTCGCGAACCAGGACGCCCACCGGCGCGGCCAGCGCGTCGAGGACGTCGGCAGACGCCGTCGGCAGGTTGTCGACCGCGGCTGCGGGTCGGATGTCCACTGTCTCGACCGGCACGCTGAGCCGGCTGCGAACCTGCGCCGCGACATCCGCCGCAGTTGCCCCGGCGCCCGACAGCCAGACCTTCGCGAACGACCCGCCCCCGAGCCGGTCTTCGTGATACATGGCCGTCTGGTGGACGAGCGAGCTCAGCGTTTCTTCGTCGACGGCCGTGCGATGCCGATAGAACATCAGCGCGTCTCCGCGCAGGATCGCCAGCGTCGTGGCGTCGCCCGCGAGATGGACGAGCAACCAGTCGCCGGTGGTCGGCACGCCGGCGGCAATCACCGCGTTCATGACATTGAACCCGGCAAGGTCGACGACACCCGCGTGGATGCCGAGCCCCGACAGGATGTCTTCGTACTGGACAACCACATCTCGACGCGCCATCACGGCGGCGACAACGCGGCGTTCGCCCTCGGCCGCGGCTGGAAAGTGCGACACGACGGCCTCCTCGATTGGAAAAGGCGCCGTCTTGCGCAGTTGCCAGTGGACGAGCTGGTCGAGATCCTGCGGCCGCGCCGGCAGCTGATCGAATGGCAGCAGCGACACGCGGGCGGTGCTGTCGGGCACCACCAAAGCCGCGCGTCGAGCGCCGGTGAGGCCCGCACGCTCGAGCGACCGCTGTACCGCCGCGCGGACGACGTCGGGCTGGACGACGTTCACGCCCGACAGGGCGGGAACGACGGCGCCTTCGGGCAGGCCCTCACCGGCGTAGGCGGTGACCGAGGCGCCGGCACCCGGCAACTCGACAGCCGTCACGCGACGCGCGCCGATCTCGATTGCCACTGTGGGCGGCACGGGGGCAAGCCAGGAGTGTGCGTTCAACGGCGCCTCATTCGACGAACGTGACCTTGTTGATTTCCCGCAGCGTCGTCACGCCGTCGAGGACGCGGCCGACCGCGCATTCGCGCAGGAACTTCATGCCTTCCTCGCGCGCCGCCCGCTTGATGTCCGACGTGGACCTGCGGTCGAGAATCATGTCACGGATGCGGTCGGTCAGGTCCATCAGCTCGCAGATGGCCGTGCGCCCCTTGAAGCCCGTCCCGCCGCATTCGATGCACCCCTCGCCCTCGTAGAACTCGTACTGATCGACCAGCGCGGGATCGAGCGCCGACTCCACCAGCATCTCGCGCGTCACCACGGCGGGCCGCCGGCAATGGGCGCAGATGCGCCGGACGAGCCGCTGGGCGAGCACGCAGTTGAGCGCCGAGACGAACTGGTAGGGCTCGACACCCATGTTCAGGAAGCGGCCGAGCACGTCGATGACGTTGTTGGCGTGCACGGTCGTGAAGACGAGATGTCCAGTCAGCGCCGACTGAATCGCAATCTGCGCCGTTTCCGGATCGCGGATCTCGCCGACCATGATCTTGTCCGGGTCGTGGCGCAGGACCGAACGCAGGCCCCGGGCGAACGTCAGCCCCTTCTTCTCGTTGATGGGAATCTGCGTGATGCCCCGCAGCTGGTATTCGACCGGATCCTCGATCGTGACGATCTTGTCCTCGACCGACTTGATCTCCGAGAGCGCCGCGTAGAGCGTCGTCGTCTTGCCGCTGCCGGTCGGCCCGGTGACGAGGACCATGCCGTACGGTTCGCGGATGTACTTGCGGAACCGCCGCATTTCGTCCTCGGGCCAGCCGAGGATGTCGAGCCGGAGCTCGGTGAACTGCTCGCTGATCGATTCCTTGTCGAGGATGCGGATGACCGCGTCCTCGCCGTGCACGCTCGGCATGATCGAGACGCGGAAGTCGATCGTCTTGCCGCGGACGCGCAGCTTGAACCGGCCGTCCTGCGGGACGCGCTTCTCGGCGATGTCGAGTTCGGCCATCACCTTGATGCGCGAGATGATCGTGCTGTGGTGCCGCTTGTCGATCGGCTTCATCGCCTGCTGCAGCACGCCGTCGATGCGGTACTTCACGGCCACCGCGTCGTCCTGCGTCTCGATGTGGATGTCCGAGGCGCGCCGCTGCAGCGCCGTGAACACCATCGAGTCGACCAGGCGGATGACGGGGCTCGCGTCCGACGTCAGTTTGTCGACGGTGAGCGTCTCCTCCCCCGCCTCGTCGTCGCGCAGAATCTGCATGTGGAAGCCTTCGGTGGCCTCCTCGAGCACGCGCTGCGAGCTCTCGCTCTTCTTGAGGATCGACTGGATCGCCGAGGGCGCTCCCACGCACACGCGGATGGGCGTGGCCAGCTGTACGCCGACCTCGTCGATCGTCTGCAGGTCGCGCGGGTCGGACACGACAATGAGCAGCGTCTGGCCGTCGCGGCGGTAGGGCACGAACCCGTAGCGCAGCATCAGGTCGGCCGGGATGCTGCGAAACAGTTCGTGGTCGATGTTGAAGTGTTCGAGGTCGACGAACTCGAGCTCGTACCGGTTCGCGAGACGCCGCGCCTCGGCCAGTTCGGCCTGACGGTCGCTCGGCGGCGCCGCCGGCTCGGCATACAGCTCGGACGTCGACGAAGGCGTGGAATCGGCCATGGTCATCTCGCTAACGACGACAGGGTGAACAGCGGCATGTAGAGCGAGAGCAGCAGCCCCGCGATCACCACGCCCATTACGACCAGCATGATCGGCTGGATCAGGTTCGAGAACCGCGTCAGGCTCGTCTGGTTCTCTTCATCATAGAAGTCGGCGACGCTCGTCAGCATGTCGGCCAGGGCGCCGGTCGACTCGCCCACTTCCACCATTTCGACGGCCACATGGGGAAAAATGTCTCGCTCGGCCAGGGCCGACGACAGGCTCGACCCTTCGCGCACCTGTCGCGCCACGCCGTCGAGGTGCGTCGCAATCGCCCGGTTGCCCGTCGCGCGCGCTGAAATCTCGAGGGCGTTGACCAGCGGGATGCCGCCAAGCAGCAGCGTGGCAAGCGTGCGCGAGGTCTGCGCCGTGGCAAAACGCCTGGCCAGCGGGCCGAAGTAGGGAATCTGCAGAATCCATGCGTGCGCCCGGCGCCGCTGCTCCGGACGACGGAACCACAGCACGCCGGCTATCGCCAGCGCCACCACGGCGGTGGCAATCAGCCCGGCGCTCCCGACGAGGTTGGTCGACACGGCCACCACGATCCGCGTCGACATCGGCAACTGCGCGCCCTGCCCGAACTGGGCGTAGAAGTCGGCGAACTCGGGCACCACCTGGAAGACGATCAGGCCCACGACGATGATCGACAGGACCAGCAGGATGACCGGGTAGATGAGCGCGGAGATCACCTGGCTGCGCGCCGACATGATTACCTTCATGTGCTGCACGTAGCGGCGGATCACCTGCTCGAGGCTGCCGCTCTTCTCGCCGGCCATGAGCGAAGCGGTGTAGATCGCCGAGAAGAGCTGCTGGGCCTCGAACGCGTCGGACAGCGAACTGCCCGACCGGACGCGGTCGTGAACGTCGTTGAGCGCGGCCCGGAACACCGGGTTGGGTACGCGCTTGCGCAGGATGTCGAGCGACTGGACCAGGGGCAGGCCCGCCTTGAGCAGCGTGGCCATTTCCTGATTGAAGATCAGGAAGTCGGCCATCGGCACGCGTCGCCGACGCGGCAGGCCCAGCCGCTCGCCCCGCCGCTGCAGGCCGCCGCCACGGACCGAGAGCAGCAGCAGGCCCTGATCCTCGAGATCGCGGCGCAGGCGTGCCTCGTCCTCGGCGACGTAAGTGGCTTCGGAGATCTGGCCGGTGGCCGTGGCCACCCTGCAGCGAAATTCCACGCGGGTCTGGACCTCTCTGGTGCGGAGTGCCGTCTCGAACCGGCGCCGGCCGGCCGTTGTCGTAGTGCTTAGACCATCGTACGGGTGAAACGGACGCTTCGCACGACGTTACCGCAGCGAGGCCAGGATCCGCCGCACATACGTCTCCGTCTCCCGGTACGGCGGCACGCCGCCATACCGGCTGACCGCGCCTTCGCCGGCGTTGTAGGCGGCGAGCGCACGACGGACATCGTACCTGAGCAGGAGACGCCGCAGGTGGCGCAGGCCGGCCTCGAGGTTGGCTTCGGGATCGAACGGGTCGGCCAGTGCGTAGGTGGAGGCCAGCACGGGCATCAGCTGCATCAGCCCCATCGCGCCCTTGGGCGATACGGCCAGCGGTTCGTAGTTGGACTCGGCTCGCACGACGGCGTGCGCGAGCCTGCCGTCAACGCCGACGCGCGCCGCCACGCGGTCCACCAGGGCGCGCAGTCGGTCGCCCGACAGCCGTGGCCCTGCCGCGCTCGGCGAGGCGGCCAACGCGTCGAGCGCCGCCGCACGGTTGGGCGGCACTTCGTCCGGCAGGATCTCGGCCACCAGATCGCGATGGGCGCGGATTTCGCCGCCGCCCGTCATCAGCAGGACCACCGTCGAGTCCTCGAACCGGCAGGACTCGACCCGCATCGTGCGCCCATTCGAGAGGCGAACGATGTCGGCGGCCGCCGGCTGGGCCAGGCCGACGATGCCGGCCAGGGCCATTGCGCCGAGGCGAACGATCCGTGTGGCTGTCATCGGTTTCTGTGCACAGACGTCGTGTCCGGCTTATCGGCCTTCCACGAAGACGTGATAGACGCGCACGCCGAGCGTCCGCGGGTCGTGTTCTCCCGTGCCGAGCTGGGACGGCACGAACGTGCGGTCCACCTCCAGCCGCACTTCCGCCAGGTCGGCGTTCCCGAGTTGCGCGGCGGTGACCGGTACGCGTCGCAGCACCACGCCGGCCGACTCCACGGCGAACCGGTCGATCGGCGCATCGCCGGCGCCGACGATCGTGACCTGCTGTGGCGTCAGGCCGAAGGCGTCCGGGCGTCCGGCGAACTCGATGAGCAGCGACACGTCGGTCCGCGGATTGCGGAACGCAAACGTGGCCGATTCCTGCGTCCACTTCGACGCGCCGTACGGATCGCCCGGGACGAAATCGTCGGGGTGCCAGCCGCTCTGATAAATGACGAAGATGTTCTCTGTTTCGGGAGCGAGTTGCAGGTCGGCCGTCGGATACGCGCGGCTGCCCGGCGCGCGCGGCGCGCGTTCGGCCGCCAGTGGAAGCCGTGCCTCTCCGCGGTAGACGCCCACTTCGAGCGTCACGTTACCCGGTTGCAGCAGTGCCGGGAGGAAACGCGTGCGCGAATACTCCACCACCTGGCCGGGCTGCCATGTGCTGGTCGGAACGGCCGGCTCGTGATCGTCGTTCCAGATGACCTGGCCGTCGTCATTCACCAGATGGACGAAGACCGTGTGATCCTCGGCGATCGCCTCGCCGGTGGGCTCGAAGCGGTAGGTGATCTCGATCGGACCGCCCACGGCCACGCGCGATCGCGTCGGAGTGGCCGACACCGACGCGACCGGCGCCGCGTCATCCGGGCTCGAACAGGCTGCAACACCGATGGGGCCCGCTGTCAGCAGGGCCATGAGCAGAAATCGACTCGTCGACACAGGGTCGAATCGTATCGCAGATTGCCGCATGCTGTTCAATATGCTAGGCTTGCGCGTCTTTGCACACTGATCCACACATGACCGCAGACGCGCTTGGCATGGTTGAAACACGGGGACTGATTGGCGCCATCGAGGCCGCCGATGCGATGGTCAAGACGGCCAACGTGGTCCTCATTGGCAAGGAATACATCGGGGCGGGTTACGTCACCGTACTCGCGCGCGGCGACGTCGGCGCGATCAAGGCGGCGACCGACGCCGGCGCGGCAGCGGCGCGGCGCGTTGGCGAGCTCGTCTCGGTACACGTCATCCCCCGTCCTCACGCCGAGGTGGAGGCGATTCTGCCGCGGCCGGCCGTGCGCCCGTAGTCCGTCGTCAGGATGGACGATGGCCGAGGCGACCACCCCAGCTGAACCCGCACATCCGTCGGTCGAAGACGCGCGACGGCTGGCCATTCGTGCGAAGCAGGCCGCCGCGGCGCTCGCCGAGCTTTCCCAGGAACAGATCGACCGCATCGTCGATGCCATGGCGGACGCCGTGCGGCCGCGTTGCGAAGAGCTGGCGCGGCTGGCGGTCGAGGAAACCGGCTTCGGCGTCATCGCCGACAAGATCCAGAAGAATCGCTTTGCCGCCGAACGCGTGCACGCCTTCATCCGGCCCATGCGCACGGTCGGCGTGGTCGCGCGGCACGATGCGACGCGCGTCATCGAAATCGCCGAGCCCTTCGGCGTCGTGGCGGCCATCGTCCCCTCCACCAATCCGACGTCGACAGCGATCTACAAGATCCTGATTGCCATCAAGGCGCGCTGCCCCATCGTGCTCAGCCCGCACCCGTCCGCGGCGCGATCGATCACCGCGGTTGCCGAGGCAATGGCCGCGGCCGCGCGCGCGGCGGGCTTACCTGACGGCGCCATTGGATGGATGTCGCAGGTCTCGCTGGCGGGTACGCAGGAGCTCATGAAGCACCGCGACGTGTCGGTGATTCTCGCGACCGGCGGCCTGGGCCTGGTGCGTGCAGCCTACAGCGCCGGCAAGCCGGCCTACGGCGTCGGTCCAGGAAATGCGCCCTGCTATGTGGAACGGACCGCCGACCTGACCAAGGCCGCCTCCGACATCGTCACCGGCAAGAGTTTCGACAACGGCCTGCTCTGCTCGTCGCCCAACTCGGCGGTCGTGGACCGTACCGTCGCCGCGGACCTGAAACGGGAGATGGTGCAACAGGGAGCGCATTTCCTGACGAGCGCCGAATCGGAGCGACTGGCGGCCCTGCTCGTCACACCGCAGCGACTGCCGAATCCGAAGCTTGTTGGACGGTCCGCCGTGTTCATCGCGCAGCAGGCCGGCGTCGCCGTGCCGCCGACCACACGCATCCTGGTTGTCGAACTCGGCGGCGTGGGACGCGAGTATCCGCTGTCGATCGAGAAGCTGTGCCCCGTCCTGTCGTTCTACGAGGTCGAGGATTGGCGCGAGGGCTGCGAGCGATGCAAGCAGATCCTGCGGTACGGCGGCATGGGCCACACGATGTCGATCCACTCGCGCAACGATGAGATCGTGCTCGAGTTCGGCCTGAAGAAACCCGCCTTCCGCATCGTCGTGAACACGCCGACCACGCACGGATCGATTGGCCTGACGACCGGCCTCGATCCGGCGATGACGCTCGGCTGCGGCGGCTACGGCGGCAACATCACGTCCGACAACATCTCGCCGCGGCATCTGCTGAACATCAAGCGCGTGGCCTACGAAATTCGGTCGCCGGCAACCGGGAGCGTCGTGGCGGAAACAACTCGCCAGGCGGCCGAGCCCCCGCTGCCGAAGGCGCCCGCGCGGCCGGCACCGGCCCGCGAGGTCGCGGCTTCGGCCGTCCAGGCCCAACTGGCTGCCTACCTCGGCACCGAGGCACCACCCGCCCAGGCGACAGGTCAGGCAGCTGCCGTCGCGGCCGATTTCGTCTGCGAAGAGGACGTGCGGCAGGCCGTCGCCCGCAACCAGCCCATTGTCGTCGGCGAGCGGACGATCATCACCCCGGCCGCGCGCGATCTGGCCGAAACGCACGGGGTTTTCGTCGATGTCGGCTCGCCGGCCCGTCAACGGTGAGCAGTGATCGGTACAAGTCCAGACTGCGCAGGTACTTAGCGATTGACTTGGTTTCCGGGCGGATGGTAGCGTAACGTCGCCCCGGCAACGCACCCCTATTCCACACGATGACTGTTGCTGCCCGCTATCTCCCGATTCTCTGTGCCGGACTGCTCGCCACCGGCTGCGGACTGCGCGCCAGGGCCAATGTGCCGGCTACGCCGCCATCGATTCCGGTGGCAGCCCTGTCGGCCGGGGCGGGGCACGAAGTCCCGGTCAAGGAAGACCCGGCGGCTTCAGTCGTCCGCAGTGCCCAGGCCGAATTCGCCGCCGGGGAACGGGAGTTTCAGGCAGGACGGGTGGTCAGCGCCCGCGCACACTTCGACGCTGCCATCGATCTGCTGCTGGCCGTGCCCGAGGGCGCACGTGCCGAAGCGGCCACCACCGTGGTGTTCGACCGGCTGCTCGATCGAATCAGCGCACTCGAACTGCTCGCGCTTCGGGAAGGTGACGGCCTTGCGGAGGCCAGGACCGAACCGGCCGCCATCGACCTCCTGCTGGCCGACGCGGTGTTCGAGCGGCCCGCGCCAGCGGCCACGACGGCCGAGACGGTGCGCGCCGATCTCGAGCGGTCGACGCTCGGCATCGACATTCCCGCCAACGATCGTGTGTTGTCGTTCGTCGAGCTCTTCCAGAACCGCCGGTCGGACTTCATCGTCGACGGCCTCGAGCGCGGACACCGTTATCTCCCGATGATCCGGCAGATCTTCGCCGAGGAAGGGCTGCCCGAAGAACTGGTGTACGTGCCCATTGTCGAGAGCGCGTACAAGTCCAACGCCCTTTCACGCGTGTCGGCCCGCGGCATCTGGCAGTTCATGCCGGCCACTGGCCGCGAATACGGCCTGAAGCAGACCTGGTTCATCGACGAACGATCGGATCCCGAAAAGGCCACCCGTGCCGCGGCGCAGTATCTCAAGGCGCTCGGCAACATGTTCGGCGGCGACTGGAACCTCGCACTCGCCAGTTACAACGCCGGGCCCGGGCGCGTGCAGCGCGCCATGCAGCGCGCGGGCATCCGCGATTACTGGCGCCTGAGCGCATCGTCGCGGTTCCTGCCGCGCGAGACGCGCGACTATGTGCCGATGATCATGGCGGCAATCCTGATTGCCAGGAATCCCCAGCTCTACGGGCTGGAGGTCGGGGCGGTCGCGCCGCTCGCCTTCGAGCGCGTGATGGTGCCGGGCGCCATCGACCTGAAGATCGTGGCCGAGTGGAGTGGGGTGACTGTCGACCAGCTGCGCGGGCTCAATCCCGAGCTGCGCCGGACGACGACGCCGGCCGGCGCCCATGAGCTCAAGGTTCCCGTGGGGACCGCCACGACGATCCAGCGCGAGCTGGCCTCGGCCGATGCGCTGCGGGTGCACTTCGCGTTTCACACGGTCAAGCGCGGCGAAACGCTCGCGGCAATCGCGCGCCGCTATCACGTGTCGGTCGCCGAACTGCGATCGGCCAACGACCTGACGGCGCGTTCGGTGCTGCGCGTGAGCCAGGAACTGATGATTCCGCAGCGCAGCGCGCAGGCGCTGCCGACGGCCATTACCCGCACGGCGTCGACGTCTCGCCCGGCCGTCCCTTCCGCTCCCACGACCTACCGCGTACAGCGCGGCGACACGCTCTACGGCATCGCACGGCGCTTCGACACCAGCGTCGACGCAATCAAGCGGCTCAATCGCCTGCGCACCAACACCATCAACATCGGCGATCGACTGACGGTACGGTAAGGCGGGACTCGCGCTCCGCGGCGCAAGTGCGCCGTCGCCGCTCAGTCTTCGAACAATCGATCGGCAATCCCCCTGGCCCCGTGCGCGGCGACACGGTAGACGCCGCCGGTATGCGGATGGAGTTCGAGCGTCTCGGCTGTCACGCCCTGGCGCGCCGTTGTCGCGCACAGGATGTCGAGGTCCGGGCCGCCGAAGGCCGGGCACGTCACGTGCTGCGCGGGCACGTCGCTGGCCGCGATCAACCTGCCATCTGGATCGTAGCGACGCACGACGCCGCCGCCCCATTGCGCATTCCAGAGTGCGCCTTCGGCATCGACGACCGACCCGTCGGGCATGCCGTCGGCTGGATCGACCGTCACGAACGGCTCGATGTCGTGCACGCGGGCACCGGCTGCGTCGTAGCCGCCGCGCATGATGCGGCCCGTCATCGAGTCGCAGAAATAGATCGTCGCGCCATCCGGGCTGAAGCAGATGCTGTTGGCGATGCCGACGGGGCCCACCGGGAGCCGCCGCAGGCCGTGTTGCTGCGAGAACTGGTAGACATGACCGGTCGGTGGATGTCCCGGCGCCTCGCTCATGGTGCCGAAGACGAAGTTGCCGTCGCGATCCGTGCGGCCGTCGTTGATCCGCGTGGTCGGATTGTCGTCTTCGACCGGGATGATTGGCGTGTAGTCCACCGCGTCTGCGCTGCCGTCGAGCGCGCCCCATGCGAGGCCCTTCGACAGTCCCAGCAGCAGCTGGCCCGACCGGCAGATGGCAAAGGATCCCGTCCGATCGGGCAGTCGCCACGACGTGGTGGCGCCGGTGGCCGGATCGTGGCGCCACATGCGCGCACCCTCGATGTCCGTCCACAACCAGGCCTGGGCACCGGCGTCCCACACGAGGCCCTCGCCGAGCGTGCACCGGCAATCGGCCAGCAGCGTCGATGGTGTCGGCATGGCTACTTCCCCGCGCTCCAGCCGCCGTCGATGAGGAAGGCCGTGCCCGTGATGAACGCGGCTTCGTCGCTGACGAGATAGACGACGGCCGCCGCAATCTCCTCCGGACGACCCATGCGTCCGATGGCCTGCGTGGCGGCCATTTCGCGATACGCGGCCTCGGGATCGGGATACTCCTTCAGGCGCGCCGCGACAAAGGGGGTCTCCACGCGACCCGGGCACACACAGTTGATGCGGACGCCCTCGGTCGCGTGGTCGAGCGCCATGGACTTGGTCATGCCGACAACCGCGAACTTCGTCGTGCAGTACGCCAGGCGATCGCGGATGCCGACAATGCCCCCAATCGAGGCGATGTTGACGATGTTGCCGGACCGGCGCGCGAGCATCGGACCGATGAACGCCTGGCTCGCGTTGAACACGCCGCGCACGTTGACCGAGTACAGCCGATCGAGCGCGGCGCCGTCGGTCGTGCGGATGGTGCCCACATGGCCAATCCCCGCGTTGTTGACCAGGATGTCGAGTGGTCCTTCGTTCTCGACATGCGCCGCGACGCGCGCGCACGCGGCCTCGTCGGTCACATCCAGCGCCACGAATGCCGCCGACCCGCCGCCTGCCGCAATGGCATCGGCCACGCGCCGGCCCTGCGGCTCATCGCGGTCGGCGACGTAGACGTACGCGCCGCGTCCGGCCAGTGTCGTCGCGGTAGCCTCACCAATGCCCGATCCGCCGCCGGTGACCAGCGCGCGCCTGCCCTTCAGTTGAAACATCTGCGTTGTCCTTCCATCGATCGTGGCGCCCTCACGCCTCACTCCGGTGGCCACGGCGGCGACGTGAACAGCCCGCCGTCGACGAGCACGGTCTGACCCGTGA
>JBIQJY010000139.1:0-3088 GCA_044507065.1 Acidobacteriota bacterium
ATCGCGCTCAGGGACGATGAGGGGCGACCGCAGACCGCATCGTCAATGCCTCCATCGTTCCGCCTCGGGCTCGTGGCACGACTCCGCCGGGGCGCGACCGCCGAGCACCTCGAGGCACAGGCTGCTTCGATTGCGGCATCGTTCGTACCGCTGGGGCCCCGGGCCACGGCCCCGACCGCCGGTCCGGTCACCCACGGTGTCCCCGGCGCGACCGTGCGGCCTGTCTTCCTGAACAATCCGGCAAACGCGCTGCCGGCAACGGTGGCGTTGACCGGCGTACCGGCCGTCGTGCTGCTCATCGCGTGCGTGAATGCCGCGCTCCTCCTCATCGCCCGGGCGACACGACGGAGCGGCGAGTGGCGCATCCGCATGGCGATCGGCGCAACGCGCTGGCGGCTGATGCGGCAGTTGCTCGTGGAAGCCGCGGCACTGGCGGCATCGGGCGGCGCGGTCGGCCTGCCGCTCGCCCTGCTGCTGCTCAGGGTTCAGGAGCAGCTCATCCCGCTGCCCGTGTCCATCGATCTCCCCGTACTCGTGTTCACGGCCAGCATCGTCGTGTGCACGACTGTGGTCTTCGGCATCGGGCCTGCGTGGTCGATCGCCAGCCGCACATCGGTGGCGCGCGGGTCCCTGGGACGCTACAGGCAGCGCACGAGGTCGCGATCGCTGCTCATCGCCGCGCAGGCCGCGCTGTGCGTCGCGCTGCTGGCCAGTGGCACGCAGTTCATCCGCGCGCTGCACGCGAATTTCGACGGCGCCGGTATTGCCGATCCCGACGCGATGCTGGTCGCGCGCGTCGATCTGGCGCCGCTCGCGTACGGCCACGACGCGATCGACGCGTTTTACGCGGAGCTGGCTGCGAGGGCGCCCGGCATTGCCGGGGTCGCTCGCGCCGGGATCTCGCAGGTCGACTACTGGGACACGGGTGGCGAAGGAACGTACGTGGACGTCCTGCTGCCGGGAACGCCAGAGAACGCACGACAGGTCGTGGCCGCGAGTGTTGTCACGGGCGACCTGCTGCCGGCGCTCGACCTCGAGCTGGTGCGCGGTCAATGGCTTGCGGCGTCCACGTCGGCCGACAGGGTCGTGGTCAACGTCGCGTTCGAACGGCAGGTGATGGGTGGCAACGCCGTCGGCCGCACCGTGCGGATGCGCGCAGGGCGTGCCGGCGCGCCCGACGAGCGGCTCGCCGAGATTGTGGGCGTCGTCGCTCCGCCACCCGGTACCGGACGCCAGGATCACGAGACGGCGCCGCACGTATATCGGCGCTCGATCGGCGTGGGCGAGCCGGCGCGCTGGATCTACCTGCGAACCACCGATCTGGCCCGGGCGACGGCCGGCCTGCGACAACTGGTCCGCACGCTCGACGACCGCGTGCCGGTCGAGGTCAGCACACTTGCCGATCGCCTGAGGACAAATCGCATCGACGAACAATGGATCGCCCGATCCACGGCCCTGCTCGGACTGATGGGCCTGATGCTGACGGCAGGCGGGCTGTTCGGCGTCGTCACGTTCATCGTCGCGCTGCGGACGCCTGAGATTGGCGTACGGCTGGCGCTCGGTGCACTGCCTCGCGACGTCGTGCGGCTGATCGTGCGCCAGGCCATGACGCCGACTGCGATCGGCCTGGTCGCCGGGTCGGCACTGGCGTACGGAGTGGGATTCCTCGTGCAGTCGCGGCTCTACGGCTCGGGGAGCCTCGAACCACTCGCCCTGCTCGCGGGAGCGGCGCTGCTGCTCGTTCCCACCGGCCTGGCCAGCCTCATCCCGGCCCTTCGCGCGTCGCGGATCGATCCCAACGTGGTCCTGCGATTGGGAGAAGAGTAGCCGCCCGTTCCAGCCGTCCCCGCTGCCGATTCGGCCGTATCATGTGCGGGTCGTAACAGCGTTTCGGGGCGGGAGCGTGGCCGGAGGGGATGCCGATGCGCAGTCCATACGTGGGGCTCTTCCTGATTGTGGTGCTCGGCGTCGCAGCCTCCACCGAGGCGCAGGTTCAACCGGACGTTGCCAGACAGTACTTCGAGGAAGCCGCGCGGCTGTGCGAACGCGACGCCGGACGCCTGTGGGGTCGGTCGCTCTGCGGCCCCCTGGTGATCTTCGATCCCGCGACGGGAACGCGGGCCACCAATCAGCCGGAACCACCGGGGCCCCCGCCGCGCTTTCCCGGGATGGCCGACGGCCCGGTCTCCTGGGGCGGGGAGGTGTGGTTCAGCGCACCCTTGTATATGCTCCCGGAGCATGATGCCGATCTGCGCCAGCAGTTGCTGCTTCACGCGCTGTTCCATCGCATTCAGCCCGAGCTGGGGTTCATTACCGACGAGGGCTTCAACGAACATCTCGATACGCTCGACGGACGCTTCCTGATGCAACTCGAGTGGCGCGCGCTCCGGCGTGCGCTCGAGTCGACCGGAAGCGATCAGGCGAGCGCCGTGGCCGATGCGCTGGCCTTCAGGCGGGAACGCCGCCGCCTGTTTCCCGGCGCGGCCGACAACGAACGACGCGACGAGATTCGCGAAGGGCTGGCCACCTATACCGGCATCGCCGCCTGGGCCGATACGCCCGCCGACGCGCATCGCGCCGCTGCGGCGGCACTCGCAGGAGCAGGCGGGGAGGCGCAGCCCTCGCTCGTCGGCAATTTCGAAGCCGCGTCCGGACCTGCCTACGGTGTGCTGCTCGACGATCTCCTGCCCGAATGGCGACGGCAGGTTCGCGCCACCTCCGACCTCGGCGACCTGCTCGCGTCGGCCATCGACAGACCGCCGACGACAGACGTGGTTGCGGCGGCCGTGCGCTATGACGGGGCCGCACTGCGGACGGCGGAGGAGGCGCGCGACCGCGCACAGCAGGCTCGCGTGGCCGAGGTGCGTCGTCGCTTCGTCGATGGTCCGGTGCTGACGATGCCCGCCGGGGGCAGCGGGACGAGCGACACCACCGGCAGTATCGGCATTCCGGGAGTCGGGACCGTGTTCTATCGCACGTTCACCCTGTCCGCTCAGTGGGGACGCCTGAACGCCAGCGACGGCGTCCTGCGCGCTGCCGATGGGGCGACGCTGTCCCTGCCGGTCACCGCACCGCTCGACGGGACCAC
>JBIQJY010000058.1:0-2122 GCA_044507065.1 Acidobacteriota bacterium
CGGCGTCGACGACGTGATGCTGGTGGCGGAAGGCAGCGTGCATCCATCGACCCTCGAGCACTTCAGCGGACGGACATTCACCTTCCGTGTGTCCGAGCACGAACCCTGGCCGTGGCTCGAAGCCGCGGGATTCCGACGAGGCGAGCTACGCACGTGGGGATCGGTCCTGACATCGGCGTTCGACCTGGCGCGGCGCATGGGCTGCGATCCGATCGTGTTTGCCGGCGCGGACATGGCGTTCACCGGCATGCGGCCCTACTGCCGCGGCACCATCTACGACGCCATGTGGCAGGAGTGGATCGACAAGGGTTGCTCCTGGGACCTGCTGATGGCCGACTACTTCAGCCGCCAGCCGGAGGTGTGGACCGAGGACGTACGCGGCACGCGCGTGCGCACGGCGCCGCACCTCGTGTCGTTCCGCAACTGGCTGGTCGAACAGATGGCCGGCGACGGCGAACGGACGTTCATCAACGCGACGGGCGGCGGGATACTCCACGGCACGGCGATCAGGCAGGCCACGATCGACGAAGCACTGGGCGCGTTCGCTTCCGTGCCCGACGTGCGCGCGCGGCTGCGCGATCGTCACGCCGCGGCCCGCCTGCACTCCGGCGATGCGGCGCGGATGGACGACCTGCTGACGCGCACGCGACGCGCGCCTGATGCGATGCCGTTCGAGCACTGGCGAGCCTTTGCCGCCGGCACCGTATCCGACGACCAGATCCGCGCAGCGCTGGGAGCGGACCGGGGCTGAAGGCCCGGCGTTCCGTGCGCCTGCACGTGTCGCTCCACCGACATCATCGTCGCAACGCCGACACCTGCCGACGCTGACATCCGTGTGCATCGGCGGGTTCGACGCTGCAATGCTGGCACCCGGCTTGCCTTGAAGGGATCGCAGCATGGTGCCCGTCCGCATGATCCCCCGCCGCGCTCACGTCTGCATCGTCGCTCCGGAGTTCATCGGGCCATTCCCCAACGGCGGCGTCGGCACGGCGTGCTACTGGGAGGCGGCATCACTCGCCGCGGCCGGTTTCGACGTCACAGTGCTCTACACCGGCCCGACCGACCGCGAGACGCCCGACCACTGGGAGCGCCTGTATCAGGCGTTCGAGTACGTCGACCTGATGAAGTGGGCGCACACCAGCGGCGAGGCCACGGCCGTCGATCGAGTGGACCACCCGTGCCCGGAGGCGCGCACGTCGGAACTGGTCTACCGGTTCCTGCGGGGCCGACGGTTCGACCTGCTGCTGTTCCAGGAGTTCCTCGGCCACGGCGCACGAACGCTGCAGGCACGCCGCAGTGGCGAGGCCCTGACCGACGTGCCCACGGTCGTCACGCTGCACTCGTGCCGGCAGTGGATCTACCAGGGCATGCAGCGTTCGTCGGCCACACGCGCCGACGTCCACGTGGATTTCCTCGAGCGCGAATCCGCCCGGCTGGCCGACTACGTCAACGCGCCGTCGCAGCACATGTCCGACTGGGCGCACGAGCACTGGCGGATGGACGAGTTCGCCACGGTCGTGCCGTACTGCTTCGACGGCTCGACGGAAGGCACTGCCGACCTGCGCACCCATGCGGGCCCGTTCGAACACCTCGTCTTCTTCGGACGGCTCGAGACGCGAAAGGGCGTGCACGTGCTCTGCCGCGCGATCGCGGAGCACGCCGCGGCACGCGGCCCGGTGCGCAGGATCACGTTTCTCGGCAAGCGGTCGACCGTCGAGGGCCTCCCGAGCGAAGAGTTCATCCGCGGCACGCTTGCCGACGTCGACGACCTCGAGATCGAGATCATCGACGGTTTCGGATCGTTCGAGGCGCTCGAGTGGATCGAACGGCAGGAGCGCGCGCTGGTTGTCGCGCCGAGCATGGTCGACAACCTCCCGTACTCGGTCATCGAGCTCTTCACGCGCCGCATTCCATTCATCACGACGCGTATCGGCGGCATTCCGGAGATCGCCGGCGCTGCCAACGCTCACCTGCTTGCCGATCCGACGCCAGCCGGCCTGGCCGCGGTCCTCGGCCGCGTGCACAGCGACGGCGCGCTGACGGTCGACTACCGCAGCGGCTACTCCAGCACGGACGCCACGGCCTATCACGTCGACTACGTGTACTCCCTGCTGCGATGGCG
>JBIQJY010000058.1:2222-21142 GCA_044507065.1 Acidobacteriota bacterium
GCACGGACGCCACGGCCTATCACGTCGACTACGTGTACTCCCTGCTGCGATGGCGCCCGGCCGAGCGCCGCCTCACGCCCGACACCTGCGACATCGTCGTGACCGATGCGGCGTTCATCGATGACTTCAGGCACCGGATCCTGACGTCGGATCCGACGGCGCGCGACGCACGGTTCATGTCCTGGGATGAGTGGCGGCGATCGAACCGCGCCGCGCCCGCGATCTTCACATCGGCGTCGGTGGCCCTGAAGCCCGGCGCCGTGCGTCACCTGCTCCGGACTCTCCAGGACGCGCGCGTCGATGCCGCCACGAGCTACTACGTGGAACGGCCCGGCGGCCGGGCGCGCGATGTCGCGCCACTCGGCGCGTCGCGGGAGGCCGGCTGGACGTCGAACGTCTTCGGCGGTCCGTGCTTCGTGGCGTCGCCGTCGGCCTTTGACGCCGTCCGGCGTGCCGCGTCACACCGCTTCGACTACTGGCCGGTGTACGCGGCGATGGCCTGTGCCGGCCTGGACGTCGCGCTGGCGCCCGCGTCGCTCTACAGCACGACCGCCGACGTCAGGGCGCAGGCGCCGGAGATCGTCGACGCCGTTCTTGGCGTCTACGCGTCGGCGGACGGAGCGCCACTCGATCTGCGCTGGGTGCTGAAGGCGGCGCGCCATCAGGCGAGCGCGGCGTCGCTCTACGAGTGGCTGGTTGGTGTGCCGGACGAAGCGCTCGTGGCACTGACGGGACTTGCCCCGCGTGACCCCGATCCAAAGCGCGACGAGCTGTTGCGTGTGCGCGATCGGCTGCGCGATCTCGTCGCGGGCTGGCAACATGCCACTCCGCGTGTGTTCGTCTACGGTGCCGGCGAGCACGCCCGCGCCCTCCTCGCCCTCGAACCCGAGCTCGGGCGGTTCGTTGCCGGCTTCATCGATCGTCGTGCCGTCTCCGACGTGCTGGGTCGCCCCTGTGTGCGTCCCGACGCGGTCACAGCCGACATGACAGACGTCATTCTCTACGCGTCGCGCGAGTTCGAGCGCGACATGCACGCGCAGGTTGCGCACGTTCCGGTCCAGCACATCCTGTTGTACTCGCCATCACCGGCGCCAACGCCCATGTCACAGCCCACCGCCTCGGCCACATCGGCGCGCCTGCGTCGTCGTCTGCGACACAGATCGGCTCCGATCGACGGACTGCGGTCCATGTACAGGCCCCCAGCGTGGGCGACGGGATACATCTGTGACGGCGATGCCGAGTTCCTGGTTGAACTGGTCGCCGGCGTCAGGCCGACGTCAATGCTGGAAGTGGGCGTGGCGTCGGGCGCCTCGTCGGCGGCACTGCTGTTCGCAATGGATCAGCTGCCGCCGGTTGCGGGCGGGCGCCACCTGCTGTCGTGCGACGTCCGATCGACCTGCTACTTCGACCCCGGGCGCGCCACCGGCGCGGCGGTGGCCGAGATGTATCCGGACCACCGCACGCGATGGACGCTCGACACCGATACGGATGCACGCCGGCTGTCACAGTCGCTTGCACCGGGATCGTTCGACCTTCTCTTCATCGACGCCAACCACGCGCACCCCTGGCCCCTGCTCGACCTGCTGCACCTGGTTCATGTCGCCCGGCCCGGCGCCTGGGTGGCGCTCCACGACATCCAGTTGCCGGTAATCAATCCCGCGTACCAGGTCTATGGACCCATGTGGCTGTTCGACGCCTGGCCGTTCGACAAGGTACATGGGGTCGACGGGTCGCGGAACATCGGCGCCGTGCGGCTTCCGGATGACCTCCGGCAGCTCGTGCCGATGTCGCTCGAGTTGCTCGACCGGCCGTGGGAACACGCGCCAACGACCTGGCACGTCGCGCTTCCGGAGGTGTTCGCCGACCTCGGCGGCGTACTCCACAAGCGTCTGGCCGCGGCTCATTCGCTGGCGGGTTGACGATGGCACGGCCCGACGGTCACCTGCCGGGCGCCGTCGCGGACGCCGTGTCAGCCCTGGCGGCCCGGCTCGGCGCGCCGCACTGGGTCACGATCGATCCGGCACCCGACGGCGACGCATCGTCGCGCACGGTCCGCCCCCTGTCGGCCTGGCGCCGCATATTCGCGGCTGCCGGCCTCGAGATTCTCGACGAACGTGAGTCGCCGGAGGGCGATGAGCACTCGACCGCTCCATGGCTGCGGCAGCGGTGGCAGCTCGCGCGCCCGTTTCGCGATCGCGACGACCGCGCGCCACGCTCCTTCCATCTGGGCCGGCGGAGTGGGGCAGTGCAAGCGGAGGACGGGTCCAGGGCGATTCGCACGCTGCTCGGGGTGCCCCCGCCGATCGCCGCGCCGGCACCGCTCGTCGACGGAAGCACGCACACGGTCTTCCTCGTGGGCACCTATCAGGAGTTTCGTCAGTACATTCCCCTGTGGGCGCAGATGCCGCGCCACAGCTTCTCGGTGATCCAACGCGTGGGCGCCGCGTCGACTGACGGCGCCATTCGCCGCGATGCGGCCATTCGCACGTGGTTGTCGGCCAGGGGCATTGCCGCGCAGGCCGTGACTGCCGTCGAGCACGTCGACTGGTCCTGCTGGCCGCACCCGCGCCGCGTCTTCGTCTGCGGCGCGGACTCGACGGCCTTCGACGTCCACATCTGGAACGCGGCCGTCGTCATCGCGGCGGCGCGGCACGGCTTCGCCACACTCCAGCTGCAGCACGGCATCTGGCCGTACGCCGACCTGCGGGCGCCGATGACCCTGCTGTCCGACACGGTGCTGACCTGGTCCGGCGAGTTCGAAGCGGCCCTGGGGATGAACGTCCGCTGGCCCGACGGGTCGGTCGCGCCCCGAGCCGTCATCGGCGGAACGCAGTTCCGGGCGGTCGGCTGCCCGCTCTTCGACGCGTACGTCGAGGCGTCCCCGCCGCCGCTCGAGCACCTGCTGGGCGACTGGGTGTCCGGCTACCGACATCGCGTGCTCGCGGCAACCAACCTGCACTGGTCGCAGCATTCGCGCGGCGCGCTGGTGAATCCCGCGCTGCTCGACGCCGCCCGGCGCATGCGCGACACGCTGTTCATCCTCAAGCCACATCCAGCACACGACGTCGACGACGATCTGCTGAAGTCGTGTCCAGCCAACGTCGTCGTGCTCGACGAGCTGTGCTGCCTGGCTGCGGACCTGGACAGTCCGCGCCTGGTGCGTGCCGTCGACGCCGTGGTGGCCACGCAATCGACGATCCTGCTCGAGGCGGCTCTTGCCGGAAAGCCGTTCGTGGCCATCGACACCGGCAATCCGAACCACTACGCGCACGTGACGCTGACCGCGCCCGACGACGTCGGCAGGGCGATCGCCCGGGTCGTGTCGTCAGCTCCCGATGCGGCCGACTTTCGCGATCACTACTTCGACACGAGCCTGCGGGGGTCGGGCACGCGGGGTGTTCTTGCGACCATTGCCACGGTGCCGATGCCGGGGCAGCGGCTGTCGCCCTCGAAGACCGACGTCGCGCTTGCGCGAATCGCCGACCGTGCTTCCGCATATGCGGCGGAACTCGTGACCGCGCGGGCGCGGATCGAACGCCTGGAGTCGGAACTGGCGCAGGCGCGGCGACGCGAGTTGGACCTGCGCACGCAGCTGCTGCTCGCGCCGCGAAAGGAGCGGCGCACGCGGGTGGCGCTCTACGGGGCGTCGACGGCGGGTCGTGAGTGCCTGCAGGCCATGCGGGCCGTCGATCACCTCGAGCCCTGCGCGTTCTTCGACAGCGACGCGTCGCAGTGGACCAGGGTCATCGACACCCTGCCCGTTCTCGAACCGACCGAGGAGGCCATCCGCTCGGTGGACGTGGTCGTCATCTCGTCGAGCAGCGTCGATGCGATCGCGGACCGTCTGCGCCGGGCCGGCGCCGAGGACCGCATCGTGCTCGATCACCGCGCCATCGCGCGCCTCGCCGCGGCTGACTCGCGGCCTCAGGAGACAGCACGCCCGGCCGCGGCCAGGCGGTCCGCGACAAACGCGATGTAGTCGCGCCGAATCGCCCGCACGTCGACGGGTTCCGGCTGCCAGTCGATCGTACGAACCGTATCAGGCGTATGGATCGGCACCAGATCGGCAAGCAGGCTGAACCGCGGATCGCGATCCTGCCGATACACGATCACGGGAATGCCCATGGCCATGCAGGGCGCGGCCACATGGTGCAGTGGGGTGAGCACGAGTGTGGCCCGATCGCGCAGATCCGCGAACAGGTGGCGCTCGTAGGCCTCGAACGCCCGACGCTGCGCCGACGGCACCGGGCAGGCGTCGACCGGTGCGCGGTTGAAGACGAACTCCGCGGTATTGGCCAGGTCGGGCGGAATGCACTTCACGAGCCCGGGCGGCAGCGCGCCGGCGCCCGTTCCGTACACGACGAAGAGCCGCGGCTCAGCGGGCTCCTGCTCACGGCGCGGCAGGGCCAGCGTCGCGCAGCCGGTCGTGACGGCATCGATGCCGTGCGACCGCAGGAGCGCCGTCGTGTGGGGGTCGCGACAGCCGATAAGGCCCTTCACCCTGAGCCAGTCGCGGTGGCGCACGACGGCGGGCTCGAGTGCATGGAAGCCGGCGAACAACGGGTGAATGGCCACCGGCGCGGGGAGGTTCCGTTCGGTGAACACGGCGTTCATCAGGAGCACCGCCGCATCGCCGTCGTACTCGTCGAGCGTGTCCCGATCGATCGACACGACCTGGCTGTCGGCGATTCCAAGCTGCGCGTAGACGTGCCGCGCCGCGATCGATTGCGCGTGGTCGCCCAGGTTGACGGTGTAGCAGCCGACGTCACGTACGGCGACCTCGAAGTGCTCGAAGTGCGCGTAGCTGAAGTCGAGAACGCCGAACCTCATCGGGCGTACCGGTCGGACATCGATGGGGACGGATTCTACTCCGGCCGGCGCCACTATTGACATGCCTGGCGCACGCGCGTAGCGTCACGAGCATCGGAGGCCGGAGTCATGAGGCGACGCGGATGGTACGGGCTCGCTGCCGGGGTGCTCGTCGGCACGACGGCGCTGACGACGTTGGTCGTCGTGGCAGCCGGGCAGCGGGGCGGCCGCGGCAACGCCGCGCAGGCTTTGGCCGAGCCGTTCCGCGGCGTGACGGCCGATGGCATCGTCGAGCCCGGCCTGTTTCCCATCAAGGCCACCGGAGTGACAACCAGACCGGTGATGGATGCGGCGGTTCGCTTCCTCGCGGGACTCACCGAAGCCGACCGCGCGCGCACGGTGTTTCCGGTGACGTCGAACGAGTGGCGCGACTGGAACAACGTGCACCGCTACGATCGCCAGGGTGTCAGCCTGCGCGAGTTGTCGGACGACCAGCGGCAACTGGCCTTCGGCCTGATGCGCGCCGGGCTGAGCGCCAAGGGCTTCGAACAGTCACGCAACGTCATGCGGCTCAACGGCTACCTGGCCGAACTCACGAAGAGTTTCGACGAGTACGGCGAGTGGCTCTACCACTTCACCGTGATGGGCACGCCGTCGGAGACCGAGCCCTGGGGCTGGCAGCTCGACGGGCATCACCTGATCATCAATTACTTCGTGATGGGCGATCAGGTCGTCATGACGCCAACGTTCATGGGATCCGAACCCGTCTCGGCCGATACCGGCCAGTACGCCGGCATCCGCGTGTTCGAGGACGAGCAGAACCTGGGGCTGGCCCTCGCCACCTCGCTCACGCCCGCCCAGCGGCAGGTGGCCGTGCTGCAGACGAGCAAGACTGGCAACAACGCGCTGGCGCAGGCGTTTCGCGACAACCTCGTGCTCGACTACGCCGGCATCCGCGCCGACGCATTGGCGCCTGAACAGCGCGCCAGCCTGTTGGGTGTGATCAACGAGTACGTCCGGAACATGAGCGACGGGCATGCGAAGGTGCGCATGGCCGAGGTGGAATCGCACCTCGACCGCACCTACTTCGCCTGGATTGGACCGATTGCCGACGATGCGGTGTTCTACTACCGGATTCAGAGCCCGGTGATCCTGATCGAGTTCGATCACCAGTCGCCCATCGCCCTCCCCGGCGACCGTGTCCCCAGCCGCCGCCACGTCCACACCGTCGTCCGCACGCCAAACGGCAACGACTACGGCAAGGACCTGCTGCGCCAGCACATCGAGGCGCACGCCAACGACCCGGCGCACGGCCACACGCACTGAGCCGCCGGACCGTCGCCTCGCACCTATCGCACCTATCGCACCTATCGCACCTCCCCACCGCACCTATCGCACCTGTCGCACCTCCCCACCGCACCGATCGCACTCACCGCCCCTGACGCACCTTCCAACCGAACCTATCGAACCCATCGAACCTATCGAACCGACTCTTTTCTTCCCAGAAAGTACATCCCCGCCGGCCGCGTGCCCTGCTCCTCGATGGTGAAGCCGGCCTGCTCGAGGGCGGACCGCCAGCGGTCGGCGAACTGCTCGCGCCGGAAGTACCCGCCGTGCACGTGCGGCAGCGGCGGATAGGCGAACCGCACCCAGCCGTCGATGTTGATGACGACCAGCAGGAACTGGCCGCCCGAACGCACGACACGCGCGGCCTCGGCCAGCGCCTGCTTCACGCCATCCTCGTCGAGGTGATCGATGGCCGCCACGCTCACGGCGGCATCGAAGCTGTCGTCGGCGAACGGCAGCTGCCGCATGTCGCCGGCCTGCACGTCGAGGCGATCCTCGACGCCGGCAATCCGTGCGTTGGCGCGAATGCGATCGGGCGTGTTGTCGTGGATGCCGAAGTAGCCGCTGTAGAGATCGAATGCGGTGACGCGTGCATCGGGCCGCGCCAGCAGCACCATGAGTGATGATCGGCCCGAACCGGCTCCCAGGTCGATGACCGACCCGGTACCGGCCGGCAGGAATGCCTCGGTCGGCAGTAGAGCGGGCGCATTGGCCCGCATCACGATCTGGACGATCAGGAACCCGCAGAGCGCCCACAGCGACAGCACCGCGCCCGCCACCGTGATCCACCGAGGCCACCTGCGCCAGGCGGCAACCCCCGCAATCGTGACGAAAACGGCCAGGGGGATGAGATGGCCGTGGGTCCATGTCCAGGTGTAGCCGAAGTCGTAGCTGTTCATGCGCATCACGGTAGCGGGCGGCGCCTGAACGCGCGCTGAATCCGTCGTTCAGCCGGCATTCAGCCGCCGCGCGTCAGCATCGCGTGGTATCGGCGATCCGTCCGAGGGGTCGTTGAACTATAAAGGTGCCGGAAGAACCGTGCGCGTCCTGATCGTCGAAGACGAACCGTCGCTGTCGCAGCAGCTGGCCCGCGCCGCGGAGGACGCGGGCTACGCCGTCGACTGTGCCGTGGACGGCACGCGTGCCGACTGGCTCGTCGGCACGGAACCCTACGACGCGATCGTGCTCGACCTCGGCCTGCCCGGCATCGACGGACTGACGCTCCTGCGCCGGTGGCGCGAAGCCGGCGTGGCCACGCCCGTCCTCGTCCTGACGGCGCGCGGCAACTGGCACGAGAAGGTCGAGGGCATCGACAGCGGCGCCGATGATTACGTATCCAAGCCCTTCCGCATGGAGGAGGTCATGGCGCGGCTTCGCGCGCTGATCCGCCGCGCGACCGGCCACGCCCGCGTCGTGCTGACGCGGGGCGGCATCACGCTCGACCCACGGACGACACACGTCACGCGTGATGGCGTGCCCGTGAAGCTGACCAGCCACGAGTTCCGCGTGCTCTCCTACCTGATGCACCACGACGACCGCGTCGTCTCGAGCGCGGAACTTGTCGCACACCTGTACGCCCAGGATTTCGATCGCGACTCGAACACGATCGAGGTCTTCATCGCGCGGCTGCGGCGCAAGTGCGGCGCCACGCTGATCCAGACGATCCGCGGCCTGGGATACCGCCTGGCCCCATGACGGGTCGCTGGTCGTTCCGGTCGCGGCTGCTCTTCGGCGCGGTGGCCTGGTCGCTGGGCCTGCTGCTGCTCGCCAGTTTCGGCCTCGTCTGGGCACTCGAGCATCACCCGACGGCGCCACGCGCCGTCCACGCCGTCCTGCGGCACCCGCTCGCGCTCGTGGTCACGGTCGCATTCATGCTGATCGGGCTGCTGCAGGTTCGCAGCGCGCTCACCGGGCTCGACCGCATTCGCGGCCGGCTGTCGGCGATTCACGAGGGGCGCGACCGCAGGCTCGAAGGCGCGTTTCCATCGGAGGTCCAGCCGCTTGTCGCCGATCTCAACACGCTGCTCGACGAGCGCGATCGCGCGGTCGATCGCGCGCTCGCGACGGCCGGCAACCTCGCGCACGGCCTCAAGACGCCACTGGCCGTCCTGTCGGCGGAGGCCGACAGGGCGACGACCGAGCACTCGGAAATTGCCCTGTCGATCCGCCAGCAGGTCGATCGCATGCATCGGCAGGTGGACTACCACCTGGCGCGCGCCCGCGCGATGTCGGGTCAGGCCTCGGGCGCGCGGTGTCTGCTGCGCGACGCTGTCGACGGCCTCGCGCGCGCGCTGCTGCGGCTGCACGCATCGCGGGATCTCGTGCTCGACGTCCAGGTTGCGCCCGATCTCTCGGTCCGCGCGCTGGACGCGGACATCGAGGAGATGGTGGGCAACCTGCTCGACAACGCCTGTCGCTGGGCCCGCGCGCGTGTGATCGTCACAGCCGAAGCCCACACCGACGGCGTACACATCGCGATTGACGATGACGGACCGGGGATCGACGAGTCGATGCGCCAGCGCGTTCTGCAACGCGGCGTGCGCGCTGACGAAACGGGACCGGGCTACGGCCTGGGCCTGGCGATCGTCGGTGACCTGGCCGAACTCTACGGCGGATCGATCGAGCTCGGTGTATCCCCCATGGGCGGCCTGCGAGTCTCGCTGCGACTGCCCGTGTGAAGCGGCTTCCTATCGCACCAACGGCACCACCCGCACCCACCGCTCCTTCCTATCGCACCAACGGCACCACCCGCACCCACCGCTCCTTCCAATCGCACCTACCGCACCCACCGCCCCAATCGAACCTTCTCCCCTTACCCCCTCACCGTCCAGTTGAGTTCGGTGCGCCAGTTCGCGGGGTCGAGGCTCGACTCGGGGCCGGTGCGATAGACCTCCCAGAAATCGCGACCCGGCACGTGGCCGTGCTCCTCGATCCATTTCGCCAGCTGGCCCCAGCCCGCCCCCATCCCGTCGTAGCCGCCGTGATAGACCGTGCGTGCCACGCGAGCCGCCGGCATCCGTCCCGGCTGCACGCGGCCGGACGGCGTAACCGGCGCGAGGACGGGCACGGCGACCTCGAAGTCCCATTCGTCGGGATCGAATCGGAAGTGGTGCGAGAACCAGGCACCCGCTGGGCCGACGCCCTGCTCGGCTGTCACGGCCATCAACTCCTCGATGGCGGGTCCCATCACTTTCTGGATGTCGGCCTTGGGAATCCTGAACCGGATCGCGGCCGTGAGCTGGTCGGTCGTCTGGACGATCTTCGGGACATCGATCATGGGCGTCGTACCGCTCGTTTGGGGGTGAGGGGGCGGATGGTAACACGTCGGCCGCGAGTCCCTGTAGACTCTGCGTCTCCAGGAGGATCACGTATGGCGGTGCCTGTCCGGCGTGCCCTGTGTGTTCTGGTTCTATCCGTTGGTGTATCGCTCGCGTCGACCACCCACGCTCAGGACCTGGCCCGGATGGACCAGGTCGTCATCGCCCGAACCACCGACCCGACGCCGTTCATGGGCGCCGTTCTGGTCGCGCAGGGGTCGCGCGTGCTGCTCGACAAGGGTTATGGGCTGGCGAACATGGAATGGCGGATTCCCGCATCGCCGACGACGCGCTTCCGCCTGGGCTCGGTCACCAAGCAGTTCACGGCCGCGGCGATCCTGCTGCTGGAGCAGGAGGGGCGCCTGTCGGTGTCCGACCTCGTGAGCGAGAAGCTGCCCGACGCGCCGGCGGCCTGGGCGGGCATGACGCTCGAACACCTGCTCACACACACCTCGGGGATCCCGAACTATACGGCGTTCCCGGACTACCAGCGCGTGAGCATCGCGCCGGTCACCACGCGCCAGCTGGTGGATCGTTTTCGCGACCGTCCGCTCGACTTCCCGCCCGGGGACGAATTCCGCTACAGCAACTCCGGCTACGCCGTGCTCGGCCTGGTGATCGAAACCGTCAGCGGAGAGAGCTACGCCGAATTCGTGCAGCGCAACATCTTCGAAAAGCTCGGCATGGCCGATTCCGGGTACGACTCGCACGCCGCCGTGATCGAGCAGCGCGCGTCGGGCTACGCCCCTGGTCCATCCGGCCTGCGCAATGCGGCGTATCTGGACATGTCCGTGCCCCACGCGGCCGGTGGGCTGTACTCGACCACCCATGACCTGCTGACGTGGCAGCGCGCCCTCTACGACGGCACGCTGCTCTCGAAGGCCTCGCTCGAGAAAATGACGACGCCGCGGCTGGGTGGTTATGCCTACGGCCTGACAGTGCCGGCCGGCGCGACGCGCCCGGTCATTCAGCACGGCGGCGGCATCAACGGCTTTGCCGCGATGCTCGCCTACTATCCGACGACCGAGACCTCCGTCGTCGTCCTGTCGAACGTCGGGGGACCGGCGGCTGCGGCGATCGCAGCCGACCTCGGGGCACTCGCGCACGGTGACATCGTCCAGCTGCCGTCCGAGCGAGTCGATGTTGCCCTCACGCCGGAAGCGCTGAGCGCCTTCGTCGGCACCTACCAGCACCCGTCGGGCGCGATGATGTACATCCGCCTGACCGACGGCGCGCTGACGGGCCAGATCGTCGGCCAGCCGCAGGTGGCGCTGTTCGCCGAAACCCCGACGCGGTTCTTCCTGAAGGTGGTCGATGCACAGATCGACTTCGTGCGCGACGCCGCGGGCGCTGTCACGCATCTCGTGCTGCATCAGAACGGCGCGTCGATCGAGTGGGCCCGCACCGGTGCGACACCGCCGCCGGTCCCCGCGCCGCGCGTCGCCATCACGGTGGACCGCGCGGTGCTCGAGCGTTATCCGGGCGTGTACGAGCTGAAGCCGGGGTTCGATCTGACTGTCTCGCTCGGCGATGGCGGACTGATGGCGCAGGCCACCGGTCAGGGCGCCTTCCCGCTGTCGGCCGAGTCACCCACGCGCTTCTTCTTCGAGCCGGCCAGCATCACGCTCGAGTTCGTGAGCGGTGCCGACGGCGCGATCACGCACATGATCTTCGAGCAGGGTGGCGGAAGGACGGAGGCGCGGCGCAAGCCGTAGCCGCGCCTACCAGTCCGTCTTCCTGTAGTCCTTCAGGAACTGGCCCCACACGTGGACGCCGGTGTTGATCCCGTCGATGATCGGATCGACGATCCGCGCGGCGCCATCGACGATGTCGAGCGGCGGATGAAAGCGGTGCTCGGCCGTCTTGCGCGCGGCAATCTCCACCGGATCCTCATCGGTCACCCAGCCGGTGTCCACGCTGTTCATGTGGATGCCGTCGCCGTGGTAATCGGTGGCCGCGGTCCTCGTCATCATGTTCAACGCGGCCTTGGCCATGTTGGTGTGCGGATGCCTGGTCGTCTTGAACCGCCGGTAGAACTGCCCTTCCACCGCCGAGACGTTGACGATGTGCTTGTCGCGATCCGGGGTCCGGGTCATCAGCGGCTTCAGCCGCGCGTTCAGCACGAAGGGCGCCACGGCGTTGACCAGCTGTACCTCGAGCAGCTCGACCGATGAGACCTCGTCGAGCAGCAGGCGCCATGAGTTGCGGCCGCGCAGGTCGATCTGCTGCAGGTCCTGATCGAGCCGGCCCTCCGGAAACAGGTCCTTCTGCGCGCGCAGTTCCT
Organism: Acidobacteriota bacterium; assembly: GCA_044507065.1. GTDB lineage: Bacteria > Acidobacteriota > Vicinamibacteria > Vicinamibacterales > SCN-69-37 > SCN-69-37. The sequence goes on from JBIQJY010000058.1 coordinate 13,980, forward strand.
CGGGTAGCAGCGCCACCTGCGACAACTCGGGCGCGTGGGTGAGCCCGGCCACTTCCGACATCCTCGCACCGAGCTGGAGCGCCGCCGCCGGATCCGATTCGGGAAGCATGTGGTACCCGCGCAGGCCCTCGTAGGCGCCGAGCAGGCGCCGTTCGCGCTCGGGCATCGCGTCGACCGCGGCCGTCTCGCGCGCCATCATGTGGGCGTAGAAGTCAGGCGGACGCCGCACGGTCTGACACGCGTTGTTGACGATGAAGTCGAGTCGATCGCGCGTGTCCAGCAGGTGGCGGCAGAACGACTCGACGCTTGGCGTGTGCCGCAGGTCGAGGCCGAAGATCTCCAGGCGATGGCCCCAGTCGCCGAAATCGGGCTCGGCCGCATAGCGGCTTGCCGAATCGCGCGGGAAGCGCGTGGTGACGATCAGGTGCGCCCCGCACCGCAGCAGCTTCAGCCCGGCCTGGTAGCCGATCTTCACGCGGCCGCCTGTGAGCAGCGCGACCCGCCCGCCCAGGTCGGCCAGCTCCGTGCGCTTGCGGTAGTTGAACTCGGCGCACTCCGGACAGAGCTGGTCGTAGAAATGATGCACGCGCTGGTACTTGCGCTTGCAGATGTAGCAGGCCTGCGGCTCGTTCGCGACGCGTCCTTCGGCCTGGATCCGCGGGATTGGTCCGTCGGCTTCATCGGCATCGGGCGCGACGTCTGCGGGCTCGAAGCCGGCCGGGGGAAAGATGTTCGGCGTGGTGAAGACCGGCCGACGACGGAGTTCGCGAATCCCCGTGTCGTGCAGCACCTCGTCGTTGCGATCCGCGGCCTCCTTTCGCCGCTGCTTCGCGACGTGTTTGACGAATCGGCGACGCGCGCGGATGTCGGGCGTGTGCACGGCACCGGCGGCCTGGATGAGGCGGGTGCGGTCGCCGGCCGACAACTCGCCCAGCAGCCCGCGATCGGCGACGACGGCCTCGAGGGCCTCGATCGCTGCGGTCAGCCGCTCGCGAATGGCCGCCGGGCCCGGTGAGTCTGGCAGGGGAACGGTCTTCGACATGCGCCTACTACTTTCGCAGATCCGGGCGCGGGGGCGAGTCGGCCTGCCGAGCTGAGCCTTGGACGCCATAGAGAGAGGCTCGAGCTTCAGCCCGGGCGCACCCCGTCGGTCGTCCACGACAGTTCGTGGCGCAGGTCGTCGAGGAATCGCTGCAGCGTGGCGGTTCGGCGTCGCGCCTCGACCCGGCCGGCCTCGGTCACGAACGAATCGGCCAGGCCGAGGAGCTTCGTATAGAAGTGATCGACCGACGAGGCCATGTCGTCCGGCTCGCGTCGGTCACAGAACGGATCGGACGGCACGTAGAACGGCCGCCCGAGTTCCGCGCCGAGCATCAGGCACCTGGCGAGCCCGACGGCGCCGAGCGCATCGAGCCGGTCGGCATCCTGCACGACGCCGGCCTCGATCGTGCGCGGCACGATGCGGGCACTGAAGCTGTGCGCCTCGATCGCGTGCGCCACCTCCGGCACCACGTCGGCGGGTGCACCCCAGCCGCGCAACAGCCGGCTCGCCTCTTCAGCCGCGAGGCGCGAGGCGCGCGATCGATCCGGGCTGTCCTTGGGCACGGCCACGCAGTCGTGCAGCCAGGCGGCCGGCAGCACGACGTCGAGGCGCGCGCCCTCGATCTCGGCCAGCACCCGCGCATTCGCGACGACGCGCCGGACATGCTCGAGATCGTGCGCCACGTCGCCGCCGGCCTCGGCCAGGTACCGGGCGCTGAGCGCTTCGATCCCTGCCAGCGACCAGCGGCCGGGCTCCGGAGGCGACAAGGCGATGCGACTGTTCTCGCTCACGCGGTCGCGACTACTCGAGGTGGCTGCGCAGCATCCAGGAGTGCTTTTCGTGCACGTCCACGCGGCGTGTGCCGAGATCCGCGCTTGCCTGATCCTTCTTCGGTTCGGCGGCCGCAATCACGGCGTAGGCGGCCTTCGCCACCTTTTCCTGGTCTTCGGCGAGCGTCCTGATCATCTCCTTGGCCGACGGCCGTCCGGTGGCTTCCTTGACGAGCGACAGTTTCGAGAACTCCGCGAGGCTGCCGGGCGCGTAGGCGTCGAGCGCGCGGATGCGCTCCGCGATCTCGTCGACGGCGGCCGCCAGTTCGGTGTACTGCGACTCGAACAATGTATGGAGCGTCGTGAACATCGGACCGGTGACGTTCCAGTGATAGTTCTGCGTCTTCAGGTACAGCGTGTAGCTGCTCGCAAGCAGCACGGACAACGGTTCGATGACCGCGCCATTCGGATGCTTCTTCTCTGTCGCCATCTATGATTCCTCCTCGAACGTGAAGCTATCGGACTTCGGCAAACGCGGCCCGCGTCGCGTTGGCGATGCCGTTGGCACGCGGCCAGCCCGGATGTTTCGCCGTCAGCTCGGCCGTGACGATCTTCGCGGCTTCGTCGGCCGATCGTCCCTCGGCGGCGAGCGCCTGCGCCCGCGACTGGATCTCGCTCATGAATGCCCGGTTCTCGCCGATCAGGGCGCCCGTCCCCACGGCCCCGTGCGCGGGCACGACGACGGTCGGCTTCCACGCATCGAAGGCATCGAAGGCGGCCAGCCATCCGCGCATGCTGGCGGCGGCGCCGGCGGCGAGGAACGACTGGTTCATCACCACGTCGCCCGCGAACAGCACGCGGTCCTGCTCGACGAAGAACACCGTGTCGCCGCGCGTGTGCGTGGGCCCGACGAGCAGCACGTGAACCGTCACGCCGCCCAGGTCGATGATGTGGTCGCGTTCGAACGTGATGTCGGCGGGGCGCCGGACCGCATCGGCCAGGAGCGCCGCCGTCGCCGGCGACCGTTTCGAGAACGCCTGCACCATCTGCGTGCCGCTCTCGACCCACTCGGCTTCCTGCGCGGTCGAGTTGACGTACCGCGCCGAGGCCGGAAACGCCAGGTACCCCGTGGTGTGCTCAGGATGGAAGTGCGTCGTCCCGATGAACAGCTGCTCGTTGCGGCTCACCTTCGCCACCTCGCGCAGTACCGCCTCGCCGTTGGCGCGACCGAGTCCCGGGTCGATCACCAGCGTGGCGGCGGATCCGACGACGATGCCGACGTTGGGCACGAGCGGCACGTTGTCATCGGGAATCACCCAGGTATGGCCGGCCACCTTCGTCGTGACGCCTTCGCGCACGACCGGGTCGGGCACCGGACCACGCTGCGCGACAGCCGCGACGACTGCAGCCAGGGTGAAAGCGGCAACGAAGGCGATGCGAAACGACCGGATCGACGTCATGCGACTGCCTCCCCCGGCCGCAGGAGGCGCCGGGACGCCAACAGGATGTCACAAGCGCGCGGTTCGCACGATGGCGCAAATCGCACGAACTGCGGATCCGGCACAGGTCGCCGTGCCGGATCCGCGGCGTGGGTCAATAGCGGACGACGACCGACGCACGGAACGTGCGCGGCCCCTGGAAGGCAGTTCGGATGGACGCCTTGCCGAAGTTGTCGACGGCAGTGGCGCAGGCGGCCGTTGCCGTCGAGTTGCACCACGTCGTGCTGTTGATGTTGATCTTCTCCTGGTTGTCGAAGAGATTGAACGTCTCGAAGCGGAGCCCCACCGTCATCGTCTGCGGGCCGCGCCACTGGGCCTCGAGATTCAGATCCAGGTAATTCTGCAGTCCCGGCACCCGCTGGCTGCCCCGCGGCTCGTACCAGTACGACATCGTCGAGAACTGCTCGCCGGTGACCGGGCTGAGGACACTGACCGTCCGGCTCTTCTGGTAGGTCAGCTTCGAGGTGGCCTGGCCGACGATGCCGGCGACGAAATTGATCGGCCCGATGTCCTGCAGGTACGACACCGCGTACTTCAGGAGGTGCGGGCGGTCGAAGCTGGGCCTGCCGTACAGGTTGGCCTGGACCTCGCTGCACGGGAACGTGCCGCCGCCGAACAGGCCCGGATCGACCGTCTGCCGGCACTGATCGTCGACGAAGTCGCCGAGCAGCGTGAAGTTGTCGCCGTTATCCGTGTGGTTGCCGCGCGTCTGCGAGTACGTGTAGCTGGCGGTCGCGGCCCACCGGTCCGAGAGGCGCTTGTCGACCGAGAACTCCACGCCCTTGTAGGTGCGTTCGGCCGAATCGATGTTGGCCACCACACGGTTGAGCGTGCCGTCCGGGTTGAACGACCGGATGTCGTCGATGAAGTTGCCCCACGCCCGCTGGATGTAGCGCACGGTTCCACCGAAATCGCGGCCGATCTGCCGCTCGGCGCCGATCGTGAACTCGTCCATGTGACGCGGCGAGATCGCCGCGTCGGGCTGGAACGTGTTGGCGCTCGACTCGGACCGGCTGCTGAAGACGTACTGCGTGCCGTCCCAGATGTAGGTGTTGTAGTTCTCCTGCTGCGGCACGTTGGCAAACGTGTCCGAGTAGCTCTGGAGCACGCCGTCGTAGAACCGCCCGTACGAGCCGACCAGCAGCGTCTTGGCATCGGGCGTCAGCGCGTAGCTGGCCGAGATGCGCGGCGCCACGTCGGTCGTATTCACCGTCCGCACGCCGACGTCGCTCGTCCCCGTCTGGCGCTCGACGCGCAGCCCGACTTCGACGCTCGTGCGGCCGTTGACCTGGATGCGATCGAGCAGGTAGATGGCCATCATGTTGCCCTTCGAATCCGAAGGCGCGTCATCGTAGTCCTCGCGCGAGTCGTTCTGCGCGAACTGCCGGGCCACGGGGTCGAAGTCGAAGCCATAGAAGAGCTGGTTGTTCGGGAACCGGAAGGCGTTCTGCGACTTCAGGTTCTGGACGTCGAAGCCGGCCTTCAGGCTGTGCGATCGGCCGCCCCAGTTGGCGAAATAGCTGGTCGCGGCGCCAATCTGCAGGCGCGGACGCTTGACGTAGCCGTCGAAGGTGGCGCCGTTGTACACGCGGTTGTCGTTCAGGTCGATGTAGGGCGCGCCGTTGTCGAGCGAGGTCCGCTCGTAGGGCTCGACCGTGATGCGGTTGGTGGCATAGCCCCCCATCACTTCGGCTGTCCACCGATCGCCAAGGACGGCGGTGTACTGGCTCGAGACCGAGTAACCGCCCTGTTCCTGCGCCGTGAGCGACGCGCGCTCGGCCGGGAGGAACGGCGACCAGTAGTCGTTGCGGACGATCCCCGTGAACGGGTCGGACGCATACTTCACCCACGCGTTGTGGCCCTGCGACAACTGCACCGTGCCGCGGAAGTTGGGGTACTGGATCTTGCGGACCTGCTGGAACACTTCCGGCGTGACGCCCGGGCGCGCGTTGAGCGGCGTCTCGGGCGTCGTGCTCCGCGAGTCCTCGTGCGCCACGAAGAACCACGCGCGATCGCGGATGATCGGGCCGCCGATCGTGAACGAGTAGATCTTGTTCAGCTGATCGAGCTTGTTGCGCGCCAGCGAGTCGTTGGTCACCTCACTCCGCACCTTGTTCTGCGCGTTCCAGGAATCGTTGGATCCGATGAACTTGAACGACCCGCCGAACCGGTTGGTGCCCGACTTCGTGATGACATCGACATACGCGCCAGTCGATCGGCCGAACTCGGCCGAGATGGCCGCCGTTCGGACAACGACCTCCGCAATCGCCTCGAAGTTCATGTTGTTGCCGAACGTGCCCGTCACCGTGTCGGTGGTGTTCACCCCGTCGGCCATGAACTGGTTGGCGGAATCGAGCGCGCCGTGCGCGTTGACGTTGCCGGTGCCCACGACGCCCGGAGCCTGGCCGATGAGTGTCTGGTAGGAACGGCCGACGGGCAGACGCTCGAACTCGTCAGCGCGCAGCCGGGCCATCTGTGTCTGGTTCATGGCGTCGACAATCGGCACCTCGCCGACGACTGTCGTCGTTTCCCCCAGCGCCGACAGAGCCAGAACCACCGGGACGACGGTAGTCCTCTCGGCTTCGACGAGGTTGTCGGTCACCGTCGTAGGCTGGAATCCGGCCAGCGACACTTCGATGTCGTAGGTGCCGAGTGAGACCAGGCGGAAGGTGAACCGCCCCTCGGCGTCGGTCACTGCCGTGCGCGTGAAACCACGCTCGACGCTTCTCAGCGAGACGGTTGCACCGGGAAGCACACCGCCTGTTGCATCGGTAACCGCTCCGGTCACCTGCCCGACCTGGGCAGTTTGTGCGTGGACGAGACAGGGCGTAGCGAGCAGGCCAAGAATGGCCACTCGCGTAAGCAGCGCTTTCATACATCCTCCTTCGGGGCCCTGAGCCGGAAGGTGGGGAGCGCAGGGGTGGCTGTGGTGAGCCCCGGAAAAGCGTACTGGTGCCATCATACACACCCCGGGGCCGCCCGCCGGAATCTGCAGTAGAGTAGCGGCCACCTCATGTCCGCCAGGGACACCGTCGTCGAGTGGGCCGAGCGCGGCCAGATCAGCCCCGACGCACTGCCGCGGGCGCTCGAGGTGGCGGGCGCCATCCCCGACGGCCCGGCCTGGCGACGATTCCTCTCCGTGCTGCTGCTGACCGTCGGAGCGCTCCTGCTCGCAGCGGGCGTCGTCATGTTCTTCGCCTACAACTGGGATGCGCTGGGCCGGCATCAGAAGTTCGCGCTGGTCGAAACGGTGTTCGTGGCGTCAGCCGCCGTCGCGTGGTTCATCGGACCCGCGAGGGTGGCCGGGCAGGCGGCCCTGCTGCTGACGACGCTGCTCACCGGCGCACTGCTCGCCCTGATCGGGCAGACCTATCAGACAGGCGCCGATACGTACCAGCTGTTCGGATACTGGGCGCTGCTGATCCTGCCGTGGGTGGTCGTGGGCTGCATGCCCGTGTTGTGGCTGCTGCTCGTGGCCCTCGTCAACCTGACGCTGGTGACGTACTTCGACGCGTTTCAGGGGGCGCTCGGCATCATCGGCACGATCGACAACGAGGCGCTGGCGTGGATTCTGTTCGCGCTGAACACCATCGTGCTCGTGGTGTGGGAGCTGGCCGCGCGACGAGGCATTTCGTGGATGTCGGAGCGCTGGGCACCGCGGCTGCTTGCGATCGCAAGCGGCGCGTGCGCCGCGAACCTCGCGCTGTGGGCGGTCTTCGAGACGTCTGGCGACATCGGCCCGTGGGCCCTTCCTGCGTACGTCGCGTGGATGGCCGGCGCCTTCTACTGCTACAGGTTCCGTATCCGTGACCTGTTCGTGCTGGCTGGCGGCGTCCTGAGTGCGGTTGTCGT
>JBIQJY010000059.1:0-17971 GCA_044507065.1 Acidobacteriota bacterium
TCCCTGAACTGACGCCGAGCCCTCAGCGCGCGTGCTACGCACGCGGCTTCGGGCTATCTCACCTTGTAGAGCCGATGGCCGCGCGTGTCGGTCGCAACGAGCGTCAGCACGTCCTGCTCGTTCATGACCCGGCGGATCTCGTCCGCCTCGTGCGGCGGAAATCGCTCGAGGTGCACCATCACGTGCGTGGCGCCATCCACCTTCAAGCGGTCGAGCGCCCGCGCGTCGGGGAAGTACCAGAAGTACGGCGCCCGCTCGCGATACGAGTCGGGCATGTAGCCGCTGTAGCCGTTCATCAGCGGCCGCCAGTGGGCCGTTGAATTGAGCACGTACTCGCCATTCTGGAAGAACGCCTCCGGCGGATAGAACGGCATCTCCACCAGCACGACGGGTTCCGGAGCCTCGGCCACGTGCCGGTAGATGCCGGGCACGCCGTCGAAGGGGACGGTGTGGATGGGCGCCGACCAGGCCTCGACGGTGACGAGCGTCAGCGCGATGCCCGCGACGACGAGCCGGGCGCGGCCGGACCGCAGACGCTGCTGGATCCACGCGACACCGTAGGCGGCCAGCAGGGCCACCGCGACGAGATAGAGATAGCCGAACCGCGCGGCCGCGCGCAGGCCGTGCAGGGGCGTGGCCCACTCGTAGAGCCATCGATAGATCGCCGTCGCCGGGCCCAGCGACAGCACCACGCCCACGACGGCCACCGTCGTCAGTACCGCGCGGCGACGCACGGTATGTTCGCCGCGGGCACGCAGCAGCCCGATGACCGTCAGGACGATTGCCGTGACGCCGGCAAAGAACACGCTGACGTCGCGGTCGAAGAACGGCGCACTCCAGCCGGCGTGCAGCCGGCTGGCCGAGTGCAGGTAGCCGCCGAGCGTGGCCGAGAACTGCGCCACCGACTCGAGCGGCCGGACGACCCCGGCCGCCGCCAGGTGTCGGTAGGGAAGCAGCACCGGCAACGCCAGGACCAGTCCGCCGATTGCCGCACCGCCGGTCCACAGTGCCGATCGCCATCGCCCGACGACGATGGCGATCGCCATGACGACACCCACGATCAGCCCGACGAATGCGAGCGTGTAGAGCGAAGTGGCTGCCGTCGCCGCCACGGTCGCCGCGAGGACCAGTGCGGTGCGCGGCCGGCGTTCGTCGATCAGCCGATCGGCCAGGTACAGCGCGAGGGGAATCGTCCACGACCATGCGGCCACGATGTGCGGCAGGCGCGTGAGCAGGTGGGGATTGAAGGCCGCGAGTGCCCCTGCCACGAGCGCCGCACCGTCCGATCCGGTCCATTGCCGCGCCAAAAGCCACGTCGCCCATCCGGTCAGTGCCAGACCGAGCATCAGTGACAGGTTGTAGGCCAGCACCGGCGATCCGCCCAGCCATCGAACCGGCGCGGCGGCCAGTGCCGGGACGATGAGCGGATCGGTGTAGGTGAGCGTCCTCGGTTCCGGAGCGAAGATGTTGCCGTTGAACAGGTTGACCGGATCGCGCGGGAGCGTTCGGGCGATCCAGCTGAGCGTCCAGGTGTTCAGCTCGGCGTCGGCGTTGTGGTTGAGCGACAGCCGCCCGGGCGCCGAGGCCAGCGGCCACGTATGCGCGGCGGCCAGCAGCAGGAAGATGACAAGGGCCGTCGACGCGCGCATCGGTTGGCAGTATAGAGCCCGCGCGGGAGCGGGCATTCAAGGTTCGGCGCGTCGGGCCGATTGTCCGCAGGCTGGTTCCATTCGCGGGGCCAGGACTTGTCGTCCGGGGACGCTGCATGTCGATCGCCAGAACTGCCACAAACACATCTCGGGTCTTCGTTGCACGCCGGCCGATCCTCGATCGGGCCGGTCGTGTTTTCGGTTATGAGCTGCTCCACCGCGATTCGCCATCGGCGACGCTGCAGCGCGACGTGGCCGACGAGCGCGCCACGGCGCGCGTCCTGACGGACGGTCTGCTGGCCATCGGGTTCGATGCCCTGACCGGCGGGCGGCGCGCGCTCCTCAACGTCAGCCGTCAGTTCCTGATTGACGGCACGCCGGCTGTCCTGCCTCCGGGCGGCGTGATTTTCGGCGTGGGAGCCGATGCCGAGGCGGACGGTGCCGTGGTCGAGGCGTGCCGGCAGCTCCGGCAGACCGGGTACGGCCTGGCCGTCGACCACTCGCTGCTCGCGGCGGGCGGCGCGGAGATCGTCGAGCTCGCGGATTTCGTGCGCGTCGATTTCACCGAGGCGGCCACCACTGCCGCGCGGACGAGGCTGCTGACGGGCGTGCGCGACGGGGCCACGCTCATCGCCACCCGCATCGAGACCGGCGACCTGTACCAGCAGGCGCTGACCGAGGGCTACCAGTACTTCCAGGGCGCCTTCCTCGGTCAACCCGTGGTGAAGGAAGGTCGCAGCGTGCCGTCGCACCAGGTGTCGCAGCTGCGCCTGCTGCACGCGCTGAACAACCCGAACCTGTCGGTGCACCAGCTGGCCGACCTCATCAAACCCGATCCCGCGATGTGTTACCGCGTCCTGCGGGCCGTCAATTCCGCCCAGTTCGCGCTGCAGAAGGAGGTGTCGTCGATTGCCGATGCCCTCGTGCTGCTCGGCCGCGACACCGTGAAGCGCTGGGTCTCGCTTTGGTCGCTTGCGGCCCTGGGCGAGCACACCAGTCCCGAACTGCTGACGACCGCCACCGTTCGTGCGCGCTGCTGCGAGCAGCTCGGCGACATGACGGGGCGCGACGATGCGGCCGCGCAGGGGTTCCTGCTGGGGCTGTGCTCGATGCTCGACGCGATCCTCGAGCGGCCCATGCCGGCGATCGTCACCGAACTGCCGCTGCCCGAGCCGATCCGCGCGGCGCTGCTCGGCGATGACAACGGGCACCGCCGACTCCTCGGCTGCGCGCTGGCCTACGAACGCGGCGAGTGGGACGAGGCGATCGAGCTGGCGGAAGCGGCCGGCGTGAACCCCGACGCGCTTGCGGGCACCTACTCCGGTGCGCTGCAGTGGGCCTACGATCTCGACCGGCTCGCGCGGGAGGGTTCAGCGGCCTGAACCGCTGTCGATCATGCGGTGCTCGGCCGCGTACCACTCGAGCAGCGCGTCCTGCGAATCGGTGGGCGGCGTGTCGTCGTCGGGTGGTTCGGCCAGCGTGTATGTGCCGTTGGCGTGCAGGATGTGGGCGCGCGCCGTGTCGCGCAGCAGCGACGGCAGCACCAGCTGTTCCAGCTGCGCGGCCAGGGCGCGGTCGTGCACCGGGCACAGGGCCTCGACGCGCCGGTCCAGGTTCCGTTCCATCAGGTCCGCGCTGCCGATGTAGACGCGCGGCGATCCACTGTTGTGGAACCAGAACACCCGCGAGTGCTCCAGGAACCGTCCGACGATCGACCGCACGGTGATGGTCTCGCTGATCCCGGCCACACCCGGCCGGAGGCAGCACACACCTCTCACAATCAGGTCGATCGGCACACCCGCCTGTGATGCCCGATAGAACGTCCGGATGATCTCCACGTCGGTCAGGGCGTTGACCTTGATGACGATCCGCGAGGGCCGGCCGGCGGCCGCTTCATCGATCTCGTGTTCGATGAGCGCGAGCAGCTGCGACCGCATCCCGATGGGCGCCACGAGCAGGTCGCGATAATCGCGTCGGTTCGAGTAGCCGGTGAGGTAGTTGAACAGGTCCGACACGTCCTCCACGAGCGACGTCCGCGCGGAGAACAGGCCGAGGTCCGTGTACATGCGCGCCGTTTGCGCGTTGTAGTTGCCCGTGCCCAGGTGCGCGTAGCGCCGGATGCCGTCGGATTCCTGGCGCACCACGAGGCAGAGTTTCGCGTGCGTCTTGAGGTTCACGAGCCCGTAGGCCACGTGCGCTCCGGCCGCCTCCAGGCGCGTGGCCCACTTGATGTTGTTGCGCTCGTCGAAGCGCGCCTTCAGTTCCACCAGCACCGCCACCTGCTTGCCGGCCTCGGCGGCTTCCACCAGTCGATCGACGAGCGGCGAGTTGGTGCCAATCCGGTAGAGCGTCATCTTGATCGCGATGACATGGGGGTCGTCGACGGCGGCATCGAGGAACGATTCGACGGCGCCGAACGACTGATACGGGTGATGGATGAGCCGGTCCTGCCTCCGGATCTGTCCGAACAGTTCCTCCGGAGTTTCGTGCGCCCACACCTCCGCCGGCGCGAACGGCGGGTACTTCAGCTCCGGGCGCGCCAGCGCCGCCAGTTCCATCCAGTCGCCGAAGCCGAGCCGCGACCGCAGCCGATAGACGTTCTCGTCCTCGATCTCGAAGTTCTCGACCAGGATCTCGAGCACCTTCTTCGGCGTGGTGGCCTCGACCTGCAGCATCGACAGGGCGCCGCGCCGGCTGTCCTTCAGCCCCTGGTCCACCGATTCGAGCAGGTCGTCGGCTTCATCTTCCTGGATGACCAGGTCGGCGTCGCGCACCACACGAAACAGGTGCGCGCCCTTGACCTGCGTCCCGGGAAACAGCGCCTGGAGATTCGCGCGCACGACATCTTCCAGATACACGTAGCTGCGCCCGCCATGCCGCGAGAACTGAGCGGGCAGGGGGATGAACCGCGGCAGCACGTCGGGAATCTTCACGCGGGCAAACCGCGTCTTGCCGCCGTGCTTGACGACGACAGCCAGGTTCTGGCTGAGGTTCGAGATGAAGGGAAACGGATGCCCGGGATCGAAGGCCAGCGGCGTGAGGGCCGGCGAGATCTCGCGCGAGAAATGCTGCTGCAGGTACTCGGCCGCGCCGTCCGGATAGTCCGATGGATCGAGCAGGTGGATGTTGTGGTCGCGCAGGAGCGGCCGCAGCAGGTCGTTCCAGCAGCTGGCCTGCCGGCGCAGCATCTCGGTCGATCGCTTCCGCACGCGCTCGAGCACGGCCGACGTCGACAGGCCGTCGGGCGACACATCGTCGAGGCCCGTGCGCGACTTGCGCAGGAGTGATGCGACGCGCACCATGAAGAACTCGTCGAGGTTAGTGGCGACGATGGCCAGGAACTTCACGCGCTCGAGCAGCGGGTGAGTGGTGCCCGTTGCCTGCAACAGCACGCGCTCGTTGAAATCGAGCCAGCTCAGCTCGCGATTGATGAGCAGCGCAGGATCCACGGTTCGCATTCTATCGGAGCGCGAACCATCACCTTGTAACGGCGATGTAACACGAGCGCCGACAGCCCGAGACCGCCTGCGTAGCGGGCGTGTTGGGGGTGGGGCCCCAACGCATTTGGATAACAGATACCATGGCCTGACACATGGCGGGCGCGGCCGCACCACTTCCGGTCTTCGACATCCAGGGGCTCACCAAGACCTACACCATGGGCGAGGTCGAGGTGCGCGCCCTGCGCGACGTCGACCTGCGACTCGACGAGGGCGAACTGGTCGTCCTGCTCGGGCCGTCCGGATCGGGCAAGTCGACGCTGCTCAACATCCTCGGCGGCCTCGACGTGGCGACCTCCGGCACGGTCCGCTATCGCGACCAGGACCTCACCCGTGCCGATGACGACGCGCTCACGGCGTACCGGCGGAACCACGTCGGCTTCGTCTTCCAGTTCTACAACCTGATTCCCAGCCTGACGGCGCGCGAGAACGTGGCGCTGGTCACGGAAATCGTCGGCCACCCGATGACGCCCGACGATGCCCTGGCCCTCGTCGAGCTCGATCACCGGCTCGATCACTTTCCCGCGCAGCTGTCCGGCGGCGAGCAGCAGCGCGTGGCCATCGCGCGCGCCATCGCCAAGCGCCCCGCCGCGTTGCTGTGCGACGAGCCGACAGGCGCGCTCGATCTGGCCACCGGCGTCATCGTGCTCGACGCCATCGCGCGCATCAACGCCGAACTGGGCACGACGACCATTCTCATCACGCACAACGCGTCGATCGCGTCGATGGCCGACGTCGTCGTGCGCCTGGCCGACGGGCAGGTGGCCGACGTGGCGCGCAACGCCGTCAAGAAGCGGCCCCAGGATCTGGAGTGGTGATGCGCCGCTGGCGCCCGTCGGCGCTCGACCTCAAGCTGATTCGCGACCTGGCGGCCATGCGCACGCAGGCGCTGGCCATTGCGCTCGTGATTGCGGCGGGCATCGCGATGTTCGTCGCCTACCTGTCGAACTTCGACTCGCTCGATCGCGCCCGCGCCGACTACTACCTGCGCCAGCGCTTCGCCGAGGTGTTTGCGGGCGTGCGTCGCGCGCCCGAGGGCCTGGCGGCGCGCGTGGCGGAGCTGCCCGGCGTCGAGCGCGTCGAGACGCGCGTCGTTGCCGAGGTCGTGCTCGACGTCCCGGGCCTCGACGAGCCGGCCACCGGCCGCCTCGTGTCGGTACCGGGCACCGACCGGCCGCAGTTGAACGACGTGAACCTGCGGCGCGGCCGCTGGGTGGCGCCGGGGCGTGCCGACGAGGTCATGGCCAGCGAGGCCTTTGTCGACGCCCACGGCTTCGTCACCGGCGATCGCATCGGGGCGATCATCAACGGGCGACGGCGCGAACTGGTGATTGTCGGCGTCGTGCTGTCGCCCGAGTACCTCTACAGCCTCCGGCCGGGTGAGCTCGTGCCCGACGACCGGCGCTTCGGCGTCCTGTGGATGGAGCGCGAAGCGCTGGCGACGGCCTTCGACATGCAGGGCGCCTTCAACGACGTCTCGCTCGCATTGTCGCGCGATGCCTTCGGAGCCGCCGTGCTGGCCGACCTCGATCGGCTGCTCGAGCCCTACGGCGGGCGCGGCGCTGTCCTGCGCGAGCGCCAGTTGTCGAACTGGATGGTCACGAACGAACTGGCGCAGCTGCGCAGTTTCGGCTTCTTCGTGCCCCTGATCTTCCTGCTCGTGGCGGCGTTCGTCCTCAACATCGCGCTCACGCGGGCCCTCGCGCTGCAGCGGCCGCAGCTGGCCGCATTGAAGGCGCTGGGCTACACGAACCGCGAACTGGTCTGGCACTACCTGAAGTGGGCACTGGTCATTGCCCTGGTGGGCGCGGCCATCGGCGTGGCCGGCGGCGTGTGGATGGGCCGCGCGATGCTGCAGCTCTATCACGAGTACTTCAGGTTTCCCGTCCTGTCGTTCCACCTCACGCCATCGGTCGTCGTGCAGGCGCTCGCCATCGCGCTGTTGTCGGGGTTTTTGGGGGCCTACGCCGCCGTGCGCCGCGCCGTCGCCATCGCGCCGGCCGAGGCCATGCGGCCCGAGGCGCCCGCCCGCTACCGGCCCAGCGCCATCGAATCCACCGTGCGGCTCAGCACGACGGCCCGGATGCTCGTCCGGAACCTGCTGCGCCAGCCGGTGCGCGCGTTGACGACCGTGCTCGGCATTGCCATGGCCGCCGCCATCCTGCAGATCGGGTTCGGATTGATGCAGTCGGTCGATGCGCTCATCGGGCGCGAGTTCACGCTGGTCGAGCGACAGAACATGACGGTCAATTTCGTCGAGCCCCTCCACCACTCGGCGCGCTACGAACTGGCCCGGCTCCCGGGTGTGCTCTATGTGGAGCCCCAGCGCGCGGTTGCCGCCCGCCTGCGCGCCGGCCACATCGACCGCACGCTCGCCATCACCGGGCTGCCGGCCATGCCCGAACTGAAGCAGCCGATCGACCGGCTGCAGCGCCCGGTCGTGCCCCGCAGCGAAGGCCTGGTCCTGTCGGCCGCGCTTGCCGACGTGCTGCGTGTGTCGCCGGGCGACGAGGTTACCGTCGAGGTGCTCGAAGGGCAGCAGCCGGAAGGCCGCATTCTCGTCGCCGGCCTGGTCGACGATGTGATGGGGACGTCGGCCTATATGGAGATGGATGCCCTGCACCGGCTGATGCGCGAGGATGGACGTCTGTCGGGTGCCGCCCTCGTGATCGATCCCGCGCAGGAAGCGGCGCTGACGGCCCGCCTGAAGCGCGTGCCCGCGGTATCGGGCGTGGCATCCAAGCGCGTGCTGCTCGACAACTTCCGCCGGATGATGGACGAGAACATGGGCGTGATGCTCACGTTCAACATCGGCTTCGCGGCCGTCATCGCGTTTGGCGTCGTGTACAACGCGGCGCGGGTCTCCTTGTCCGAACGCAGCCGTGAACTGGCCAGCCTCCGCGTGCTCGGCTTCACACGCGCCGAGATCTCGTTCATCCTGCTCGGCGAGCTGGCGCTGCTGACCGTCGCGTCGGTCATCCCCGGCGCCGCCATCGGCCACGGACTGACGGCGTTGCTGGTGGGCTCGATCGAAAGCGAGATGTACCGGTTTCCGCTCGTCTTCGACGTCCGCGTCGTGGCGCGTGCGGCGCTCACGGTCATGGCCGCGGCGCTCGTGTCGGGCCTGCTGGTGCGCCGACGGCTCGACCGCCTCGATCTGGTGGGCGTGCTCAAACTGAGGGAGTGATCTGCGATGCTCGAGGCCTTTCGTCGTCCTCGCGTGCTCATCGGCGCGCTCATCGTCTGCGGCCTTGTCGTCGTCGCGCTGTGGCCGGTCACGGTGCCGGTGACGACCGGGCGCGTCGTGCGCGGCCCGCTGACCGTCACGATCGACGAGGATGGCCGCACGCGCGTCCGCGATCGGTTCGTCGTCACCGCGCCGGTGGCCGGCGAACTGATGCGCATCGCGCTGCGTCCGGGCGACAGGGTGGAGCGGGGGCGCACGGTGCTGGCGACCATCCGGCCGGCGCGCCCCGTGCCGATCGATGCGCGGACCCGTGCCGAACTGGAAGCCGCGCTGCGATCGGCCGAGGCCGCGGTCGGCCGCGCGACGGCCGAGGAGCAGCGTGCGCGGACGGCCGCCGACCTGGCCGCACGTCAGGTGCGCCGCAGCGAGGCATTGGCGGAGGCCGGGGCGATGGCCCGCGAGGCGCTCGAAGTGCAGCAGGCCGAACTGCGGGTGCTCGAAGGCGCCGTGCAGGCCGCCGAGTACGCCGTGGCGCAGGCCCGGCAGGAGGCGCAGGCCGTCCGCGCGCGGCTCGGCCCCACGGAGCTGAGCACCGAGGTGCCGACGGTCACCGTCACCGCACCCGTCGATGGCGTAGTGCTGGCGCTCCACGGGGAGAGCCAGCGTGTGGTGGCGCCTGGCGGCCCGCTCGTCGACCTGGGCGATCCCGACGCCATCGAAGTGGTGGCCGACCTGCTCTCGGTCGACGCGGTCCGGGTTCAGCCGGGCAGCCGCGTCATCGTCGATCGCTGGGGTGGCCCCGATCCGCTCGAGGGCCGTGTTCGCCTGGTGGAACCGTCCGGGTTCACGAAGTTCTCGGCGCTGGGCGTCGAAGAACAGCGGGTCAACGTCATCATCGACATCACCGATCCGCCCGGGGCCTTCGCGGCGCTCGGCGACGGGTTCCGCGTCGAGGTGCGCATCGTCGAGTGGCACGACGAGTCCACGCTCCAGGCGCCGCTGTCGGCGCTGTTCCGCGAGGGCGAGGGCTGGGCGGTCTATGAGGTGGTGGACGGCCGAGCGGTCAGGCGTCCGGTGACCGTGGGGCGGCGCGCGACGCGCGACGTGCAGATTCTCGATGGCGTCGGTGAGGGCGCCACGATCGTGACCTATCCCCCCGACACGCTCGAAGACGGCGTGCGCGTCGCCGAGCGGTAGCGCGCCTACCCCTCGACGCGGTTGCGGCCGCCGGCCTTCGCGCGATAGAGCGCGGCATCGGCACTGTTGATGAGCGTCTCGACGTCGGGCGTCTCGGCGTCAGTCGTGGCCACGCCCATGCTGACGGTGGCCGTCAGGGTGACTGATCCGGTATCGACCGGCGTGCCTTCCATGGCCGACCGGACCCGTTCGGCGATGTCGCGTGCGGTGGCGTGGGGAGTGTCGGGCAGCACGATCAGGAACTCCTCGCCGCCGTAGCGGCTGATGCCGTCGTGATCGCGCAGCACCGAGCGCATCCGCGCCGCGGCCGCGATGAGGACGTCGTCGCCGGTGGCGTGCCCGTGCCTGTCGTTGATGGACTTGAAGTGATCGATGTCGGCCATCGCGACCGAGAGCGACGTGCCGTTGCGCGCGGCGCGCCGGTACTCGAGTTCCAGCTGGTCGAGCACCATGCCGCGGTTCCAGAGTCCCGTCAGCGAATCGTGCGTCGCCTGCTGCCGGAGCAATGCCTGGATCTCGAGCAGTGACGCCTGCAGGTGCAGCACGCGTTCGCCGGAACGCAGCCGCGCCCGCAGTTCCACCGGTTCGAAGGGCTTCGTGACGAAGTCGTCGATCTCGGCGTCGAAGGCCGCCGCCAGGTCCTCCTTGCGGGCTTTGGCGGTGAGGACGATGACGTAGACGTAGGAGTGGGATTGCGCGCGCACTGCGCGGCACACCGACAGGCCGTCGGCGCCGGGCATCATCCAGTCGAGGATTGCCAGGCGCGGCCCGTCGGGCGCGAGCAGGATCCGCTGGGCCTCGAGGCCATCGGAGGCGACCACCACTTCGTGGCCCAGGCGCTCGAGTGTGCTTTGCAGGATACGACGAGAGACAAGGTCATCGTCGGCAACGAGGACCCTCATTGTGGTGTGGCTCCGCAGACATTCATGATGGCGTTTTCGATGGCGGCCAGTTGTGCAGACAATTGTGCCGCAAGCGTATCGGTTCCCGCGAGTTGATTGTTACGCGCGGCCAGTTCCAGCGCGAGCGCGGTCTGCGTGGCGGCGTCCGCGCCGAAGTTTCCCACCGATCCGCGCAGCGTGTGCGCCGCCTGCTCGATGCCGTGGGCGTCGCGTGCCGCGATGGCCCGACGGATCGTGGTCATCAGGTCGCGCGACTGCGCCGAGAAGATGAGCAGCAGTTCGCGCAGCAGATCGCGATCGCCATCCACGCGCGCCAGCACGTCGTCGGCGTCGATGATTGGCGCCGGGCCCGATGCACGGGGAATGGGCGGCTGGCCCGTTGCTTCACGGATGGCGGCGATCAAGTCGCCGGGCTGTACCGGCTTCGAGAGATAGCCGGTCATGCCCGCCGCGAGGCACCGTTCGCGGTCGCCTTTCAAGGCGTGGGCCGTCAGCGCGATGATCGGGACGCGCCGGCCCGTTCCTGCCTCCGCCTGGCGGATGGCGGCTGCCGCATCGAGGCCGCCCATCGTCGGCATCTGCAGGTCCATGAGGATGACGTCGACCGACGGGGAGACAGCCGCCGCCTCGACGGCGGCGCGGCCGTCGGCCACGGCCGTGACGTTGTAGCCGGCCTTCTGCAGCACGGCGAGAAACACGCGCTGGTTGATGGGGTTGTCCTCCGCGAGCAGCACCCGCAAGGCGGGGTCGGACGCCCGCGCCGGCCGATCGTGTTCCCGCACGACCGGCGCGCCGGCGTGGCCGAAGGCCGACAGGAGCGCATCGCGCAGCACCGCCTGCCGGACCGGCTTGGTGAGCGATGCCGCCACGCCAAGCGCGGAGAGCCGTGCGGCATCCTGGTTCTGGCCGACCGACGACAGCAGCAGCAATACCGGGGCGGCTTCGTCGCTCCGCTCGCGGATCCGCGTGATGACCTCGAGTCCGTTCATCACCGGCATCTGGTGATCGACCACGACGAGGGCAAACGGCTCGTTCGCGGCCGCGGCCGTGTCCACAGCCTCGAGGGCTGATGGCCCGTCCTCGGCCGTCGTCGTGTGCATGCCCCAGCGAGCGAGCACGTCGTGCAGAATCCACCGGTTCGTGGCGTTGTCGTCGACAACGAGTGCGCGGATGCCCTTCAGGCTGGACAGGTGCGCCCGCGCCGGTTCCACGACCGCCGCGTCGGAACGTCGTTCGAACGGCAGCACCGTATGGAACGTGCTGCCGCGCCCGGGTGTGCTGTCGACCCACGTGCGGCCGCCCATCAGCTCGGTGAGGCGCGAGGCGATGGCCAGGCCCAGTCCGGTTCCGCCGAACTGCCGGGTGGTCGATGTGTCGGCCTGCGTGAAGGCCTCGAAGACCGAGGCCTGGTGCTCGGGTGCGATGCCGATGCCGGTATCCGAAACGGCGAAGTGCAGGTCGACGCGGCTGCCGGCGTCCTCGCGCAGCGCGATGCGCAGCACGACCTCGCCCTTGTGCGTGAACTTGATGGCGTTGCTGAGCAGGTTCAGGAGGATCTGGCGGAGGCGCGTCGGATCGCCGCTCAGGTGCGACGGTACGTCCGCGGCGCTGTCGCAGGCGAGCTCCAGGCCCTTGTGGTGCGCCTGGGTCGCCATGAGCGTCATCAGGTCGTCGACGAGCGCCGGCAGGTCGAAATCGACCGAGTCGATCGTCATCTTGTGCGCCTCGATCTTCGAGAAGTCGAGGATGTCGTCGAGCAGCGTCATGAGCGATTCGGCCGAGACCGCCACGGTTTCGAGATAGCCGCGCTGTTCGGGGGTGAGGTCGGTGCCGAGCGCGAGTTCGGTCATGCCGATGATGCCGTTCATCGGCGTGCGGATCTCGTGGCTCATGTTGGCGAGGAACTCGCTCTTGGCGCGGTTCGCATTCTCCGCGGCCTCGCGGGCACTCGCCTCGACGGCCTGCGCCTGCTTGTGCGCCGTCACGTCGATGACGGTGCCCTCGATCACGACGTCGGCTTCGGCCGTGCCGGTGAGCCAGGAGGCATTCAGCAGCAGCCAGGCCGTCGTGCCGTCGACCCGGCGCACCTCCATCTCGAAAGCCGACACGCGGCCCTCGCGCTGGAGCGTGTCGCCCAGTTGCGTCCGCACATCGGCGTCGACGACGTGCGCCGTCATGTTGAGGAGCAGGCAATCCTCGCGCGACGGGAAGCCGAAGAGCGCCGCAAACGCATCGTTGCAGTCGATGATGCGGCCGTCGATCAGGCACTGGAAGACCCCGGCCAGGCTTCGGCCGAACAACGTCCGGTAGCGCTGTTCGCTCGACCGCAGCTCGCGGGCCTGCCCGACGAACCGGCGATCGAAGAACGCGGTCACGATCGCCGCGGCGAGGACCATGAAGGTGACGAGCACGAGGCTCGTCACGCCGACGGCCGAGATGCTGGCCGCGTGTCCCGACACGGCCGGTGGCGGGGCCGGGAGGAACGAGGCGGCCATCATGCCGGTGTAGTGCATGGCGGCGATGCCGAAACCCATGACGACCGCGCTCAACACCTTGAGAAGCGTGAGCTGGCGGACTTCGTATCGGAACCGGAACGCGAGCCACAGTGCCACCGCCGATACCACGACGGCCAGCCCCACCGACAGCGCCACCAGGGGACGGTTCCAGACCGGCACGGCGGCCAGACGCATGGCGCGCATCCCGACGTAGTGCATCGTGGCGATGCCACCGCCCATCGCAAGGCTGCCGAGCGCCAGCGAGGCGGCCGAGAGGCGCGGGCGGCTCGCGAAGACCAGTGCGACGGCCGAGGCGACAATCGCGGCCAGCAGCGACAGCAGCACGATGAGCAGGTCGTAGGTGACTGGCGTCGGCAGGGTGAAGGCCAGCATCCCGATGTAGTGCATCGAGAAGATCCCCAGGCCCATCGCCACGGCGCCGCCCGTCAGCCACCACGCACGCGCGCGTCCGGTCGACTCGGTGGTGCGGCTCGCGAGGTCGAGCGCGGCGTAGGACGCGCAGATGGCAATGACGACAGAGAGGACGACGAGCGCGGGGGCGTGGCTGCCGACGAGCGAACCGGGGAGTGGATCGGTCATGCCGGGATCACTGCTGATAATCCCACGTTTTGCCCAGTTACGGTGCCCGACTTCCCATCGACCCATATGTGGCAACTGGTTGCGCACGGTCACATTGACGTGGTGGCGGGTAAGAACTTCCAGTCATCAGAGGCGCCTTCGCTCGAGAGCGGATGAATGCGCTCCCGGCGGCGCGATTGGCGGCCCCGTGACCGGCACATGCCTTGCACCAACGAGCGCTACAACCGCACGGGGAGGTGCATGATGAAGAGAGCCATATCGACATGTTTTGCTGTAGCGGCCGTGGCCATGTGGGGAGTCGCGGCACAGGGACAGGAAGCGCCGCAGCGTCCGGCGCCTCCGAGTGACGGGCCGTCGCAGCCTGCGCCGGCTCCAGCGCCTGACGCCGGCGCGAAGCCGGCCGAGACGACGATTGCCGGCTGTCTGGCGAAAGCCGGTGACGCGTTCCGTCTGACCGATGCGAAGGCCCCGGCCGGCGCAGCGGCAGGAGCCGACGTCGAGGACGAGTACGCACTCGAGGCGGGCGCGGGCGTCGCGCTGGCGCCCCACGTCGATCATCAGGTCGAGGTGACGGGGCGAGCGAGCGCGGCCGGTGCCGGCGCGCCATCGTTCATGGTCTCGGCCGTGAAGATGATTGCGGCGGAGTGCGAGTAGTCGGTACCGTCGGCTGATGGGCGGGCGCGGCGTGCCTCGGCACGTCGCGCCCGTTTCTTTTTTTCGCGTGGATTGATTTCGGCTTCCATCGTCGCATCGCCTGGGCCAGAATGGACGGAGTCCATCAGGAGGGATGAGCTGTAATGGGTGATGCCGGCGAAGGTCTGATCGATGCGGAAGCGAGAATCCAGGAGCGGATGGAGGAACTCGAACGCGAGCGCTCCGAGAAAGCCGTTCGTGAGCTGCGCGACCCCGAACAGCAGCGGGTCGTCGAATCGCTGAAGCTCGCGCGCAAGGAATTCGAACGGCAGTTGTCGACGGCGACCCACGAGGCCAGACGCCGGCAGCTCACCGCGGCGTTGGACGAAGTCGATCGCCGCCTGGTCGACGCCCAGCGGCTGCTCGGCTGAATCGGCGATGGCCGATCAGCCGCGTGCGCGCTTCTTCTCCGTCGCGGTCGACGCCATCCTGGCCTTGCGCCGCTTCCAGGCCGCACGCAGTTTGGCCTTGGTTTCCTCCGACATCTTCATGCCCCTGGGCCGGCCGCCCTTGCCCTTTGCCGCGCGCTTGCGCCCCGTCTTCGTGGCGGCGCCATCGCCGCGCAGTTCCTGCAGATAGCCGGCGGCCAGTGCCGCGAGCCGCTCGCCCTCGCTGATGAGCTGGTCGCGCTGCTTCTTCCAGGCGTCGACCCTGTTGGCAAGCTGCCCCAGCGCCGAGCCGATGTTCTCCGGAGTCATTCCTTTTGCCACGACGAACCTCCCGCGCGGAAGCAATCGGACGATCCGGGCCCGCCGCGCTCGTTCAGTATCTACGACTTCTACCGGTGTGGCTATAATTAACGAGGTCCCCCCGTTTTTATTACGTTCGACTGGAGCGACAGGATGAGCGGAGTACGAGTACTCGTCGGTACGCGCAAGGGTGCATTTGTCCTGACCGCCGACGGGCAGCGCCGGAACTGGAACGTCAACGGCCCATTCTTTGGCGGCTGGGAAGTGTTTCACGTCAAGGGATCGCCCGTCGATCCCGACCGCCTGTATGCGTCGCAACATACCGGGTGGTTTGGGCAGATCCTCCAGCGGTCCGATGACGGGGGACGCAACTGGACCCCGGCGGGTAACCAGTTCGTCTATGACGGGCCCACCGGTAACCACCTCTGGTACGACGGCACGCCACATCCCTGGGAGTTCAAGCGCGTGTGGCACCTCGAGCCGTCGCTGACCAATCCGGACGAGGTATACGCGGGCGCCGAGGACGCCGCGTTGTTTCATACGGTCGACGGCGGCGCGACGTGGTCCGAACTGGCCGGGCTGCGCACGCACCACACGGCAGCCGGGTGGCAGCCGGGCGCCGGCGGCCTGTGCCTGCACACGATCCTGCTCGATCCGGCACATCCCGGGCGTATCTTCGTCGCGATTTCCGCGGCAGGTGCCTTTCGCAGCGATGACGCCGGCCGGTCGTGGCGCGCCATCAACAGCGGCCTGAAGTCGGATGGCATCCCGAATCCCGATGCCGAGGCCGGGCACTGCGTGCATCGGCTCGCCATGCACCGCACGCGGCCCGATGTGCTCTACATGCAGAAGCACTGGGACGTCATGCGCAGCGACAACGGCGGCGAGTCGTGGACCGAGGTGAGCGGGAACCTGCCGTCGGATTTCGGGTTTCCGATTGACGTCCACGCACACGATCCCGAAACCATCTACGTCGTGCCGATCAAGAGCGATTCCGAGCACTATCCGCCCGACGGGCGCCTGCGCGTCTACCGCAGCCGCACGGGCGGGCACGAGTGGGAAGCGCTGACCGACGGCCTGCCGCAGCGCGACTGCTACGTCAACGTCCTGCGCGATGCGATGGCCGTCGACGCGCTCGATCAGTGCGGCATCTATTTCGGAACCACCGGCGGTCAGGTGTACGCCTCGGCCGATGCGGGCGACCACTGGATGGCGATCGCGCGCGATCTGCCGCCCGTGTTGTCGGTGGAAGTGCAGACCCTGCCATGATCCGTGTCGTGCTTCCCGTGCACCTGCGCACGCTCGCCCGGGTGGGCAGTGAGGTGACCGTCGTGGTGCCGCCGCCGGTGACGCCGGCGGCCATTCTCGACGCCATCGAGACGACGTTCCCGATGCTGCGTGGCACGATGCGGGATCACGTGACGCGCGAGCGACGGCCGCTCGTGCGGTTCTTCGCGTGCGAGGAGGACTGGTCGCACGCCGGGGTGGACAGCACGCTGCCCGAGGCGGTGGCGTCGGGCCGGGAGCCATTCCTGATTGTCGGCGCCATGGCCGGCGGCTGAGTCGCGCGAGGGGTAACGATGTCGGGAACACCGGTC
Source organism: Acidobacteriota bacterium (assembly GCA_044507065.1). Taxonomy (GTDB): domain Bacteria; phylum Acidobacteriota; class Vicinamibacteria; order Vicinamibacterales; family SCN-69-37; genus SCN-69-37. Next base: position 16,508 of record JBIQJY010000059.1, read on the forward strand.
GGGAAGGTCGGCCAGCCGGATGGTGGTGCGCGCGGGGGAAGCATCACCGTCTCGCGCCGCTGGCTGTTGACGCTGAGTGCACTCGTCCTGGTCCCGTGGATTGTCGTCGCCATCGTCATGTCCGGCAACGCCACGGCGCCCGAGGAAACCGGCGCGCCGGCGACGGCGGCGCCGACGGTCGTGGGCCGCGTGGGGCCGTGGGGCCAGCTGGTCACGACGCCCGTGGCCATTTCGCCGCCCATCGAATACGTGTCGCGCCAGTGGGGCGAGGTACAGCCGTCGGTCTGGTATTTCCCGGCGATGACTGGCGACGAGCTCGAGACGCGGCTTGTCTCGTTCGGCCTGTCGCGCGAGGATGCCGCCCGCCTGCGCGCCGGTGCACGGTCGTCCGAGCGGGCGCGTGGGCTCCTGGTGACGCCCGACCCCGAACTCGCGCGCACGCTGAGTCCCGACGTGCGCGCGCGCATCTATACAGCGCTGGGACGCGCCGCGGCGATGGCGGATACGGATGTCTCGGTCAACTTCGATCAGCTGGGCGCCTATCGGTATGCGGGTACCTCGGTCGACGAGTGGCTGGGGACGTCGATGGTATCGGCCGAGACGCGGCAGCTCGTGGCGCCCTACGTCTACCGGCACAACGGTTTCCTGTTCTTTGCGGACATCGAACGGGTGCGGCCCCGGATTGCCGACCCCGACGAGTTGCAGCGGCTGGCCAAACGGCTGCTGCGGCAGGCGACGCTGCTCGTTCGCCTGCAGGTGAGCGACCGGTCGTCGATCGACGAGCTGGTCGAGTACTGGGGACGCGGGGGACGCCGCACCGACCTTCGTCCGCTGCTCGAGTCCGTCGAGCGCGGCACGACGGCCGGAGACGTGCCGTACCGGCTGATCGACATCAGCCACCTGCTGCCGCCGATCGCGAGGCAGCACCTGTACCGCTATCCGCGGCCCACCGTGGCCGACATGCAGCGATCCAACCTGGCCAACTGCCTCTGGACCGCGCTCAATTTCTTCAACGAGGTGCCCGACGATCGGTACCTCGAACCGCAGTATGCGATGGAGCGGCTGAAGACCGACTACTTCCTCGTCCAGGACGGCTTCCAGCTGGGCGACGTGGTGGCCTTCAGCGACGCGCGCGGCGTGCTGTTTCATGCCGCCGTGTACCTGGCTGATGACCTGCTCTTCAGCAAGAACGGCACCTCGCCGCTGGCACCGTGGACCATCCTGCCGTTCGATCACTTCAAGGGCCACTACGCCGAGTACGCCGATGACTGGCGCGTGACCTACCATCGGCGCAAGGACATGTAGGCCATGAGGGTGATCGCGCGGGCGTTACTGATGGCCGGCGTCGTCGCCGTCGGCCTCGCGGCTGCGCAGGGGCCACCGACGGGCCTTCTCGTCCGCATCCCGGCCGGTATCGAGCCGGAAGCGGTCCATATCTACTTCGGACAAGCTGGCGTCCCACCG
>JBIQJY010000059.1:18071-21110 GCA_044507065.1 Acidobacteriota bacterium
CGAGCCGAAACTCACGCCCCTGGCGAGGGTCCGGATGAATGGTCGCCTGGTCGACTCGCGTGGTCGCGCAGTCGTCGGGCAGGATCTGGAACTCAGCTACAACCTGCTCGAAGCCATGCCGTACTTCGGCTACCTGGATGGTGGGGCTCCCAGCATCCAGGTGGCGCGCAGCCGAACCGACGCGAACGGCGCGTTTGCGTTCGACGTACCGGCGTTCGACGAGGATCCGTTCTTCCGGACGTACTCGACGTCGGCGGGCGGGAGCTTCCAATTGGGGCGGGCGGACCGGCAGCGACCGTTCTCGTTCGACGACAACCTCTGGCCGTCTCGGTTTGCGACGCAGGCGACATACGCCAATCCGTTTGTGGTGGTCCAGACAGAAGCCGGCGTCCTCAGCGGGCGGCTCGGTCGCAGCTTCCTGCGGCAGCACGATCTCGGCGACGACCTGAGCGCGTATCGGCTCGATTTGATGCCCGGGAACCAGCGGCTGGGCTTGCGGCTCGATGCGGAGGTCGTATCGCCCGACGGACGCGAGGTGCCCATGAGGGCCTACAACGCGATGCTGAAGGCCGATGGGACGTTTGAAGTCGCACTGCCCCCCGGGGCGTACAACGTGAAACTGTCCGTACTGGACGCCGCTGGCGGCTGGATCCTCCAACGGACCATCGCTGTTGAACAAGCGGCCATCGTCAGGGAAGGAGAGCGGCACGTCATCGAACGTCCGTAGGCCGCAGGGCGCACGGCCGTCGGGTGTGCACCGTTCCGCTATGGCAGTTCGAGATGCGCCATCAGTTCGGCGGCCGCGGCGCCGCCGGCGCGGTTCGCGCCAATCGTCGAGGCCGACGGTCCGTAGCCCACCAGGTGGATGCGCGGATCATGCGCCACCTGCGTGGCGAGGCGTCCCGTCATCACGATGCCGCCGCCTGCGCTGCGCTGGATGACGGGCGCAAGGTGGTCGAGCGCGCTGCGGAACCCGGTGCACCAGAGGATGACGTCGGCGCGCCTGATCGTTCCATCCGCCCACTTCACGCCCTCCGGAACGATCTCGTCGAACATCGGATGGCGTTCGAGCGCGCCGCGCGCGCGCATCCGTTCGACTGCCGGCGTGACGGGGATGCCGGTCACCGAGACGACCGACGCCGGCGGCAGGCCGCGCCGCACGCGGTCTTCGACCATGGCGACCGCCGCACGTCCGGCGTTTTCGTCGAAAGGGCCCGAGCGGAATTCCGGCGGGCGTCGCGTCACCCACGTCGTGGTCGTGACCTGCGAGATCTCGTCGAGCAGCTGGATGGCCGAGATGCCGGCGCCCACGATGACGACGTGCTGGCCGGTGAAGTCGGCGGCCGTCGTGTAGTCGCGGGTGTGGAGCTGGCGCCCCAGGAATCGATCCGCACCGGGATATTCGGGGATGTAGGGGTGTTCCCAGGTACCCGTGGCGTTGATGATGCCGCGCGCTGACACGCGCAGGCGGTCCGCCTCGACGACGAAGCGGTCACCGCGGGCGCACACGACCTTCACGTCGACGGGACGATGGACGGGCAGGTCGAACCGGGCCTCGTAGGCCGCGAAGTACTCCGGCACGGCGATGCTCGCCTGGACGTCATCGACGCCCGGTCCGACGACATCCGCGAAGCGCAGGCCGGGCAGGTCGTGGATGCGGTTGACCGTGCTGAGCGTGAGCGACGGCCACCGATGCTGCCACGCTCCCCCGGGCTGCTCCGATCGGTCCAGCACCACAAAGCCGCGTCGGGCGGCCAGCCCGCGCCTGGCGAGATGATAGGCGGCCGACAGTCCCGCCTGGCCGGCACCGATGACGGCGATGTCGGTCTTCACGATGATGTTGGGTGGGGACGGCTGTGTGGGTGGGGCGGTCATTTCGCTGGTAACCGGGTGGGGCGATGAATTGGGGTTGAGTCTCAGGTCAGCGTCGCGCTGGCCAGTGGCACGGCGTCGGTCGCGCGGAGTTCCGCGGCCGCACGCGACAACCGCCGCTTCACCGCTTCCGGCAGGTCCGCCAGATCGCCATCGTCGAAGTACGACAACGCTTTGAGGCTGACGAGTGGCGCGAAGTCGGAATAGAGAGCGTCCGCCGCGCCGAGGGCTCGAGGCAGCGTGATGCCGTGGTCCAGCAGCGTCGCGATGTCGCTGTAATCCTTACGTTCGGCTCGAACCTGGATCACACGAACCTTCTGCGCGGCGAGATCCAGCAGGGATGCGACGCGCACGCCGGTGTCCGCGCAGATCGACGGGGCGCCCACGCGACCGAGTGTGAGACCGCCAAAGTACGACACCTTCACCGGGCCGTCCCGATCGACGAGAAACGTCGCTGTCGACGGCGCAGCCTGTATCAGTTCGGCGCCCGCGAGGAACGGAAGTCTGGCCGCCAGCGAGTGGGCATCGATCGCATCGTTGGTGAAGAAGTCGAAGTCTTCCGACTGGCGGCTGCCGGTTCGCAAGGCGATGGCCGTGCCGCCGTACAGGACGAACGATTCCGGCAGCGCCGAGCGAAATTCGTTCCAGAGGCGACGCTGCCCGGCGGGAAGGATGTGTACGTGCGGCGTGAGGGTGTTCATTCGAAGCGACGCGAGGGCAGCGGGCCGGCAGGGCCCAGCCCGAGTCGATGGTGCCAGTAGTGCCACGAGCGGACATCGAAGATCCCCGGTGAAGCCGCACGTAACGCCGATCTCAACCGGTCGGCTCCGTAGGTGACCTCGACCGTGTTCACGTCCGCGATGGTACCGAGCGTCATCACCCGGCTCAGGAAATCATCGAGGCGCGATACGGCCTGCTCCGGCGTCTTCCACCAGACGACCCGCGTGGCAATCCGTCTCACTTCCGGCGTCACCCGTACAGCGTAGCGCGAAGGCCGGCGGGAATCACGCGAGGCGGACGGCTGGCTGGTGACACAGACGGGTCGCGACATCGGGGGAAGCGCTTCGCGCACGGTACAATGCGACCGACGCGCCCGTAGCTCAGTGGATAGAGCATCGGCCTTCTAAGCCGAGGGTCGCAGGTTCGAGACCTGCCGGGCGCGCCAGT
>JBIQJY010000060.1:0-1947 GCA_044507065.1 Acidobacteriota bacterium
CCGAGCGCGCCTCAGCTACTTCGGCGTCACGCGCAGGTTGGCGAAGTCTCCTCCCGATCCGTTACCGACCCACAGGCCGACCATGCTTCCCCGGGGTGGCGCAATCGTCTCGACCGTGAGGGCGGGAGTCGTTGATCCGTCGACGAACACCTCCACGCGTGTGCTGTCGACGACGACACGCACGTGGAACCAGCTGTCGGGATCCGGCACCGGCGTGATCGCACTCTCGTAGCGGCCCGGGCTCTCCTTTCTGAGTCGGTCCCAGGGATGATCCGGGTGCGAGATGAACTGGACGGCGCGGAGCCGCCCCGGCTCTGCAGCTTTGAAGTTGAAGGGGCGAAAGTAGATGCCATCGTAGGTCGCGTCGTCGAGGCCGCGGAACGCGACGCCCACGAAGCTCTGTCCGGGCTGGTTCCGACCGCGAACGTCGAACTCAATTGCGCCGTCGACGAGCGATGCGCCGTCACGCCAGATGACTCCGTCGCCGAGGCGGCCGTCTACCCTCAGAAACTCCCGATCCGATTCACGGACCACGGTCGCCATACGATTGTGGGCGCGCCAGCCAGACGGCGCCGATGCCGGCGCTGTCGTCGCGAGCGGATTCAACGGCACGTCAGGAAGCGCTTGAACCCGCCTCAACGTGACGGTTGTTGCCGCGCTCTGGGCCTCCGGCGCCAACGTGCGGAGCACGAGCGTGTCGCCCGATGCCTCAGCGCGGAATGCCGACTGCTCGGGGCCGAACGCAACCCGAAAGTCCACGACGGCGCCCGTCAGGCGGCCGTCCTGCACAATCACGGGAAGGGCCTGGCCGTCCCGGATCACGACCAGCGTTCCCGTCACGGCGTCTCCGGTCACGGTCAGGTCAAGCCCGAGCGAGCCGCCATCGGGCGTGGCGCCCAGCCACTTGCCGGCTGGTGATTGCGCGTGAAGATGCGCCACCACGCTGAACGTAGCGACGATGGCGAGTGCGAGCGTCCGCATTGTCGGGGCCTCCTGCGTCTGACGCCGGGCCGCACGGTTCGTGCGCCGCGTCGTGTGGAGGCTACGGGCACACGTCGACGGCACCGAGGCATTTGTGACGAACGCCGGTTAGCGGTGACCAACAGCCGTCAGGCCGCGATCAGAGCGGCTGGCCGAGTCTCGCTTGCAGACGTTCGCGAAAGCGTCGGCCGACGCGCAGTTCGGTGCGGTTGCGCAGCACCACGGCGTGATCGCCGTGCGCATCCTGGCGAAGCTCCTCGACCACGTCGATGTTCACGATCGTCGACCGATGGATGCGGACGAACCGTCGCTCGTCCAGTGCGCCTTCCAGGGATCCCAGCAGCGCCCGGTGCAGATGCGTCGTGCCATCGCGCGTGTGCAGCTTCACATACATGCCCTCGGCCTCAATCCAGCTGATTTGATCGACCGGCAGCAGTCGCACGCGATTCGGCCCCTTGACGAGGATGCGGTCGAGCGTCCTGCGTGGGGCGGGCGAATCCGCAACGGCTTCGACTGCGGGCCGCGGCAGATCGCCGAGCAACCCTTGCAGCCGCGACACGAGGGCGTGCGCGTGACCGGCGCGAACCTGCCGGATTGCCCTGTCGAGCGCGGCCGAGAACCGCTCGTCGCTGAACGGCTTCAGCAGGTAGTCCACCGCCTGGGCCTCGAAGGCTCGCAGGGCGTACTCGTCGTGTGCCGTCACGAACACGACGGTGGGCGTCGCTTCCGGCGGCAGCAGGTCGACGAGTCTTTCGGCGACGGCAAGGCCGGTCACCTCGGGCATCTGGACATCGAGGAACAGCAGGTGGATCGGCGCCGCGGCCGCCGCAGATCGCTGAACCGCGTCGAGCGCCTCCGCGCCGCTGGAACAGCAGCCGACCAACTCGACACGCCCGCTGCGGGTCAGTAACCGGCGCAGCCGCTCACGCCCGTGCTTCTCATCGTCAGCTACGAGCACCCGGATGA
>JBIQJY010000060.1:2047-3830 GCA_044507065.1 Acidobacteriota bacterium
CTCGGCACGAGAACGTCGACGAGGTCGTCGTCGACATCGACGCTCACGCTCATTCGGTCTTCGAAGCGTGCCGATTCGATGCTCAGGTAGTCGTCGAGGAACGTCAACTCCTCTCCGAGCGTCACCAGTGGGCGTGACGTGTGCGCGAGCGACACACGCAGCAGGTCGCCGAGGCGCGCCATCAGACGGCGTGCCAGGCCAGGGTCCGATTCAGTCAGCGAACTGATCGTATTGAGTGCGTTGAAGAGGAAGTGTGGCTGGAGCTGTGCCTTGAGGTTGTTCAGCTGCGCCTCGGCGAGCCTCCGTTCCAGGGCGACCGCGCGGTCCTGCGCGCTGCTGACCCGTGCCCGCATGTAGTTCGCGTAGGCGCGCACCATCGAGACGAACGCGATGGCGACGTAGAAGGTCAGGTCCGGAACGGCACGTTCGGCCACGAAGACGAACACGTCGTCGGGCATTGGAGCGCCGCGAAGTGGACGAACCGCGAGTCGCACGAGAATCGCGGCCAGCGTGCACGCCACGCCGAGCGGCACGTGAAGGAGCACTCGCCACCGGAGGGCGAATCGGTCGACAGCCCACCGGTCGAACAGGAAGATGATCGGGGTGAGCAGTCCCCAGGAATAGGAGCGCGCCAGACTCCAGTCGAGGGCCTCTCGCCAGCCCAGGCCGGCAAAACGAAGCTGGATGGCGAAGAACAGGCCGACCGCCGTCCAGAAGAGACACGACGAGATCAGCCATCTGACGATGCCTCGACGGTCGGTCGTTTGGGGCACGGCCATCATCCTAGTCCAGCAGGTGCCCGGTAGGGGCTCCGGGGCTCCTCTTGCGTTCCCACAAGAACGGGTGCAGACTCTTGTGGGAATCACAAATGAGTGAGAAGACAGACGTCTGGCAGGGGACGCTGAGTTTGATGGTGCTGAAGACGCTGCAGGCCATGGGGCCCCAGCACGGCTACGGCATCGCGCAGAGGATCGAGCAGACCAGCGGCGACCTGCTGTCCATCAATCACGGCACGCTGTATCCCGTGCTCGTGCGGCTCGTGCAGGAAGGCGCGATCGACGCGACCTGGGGTGTTTCGGAAAACAACCGCCGTGCGAAGTTCTACCGCATCACCAGGCGTGGACAGAAACGCCTCGACGCCGCTCTGCGAGAGTGGGATCAGACGACCGGCATCATCGCGAGGTTCGTTGCCTTGAAGGGGTCGTCGTCGTGATCCGCCGCGGACGACGGGCGCTCCACCGGTTGAGGGCCATGTTCTTCCGCCGCTCTGAAGACCATGAGCTCGCGGAGGAGCTCGAGGCACACCTCGGAATGCTCCAGGACGAATACGTCCGCCGGGGCGTCGCACCTGCGGAAGCGCGTCGCCGCGCGCGACTGACGTTCGGAAGCCTCCCGTCAACCACTGAGAGTGTGCGCGACCTGCGGGGCGTTCCGGTTCCAACAGCGCTGCGGGCGATCGGGCTTGTCGTGCGCGACGCGTACCGTGCGCTGCGCCGGGCTTCATGGCACTCGGCGTCTGTCGCAGGCGTGCTGGCGGTCGGCATCACGGCCGGGACGATCACCTTCTCGGTGTTTGATGCCGTGCTGCTGAGGCCACTTCCAATCAGAGATGGCGATCGCATCGTGACGATCGACAGTTTTGACTCGCAGGCGCGGAAAGTGCGGATCAACGGCGAAGTCTTCTGGCAACTGCACGACCATTCCAGCACGCTCGATGCCGTCGCCTCTTTCATGACGATGCACGGCCAGTCATCGACCATCGGCGACGTGACGGACGAGTTTC
>JBIQJY010000060.1:3930-20709 GCA_044507065.1 Acidobacteriota bacterium
CGCGATCAAACGGGCGGAATGGGCATCCTTGCGCGCATGCGGTCAGATCGAACACGTTCGATGGTGGCCGACGAACTCCGTTCGTTGACCGGAGCGCCCGAGTGGATGCCGGTCGTGACCGGCCTGCTCGACGACGAACGCGAGCGTGTGAGCCGCTGGATGTGGTTGGCGCTCGGCGCATCCGGTTTGCTCGTACTTCTGGGCTGCGCCAATGCCGCCAACCTGATGCTCTCGCGCTCCATACGCCGCGCGCGCGAGCTGGCCCTCCGCGCATCGCTCGGTGCCACCGGCAGCCGAATCGCTGGCGGTATCGTCGCCGAAGGACTGCTCCTGTCGCTCGCCGCAACGGCGTTCGCGCTTCTGCTGTCCGTCTGGGGCGTAGACCTTGCGAGGCACATGTTCTCTACGCTGCCACTGGGCATCTCGCAGGCGCCCGGCATCGCGCTCAACGGCCGTGTGATGGCTGCCGCGGTGGTGTTCGCGATCCTCACTGGTGTGTTCTTCTCGCTCGTTCCAGCCCTGCAGGCCTCGCGCGTGCCCGTTGTCACATCGCTGAAAGATGGCGCCCCGTCGACTTCCGGTGGCCGCGGGCGTTGGCGCCGCGCGTTTCTCGTCACGGAGGTCGCAACCGTGACGGTGCTACTCGTGATGTCGTGGCTGTTCGTCGCGAGCCTCGTGCGCGTCGTCGGCGTGGACCTCGGCGTCGATCGCAGCCAGCTGATCAGCGTGGCCCCGAGGATGCCATACCAAGGCGGCGTGGACGAGGTTCTGGCGCGGCTGCGCCGGGTACCAGGCGTAGCCGACGTGGCGGAATCGACCGGCGCGATGATCTCGCTTTTCGGAACCGGAGTGTGGGTGACAACGAACGTGTCGTCACCAGCCGCACCGGCCGAGCCGCCGTTCGAAGTGCTGCAGTATGGCGTCACCCCGAACTATTTCGGCGTGGCGGGCATCGCGTTTCTCAGAGGGTCGACCTGGATGGACGACTCGGCACGTCCGGTCGTGCTCGACGACGTCGTCGCGCGACGGCTGTTTGGAGAAGGGGATCCCATCGGCCGTCAGGTGCGTGCCACTCGGCCGGATGGAGTGCACACGGTGGTCGGCGTCGTGCCGTCGATCCGGGCGAAAGGTCCTGAGCAGGATCTGCAGATGGCCGCGTATTTTCCGCCAGAACAGAGAAGGCGTGGGTATGCGACCCTCCTCGTGCGCACGACGGGCCCGACTGACACAATTGCGGCGCACATCGCCGAGACACTCGAGCCGGTTGGCCCTGGTCACAAGAATTACATTCATACCGGTGACGAGGTCATACGCCGGGCCACCATGATGCGGCGCTTCAATGCCGGCGTGATGTCGGTATTCGGGTTGGTCGGCGTGCTCATCGGTGCGGCCGGGATCTACGCGGTAGCCAGTTCCGTGGTGGCGCAGCAGACGAACGAGATCGGGGTGCGGATGGCGCTCGGCGCATCGCCACGCCAGATCGCGCAGCAGGTTCTCACGTCGGTGCTCACGCTCACCGGAACTGGCCTGGCCGTCGGGGTGCCAGTTGCGTGGTGGCTGTCGCGCGGTTTCAGCAGCTTGCTCTTCGGCGTCACGCCCGTCGATATTTCCGTTTACGCGGGCGTGTCGGGAATCGTCTGCGCGGTTGGCGTCATCGCCGCGCTGCTCCCATCGAGACGCGCGGCGCGAGTGGATCCGATCGTCAGCCTCAGAGCGTGATTGCCTCGGACAGCTGATTCACATCTGGGACCGACGTCGCCATCATGGCAAAGGCATCGGCAATTCTGTGGTCGACTACCGGAAACCCGCGCACCTCGAACGGCTCCACTTCGATGTGTCGATCTCGAGCCCCGCCAGCGGCGGCCGTCACCTCACGCTGGGGTGCGGCCCTTCGGCGGATCGGACTTCCGCCCTCACTCCCCGCGAGGCGTGGGCCACCGTCCGCACGGCGCTGCCGCTGACTGACGCTGAAGTCCGGCAGATTGCCGGAACGTGCCGGCCTATCTCCGTTAGCGGGAGACGTCACGCGGCGTGTGACGATCGCGCCGCGTGTCCTGTCGGTCGCCCCAGCATCCGTCGCACCCGGTCGCGCATGCCGGCCAGGATGTCGTAGAAGGTCGGGATCACGAGCAGCGTCAGCACGGTCGACGTGATCACGCCGCCGATAATCGCGCGGCCGAGCGGCGCGCGGAAGTCGGCGCCTTCGCCCTGGCCGAGCGCCACCGGCACCATGCCCGCAATCAGCGCGAAGGTCGTCATCAGGATCGGCCGGAGGCGCGTGCGCCCCGCCTCGATAATCGCCTCGCGCCGCGGCGTGCCCTTCTCCTCCGCCCACTTGGCGAAGTCGATGAGCAGGATGGCGTTCTTGGCCACGATCCCCATCAGCAGGATCACGCCAATCATGCTCATGATGTTGAGCGTGTCGCCCGTCAGCATCAGCGCGCCGACGACGCCGATGAGCGAGAGCGGCAGCGACAGCATGATGGCCAGCGGATCGAGGAACGACCCGAACTGCACGACGAGCACGAGGTACATGAGCACCACGGCCACACCGAGCGCCGTGAGAATGCGCGTGAAGACCTCGATCTGATCGCGCGTCTGCCCGCCCTGGGAGAACGTGTAGCCGGCCGGCATCTGGATCGTCGACAGCCGCGCCTCGATGTCGCCGACGACGTCGGAGAGGGGGCGCCCCTCGGTGTTGGCCTGCACGCTGATGACGCGCTGACGGTCGAGATGGTCGATGCGCGAGGGGCCGACCGAGGGACGAATCGACGCCAGGTGGCCGAGCGGCACGGTGGTCGGACCCTCCGGCCCCGTCACGAGCAGCGGCAGGCGCGACAGGTCGGCGGTGTGGCCGCGGCTTTCGGGCGCGAACCGCACCGTCACGTCGCGCGTCTTGCCGGTCGGGTCCACCCAGTCGCCGGCGTCGATGCCAGCGAAGGCGGGCCGGAGCGACTGCGCCACGTCCGCGACGCGGATTCCGAGCGAGCCGGCCATCGCGCGGTCGACGCGGACGTCGAGCTCGGGTTTCTGGCCGCGCGTCGACAGACCGACGTCGACGGCGCCGGGCACCTGTCGGACCAGCGTCAGCGCCTCGTCGGCAATGCGGCTGAGCGTGGCCACGTCGGGCCCGCTCAACTGCACCTGGATCTGCTTCTGGTTGTCGAAGCCGCTCGTCTGGACCGCGGCCGTCGCGCCGCCCACTTCCGCAAACCGCTTGCGGATCTCGCGCGCGATTTCCTCCTGATTGTGTTCCCGCTCGGCCTTGGGGATCAGCGCGACGTAGATCGTGCCCTCGTCGACGGCGCCCGTCTGCCCGCCGACCGTCGCATACGTGTGCGAGACACCCGGGATCGAGCGCGCGATGGCGGCCACCTCCTCGAGTTTCTGGTTCGTGTAGGCCAGGTTCGACCCGGCGGGGGTTTCCACGTTGATCGAGAACTCCGAGTTGTCGGACACCGGGAAGAACTCGCCGCCGAGGTAGCCCATGGCGGGCATGGCGAGCGCGGCGACGAATGTCACGAGCGCCAGCGTCATCATTGCGACGCGATGGCGCAGCGCCCACGAGATGACGCGCTTGTAGCGCTCGGCCTGGGCATTGAACCAGTCGTTGAAGCGAACCAGCAGGCGAGCGCCGATCCACCGGTCCTCGGTCTTCACGTGCGGGTCGGGCCAGTAGGCCGACAGCATCGGGTCGAGCGAGAACGAGACGAACAGCGAGACGAGCACCGAGCAGGCGATCGTCAGGGCGAACGGCGCCATCCACTGCTGCGCCACGCCGCCCATGAATGCGATCGGCACGAACACGACGACGATCGAGAACGTGGTGGCGGCCACGGCCAGCCCGATCTCGGCCGTGCCGTCGCGCGCCGCGGTGTAGTGGTCCTTGCCCATTTCCACGTGGCGCACGATGTTCTCGCGCACCACGATCGCGTCGTCGATCAGGATGCCGATGGCCAGCGAGAGGCCGAGCAGCGACATCGTGTTGAGCGTGAACCCGAAAGCCAGCACGGCCACGAACGAGGCGATGACCGACACGGGCAGCGCGAGGCCGGTGATGACGGTCGATCGCCACGAGTTGAGGAACAGGAAGACCGTCAGGACGGTGAGGGCCGCGCCTTCGATGAGTGCCGACTGGACGCTCGCCACCGAATTGGCGACGCGCGTGCCCGAGTCGCGCACGACGTTGAGTGTCACCCCTTCGGGGAGCGTCGTGCGAATCGCCTCGAGCTCGGCCAGCACCGACTCGGCGACGGCGGTCGTGCTGTAGCCCTTGGACTTCTTGACGTCGATGCCGACGGCTTCCTGACCCGAGAAACTCGCGGCGGTGCGCGGTTCCTGGATGCCCACGCGCACGTCGGCCACGTCGCCGAGCCGAATCACCCGGCCGTCGCGCGTCGCCACGATCACGGTGCGGAACTCCTCGGCGGTCAGCACGCGGCCACCAAGCCGGATCGTGCGCTCGTCGTGCTGGCCGAGCAGCCGGCCCACGGGCGCCGCGAGGTTCTGCATCGACAGCGCGGCCACCACCTCGCCAATGCCGACATTGGCGGCGGCCAGCGCCTCGGGATGCAGATCGACCGTCATCTCGCGCGTCTCGGCGCCCGCCACGTCGACCGACCCCACGCCGGGCAGCGCCCGCAGGCGGCGGCTGATGCCCGGATCGGCCAGCACGCTCAGCTGCTCGACCGAGAGGACATCGGAGGACAGGGCCGCCGAGACGATCGGGAAGTCGACCGGATTGACGCGCGTGAGGATCGGCTCCTCCATCTCGACCGGCAGGTCGTTGCGGATTTCGCTGAGCTTGTCGCGCACCTCCTGCGTGGCTTCCTGGAGGTTCCGGTCGTAGTCGAGCTCGATGATGATGGTGGCGAAGCCGTCGAGCGCGTTCGACGTCACGCGCGTGACGCCGCTGATGCCGCTGATGGCTTCCTCCATCGGCTCGACGATCTCGCGTTCGACATTGTCGGGCGATGCGCCGGGGTACGGCGTTGCGACGACCACGATGGGGACGGCCACGTCGGGAAACTCGTCGGTCTGCAGGAGCACGAACGACACGAGCCCGAAGATGACGAGCGCCAGCATGCTCACCACGGTGAGCACGGGGCGGCGGATGGACAGGTCGGATATGAACATGCGGAGTCCCGGGCGCGGCTACTGGATGACCTGAACGGGCGTGCCGGCGGCGATGTTGCGAGCCGACCCGACCACGAGGACGTCGCCGGCACTGATGCCGTCGAGCAGTTCGACGCGCTCGGTGTCGGGCTGGCGCGGACCGAGCGTGACGGGCACGATCTCGGCCTTGCCGGTCGTGACGCGTGTGACGGTCGGGCGCGTGCCCGTTTCATCGACGGCGGCAATCGGCACCACGATGCCGCGGTGCGTGACGCTCTCGACGCGGCCCTCGGCAAACAGGCCCGCGATGAGTCGTCCGCCCGAGTTGGGCAGTGTGACGAAGCACGACACCTGGCGCGTGATCGGATCGGCGGTCGGGTTGATGCGGTCGATCGTCCCGATGAAATCCCCCGGTGCGCCGCGGATCGTGAAGCGCACCTTCGCGCCGGGCGTGATGGCCGGCACCTGGTCGGACGGCACGAGCGCCTCGAGCCGCATGCTCGACGGGTCGATGATCGTCACCAGTTCGGCACCGGGCGTCACGACATCGCCAATGCTGGCCGGGCGCGCGCTGACGATGCCGTCGAACGGCGCGCGGACGAAGGTGTCGGCCAGCAACTGGTCCACGCTGGTGACGCGCGCCTGGCTGGCGGCCAGTTGTGCCTCGGCCGCCGACACGCCGTTCTGCGCCTGTTCGAGGTCGCGCGCGGCGAGCGCCCCGCCCTTGACGAGCGATGCGGTGCGATCGGCCTCGCTCTTCGCGACCTCGAGCGAGGTCTCGGCCGAGCGCACGGCGGCCAGCGCCGAGGTGCGCGACGCTTCGAGGTCGCGCGCCGAGATGCGGGCGATTTCCGCGCCGGCGCGGACCATCTGACCGCGATCGACGGCGAGCGCGACGATCGACCCGCCAACCTGCGCGCGGACCGACGCCTGACGCGCGGGCGTCAACTGGCCGGACACGATCGGTCCCGACGAGATCTCGTCGACCACCGCCGTCGTCACGTTCTCCGGTGCGAGCCGCACGATCGACGCATCGGTGGTCGTGCTGGCCGTGGCCGGCTGCGACGGGCTGCACGCGGTGGCCATCGCGGAAACGAGGAAAACGGCGGCGGTGAGGCCGGTGGCGGACTGGGAACGGGCGGCACGCATGGGAGCTCCTGGGACGATGAGGCGGGCGACGGTCATCGCGCCCCCGCGGGGAGATTCGGCAGCAGCGCGACGCGGGCGCGTGCCACCTGGACGTCGCGTGCAGCGACGACCCGATTGGCCTGGGCGATTTCGAGCGAGACGCGCGAGTCCGACAGCTCGAGCTGGGTCGAGAGGCCCTCGCGGTTGCGCAGTTCGGCGATCTCGTAGGCACGCTGGGCCTGCTGCACCGTCCCGGCGCTGGCTTCCCAGAGCGCCTCGGCCGCGGTCAGGTCCTGGAGCGCCGTGGCCCGATCGAGCGCGACGAGTTCGCGCGTCTGCTGCAGCTGTGCGCGCGCCTCGGTGAGGTCGGCGCGCGCCGACTGCTCGCTGGCACGCAGGCGGCCGCCCGTGAAGAGCGGCATCCGCACGACCGCCCCGACCGTCCAGTTCGCCCGGAAGTCACCGACGCTCGGGAAGACCCCGTTGCCGGGGTAGCCGACCCCGGCGAGTGAAGAGACAAGGCTGAGGCTCGGCAGCCGTTCGGCGCGGGCGAGCGTGATGCCCGCCTCGCGAATCGAAACGAGGGTGCTCGACTGCCGCACGCTCAGCGAGTCGGCTGCCTCGACGCCACGCGCGGCGGCCAGCGCGTCGGCAAACGGCAGCGGGGGAGGCAGTGCGGGGTTCTCGAGGTCGACGTCGAGCGTCAGGGGCGCGTCGGCCGGCAGCTCGAGGACCTGACGAAGGCGAAGGTAGGCCACGTCGCGTTCGGCGCGACGGCGGATGAGCGTGGGGCGCTGGTTGTCGCGTTCCACCTGTGCGCGCAGCTGTTCGAACTCGGGCTGACGTCCGGCCTCGAAGGCCAGGCGCGTCTGTTCGTAGGCGGCCTCGGCCTGCGCGTAGACCGACTCGGCGATCGCCACGAGCCGATCGGCCAGCGCGGCGTCGTAGAACGCGCGTGTCACGTCGAGCGTGAGCTGCGCGCGGGTGAGCGACGTGGTGATCGCGGCGCCCTCGCGTGAGAGGTCGGCCTGCCGCTGCTGGGCCGAGATGCGGCCGCCCGCATAGACGGCCTGTGCGACCTCGAGCCCCACCTGGTAGATGTTGCGCTGGCCGAACGGCAGGTTCTCGAAGTCGAAGCCGCCCCCGCCGCCGAGCGCGCCGCAACTGGCGGCGCGTTCGATCTCGGCCACGCGGTCGGCAAGCGGGCGGGTCGCGTCGACCATGAACGGATCGCAGATGGGGCCGGTGGACTCGAAGGCCGAGCTGAACTCGGACGCCAGCGTGCGGGTATAGCTCGCCATGCCGTTCACCTGGGGCAGCCGCTGGCTGAGTGCCGTCTGTACGCCGGCTTCGGCGCGCGACTCGCCAGCCACGGCAATCTGGACCGACTCGCTGCGATCGGCCGCCAGCCGGATGGCGTCGGCGAGCGTGAGCGGGGCCGTCTGGGCGTGCGCGGCGGCGGCGAGCGTCAGGATGAGGCCCAGGCTGGCGGCCAGTGGGCGTACGGCGTCACGTGTCATGGTGCGGTTCGTCCTCGTCCTCGTGGGCGGCGGGCCAGGGGCTGGGCGCCGATGGCGCGGACGAGCAGGTCCACGTAGGACTCCACCGCGTCGCGCATGCTGTAGGGGTAGCGTTCGGGCATGGTGTCGCGTCCCATTGCGTCGCTGAAGAGCGCGCCCATGATCATGTTGGCGGCGGCGCGCGCGTCCCACTCGCCGGTGGTCAGGCCGAGGCGGCGCAGGCGCTCGAAGTAGCCCACCAGTTCGCGCGCGATGCCGGCCGAAGCCTTCATGCCGACAGTGCAGTGGCCGGGGTGTTCCTCGAACTCGCTCATCACCTTGCGGATGAACGACCGGTTCCGGCAGAGCTCGCGGTAGTGCGCACGGCACCAGGTGAGCAGCTCGGCGCGCGGGTCGGCCGGGTCGGCCGGCAGGGGGCGCCGCTCGATCCTGGCGACGAAGTGCTGGAGCCCGGCATGGATGAGCTCGTCCTTGCTGCGGAAATGCCGGAAGAGGGTGACCTCGTTGACGCCGGCGGTCTGGGCGATACGGCGCGTGGTGGCCCCGCGCACGCCGGACTCGGCGAACGTGGTGATGGCGGCCTCGAGCAGTGCAGTTCTGACGTCCACAGCCGATCTACCTTACCGCCGCGCCGGCGCCCGAAGCAAGTAATTACTTGCTTACTTTCGGCGCGCCCGACGGGCGAACGGAGGATTGGACGGGAGACGGCGCCCGCAGGTTCCAGGTGTACGATGCCTGCGTGCAATTGCGGCTGCCCTGGGCCCCATCGGCCCCCCGCGCGCACACGGTCGTCGCCGGCGGCCGGGTGTTTCCCGTCGAGGCCGTTCGTCGGCGCCGGGCGCGTCGCTACATCCTGCGCGTCACGACGGCCGGCACCGTCCGGCTCACCGTGCCGCGCGGCGGGACAATTGCCGGCGGCCTGGCGTTCGCGTCGAGGCAGGCCGACTGGATCGCGCGCGAGTGGGCGCGGCGCGCGGCGCGTGCCGCCTGGGGGCCGGGCACCCAGGTGTGGTCCGGGGGCGCACTGCATGCAATCACAGTCGATGCGGCCACGATCACCTGCGGCGCCACCATCCTGCCGCGCCAGGCGGCCACGCCCGACCTGCGCACGGCGCTCCAGGCGCACTGGCGCGCCGAGGCGTCGGCCACCCTGCCCGCGCGCTGCGCCGCGCTCGGCGAGGCGCACGGCCTGCGACCGACGCGGATCGTCGTGCGCAATCAACAGTCGCGCTGGGGGTCGTGCTCGAGCCGCGGATCAATCGCGCTCAACTGGCGGCTCGTCCAGATGCCGCCGGAGGTGGCCGACTACGTGATGCTCCACGAGCTCGTGCACCTCGAACACCAGAACCACGCCACGCGGTTCTGGCGGCGCGTCGGCGAGGTGTGCCCGGAGTGGCGCGCGGCCGAGCGATGGCTGCGCTCGCACGGCCGCGACCTGCTCTGATCGGCGGGTGCACACGCTCCGGTTTCGACGTTTCTGTCGAACGATCATCCGCGTTTCAGTCACATTTGTCGGACTGACGCAGCCGGCCTCGCGCAAGCGCCGAAACAGCGCTGGAAACCGCTGTTCCGGTCTTTACTTTTGGGCGGCGCTGTACAGAATAGTCTTGTCTTTTTCGGGGTCCCGTCCGGGACAGGTTCATCGCCAACGCCGCTACTGAGGAAGGTGCCACACATGGGCTCGTCGCCGCTGCAATCCGCCACCAGGAACATCATCGACTGGGGGATGAAGACCTCCAAGAGCAAGGGCCGGCCGAAGGCCACCGACGTGTTCGGGTCCTTGACCTTCAACGATCAGGTACAGCGTCAGCGCCTTCCGCGCGACACCTACAAGGCGCTGCGGCGGACGATCTCACAGGGCCTCCCGCTCGACCCCACGCTGGCCGATGTGGTCGCGACGGCAATGAAGGACTGGGCCATCGATCATGGCGCCACGCACTACACGCACTGGTTCCAGCCGCTGACCGGCATCACGGCCGAGAAGCACGACGCGTTCATCACGCCCACGCTCGACGGCCGGGCGGTGGCCGAGTTCAGCGGCAAGGAACTGATCAAGGGCGAGCCCGACGCGTCGAGTTTCCCCTCCGGCGGGATGCGGTCCACGTTCGAGGCGCGCGGCTACACGGCGTGGGATCCGACGAGCGTGCCCTGGCTGCTCGTCTCCGAGAACGGCACCACGCTGGTCATCCCGACGGCCTTCATCAGCTGGACCGGTGAAGCCCTCGACAAGAAGACGCCGCTGCTGCGATCGACCGAAGCCCTCTCGAAGCAGGCGCTGCGCATCCTGGCGCTCTTCGGCTCGAAGGCCCAGCGCGTCATCACGACATGCGGCCCCGAGCAGGAGTACTTCCTGATCGATCGCAACTTCTATCTCGCGCGTCCCGACCTGGTCAACGGCGGGCGCACGCTCTTCGGGGCCCGGCCGCCGAAGGGCCAGGAGCTCGAGGACCAGTACTTCGGCGCCATCCCCGACCGCGTCCTGGCGTTCATGCACGACGTCGAGCACCAGCTCTACAAGGTGGGCGTGCCGATCAAGACGCGCCACAACGAGGTGGCACCGAGCCAGTACGAGATCGCCCCGGTTTTCGAAGCCGCCAACGTCGCCACCGATCATCAGATGATGACGATGGAGGTGCTGCGCAGCACGGCGGCGAAGTACGGCCTCGCATGCCTGCTCCACGAGAAGCCGTTTGCGGGCGTGAACGGCAGCGGCAAGCACCTCAACTGGAGCATGAGCGATGACCAGGGTAACAACCTGCTGAACCCCGGCGACACGCCGCACGACAACCTCCAGTTCCTCGTGTTCTGCACGGCGGTGCTGCGCGCGGTCAACCGGTTCCAGGGCCTGCTGCGCATGTCGATTGCCCACGCCGGCAACGACCATCGTCTCGGCGCCAACGAAGCGCCGCCGGCCATCATCTCGGTGTTCCTCGGCGACCAGCTCACCGACATCTTCGACCAGATTGAGAAGGGACGGGCGAAGTCGACGAAGGAAGGCGGCCTGCTCGACACCGGCGTGCCGATGCTGCCGATGCTGCCGCGCGATGCCGGCGACCGCAACCGCACGAGCCCGTTTGCCTTCACCGGCAACAAGTTCGAGTTCCGGGCGGTCGGCTCGAGCCAGACCGTCTCGCTGCCCAACATCGTGCTGAACGTGGCCGTCACCGAGTCGCTCGACTACATCGCGACGCAGCTCGAGGCCGCCACCACCGGCAAGGGCAAGAAGTCGATCGGCGACGCGGTGGCCGAACTGCTGCAGAAGCTGATCAAGGAGAACAAGCGGATCATCTTCAACGGCAACGGCTATTCCGACGAATGGCGGAAGGAGGCCGCGCGTCGCGGCCTGCTCAACCTGACGAACACGGTCGACGCGCTGCCCGAGCTCGTCAAGCCCGAGGTGACCAAGGCGTTCGAGAAGTACAAGGTCATGAACGCGCGCGAACTCGCCGCGCGCCACGCCATCAACCTCGAGACCTATGTCAAGACGCTGAACGTCGAAGGCCAGGTGATGGTGCTGCTGGCCGATCGCTACATCCTGCCGGCCGCGCTCCAGTACCAGAAGGACGTGGCGCAGTCGGTGAAGGCCGTGAAGGACGCCGGCGGAACGTCGCGCGAGTCGAAGAAGCTGCTCGATCGGATCACCCGGCTCGTCGACGAGTTCCGCACGCGCACGGAGAAGCTCACCAAGGCGCTCGACGCCCACGCCGCCACGACCGAGAAGCACGCGAAGCACACGCGCGACGCGGTGATTCCCGCCATGAACGCGCTGCGCGAGGTGGGAGACCAGCTCGAGGTCATCGTGCCGCACAAGCTGTGGCCGCTGGCGACCTACCGCGAGATGCTCTTCATCAAGTAGAGCCGCTCGTCGACCATCGCACGCCAATCCCCGGCCGGGCCTTGCGCCCTGCCGGGGATTGTTCTTTTCACCGGCCGGCGGTCTCGATCACCCGGTGGGCCCAGGCCCGGAGCAGTTCGAGCTGGGGCGGCAGCAGTTCGAACGGCACGTCCCACACACGGCCCTCGGCATCGGTCGACGTGACCAGGCGAAGGAAGTCGGCGAACGACAGCTCGGCCTCCGTCAGCAGGAACAGCAGGTCACCCGAACGCGCCGGCGCGGCCTCGCGCTGGCGCGCCGGCAGCGGACGGGCATCGGCACGCAGGACGAGCGCCCGGCTGCCCGGGCCTGGGTCGACTGGACCGTGCGACTCGAACCTCAGGGAAACCGGGCCTGCGGGTTCGCCCGGCCGCACGAGCGTCGACACCTGGAAGTCCGCGTCCAGCTGGGCCCCAGCCGGCGAGTAGAGACGCATGTCGTCCTCGTTGGCGTCAATCCAGACCCGCACGACATTCGTGCCCGCGACCCGGTCGGTGCGAATCGTCGAATTGTGCGTCGAACGGGGGAGTGCCTCGAGGCGGACCGTCAGCGGATCCAGCGCGTCCTGCGCATGGGTGACGGCCGAGCCCGAAAGGACGAGCCAACCGGCAACCGCGAGGCCGAGCGACAGCTGCCGCGTCGTCACGCCAGGCTCAGGTGGGATTGTCCGGCATGCGCTCGCCGGCGCGAATGTCGATTGGCAGGCGGTTCTCGGCCGGCGGCAGCGGGCATTCGTAGCTGACGTCGTAGACGCAGTAGGGGTTGTAGGCGAGGTTGAAGTCCAGCTCGTACAGGCCCGTCGCCGTTCGCGTCAGGTTGAGGTAGCGACCGCCGCCGTAGGTCTCGTGGCGGTTGGTGAGGTCGCCGAATGGCACGAACAGGCGATTGAGGCCATCAGCCGCCGCGGCAAAGGCCGTCAGCGTGTAGTTGGCATCGTCGAGCCTGAAGGTCAGCGTGCCGACACGCGTGAGCCGGTCGATGCGGTCACGCGAAGTGGCCAGTTCGATGACCACCGGCGGATCGGACCGCTCGGGCGTCAGGCTGGCCGGCAGGTTGAATCGGCCGTCGATCGGGAAGTAGACGAGGCCGGTGAATGCTGCGCGCTGGCCGACTGGAATCGGTGAGTCTTCGCCGACCCGGAAGAACTCGTCCTTCGATGTGCGGCTCTCCCGGACCCTGTCGGCGTGCGACGGGCCGGCGCCGGTCGGTGGGGGCGGCCCGGACGAGCAGGCGGCGCAGGCGAGAAGCGTCAGCAGGCTGCCCGCGATGCGGGCGCGTCGGAACCGGGTGATAGTCGGCATTCTCACGATCAGCCCCATTTTGGCCCAGATTCGGCCGGATCGGGAGGTCCCATCCAAGCGATTGCCAGACTACCGTACGACCGGGAGTCCGTTTTCGGCAAGGTGGTGTCTAACCAAGGACACTCGGGATTTGTGCCGCTCCGGGCGTGATCCGGGGGGACGCAACAGGGTCCGCGTTTCGTCGTATTTCCGACAGAGGGGAGACGTGCATGCTCGACGTAATGCCCGCGCCCGCCGATCCGGCGGCTGATGAGAGTTCCAAGTTCGAGTCGTTCGATTCAGACGCCCTGGTTCGCCGCCTGAACCGGATCGAGGGTCAGGTCCGTGGGATTCGTCGCATGATCGAAGAGCCCCGCGCCTGCATCGAGATCCTGCAACAGCTGGCCGCTGCCGAGGCGGCGCTCAACCGTATCAGTCTTGCGGTCTTCCGGCACCACGTGGACCACTGCGTCCAGGACGCACTCGTCAAGGGCGAGGCCGAATACCGCCAGCAGCTGAACGAACTCGTCGATATCTTCGACCGATTCGGAAAGTAAGAACCCCGCGACCGCCGGCGGGCCGCTCGCGGCCCGCTCTGCAGGCGTCGTCCGTCCGGGCGCTCCTATATACTCCCGACCCAACCGTCAGGGAAGGGAGTCTCGATGTGGCCGCAGGTCTATGATCCGCTGGGCAACGCCGCGATCTCGACAATCGTCGCCGCGGTGCCCATTGTCGTGCTGCTCGGGACGCTCGGGCTCCTCCGTGTCAAGGCGCACCACGCGGCCCTCTACGGGCTCACCGCGTCGCTCGTGGTGGCCATCTTCATCTTCGGCATGCCCGCCTCGATGGCGACGGCGTCAGCCATGTTCGGCGCCGCCTACGGCCTGTTCCCCATCGGCTGGATTGTCATCAACGTCATCTTCCTGTACCAGCTGACCAACGATCGCGGCCTGTTCGGCGTGCTGCGCGAGAGCATCACGTCGGTGACCCGCGATCGGCGCCTGCAGTTGCTGCTGGTGGCCTTCTGCTTCGGCGCGTTCTTCGAGGGTGCGGCCGGATTCGGCACGCCCGTTGCCGTGACCGGTGCGATTCTCATTGGACTCGGGTTCAGCCCGTTGGCGGCCTCGGGGCTGTCGCTCATCGCCAACACCGCGCCTGTGGCGTTCGGCGCCCTCGGCACACCCGTCATCGCACTTCAGGGCGTCACGGGTCTCGACCTGCTCGACCTGAGCGCCATGATTGGCCGGCAGCTGCCCATCTTCTCGCTCATCGTCCCGTTCTGGCTGGTCTGTGCGTTTGCCGGCTTCCGGGGCGTCTGGGCCGTCTGGCCGGCCGTACTCGTGACGGGTGTGGCGTTTGCCGTGCCGCAGTTTCTCGTGGCGAACTACCACGGCCCCTGGCTGGTGGACGTGGTGGCCGCCGTGGCGGCGATGGGCGCGCTGACGCTGTTCCTGAAAGTGTGGCAGCCGCGCGAGATCTGGGAATCGACCGGTCACGGCGCCACGGCCAGCGACGGCCCGCCCGCCTCGCGTGCGCTGATCGTCCGCGCCTGGACGCCGTGGCTCATCCTGAGCGTGCTGATCTTCATCTGGGGCCTTCCCCAGACCAAGGCGCTGCTCGACGGCATCTCGGCTCCGCGCCTGCCGGTGGCCGCGCTGCACGATCTGGTGGAGCGCGTCCCGCCCGTCGTGGCCGAGCCGCGCGCCGAGGCGGCGGTGTTCTCCTTCAACTGGCTGTCGGCGTCAGGTACCGGCATTCTCGTGTCGGCGATCCTGGCCGGCCTCGTCATGGGGTGTTCGCTGCGCGAGATGGCGGCCTGCTACTGGCGCACGCTACGGCTCGTGCGCACCTCGCTGCTGACGATTGCGGCCATGATGGCCATCGGCTTCACCACGCGGTACTCGGGCGTCGATGCGACGCTCGGCCTGGCCTTTGCGACGACCGGCCCGTTCTATCCGATCTTCGGCACCATGCTCGGGTGGCTGGGCGTCGCGCTGACCGGGTCGGATACCTCGTCGAACGTGCTCTTCGGCAGCCTGCAGCGGATCACGGCCGAACAGCTCGACCTGAGTCCGACGCTGATGGCCGCCGCCAACAGTTCAGGCGGTGTGATGGGCAAGATGATTGACGCGCAGTCGATTGTCGTGGCGAGCACGGCCACGCGCTGGTTCGGCCACGAGGGCGACATCCTCCGCTACGTGTTCTTCCACAGCCTCGTGCTGGCGTTGCTCGTGGGACTGCTCGTGTTCCTTCAGGCCTACGTCTGGCCGTTCACGGCGATGGTCGTCCACTGACGTCGGCGAGAAAACGTCCCGCGTCGCTACCAGGACATCCGGTACAGCATCACGTAGACGATGACGCCGGTGACCGAGACGAAGAGCCAGACAGGCAGTGTGAACCTGGCAATGGCCTTGTGGGCCGCGTCGCGACGTGCGAGCCCCCGCCGCAGCGTGACAAGGGCCATCGGCACGACGGCGGCCGCGAGCACGATGTGCGGGATCAGGACCACGAAATACACCGTGCGCCAGATGCCTGTGCCCGGGAAGGGACGCGATCCCGCCTGCGCGTGGTAGGTCACATACGAGATCAGGAACAACACGGACGTGGTGAAGGCCGCGATCATGAAGCGGCGATGGGTCTCGATGTGTCCGCGTTTGATCTGGATCAGTCCCGCGGTGAGCAGCAGCGCGGCCAGGCCATTCAGGATGGCATTCAGCGTGGGGAGATCGTCGACCGACACGAGCTGGGAGGGGCCGCCTCAGGTGCGCGCCAGGACCATCAGCAGCCACAGCAGCGGCAGGTAGATGATCGAGGCGAAGAAGAGCAGGCGCGCATTGGCAATCGATCGGTGCCGCGCAAAGCTGAACGCGAGCACGAGTTGCGCCGCACTCAGCACGAGGGCGCCGATCGCATAGGCCGGCCCGGCCATGCCAAGCAGGAACGGCAGCTGGCCGAACGGCACGAGTGAGGCGGCCCAGACCAGGGCCTGCCGTCCGGTGAACGCCCCATCCCTGTCGATGACCGACAGCATCGGCATGCCGGCGCGTGCGTAGTCCTCGCGATACATCCAGGCAATGGCGAGGAAGTGCGGCAGCTGCCACAGGAACATGATCAGGAACAGCGACCATGGCTCGAGGCCGCTGACACTGCCGCGCACCGCGGCCCATCCGATGAGCGGCGGCAGGGCGCCAGGCACCGCGCCGACGACCGTCGAGAACGACGACCGGCGCTTCATCGGCGTATAGACGACGACGTAGCTGATGAAGGTGGCGAGTGCGACCCAGGCGGCGGCAGGGGTCGCGGCGGTCCACAGGATCGCGAGGCCGGCGACGGTCATCGCGGTGCCGGCCATGACGGCCTCGGCGATGCTCATCCGATTGTCGGCCATCGGCCGCGTGCGCGTGCGCGCCATCAGGCGATCGGTGTCGCGTTCGTAGATCTGGTTGAAGGCCGACGCCCCGCCGGCCACGAGCGCGGTGCCGACGCACGCGATGATGAGCGCCATGACGTCGAGCGCAGGCGGTGCCGCCATGTAGTACCCGCCGGCGGCCGACAGCACGACGAGCGTGTTCAGCCGCGGCTTGGCGAGCATCATGACGTCGCCGAACTTCGAGTGCGGCGACACGTGTTCGTTGGGATGTTCGGCGGCGATGGCGTCGTGCTTCATGAGGAACGCGTCGGGCGCGCAACAATCGTGGAAACGAGGAGCACGCGGCGGCGCATTGATTATCGCCGACTTGACCACCCCGGTGCCAGGTGTTAGCTTTTATAGTTCCTGTCGACCTGTGCCGGTATCGTCTAGGGGTCAGGACACGTGGTTCTCAGCCACGGAACCGGGGTTCGAATCCCCGTACCGGTACCA
>JBIQJY010000140.1:0-3000 GCA_044507065.1 Acidobacteriota bacterium
CATGCCTAGATTGTCTAAGGCATAGACATCAATAGCATGGCGCGAACCAATAGCGATCAGCTGCACGGCACGCTCGACATGCTCGTGCTGAAGGTGCTCCAGCACGGGCGTCTGCATGGCTACGCCATTGCGGTGCGCCTGGAACAGCTTTCCGCCGACGTGCTCCGCGTCGAAGAGGGCTCGCTCTACCCGTCGCTCTATCGGATGGAAAAGCGCGGGTGGCTGAAGTCCGAGTGGGACACCACCGACACGGGCCGCCGTGCGCGCTTCTACACGCTGACCCGGGCGGGACGCGCCCAGCTCCAGGCTGAGGCCGTCAGCTGGGCGCGCCTGTCGGGCGCGGTGGCGCGAGTCATGGAGAGCTGAGCGCATGGGCCTGTTCCGTATCGCGCTGGCGCGCGTCCGGGCGCTGCTGCGCCGTAACGCGATTGCCGACGAGATCCGCGACGAGATGCGGTTCCACGTCGACATGCGGACGGCCGATCTCCAGGCGCGCGGACTTGCCGAGTCCGACGCACGACGCGCGGCGTCGCGGCGATTCGGCAACCTGGCCGTCATGGCAGACCGCGGATACGACATTCGGGGAGGCGGCATGCTCGAGACAATCTGGCAGGACGTGCGCTACGCCGTCCGGACGCTGCTGCGGCAGCGAGGCTTCGCGCTCGTGACCGTCCTCACGCTCGCGCTGGCCATGGGCGCCTCCACCGCGCTCTTCAGCGTGATCGACGCCGCGCTGCTGCGGCCGGTGCCGTATCCCGATCCCGAGCGGATCGTGTCCATCAACGTCGAGGTGCCGCAGGCCGACGGACGGGCTCCCCGCCTGGCGCCGTCGGTGCAGGATCTCGACGCATGGCGTTCGTCATCCGGTGTGTTCGACCAGCTCGGTCGAGGTCGTGTGAACCAGGAATCCCTCATCATCGACGCGGGCGAGCCGCAGCGACTGCCGACATCACGTGTCTCGCCAGGGTTCCTGGAGGTCTTCGGCGTCGCACCCCTCGTCGGCCGCGGCGTGCTGCCTGAAGATGCGTTGCCGGGAGCGGCGAACGTCGTGTGGCTGGGGTACGACTTCTGGATGCAGGCGTTTGGCGGCCGCCGTGAGGCCGTCGGCGAAACGCTGCGCGTCGCCGGCGAACCGGCCATCATCGTTGGCGTCCTGCCCCGAGGGTTCTACAGCGACTCAGCGGTGTGGCGAGCCATGCCGGCCGACGCCGGCCAGATGCGCGGGAGCGGCACGCCGACATACGGGCGGCTGGCCCGGGGAATCACGATCGAGGACGCGACCGGCCGCCTGACCGCCGTGTTGAGCTCGACTGCCGACGGTACAGGGACGGCCGGCGCCCGTGCGCATCTGGCGTCGATGTACGAAAGCACAGTCAATCGCTATCGCTCGGCCGTACGCTTTCTCGCCGGGGCGGTGGCCATCGTGCTGCTGATTGCCTGTATCAACGTTGCCGGCCTGCTGCTGGCGCGAGGCGCCACGCGTCAGGCTGAACTCGCCGTGCGTGCATCGATGGGGGCCGGGCGCCTGCGCCTGGTCCGCCAGTTGGTGACCGAGAGCCTCGTCATTGCCGCTGTCGGCGGCACGGCCGGCATTGTCGTCGCCTGGCTGATGCTCGATGGTCTCGTCTCGGTGCTGCCGATCTCGCTGCCACCGAATGTCACACCGGCCATCAATCTCACGGTGCTGGCTTTCGGTGCGCTGCTCTCGCTCGTCGTCACGTTGCTCTTCGGCCTGGTCCCGGCAATCAGGCTCTCGCGCGTCCACCTGGGGCCGCAGCTGTCGCGGGCCGGTCGACGTCACACGACGGCACTCACGCGGCGAGGCGGCCAGGCGCTGGTGGCCGCGGAGGTGGCGCTCGCGCTGGTCCTGCTCATGGGCGCGGGATTGATGGTGCGCAGCTTTTCGAAGGCCCTGTCGGTCGACGTGGGCTTCGATCCCGACGCGTTCGTGACGATGGAGGTGTATCCGGCTGATGCCGACCCGGCGTCCCACGCTCCCTACTTCCGCCAACTGCTCGAAACGCTTCGCGCCCAGCCGGGCCTGACAGCCGTTGGGGCCACGACCCTGCTGCCCATGGGCGGTGGAGCCTTCACGTCGGCGAGCACCGACGGCGGGGAGCGGTTGTTCGCGTCGGTGCGAAGCGTGACGCCCGGTTATCTCGAGGCGATCGGTGCGGTTCCGCTGCAGGGGCGCCTCATGTCGGATGCAGACGTCGCGGCGGGGCCGGTGGCGGTGCTGGCAGAGGATGCCGCGCGCGAGTTGTTTCCGGACGGCAGGGCCGTTGGCCGGCCGATCACCATCGGAAAAGTGCTCCACACGGTCGTGGGCGTCGTTCCGGATGTGCGCAACGGGAACGTGCTCTATCGCGATCCCGAGCGCGAACGCGACGTATATCTGTCGCTCGCACCTGACTCGGAGGAGTGGTCATCGGGGGCCTTCGGCCGACGTCCCGTGATTGTCGTGCGGCCTCACCAGGCGGACCGAGGCCTGGCCGACAGGCTGCGTGAGGTCGCCCAGTCCGTCGGGGCACCAGCCATCGTTGGAAGGATTCGGACCGGGTCGGACCTTGTCGGGGACAATCTCGAGCAGCCGCGCAACCGCACGGTGCTCATGGGCCTGATCGGCGGGCTGGGTCTTGTGCTCACGCTCGTGGGCGTGTTCGGCATCACGGCCTATACGGTGGCCCGTCGCACGCACGAAGTCGGCGTGCGGATGGCGTTTGGGGCACGGCCCGTCGATGTCGTCGCGCGCGTGGTCATCGATGCAGCCTGGCCGGTCTCAGTGGGCGTGGTCACGGGCCTTGCCGGCGCCAGGTACGCCAGCCGCTTCATCGAGAGCTTTCTCTATGAAACGCCGGCGCACGAGCCGGTGACGTTCGCCGTGGTCGCCCTGGCGACGGCGGTCGTCGCCATTCTCGCGGCCTGGATTCCGGCGCGGCGTGCGGCGAAGGTCGATCCGGTGATCGCGCTGCGCGCGGAGTAGGCGGCCGCACGGGCTGA
>JBIQJY010000061.1:0-20631 GCA_044507065.1 Acidobacteriota bacterium
AGCCGACGTTCGTCCCGCGCGAACGACGCGGGAAGATACTTGAGTGCCACCCGATGTTCGAGGAGCTCGTCGTGCGCGAGATACACGACACCCATCCCACCTCGCCCGAGAACTCGCTCGATTCGGTAGCGACCATTGACGACGGACCGTTGAATCGGGAGGTCGTGGGCGGTTTCGCGCGATGTCGCCGAGACCATGCCGGTCTCCGCATCACCCGCCGATGTGGTTGGCGCACGGCCCGCGCCGCAACTGCCAGGGGCGTCGGCCAAGGGAAGCGAGCGGCCGCACGACGGGCAGAACCGGCTGCCCGGCGGGGCCGCGCTGCTGCAGAGCCCGCACGTCACAGGAGGACTGTAGCGGCGCATGCCGACATCAGCAACAGCCTTCGGGCCCTGGGGCTCCCCGTCCCGGCGACCGCTACCGGCGGATCTGGTGCGTAGGCGTCACGCTGCTGAACGTGAGCGCCAGCAGCATCCATCGACCGTCCTGCCGCTGATAGGCCTCGGTGACGGTGAACTCGTTGACCGCTTCGTTGCTCCCGACCATCGCGTGAAGCGTGATGCGGCTCCAGACGAGCACCGTATCGCCGACGACCTCCGCCGCGACATCGTGCACATCGGCGCGCTGGTACCAGATGCGTCCCGACCGGATGATGTCGAGCTCGTCCTGCTTTTTCCAGGTGCCGCCCATGTGAACGAACTTCGACTGGTCGTGAAACAGGGGCGCGAGCTTCTCGACGTCCTTGTCGGCCATCCATTGCCACTTGTCTTTCGAGAGCTGAAGGACCTCCTGCTCGGCCGTCGGTGATTGGGCCGCCGACGGCGTGGCGCCGAGAAGGAGGAGGGCAAGGGCCATGAACGGCAGTGTCTTGTGCAGCATGAAGAGCTCCATTCGCGCAGGGGCGCCGAGGCGCGTCGTTCGAGTCTACCGACACGGGCCAGGACCGGCTTGCCCATTTGTCTGGGTTTGTTGCCTGACGGTGCGAACACGCATGAAGGGCCGATGAAGCGCTGCCGCCGCTCTTGCCTGATCTGCGCGGCCGGGAGACACTCGGTCTGGCGATGTTCATGAAGTCCATGACGTTCCGGACGATGATGGAGTCCGTCACCGACGAGCAGTATCAGGCGGCGTCGACGCCGGAGGGCACGATCGTGTCCGCGCGCGACGACGCGGGCACGCGTCTACCGGAATGACTCGCGTTCGGTTGGCCCGTTCCGACGCCGGGCGGCGTCCTCAGTCGCAGGCGCCTGCGCACTCGCGGCTCGCGTCGCTGCTGGCGGCGTACGCGCCGCACGATGGTCGATTCGAACTCCGGCTGCCGGGGACGCACGCCATCCGCCTCTCCCGCACGGCTACCGTGCCGACCCAGGCCGCGTTGCGACCCATGATCTGCATCGTCGCGCAGGGCTCGAAAGTGGTGATGCTCGGGCGCGAGGTGTTCGAGTACGACGCGAACCGCATGCTGGTCTTCTCGGTCGACCTTCCCGTCGGCGGGCAGGTGCTGCGCGCCAGTTCCGCCGAGCCGTACCTCTGCCTGCGTCTCGACCTCGACCCGTACCGCGTGGCCGACCTGGCGCTGCGCGTGTTTCCCGACGGCGTCCCGCGGACCGAGGCCTCGCGCGGCCTCTACGTCACCCCGGTGACCCCGGACATCGTGGATGCCGCATCGCGCCTCCTCGGGTTGATGGCAGACCCGGCCGACGCGGCACTGTTCGGCCCACTCGTGGTCGACGAGATCCTGCTCCGGCTGCTGCGAAGCCCGGTCGGCGGCCGCGTGGCGCAGATCGGGTACGCGGACTCGTCCGTGCAGCGGATTGCCCAGGCGGTATCGGAGATCCGCGACCGCTATGCGCAACCGCTCAAGGTCCGCGCGCTGGCGCGGCTGGTGCACATGAGCCTCTCGTCGTTCCACGAGCACTTCAAGTCGGTGACGTCGATGACGCCGCTGCAGTACCAGAAGATTCTGCGGCTGCAGGAGGCGAGGCGATTGATGCTTGCCGGCCACCTCGATGCGAAGGTCGCGGCGCGCGAGGTCGGGTACGTCAGTCCCTCGCAGTTCAGCCGCGAGTACGCCCGGTACTTCGGCAGCGCGCCGAGCCGCGACATCGCCCGCCTGCGTGAGGAGAGCGGGGCCGACCCGCTCGGTGCGACCGGTTCGTAGGATCAGGCAAGCATTCCATTGCCGCGGGCAACTCCCGCGCGCGTGAACGACGTAGAGTCGATTGATGAGAATCAGCCGTCATTGCCCACTCGGGTTCGCGCGTGCCGCGGTCGTCGGTCTCGCCTCCGTCGCGTTCGCGACGGGTCTGACGGCCGCCGGCCAGAATCCGTCGCCGCTCGATCCGCTCGTACTGCCGGAAGGGTTCCACGCGACCGTGTTCGCCGAGAACGTCGAGAACGCCAGGACGATGGTGCTCGGCCCCGGCGGTACGGTCTTCGTCGGATCGCGAACGGTCGGGAAGATCCATGCGGTCGTTGACAGCAACGGCGACCATCGTGCCGACCGTGTCGTGCTCCTCGCGAGCGGCCTCGATCAACCAAACGGTCTGGCCATGCGCAATGGCGCGTTGTACGTGGCGACAGCCGGACGACTGCTGCGCTACGACGACATCGAGGCGCATCTCGATGCGCCGGCGGAACCGGTGGTCCTGCGCGACGATCTGCCCAATCCCGATCGCGGGCACACATGGAAGTACATCGCCTTCGGTCCCGACGACCTGCTGTACATGTCGGTCGGCGCGCCGTGCAACGTGTGCGAGTCGGAGTCCCTTGTGTCGGCCATCATCCGGATGCGACCCGACGGTTCGAACACGGAAGTGTTCGCCGAGGGCGTACGCAACAGCGTTGGATTCGACTGGCACCCGGTGACGCGCGAACTCTGGTTCACCGACAACGGCCGCGACCTGATGGGCGACGACGTGCCGAACGACGAGCTCAACGTCGCGCCGAGGGCCGGCCTGCACTTCGGATTCCCCTTCTGCCATCAGGGCGACGTGCCCGATCCGCAGTTCGGTGCGTCGCGCGCGTGCTCCACTGCGGAGCCGCCCGTCCTCAACCTGGGCGCGCACGTGGCCGCCATCGGCTTCACGTTCTACACCGGCGCCATGTTCCCGGCCGATTATCGCAACGCCGCCATCATCGCGCAGCACGGCTCGTGGAACCGGTCCATGCCGAGCGGGTATCGCGTCATGGTGGCGCGGACCGACGGCCGCCGCGTCACCAGCTACGAACCGCTCGTCGATGGGTTCCTCCCCGGTCGCGGCGCGCCAGGGGGACGAGGCGCGGGGCAGGCCGCCATCGGACGGCCCGCCGACGTGATGCAGATGCCGGACGGCTCGATTCTCATCAGCGACGACTCCGGTCATCGCCTCATCCGGGTCAGCTACAGCCGTTGACAGGTGTGGCTGCGGACCCTCGTGGGAGACATGTGAACGGACAGCGAACGATAACGTGGAGGCGCGCAGGCGCGTGCGTGGTCGCGGCTGGTGCCCTCATCCTGTCAGGCGGCGTCGCCACCGCACAGACGGTCGCCGCACTCGAGACGCCGGCGACACCTCTCGTGCTGAAGGCGCAGGGGAGCTTCTTCGTCGGTGGGGAGCGGGTGGAACAGACGAGGGCCGAACTGGGCGACCTCGCGCCGGGCGGACACATCACCATCAACCAGATGTACGTGCGCTACATGGTGCCGCAGGACGAACGCGGCCTGCCGGTCGTCATGGTGCACGGCGCGACGCTGACGGGCAAGTCGTGGGAGACGACGCCCGATGGGCGCATGGGGTGGGACGAGTACTTCGTGCGCGAGGGTCATCCCGTGTACGTACCCGATCAGGTGGGGCGTGGACGGTCGGGCTTCAATCAGGCGGTCTTCAACAATGTGCGCGGTGGTTCGGCGCCGGCCGCAAGCCAGGCACCCTGGCTGCGCTTCAGCGATGAAAACGTCTGGCCGAATTTCCGGTTCGGTCCGAAGCTGGGCGAGCCCTATCCGCAGACGCAGTTCCCCGTGTCGGCCGTGGGTGAGCTCGCGAAGCAGGCGGTGCCCGACATGAGCTTCGGCATGCCCCAGCCGAACCCCACACTCCAGGCGCTCGCGGATCTCGCCGCCGATCTCCGGGGCGCGGTTCTGATGGGGCACTCGCAGTCGGGACGCTTCCCGCTCGACGCCGCCCTGCTCGATCCCGCCGCCGCCCGGGCGCTCGTGCTCGTCGAACCCGGCGCGTGCCCGGCCACCTACAGCGACGCCCAGATGGCCACGCTGGCGAAGATCCCCATCCTCGTCGTCTTCGGCGACTACCGCGACACGCCGACCGGTATTCCCACGCTCCCGTCCTGGCAGGACCGGTACGAGGCGTGTCAGGTGCTCATCGGTCGCCTCACGGCCGCTGGCGGCACGGCGGAGATGTTCGACCCGCCCGCGCGCGGCATCCGCGGCAACAGCCACATGATCATGCAGGACCGCAATCACCTGCAGATTGCCGATGTCATCCTGCAGTGGATCGACCAGCACACTGGTCCCCGGCCGGCTGCCGCGAACTGATCGGCCGACGTTCGGCCGCTTTCACAACGGAGACAGTACAGTGCGACATTCACGCGCTTTCCTCGCTTCCCTCGTCGCCACGTGCGCGTGCGCCGCGTTCCCCGTCGGGGCGTACGCGCAGGGCCGCACCGAGGTGACCATCAACGACACCGGCACGCAGGCCGAGAACCTGACGTCGAGCCAGGACGGGTCGGTCTACTTCGGAAGCACCGCAAAGGGCACGATTTACCGCGCCGCCCCGGGCGCCGCACAGGCCGAGCCGTGGATCCTGGCGTCCACGACCGGTCTCACCAACGTGCTCGGTGTGCTGGCCGACGACGCGCGCAACACGCTGTGGGCCTGCCAGAACTCCACCGGTGGTCGAGGCGGCGCACCGGTTGTCGGCCAGACGGCGTTGCGTTCGTTCGACCTGCGCACGGGCGAAGCGCGCGGGACGTTCAACCTCCCGAGCAATGGCGGCGTGTGCAACGACATGGCCGTGGCGCCGGACGGAACGGTGTACGTCACCGAGTCGTTCGCCAACCGCATCCATCGTCTGCGACCGGGTGCCACGGAACTCGACCTGTGGGTTCCCGCCCATGAGGAGCTGGCGGGTGTCGACGGCATCGCGATTCTTGCCGATGGCGCCGTGTACGTGAACACGTTCTTCGCCGGCCGGCTGTTCCGCATTCCGGTGAATGCCGATGGCAGCGCGGGCGCCCTCGTGCCGATCGAGACGTCGCTGCCGCTCGTGCGACCCGATGGCCTTCGTTCCGTCGGCCCGCGCACGATGATCCAGGCCGAAGGGCAGGGCCGCCTCGCAGAACTGACCATCGATGGCAACCGTGCCGAAGTGCGCGTGCTGCGCGAAGGGCTCACCGGCGCCACCGGCGTGACCATCGTCGGCGATACGGCGCTGGTGCTCTACGAGCGCGCCAGGGCCGCGGTTGTTCCGTATCGACCGGAGTAGGGAGCGGCGATGCAGCAGACATCAGAGGCACCCCCAGCGTCGACCGGGTACATACCGGTGCGCACGCTCGGCGCGAGCGGGCTCGAGGTGTCGTCGATCGGCTTCGGCTGCATGGGACTGACGGGGACCTACGGCCCGGCGACGAGCCGGCAGGAGGCCGTCGCGCTCCTCCGCGCCGCCGTGGATCGCGGCGTGACGATGTTCGACACCGCGGAGGCGTACGGACCGTTCACGAACGAGACTCTCGTCGGCGAGGCCCTGGCGCCCGTGCGCGATCGCGTCGTCATCGCCACGAAATTCGGCTTCGGCGTCCATCCCGACGGCACACGGCACGGTCTCGACAGCAGACCCGCCCACATCCGCGCCGTCGTCGACGCGATGCTGGGGCGATTGAGGGTCGCGTCGATCGACCTGCTGTATCAACACCGGGTGGATCCGAACGTGCCAATCGAGGACGTGGCGGGAACCGTCCGCGAGCTCATTCACGCGGGCAAGGTGCGGCACTTCGGCCTGTCGGAGGCCAGCGAGGCAACGATCCACCGTGCCCATGCCGTGCAGCCGGTGACGGCCGTGCAGAGCGAGTATTCGATCTGGACGCGCGATGTCGAGAACAACGGTGTGCTCGCTGCATGCGCGGAACTTGGCATCGGATTCGTGCCGTTCAGCCCGCTCGGTGTGGGCTTCCTGACCGGGACGATCGATGCGACGACGCCGATTGACGCCATGGACTTTCGCGCCATCTCGCCGAGGTTCACGGTCGAGGCCCGCGCGGCCAACGCGCGGATCGTCGAGCTGCTGAAGGTCGTGGCCGCGCGCAAGCAGGCCGCGCCCGCGCAAATTGCGCTCGCCTGGCTGCTCGCGCAGCAGCCATGGATCGTGCCGATACCGGGAACTCGACGACTGTCGCGACTCGACGAGAACCTTGGCGCGGTGTCGGTCGAACTCGGCGCCGACGACCTGCACGAGATCGACGAGGCCGCCTCGGCGCTCGAAATTCAGGGTGCGAGGCTGCCGGCAGCCGTGCTGCGATTGACAGGTGGGTAGTTTGGGAAGCGCGCCGGGCGTGCATCGCGGAAGGGAAGCACATCGATGAAGCTGGTTGCTGCCATCGTCACGGTCGCGATATCGCTGGCGGCGTCGACAGCGTTCGCCCAGGGTCGGTCCGGCGGTGCCGCGCCGCCCCAGCAGGAGCGGATCGTCCCCGGAATGGCGGGCTACACGAACGAGGTGCTGTTCGGCGACGTCTGGATCCGCCCCGAACTGTCGCCGCGCGATCGCAGTCTCATGGTGATCTCGGTGCTCATCGCGACGAACAAGGCCGCACAGCTTCGAGGACACCTCGGGCGCGCGCTCGACAATGGCGTGACGCCTGTTGAAGCCTCTGGCGTGCTCACGCACCTGGCGTTCTATTGCGGATGGCCGACGGCGGTGTCGGCGCTCGACGTCTACGAGGAGGTCTACACGGCGAGGACGGTCGATCTCGCGTCGCTCGGCGCCGCGCGCACGCCGCTGGCGGTGCCGGCGTGGGAGGCCGACCGCGCGGGGACCACGAACGATCAGTTCGCAGCGGTTGCACCGAAGTTCGCGCAGCTGACCAACGATGTCGTGTTCAACGACCTCTGGCGACGCGCGGATCTCAGTGTGCGCGACCGCTCGCTCGTGACCCTGGCCGCACTGGCTGGAATGGGCGACGACGACCAGCTCGACTTCTATCTGCAGCGCGCCGTCGACAGCGGCCTGTCGCGCGGTCAGATCGCCGAGGCCTTCACGCACCTCGCGTTCTACGCGGGGTGGCCGAAAGCCGAGAAAGCATTGGCCGCCACGGCCCGCGAGCTCGGTTCGTCGACACGGTGACGCGTCGGTCGCGGGCGGAGTTCCGCGAGCTGTCGTCGGCGCCGGCCTCCAGCCGCACGCTCTATCGTCCCAGACTTCGCACGTAGTTCACGACGTGCCAGATGTCCTCGTCGGCGATCCGTCCGTCGTACCCCGCCATCATCGTCGGAGGCACGCCGCGCTTGATGACGGAGAAGATGGCGCTGTCGGTCGACCCGTGATCCCACTCTGCATCGGTGAGATCGGTTGGCTGCCGGCCGCCCGACTCTTCGATGATCGAAATCGTCACCCCCGCTTGGGCCGCGCCTTCGCCCTCGGGGCCATGACACGTGGCGCAGTTGAGGTCGTAGAGTTCCTTCCCCCGCGCGATCGACGCCGGCGTCGAGGCCACAGGATTCACCGACGCCACGGGTGCGGGCCCGGCGGCTGCGGCCGCTGACGACGTGCTGCCGTCGGCGGTGGCCACGGGCGCCGTGGCCACGGCTGTGCCGACTTCGCGCGCGCCCACGACCCGGCGGATCATCCCGTCGCTCTTGGTCAGCACGTAGAGCTCGCCTGCTTCCTCGACGGCAAACCGCATGTCGACGCGGCCGGACCCGGATACCGCACCGATGCCCGGCAGCTGGTCGCCGGCGCCACCGCGCGCACGGTACTTCCCTTCGACAAGGGCGCGAAGGTTCGACTCGACTTCGTAGATCGGCGCCAGCGTGTCCGCACGGCCGTCGTCGGCCGCGCGGATATCGGCGATGTCCGCGTACCAGATGCGTCCGACCGTGATGTCGCCGAAGATCAGCTTGTCCCTGAGCGCCGGAAGATCGCGGCCGGTGTAGACGAAGCCGTTGGCGATGCCGTCGCCTCCGGTCGCGCGATCGTGCGAGTACTGCGCCACGGGATAGGTCGGCGTGATCGTGCCTCGAGTGACCGTGTCGGAGATGCGCACAGGAATCGCGTCGTCTTCCGGGAGCGGCTCGGCGCCGGCCGGCGACATGGCCAGCGTACCTTCGCGCAGCGGCCACCCGTAGTTGGCGCCCTTTTGGATGACGACGATGGTCTCGGCGGTGACGAGGCCGATGTGGAAAGCCAGCAGGCGCGGATCGGCGGGACGCGCCGGGTCGATGTCCCAGATCAGCCGGTGCGGATTGCGCAGACCGTAGGCCCAGACCTCGCCGCGCGCGCCGTCAACGGTCGTGAACGGATTGTCCTCGGGAATGCGGTACCGTCCGTTCGGACTGACGGTACTGGTGCCGACGTGCGCGCCCAGGTCGGGCACGATGCGCAGGATCTTGCCCGCCAACGAGTCGAGCCGCTGCGGCGTGAGGCGGAAGATGCCTTCGCCCCGATCGCCGTAGCCCGAGTCGCCGACGCCCAGGTACATGACGCGCCAGTCGGCGTCGCCGGGCCGCGCCACCGGATTGAACGAGATCTCGCCGAGCGGGTGCTGGGGCAGCCAGTGCTCCAGGCGCATCAGTTCGCGGGCGGTGCCTTCGAACGTCGCGTTGGCCGTGTCCCGGTCGGTCCACTCGATGAGCACCACCTCGCGGGCGATCTGCCCATCGGCGGTGGGTGTCGTGATTGGCGTCGACACCTGGTAGCCGGTGAGGTCGAGCCCCGGCACGACGCCGCTGCGTGGTTCGGCCGGCGCGGATGTCGACGGATCCTCCATGTGCAGCGTGTAGAAGATGCCGTTGTTCGCGTAGTCCGGATCGAACTCGAAGCTCGTGAGGCCCGTGGCGAAGTTGCGCTCGAAGGTGAACTTCGGGAACAGGCCGGGCCGGCCGGCCAGGCCGTTGAAGTCGAGATACGTGGTGAACTGCTTCGTCTGCTTGTCGAGGATGTAGAGCGGCCCGTTGAGGTCGTTGACGAAGAAGCGCCGGCCGCCGGGTTCGTCGCGCAGGTAGTTCACGCGCGCCAGTTGCGCCATCGTGTTCGTGCCTCCCTCCTGCGCGGTGATGGGCAGGGCCGCGTAGTCCTCGAAGTCGAGCGCGAGACGCGTGGGAGCTTGTGCCTCTGGCGGGGCAGTGCCGCACGCGAGTGACAGAGTGAAGGCGGCCGAGGCGATGAACAGGGTGGGCAGAGACGCACGCATTCCGTCAGCATAACCAGACGCCTGTGCATCTTCGATGAAGACCGCATCGCGTAACCGTCGAAAGCGACAATCACGCAATCAAGCCGGACTTCCGGGCAAGCTGGCGCGCCGGCCGCTCCCGCTACATCCCACGCACCAGCGTCTCGATGGCCTCGATCCCGTACACGAAATCGACTATGCGGTCGCCATCGACGCGCAGGGCAATCAGCGCATGGTCGATCCACGGGCTCCCGTCGTCGCGCATGACACGGGCGCCGGCGCGGTCCGCGAACTCGCGAACGGCGTCCGCATCGACGCCGCCGGCCAGCGTCCAGCGGTCGGGATCGACGCCGAAGCGACGCGCGTAGTCGGCCAGCACTTCGGGACTGTCGTTCTCACCGTCGAGCGTGAGGCTCACCAGGTGCACGCCGCTCGCCGACTGTGCGGTCTCCTTCTGCAGCGCCGCCAGCCGGGCGGACTGCGTGGGGCAGAAGTCCTGCAGCGGACACCGGACGTAGAAGAACGTGATGATCTTGTGGCGCGGCGCCATCTCCCGCAGCTGGAACTGCCGTCCCGTCGCGTCGTACAGCGTGATGTCGGGCAGCAGGTCGCCCCGGCCGAGCGGATCAACAGGCGCGCGGTCGTGATCGGCGGCATACGGTGTCTCGACGGCCGCATCCGCCGGGCGGATCCGCACGGCCTGAAAGGCGCCGCCGATGTACGCGAGGTCGAAGACAATCGCGTCGCCCGGCGAAAAGCGCGTGAGCTCGCCGGGTTCGGCGAGCGGGAAGTCCATGACCATTCCCGGCATGAGCCCCTCGATTGCATCGTGATCGACGGTCATGACTCCGTCCTCGACCGATTGACGCACGATACGCCCCGTCACGTCACGGTAGACGCGGTTGGCCGCCCCGGCTGTTGCGGCCTCGTCCGACGCGTGGTCTGTCGCGCGACTGCCGATGAACCATCCGATGGCCACTGCCGCCACGAGCAGCGCCGCTCCGCGCAGCCAGGCCCTGTTCGATTTCCGTGATGTCGCCATCCACGCACCTCGCGACCCGTTCTAGAACTCCTGCCGATTGACGCCGCGCACGATCGCCGCAAACAGCACCGAGACCCACGCGGCAAACACCGCCATGGCCACCGACCCGATGTGCGCGAACACCCACCGTCCTGTCTCGAGGCCCTCGGCATCGAACGGCACGGATTCGACACCAATCATCGCGCCAATCCGGAACGCCCCGGCGGGATTGACGAGCAGCAGCGCGACGAAAACCCACGGCGTGGACTCGACGAGCGCAGACTCGCTCAATACGAGCAACCCGATCTCCCAGCCCGCCACGCTCACGGCCCACGCGAGCAGGACCGCCATGAGCCCCGAAACCGGCGTCGCCACGAGCCCGATGCCGAGTCCCCCCAGCAGGCACACCAGCAGGAACCCGAGCGTGAGCCCGACGAGCGGCAGCAACGTCTCGAGCATTCCCGCGCGCACCATTGCCGGTCCCATGAAAAGCGCCAGCAGCAGAATGCCCCAGCTTCCCGTGCCGAGCAGCTTGCCGCCAATCAACTCGGCCGTGCCGATGGGCTGCGCGAACAGGAACCCGCCCTGTTGACGCGCCTGCTGCCCGCTGCCCCAGCCGATGAGGAAGGCGAAGAGCGATCCGAAGAACAGCACCACCTGAATCAACAGCATCGGCAGTGTGTCGCGTCCGGGTGCTGCCGCGAGCAGCGCCGATCCGCCCATCACGCACGCGATCGCGACAACCTGCATGAAGCGGTTGCGAATCCCCAGCATGAGGTCCCAGCGGAAGACGGCGAGGAGCCGGTTCATGCGCGATCCACCTGGGGCCGCCCTTCATC
Source organism: Acidobacteriota bacterium (assembly GCA_044507065.1). GTDB lineage: Bacteria > Acidobacteriota > Vicinamibacteria > Vicinamibacterales > SCN-69-37 > SCN-69-37. Next base: position 11,242 of record JBIQJY010000061.1, read on the forward strand.
CGTCCGGTCGGCGCGTGCCGGCTCAATCGGCCAGTCGACGATCCGGCCGGCCGTGCAGTGGCGTCGAATCGTACCGGGCCCCCAGGATTCGTCGAGCTGGCTGGTCACGAGCATGGCCGCGCCACGCCGGCACTGCTCGGTGGCCCATTCGGCGAGCGCTCCGCGCCAGCCGGGGTCGAGATTGCTCGCCGGCTCGTCCATGACGATGAGGGCGGGTTCGAAGAAGAGCGTGAGCACGATGCCCAGACGCTGCTGCATCCCGCCCGACAGCTCCGACACACGCCGCGACTCGGCATCCGCCAGGCCCGCGCGTTCGAGCCACACGCGCGCGCTGGCGAGGTCGCGCCGGCGCAATTGGGCGTGCAGACGCAGCAGCTCGCTGACGGTGGCCGTCGGCGGCAGGTTCACCTGCTGCGGCATGAAGCCCCACGTCTCGCGCGCCTCGCGCCACACTCGGTGCGACGCGCCTGTCAACACGCGATCCCGCCAGCGCACTTCGCCGGCGTCCGGCCGCCGCAGTCCCACCATCACGTGCAGCAGCGTCGTCTTGCCGCTGCCGTTGTCGCCGGTGAGCACGACGCACTCGCCGGCGCCAATCCCGAGACTGGCGCGGTCGAGTACTGCGCGCGACCCGTAGGCCTTGCTGATCCCGGTCGCGACGATCATCGGCCTGCGGCGTCCAGTCCGGAGCGGATCAGGGGATGCGGATCGGTGATGTAGCGCGTGCGCGGCAGCGGCGCGCGCGCGAGCGCCCATTCGAGCGCGCGCAGGCCCAGGCTGCCGGTGAGCAGTTCCACGACAGGGAACCGCTCGCGGCGATCGGCCGTGACGTCCACCTCGTTGTGCGGCCATTCCGAGATGCCGTCGCCGTTGAGGTCCATCGGCATCGCGCCCTGCCACTGGTTGCCGATGCCGTCGACCGACCAGCGGTTGGCCGGCACCGGCCCGGTCAGCTCGATCTGGTGCAGGTTGAACCCGAAGTGGTTGCGCGTGAACGTGTTGTCTCGCGACGAGGCGTTGATTGTCGCGCCGGCCAGGTTGCCGTACAGGCGATTGCGACGGAATTCGTTGGCCGTGCTGTTCTGCAGTCGCATCGCGACGCGGTTGCCGCGCAGCTCGTTGTCGTGGATGGTCGACGTCTCGACGTTCTGCAGCAGCAGGCCGTAGGCGCGGAACCCGCCGTGATCGCGCAGCAGGTTGCCGGTCACCGAGAGGTTGCGCGAAAACATCAGGGCCGGTCCGGCCACGTTCGCCCACAGCTCGTTGTCGGCGATGACGTTGTCGCTCGAGTACATGTAGTGGATGCCGTAGCGGGAATCGCTGATGGCGTTGCCGCGAAAGACCGCGTCCGACGTGTGGGCGACATAGATTCCGTCGCGGACGTGCTCGATCCGGTTGCGCTCGACGCGGGCGCCGTCGGCATCGAACATGTGCAGCCCGTTGCCCATCAGCGAGCGCACGCCGGGCGGTGCGTCGTGGCCCGCATCGTCGCGAAGGGCCGCCTCCGCACCCGTGACGTGCACCACGTCACCGGTTGCCGCGAGGCCGATGATGTGATTGTCGAGCAGGTGCGCCCGCCGGGCCGCCCGGACGTAGATGCCGTGCAGGTTCTCGCGCGACAGTACGTGGGCGATGTGCGCGTCGTGGCCCAGCACGAGGATGCCCGCGTTGTCCCTCGACAGGTCACGGCCGGAGCGGCGCACCTCGAGGTGCTCGATGCGCACGTGGTCGCCCGCCACCGTGATGACGCTGCCGGTGCCCGTCCCGACCACGGCCGCGCCCGTGTCGCCGCGAAGGGTGAGGCGTCGCGCGATCGTGACAGGTCCGCGATGATCGCCGCCGGCCAGAACGAGGATCGCGCCCTCGGAAGCAGCGTCAATGGCCTGCTGCAGGGACTGCCCCGGTGATACGTGCACGACATCCTGTCCGGCCAGGCCCGCTGCCGGCGTCGTCATCAGCAGGATGCCGAGAGCCGCGCCCAGGCGCGGCAACCGGCATCGCCGCATCATGCACCCGCCTCGAGGTGCGTCTGGTAGAACGGCGGCTCCTTCCGCGAGAAGAAGACGGCGAGCACCATGCAGAGGAGCGCGATGATCACGAGGATGCTCCCGCCGCCGGGCAGGCTCGTCTGGGTCATGTTGGCGATCTGCTTGGTGCCGATGATCGTGGGCCAGAACGGATCGACGGTAATCGGCGCGTCCGGGCGCAGTTCATGACCGTAGGAGTACAGCCGGTAGACGAACACGGCCAGCGAGAACAGCGAGAAGTACAGGAACAGGACCAGGTAGTCGATGAGGTTGTGCATCTGGCCGAACACCGCCGCGCGCAGGCCGACGAGGGCGAAGAACCCGAACGCGAACGGCAGGAACTGCATCTCCCAGAAATCGGCCTCGTGGATCTCGGCCATGCCGATGTAGTGGTTCAGCAGGTTGATCTCGGCAATGTCCTGGCCGCCGTTGCCCCCGACGAGCTGGTAGCTGTAGATCCACATGTCGAGCCCGTCGCGGTACTGCGGGGCGACGAGGTTGATGTGCCACAGCGGGAAGAAGAACGTGAGGGCGAGGCAGCCGCATGCCACGAGAATCAGCACCCGCGACAGGGTGCCGAGCCGCTTGCTGACGAAACGTTCCATGCGGGCGACGAGGCCGTCGGCTTGACGCATCGGGGGATTCTCCTGCGGACGACGCGCGACGCCCGGCCCCTCGGGGACCGGGCGTCACGTCGACTCGATGAACGCGCGGGGCGCGTCAGTTGTTCGGCAGCTGCCCTCGCGGATACACCACGATATAGCCCTGCATCTCCTGGTGCAGCGCTGAGCAGAAGACCGTGCAGTAGAAGGGATAGACGCCGGGCCTGTCGAGCGTGACGGTAACCGTCCGCGTCTCGCCGGCGCTCAGGTCGACCATCACGTTGTGCCCGGACAGGCCGAAGCCGTGGCTCATCGCGTTGGTCTGCTCGACGTTGGTGATGTGGAAGTGCACCGTGTCGCCCACCTGGAACTCCAGGTTGTCGGGGACGAAGTTGCTCCGCAGCGCGCGCATGCCGACGTCGACCACATTGCCGTTGCGCCGCACGAAGGCGTCATCCTCGGACCAGACCTGGTGCGGGTGGTTGTTCTCGGCCCGCCGGTAGAAGCCGATCGGCTGGATGAGGTCGGCCCGCAGGATCTGCGCGAAGTGCGGCTCCTTGTCGGTGAACGACTCGTAGACCATGGTCATCCGCTCGCCGGTGATGTCGATGAGCTGGCTGGTCTCCGGAATCTGCGGACCGGTCGGCAGCGGCCGCCCGCTCGCATCCTTGTTCATCGACACGAGCCAGTCCCCGTACGGCGCGCGCGTGTCGCTGCCGCCGACCACCAGGTGGCCCGGGTTGGTGTGCACGTCGATCCGGTCGATGACCACCTGCTCGAGGTCGGCCTTCTCCTGGTCCGTCCATGGCGGCAGCCGGAACTTCGCCACCTTCGAATCGATGAACATCGTCGTGTAGGCGTTGCCGCGGCCGTCGAACTGCGTGTGCAGCGGGCCAAGCCCGACCGGCACCATGCCCTCGGTGACGGTCTCCGGGTTGACCACCGGCACGCCGCGCACCTCCTCGACGAAATCCTGGTTCTTCACGGCCGCGAGGAACTTCTCGAAGCTGAACACCGTGGCCGACGGTTCGAGCTTGCCGCCGCCGACGATCCACTGCCCGGTCGGATCCACGTCGATGCCGTGCGGGCTCTTGGCCAGCGGCACGTAGTACATCACGCCAGGCACCTTGGCCGGATCGATGACCGGGATGCCGCCGATGCGCTCGAAGTCGCCGTTCTCGACAGCCTCGGCGGCGCGCTGCCAGTTGACGAATGCGCTGTAGTCGCGCTCGCGCTGGCTGGCGCCAATCTCGAGGCGGGTGTGCGCCAGTTCGCTGTTGTAGCTGGTGACGAAGAACCAGCCGTGGCTCGGACCCTTGCCCGTGGAGGACAGGTCCCACTGGAACGGCGGCGTGAGCACCTGCCAGGCCGGCGACATCTCGCCCGTCTCCGGATCCACCCGAATGGCCGTCACCACGCCGTGGTAGTCGTCGGCGTAGTTGTCGAGCGAGGCCACCGTGCCGCGCGGCAGCGGCGTGGCGAAGCGCGACGCGCCGAAGACGTACTCGGTGTTGTCGGTCACCGACGAGGCGCCGTGATTGCCGGCGGTATTCGGAATCGGGCCGAGGATCTGCTTGGTCTTGAAGTCGCGCAGGTCGATCCGCGCGAGGCGGTTGTGCGCGTTGTCGTTGACGAACAGCCACCGGCCGTCATACACGCCGTCCTTCTTGGACAGCGCCGGATGGTGCACGTCGCCCCAGGTGAGGTCGCCGAGCATCGCACGGGTCTGGTCGTCGTAGCCGTAGCCGTAGGCCGCGTTGGGGTTGAAGACCGGAATCGTCTTGATGTGGCGCATCGACGGGATGCCGGCCACGCGGACGTCACCGCCGTGACCACCCGAGTAGAAGAGGTAGTACTCGTCCATCTCGCCGGGCGCGACGTACGTCCGCTCCGCGTGGCTGGTCGGTGCTGCGTCCTCGCCACCGCCGCACCCGGCGACGACGATGGCCGCAGCCATGGCTGTCAGAAGGTGGCGGCACCGCTGCATTGTCATCACTGATGTCCTCATGGTCATACCCGTCCGGTTCGAACCGACCCGACGCGACATGCGCCGGGTCCATTCGGGTTTCGCTATCGACTCACTCGACGACCATGTTGCCGTTCATCTGCGCGAAGTGCCCCGGGAAGGCGCAGAGGAACGGATAGTCGCCCGGCGTGCCTGGCGCCTGGAACTCCACGGTCGCCGTCTCGCCGCCGCCGATCATCTTCGTGAAGGCGACGACACGGTTGCGCAGCGACTCGGGCACGTAGTCGTTGGCGGCCGATCCGCCCTGCACGCCGACGTCCGCGCCGAACTCGAACACGTCGTCGCCCATCTGCAACACGACGACGTTGTGCCCCATCGCCTGCGCGGGCAGCGCCCCGACGTGCTTGAGCGTGATGCGGACCATCTGTCCTGCCTTCACGGTGAAGCGATTGATGTTGAAGCGGATGAGGTCGTTGCCCTCGATCGCGATGTCGGCCACGTTGCCGTCGTCACTGAACGCCTGCATGGCGGCCGGAATGCTCAGCCCGCCCGCCGCGGGTGCGGCAGGCGCCTGCGCCGCCGGCGCCGATGTGCCGGACGTCGCCGCGCCACCGTCCGCGGGCTCCGATCCGCCACCGCCACACCCGACCAGGGCGACGCTCGCGACCAGGGCCACGACTCCGCCAGCAACCGAAAATGTCCGCATGATGTACCTCTCTCGTGAAATGAGCCTGACGATTCGCGTCAGGTGTCGACCTCGAGCTCCAGGGGGCTGTCGGCTCGCCATGAGCCTAGGACGGACCGGTCGATGATGCAACCCGTCCGCGGTGCGCGTTCAGGCCCCGCGGCGGAAATCGATGACGATGCTGCCCGGCTCGCGCTGGACGTAGGTGATGGCCACGGCCGACCCGTACCGCTGCTCGATCTGTGCGAGCAGGGGCAACGGATCGTGGTCGTTGCAGAACCGCATGGTCTCGCCGGGCGTCAGCGCGTCGAGGGCGCCGAAGATGGCGGCATGACGAAACCGCTTCGCGATGCCTCGTGCGTCGAACGGATAGAGCTGGTCGGCTTGCAGGTGCAGGTGTGCAGTCACAGTGCACATGATCGCCCGTCTCGCGCGGCCAGACATTGCGCCAGCGCAAGGACGACGATGCGCTGGAGTGGGGGCGCGCCCCCGGGGCCCTAGTCCGCGCGCAACGCGGCCCACGGGTCGATCCGGGTGGCCCGCCGGGCCGGCAGCCACGCGGCAATCAGGCCCACCATCAGCAGGAGCACGGTGACGACGGTGTAGGCGACCGGATCGGTGGGCGTGACACCGAACAGGAACGTCTGCAGCACACGCGTCACGGCCACGGCGCCAATCAGGCCGATGACCACGCCGGCCGCGACGATGCGGAGCGCGTGGGCGAGCACGAGCCGGAGGACGTCGGGGCGGGTGGCGCCGAGCGCGATGCGCACGCCAATCTCGCGGCGGCGCTGCGCGACGGTGTAGGCCATGAGCCCGTAGAGGCCGCAGGTCGCAATCAGGGTGGCCGCCATCGCAAACAACCCGATCAGCACGGTCCGGAACCGTGGCTGCGCCATCGATGCCGCCACTGCGTCGTCCATCGTCACGGCCTGCTCGATCGGCAGATCGGGCGCGACGCGGCGAAGTTCCGCGCGGACGGCCTCGGCCGCACCGGCCGGGTCGGCCGTTCGCACCACGAAAGCGACGAACCGGATGAACCCGCTGCGGTCCTGCTGGAACGGGGCATAGATCATCGGCTGGACGTCGCCGGTCAGTCCCCGCTGGTGGATGTCGGCGACCACGCCCACGACGGTCAGCCACTCGGGGTTGCCCCAGATGCGGATGCGCCGGCCGAGGGCTTCGTGCGGGCCCCCCGGGAAGTACTCGCGCGCGACGCGGTCGCTGACGATCGCCACTTTCGGCGCCGCCGCCGTGTCGCTCGCGGTGAACTCGCGCCCCGCCAGCAGCGGAATGCCCATGGTGGCGAAGTAGTCGGCGTGGATCTTCGGGATGCCGACGTCAATGGTGGTTCTCGCGTCTCCCTCGATCTCGAAGTCGCCCTGGATGAACATCATGGCGAAGGGCACCGAGTTGATCACGCTCGCCGACGTCACGCCGGGGATGTGCCGGATGCGATCGAGGACGTCGCGCGTGAGCGCGTGGATGCGATCCGGACCGTCGTACAGGTCTTCGGGCAGCGCCACCCTGACGGTCTGCACGACGCCGTCGTCGTCGCTCGATGCGAAGCCGGGCGACACCGAGCTGAGGCGCACGAAGCTGTGGACGAGCAGCCCGGCGCCGACCAGGAGGACGAGCGTCATCGCGATCTGGCCGGCCACGAGCAGCGTTCGCAGCCGCTCGCCCTGCCGGTCGCCCGCCATCCGCGTGGCGCCGGCCTGCAACGCGCCGCCTTCGCCAAACGCGGCGCCGCGCACGCGCAGCGCCGGAACCAGGCCGACGACGAGCGTCGAGAGCAGCGACAGGCCGAGGCAGAACGCCATGACGCGCGTGTCGACGGCGACGCTGCCGAGGCGCAGCAGCATCGCCTGCGGCACGAGCGGCAGCGTGAGGTCGATTGCGAGCACGGCGAGCAGTCCGCCGAGCGACGCGCCGGCGAGCGACAGGACGGCCGCTTCGGTCAGCAGCTGGCGCACGATCCGTCGGCGCCCGGCGCCGAGCGCCATGCGCAACGACAGTTCGCCGCGACGCGCCGTGAGGCGCGCCATCTGCAGGTTCGCCACGTTGACGCACGCGATCAGCAGCACGAGCGCCACCGCGCCCAGGAGAATCAGCAGCAGCGTGCGCACCGATTCGGTGCCGTAGGCCTGCAGCCCGACCGTGCGCGCGCGCGTCGGGACGTCCGACGCGCGTGTGCCTTCCATGCCGAGCGCCCCGGCCGGTGCAATCGACGGGTCGTTGACGAGCGTTGTCAGTTCCGCCTCCACGCGTTCGCGCGTCACGCCGGGCGCCATGCGGCCCAGCAGGAAGAGGAATGCGCCCTCACCCGTGTCGGTGGACCAGCGGTTGACGAGGAAGACGTCCACACCCGGCTGGGCGCCGCCGCCGATGGGGGGGCGGAAGCCGAAGTCCGCGGGCAGCACGCCAATCACGGTGCGCGGAAGGCCATTGATGATGAGGGACTGCCCGAGAATGGCGGGATCGGCGCCGAGCGTCGTGCGCCACAGGCGATCGCTGATGACCACGCTGCCGTCGTCTTCGGGCGCCGCCGCGCCGGTGAGGAAGGCGCGGCCGCGTACGGGACCGATGCCGAGCGTCGTGAAGAAGTTCGGGCTCACGTCGAGCGCGGGTATCCGTATCGCCTCGCCGCGGCCCGTGAGCCGCGCGTCCACCGACGTGTAGGCCGCGAGGTGATCGAATGCGGTGACGCGCGGACGAAGACCCTCGTAGGCGATGGGCGACCAGGTGGAGAACGTCCTGATGCCTGTTCCCGTCTGCTGCGCCGAGGACACCATCACGAGGCGGTCGGCATCGGGATAGGGCAGCGGGCGCCACAGGATGCCGTAGGCGACCGAAAAGATGGCGGTGTTGAGGCCGATGCCGAGCGCGATCGTGGCGAGGGCCGTCAGGGTGAAAGCCGGATCGCGCCGCATCAGGCGCAGCGCATGGCGTACGTCCTGGGCGAAGGTCTCGAGCGTCGCGAACGTCCACGCCTCGCGCGAGCGTTCGCGCACCTGCAGCGGGTTGCCGATGCGCCGGCGTGCGGCGGCCCTGGCCTCGTCGCCGTTCAGGCCGTTGGCGTCGGCCAGGGCCTCGGCCTTCGCGCGTTCGTGGAACTGCAGTTCGTCGGTCAGGTCGCGATCGAACTGCCTGCGCTGGAAGAAGAACAGCAGACGACGGAGCAGGGAACCCACGGCAACCTCCCGGCGATCAGGCGACCGAGGTCGTCTTCATCACGCGCATGATTGCGCCGAACATCTCGGAAAAGCGCGACTGTTCGACGCCAAGCTGCTTCTTTCCGGCGGCTGTCAACCTGTAGAAGCGGGCGCGCCGGTTGTTCGCCGAGATCTTCCACTCGGCCGACACCCATCCCTTGACGAGCATGCGCTGCAGCGCCGGATAGAGCGAGCCTTCCTCGACCGTCAGAACGTCGGCCGACAGCAGCTGGATGTGCTGCGCGATGCCGTAGCCGTGCATCGACTCGATCGACAGCGTCTTGAGGATCAGCATCTCGAGCGTGCCCGGCAGCAGGTCGTTCCGGTTCTTCGTCGTCGTCCTCGACTGCTTCATCAGCTTACCTTTGCATAGACAGACTATGTGAGTAGCCAGTGTCGGCCTTTCCGGGCGCGGTGTCAACAGGTGTCAGGGGCCGTCTGGCCCATTGCCGATGCGGTGTTTAAGATGTGCGGAACGAAAGGACGCACTGACATGAACATCTCGAAGAATGGCACGCGTGTGTCGTCGCCAGGCTCACCCGAATATTTCACCGGCGCCGTGCGGGTGGACCCGCTGTTCGAGACGGGTGCGCCGGCGCGCGCGGCCGGCGCCAATGTCACATTCGAACCGGGGGCGCGGACCGCGTGGCACACGCATCCGCTTGGCCAGACGCTCATCGTGACGGCCGGAACGGGGCGCGTGCAGTCGTGGGGCGGCCCCGTGCAGGAAGTGACTGAGGGAGACGTGGTGTCGTTCGGGCCCGGCGAGAAACACTGGCATGGGGCGTCGCCGACGACGGCGATGACGCACTTCGCGGTGCACGAGCAGCTCGACGGCCGCATGGTCGAGTGGCTCGAACACGTGACCGACGCGCAGTACAACGCGCGATAGCGC
>JBIQJY010000062.1:0-20596 GCA_044507065.1 Acidobacteriota bacterium
AGAAGATGGCGCTCGAGCTGTTCAAGCCGTTCATCTACAACAAGCTCGAAGAGCGCGGGCTGGTCTCGACCATCAAGCAGGCGAAGGAGATGGTCGAGCAGCAGCGGTCGGAAGTGTGGGACATCCTCGAGGAAGTCATCCGCGAGCATCCCGTGCTGCTCAACCGCGCCCCGACGCTCCACCGGCTCGGGATCCAGGCGTTCGAGCCCGTGCTCGTCGAGGGCAAGGCCATCCGGATTCACCCGCTGGTCTGCACCGCGTTCAACGCGGACTTCGACGGCGACCAGATGGCGGTGCACATCCCGCTGTCGCCCGAGGCGCAGATCGAGGCCTCGGTGCTGATGATGGCGTCGAACAACGTGCTGTCGCCCGCCTCGGGCCAGCCAATCGCGATTCCCTCGCAGGACATCGTGCTGGGCTGCTACTACCTGACCAAGGCGAAGACCGAGGCCAGGGGCGAGGGGCGTGCGTTCGGGTCGTACGAGGACGTGATGCTGGCGCTCGAGGCCGGTGAGGTCGAGACGCTGTCGCCGATCCGCCTGCGCTACAGCGGCAAGCTCATCGACCTGGCCAACTCGCGCGATTCGCAGGACGTGCTGGCGGCCGACGAGGCCGTCGTCGACCGCGCCATCATCAACACGACGGTCGGACGCGTGATCTTCAACAATGCGCTGCCCGCCGAGATGCCCTACATCAACGGGCTGCTGAAGAAGAAGGGCCTGCAGCAGGCGGTGCGGTTCTGCCACCTGCGGTTCGGGCTCGAGAAGACGGTCGAGATGCTCGACAGTCTGAAGATGCTCGGCTTCACCTACGCGACGCGATCGGGCCTGTCGATCGGCATCGACGACCTGATCATCCCGGAGAAGAAGGCCGGGTTCGTCCAGGCGGCGCGCGACGAGGTCATCAAGGTCGAAGGCCAGTACCAGGAAGGCGCGATCACCAACGGCGAGCGCAAGAACAAGGTCATCGCCGTCTGGTCGGAGGTCACCGAGAAGATTGCCGACGCGATGTTCGGCGAGATGGAATCGCTCGACCGGTCGGGGCGCAACTTCAACCCCGTCTACGTCATGGCGGACTCCGGCGCCCGCGGCAGCAAGCAGCAGATCCGCCAGCTGGCCGGCATGCGCGGCCTGATGGCGAAGCCCTCGGGCGAGATCATCGAGACGCCCATCACGTCGAACTTCCGTGAAGGGTTGACGGTGCTGCAGTACTTCATCTCGACCCACGGCGCGCGCAAGGGCCTGGCCGATACGGCGCTCAAGACCGCCGACTCGGGGTACCTGACGCGTCGACTGGTCGACGTGGCGCAGGACGTGATCATCCACGAGACCGACTGCGGCACGATGGACGGCCTCGACCTGCGGCCGATCATCGACTCGGGCGGCGAGATCATCGAGCGGCTGAGCGACCGGGTCATCGGCCGCGTGGCGCTCGAGGACATCGTGGACCCGTCGTCGGGGGCGGTGATTGTGCCGGCCGGCGGCGAGATCGACGAGGCGCTGGCCGACGCGGTCGAGGACGCGGGCATCGAACGCGTCAAGATCCGCTCGGTGCTGACCTGCGCGTCGCGCCGGGGCACGTGCGCGAAGTGCTACGGCCGCGACCTGGCCACCGGACGGCCGGTGGAAATGGGGCTGGCCGTCGGCGTCATCGCCGCCCAGTCGATCGGCGAGCCGGGCACGCAGCTGACGATGCGCACGTTCCACATCGGGGGAACGGCATCGCGCGTGGCGGAGCAGTCCACGCTCGAGGCGCGGCACAAGGGTGTCGTGAAGTTCGACGGCATCGTGGCGGTGCAGGGCCGCGAGAAGTCCGAGGCCGGCGCGCCGCCGACCCAGGCCACCATCGTCATGAACCGCAGCGGCTCGATCAACCTCGTCGACGACAAGGGTGTCGTCCGCGAGCGGTACTCGGTCGTCTACGGCGCGCACCTCAAGGTGCGCGAGAACCAGACGGTCGAGAAGGGCCAGACGCTGGTCGAGTGGGACCCGTACACGTTCTCGATCCTGACCGAGAGCGGCGGCACGGTCCGCTTCAAGGACATCATCGACAAGGTCACGGTGCACGAGGACTTCGACGAAGTCACCGGGCTCTCGCGACTGATCATCGTCGACTCGCCGGACGAGAAGAAGCAGCCGGCGATCGAGATCGTGGGACAGGACGGCCAGGTGCTGCATCGGTACCACATGCCGTCGAACGCCCACCTCATGGTGACCAACGGCGAGCAGGCGTTTGCCGGCGACGTGCTGGCGAAGATCCCGCGCGAGACGACCAAGACCAAGGACATCACGGGCGGTCTGCCGCGCGTGGTCGAGCTGTTCGAGGCCCGCAAGCCGCGCGAGACGGCGGTCATCTCCGAGATCGACGGTACCGTGCGCCACGGCGGCGTCGTCAAGGGACTTCGCAAGATTCTCGTCGTCCCCGACGAGGGCGGCGAGCCGCGCGAGTACTCGCTGCCGCGCGGCGTGCACGTGAACGTCCAGGAGGGCGACCGCGTCCGCGCGGGCGAGCCGCTCATGGACGGGCCGCGCAACCCGCACGACATCCTGGCGGTCCTTGGTGAGCGCGAACTGCAGTCGTACCTGGTGAACGAGATTCAGGAGGTCTACCGCCTCCAGGGTGTCGGCATCAACGACAAGCACATCGAGGTCATCGTCCGGCAGATGATGCGGTGGGTGAAGATCGAGGAGGTGGGCGATACCGAGTTCCTCATTGAGGAGCAGGTCGACAAGTTCCGCTTCCAGGAAGAGAACGAGCGCGTGCTCGCCAACGGCGGACAGCCGGCCAAGGGCCGTCCGCTGCTGCTCGGGATCACGAAGGCATCGCTCTCGACCGATTCGTTCATCTCGGCCGCGTCGTTCCAGGAAACGACGCGCGTGCTCACCGAGGCGTCCATCTCCGGCAAGGTCGACCACCTGCGCGGCCTCAAGGAGAACGTCACGATGGGCCGGCTGATTCCGGCGGGCACCGGGTTCGACTACTACCGGCACATCACGATCCCGCCCGACGCGCCGCCGCCGCCGCCGCCACCGTCGCCCGAGGAACTCGAGGCGCAGCGGGAGATGGACGACTACGCGGATGCCGACTTCGGGTTCCGCGACGACATGGAATAGCCAGCAACGGCGTCGCGGACGCGGCGCCGTTCACCGTCACACACACAGCGGGCGCGCTCGGCAACGGGCGCGCCCGTCTGTCGTTTCAGCCGCCACACCCGCGGCCGGCCGGCCGCAGGCATCGTCTATACTCGTCACGCATCCACCATGACTCGACAGACGCGGTTTCCCGCCGTCCTGGTCCTGGCGATTGCCGTGGCCGTGCTGGCCGACGGCAGCGCCGGCATCGCACAGTCGGCCCCGCCGGGCCCCGACGTTGTTCACATCGATGTCTCGGTTCGCGACGCGGCCGGGCAGCCGATTCGCGGCCTCACCGCCGCGGACTTCGAGGTGGCCGATGGCGGTCAGCCAGCGGTGATTGCCGGCGTGACGGCCGTGGACCTGCCGCCGGCGCCGCCGGCGTCGGTCGTGCCGGCGAGCGCGCAGGCTGCCGCGCACAGCCCCTTCTGGTCCCGCACGGTCCCGTCCGACGTCGTCCGCAACGACGCCCCTGACGATCGACTCATCGCGATCGTGATCGACGACGTGCGTCTGGACGCGGACGGGAGCGAGCCGTGGGTCGCGCGCGGTGGTCTCGATATCGCGCGCGAGATCGTGAATCGCCTGGGGCCCGACGATCGCGCGGCGGTCTTCTTCACATTCATGGGACGGCAGCAGGGCTTCACCTCGGATCGGGCCCGGCTGCTCGCGGCCATCGATGCGTTCGTGCTGCGCACCATCACGCCTGCCGATTGCCACGCGGGTGGTGCCCTCAGCGGCTGTGCGGCCGATGCCCTCCAGCGCGTGGCCGAGGCCCTGCCGCCACAACCGCGATCGCGAACCGTTGTCGCGTTGATTTCGGGCGCGATCGGCGTGCCCGTGGTTGGCGACGGATCGTCCGAACGGTTGTTGCGCACGCTGCAGGACGCCAACGCCACCGTGTACACGTTCGGGTCCCCGGCAGCCACCCCGGGTGGCGCCGATCACTTTGCGACCGCCACGGGCGGGCGTGCCGTGGTCGACACGATTCCCCCGGCGGCGCAGGTGGCCTCGATGCTGGATGAGGTCAGCAGCTACTACCGGATTGCGTTGAAGCCGGCAGCGGGGGATGGCCGGTTCAGGCCGGTTGTCGTCCGCACCGGCCGTCCGGGGGCCGAGGTGCACGCGCGCGCCGGCTACTTCGCGCCCGGCGCTCCGTCGCCCGTGGAAGCCGCGATTACGATGACGCCGCTCGAGCGCGCCCTCGTGGCCAGCACACCCGCCACCGGATTGCCGCTGGGCGCGAGTGTCGCGGCGTTCGGCACACCGGGCCGTCGAGAGGCGGTCGTCACCATCGTGACGAACGTCACTTCGCAGCCGGCCCCCGGGGCCGGCGGGTGGCAGGCCGAGGTCGCAGCCACCGCGTTCGACCGGGAATGGCGGCCGATGGCCTCGCATCGCCAGACGATCGAAGTGACGGTGCGACCGGGCACCACGGGCGCTCAGGCGGTCGACGTGGCCTCGGCGATCGAACTCGTCCCGGGCCGTTACGAAATTCGCGTCGCCGCCGAGAGCGGCGGCCGGGCCGGCAGTACCTTCCTCGACGTGGATGTGCCCGAGTTCACGACGGCCGTCCTCTCGGCATCCGGGATCGTGGTCACGACGGCCCCCGTGCCGCACGCGGCGGTGCCGCTGCTCGGCGAAACCCTGCCGGTCACGCCGACCTCGCGCCGTGTCTTTGCGTCGACCGAGACGCCCGAAGTGTTCATGCGGTTCTACCAGGGTGGCCGTTCACGCCTGAAGAACATGACCGTGTCGCTGTCGATTGCGGATGCGACCGGCGAGGGGCTCATCCAGGGAACCGAAACGATCCTGCCGAGCCAGTTCAGCGGCGCGCGATCGACCGACTGGCGCTTCAGCCTGCCCGTCGATCGGCTGGCGCCGGGCGAATACCTGCTCACCGTCGAGGCCGTGATCGAGGATCACCGGCAGTCGCGGCAGGTGCGGTTCGCCGTGGCACGATAGTGACCGGCCTGCGTGGACCGCAGGATCTCGAAAGGTGATGCGATGCGCAAGTCGGTGTGTGTGACGGTGGGGGCGCTGCTGGTGGCGGCCTCGGTGTTATCCGGGTGCGGCGGCGGTGCCCCTGGCGAGCGCAGCCGGCCGCTCATCGGCGTCACACTGCTCACGCGGACGCACGCCTTCTACAAGACACTCGAGGATGCGCTGGCCGCCGAGGCCAACGACCGCGGCTTCGACCTGGCGATCGTCTCGTGCGAGATGGACCCGGCGCGGCAGGTGGCGCAGTTCGAGGATTTCATCACGCAGCGCGTGGACGCGATCCTCGCGGCCCCGTGCGACTCGACGGCCATCGTGCCGTCGCTGCGTGCGGCCGAGGACGCCGGCATTCCCGTCTTCACCGCGGACATCGCGGCGCTCGGCGGAGCGGTCGTCTCCCACGTGGCGAGCGACAACGTCGAGGGCGGTCGACTCGCGGCACGCACGCTGGCCGGCCTCATCGGGGGAGCGGGCGACATCATCATCATCGACCACCCCGAAGTGGCCTCCGTGCAGGATCGCGTCCGCGGATTCGAGGAGGAACTGGCGAAGCACCCGAGTGTGCGGATCGTGCAGCGGCCGTCGGCCAGCGGGCAGCGTGCGCGAGCCATGGCGGCGATGGAAGACATGCTGCAGGCGCATCCCGCGCTCGTGGGCGTCTTCGGTATCAACGACGATTCGGCGCTGGGCGCCCTGGCGGTTCTCGAGGCTGCCCGGCGGTCCGATATCGCCATAGTCGGCTTCGACGCGACCGATGAGGCGCGCGAGGCCATTCGCCGCGGCAGCGCCTTGCGGGCCGACATTGCGCAGCACCCCGAGGAGATCGGCCGCACGGCGATTCGGGTCATCGCGCGACACCTGGCGGGCCAGCCGGTCGAGCCCGTCGTGTCGGTCCCGGTCAGCGTGGTCGACGCCTCGACCCCGGTCGACGGCCCGCCGGCGTCGAACTGATGCGTCTGTCGGCCCGCGGCCTGTCCAAGCAGTACGGCGGCGTCACCGTCCTCACCGGTGTCGACCTGTCGGTGGAGGCCGGGGAGATCCGCGCGCTCGTCGGCGAGAACGGCGCGGGGAAGTCCACCCTCATCAAGATCCTCAGTGGCGCCGTCGTGCCGAACACCGGCATCGTCGCACTCGACGACGAACCGCTGGCGGCCGGCCGCCCGCTCGCCACCCGCCACCGGGGGCTCAGCATCGTGTATCAGGAATTCACGCTGGTGTCCGAACTGACCGTGGCCGAGAACATCTTCCTCGGCCGCGAACGGGGCGCCCCATTCCTCGATCGCCGCGGCATGCGGCGCCGCGCGCAGGAACTGCTCGACGAGCTCGGTGTGCGCGTGGACGCGAGTGCGCCTGTCGGTGGGCTGAGCGTGGCGCACCAGCAGATGGTCGAGATTGCACGCGCGCTGGCGACCGACGCGAAGGTGCTGATTCTCGACGAGCCGTCGGCCGCACTTTCGGCGTCCGAAGTGGACACGCTGCTCGGCGTGATTCGCGGGCTGCGGGCGCGCGGCCTTGCGATTGTCTACGTGTCGCATCGGCTCGAGGAGATTTTCGCGCTGGCCGACACCGTGACGGTCCTGCGCGACGGCCGCCACGTCCTCACGTCGCCGGTGGCCGGCCTGACGCGCGACGCGCTCATCCGGCACATGGTGGGACGCGACGTGGCCGAGGAGTTTCCCGCGCGCGACGTCCGCCCCGGCGAGGTGATGCTCGAGGTGCGCGACCTGGCGGCCCGGCCGCGGTTCGCACACGTGTCGCTCGACGTGCGGCGGGGCGAGGTCGTGGGCCTCGCCGGACTCGTCGGCGCGGGGCGCACGTCGGCGGCGCTGGCGATTGCCGGCGCCCTGCGTGCGACCGGTCGGGTGCGCCTGGCCGGCCGGGACGTGTCGTTCCGGACGCCGGCCGATGCGATTGCCGGCGGCGTGGCCTACGTGACCGAGGACCGGAAGGGCGCTGGAATCTTCCCGGCGATGGGCGTGGACGACAACATCACCGTGACGCACCTGTCGTCCTTCGCGCGTGCGGGTTGGCTGTCGGCAGGACCGCAGCGGCGCGCGGTGTCGCATGCGTTCGACGCGTTCGACATCCGCGCGGCCGGGCCGCGGCAGCGGGCGGGTACGCTGTCGGGCGGCAACCAGCAGAAGGCGCTCGTGGCACGCTACCTCGTGCGCCCGCCGCACGTGCTGATTCTCGACGAGCCGACGCGCGGTGTCGACGTGGGCGCGCGCGCCGAGATCTATCGCACCATGAATCGCCTGACGACCGACGGCCTCGCCATCCTGATGATCTCGTCGGACCTCCCGGAGGTGCTCGGCATGTCCGATCGCGTCGTCGTCATGCGCGACGGCCGGACGACCGGGGAACTCGCACGCGCTGACGCGACGGCCGAACGCGTCATGGCGCTGGCCACGGCGGTATGAGCGTGGCGCGAGGACTGTCACGCTACGCGATCTTCATTGCGCTGGCGATCGAGTGCCTGATCGTGGGGCTGACGACCGACACGTTCTTCACGCAGGCCAATCTCGTCAACGTGCTGCGGCAGAATGCGTTCATCGCCATCCTGGCGGCCGGCATGACGTTCGTGATCCTGACGGGCGGCATCGACCTGTCGGTGGGATCGGTCGTGGCGCTGTCGGGCGTGGTTTCGGCCGGCCTGATGGCGTCGGGCACGGCAATCGTCCCGTCCGTCGTTGCGGGGCTCGGGGTGGGGCTGGCGGCAGGCATGATCAACGGCTGGGCGACCACAGCGCTGCGCATCCCGTCGTTCGTCGTCACGCTGGCGATGATGCTGGTGGTGCGCGGCGCGGCGTTCAAATACACCGACGCGCGTACGATTACCGGGCTTCCCGAAGGGTTCGGTGTGCTCAGCGGCGGCGCGGCGGCGGCCGGTGTCATGCTGTCGGTGTTCGTGCTGGCATGGCTGGTGCTGCAGCGGACGGCATTCGGTCGTCACGTGCACGCGGTGGGAGGCAACCTGCAGGCGGCCTGGCTGGCCGGCGTCCGCGTCACGCGCGTGCAGTTCGCCGTGTTTGCCATCTCGGGCCTGACGGCGGGCCTGGCGGGCGTACTGGTCGCCTCGCGCCTCAATGCCGGGTACCCACGGGCGGGCGAGTACTACGAACTCGACGCCATTGCCGCGGTCGTCGTCGGCGGCACGAGCCTGTTCGGCGGCCGCGGGACCATCTGGGGCACGCTGGCCGGCGCGTTCTTCATCGGGATCCTCAACAATGCCCTCAACCTCTTTCACGTGAGCACCTACGATCAGTTGATCGTGAAGGGCGCGGTCCTCCTGCTGGCCACCTCGCTCGACCGGTGGCGCGATGGCTGAACCCCGTCCGCTGCGTTGTGCCGTGTTCGGCGCGGGCCGCATCGGCCGCATTCACGCGACCAACCTGGCGCGTCACATCGAGGGCGCCCGGCTGGCTGCGGTCGTCGACCTGGATTCGGCGGCCGCGGAGGCTCTGGCCGTGCACCTGCACGTCCCGATCGTGTCGGCCGACTACCGCGAGATTCTCGCGCGCGACGATATCGACGCGGTCGTCGTGTGTACGCCGACGGCGACGCACTACGACGTCATCATGGCCGCCGCAGCCGCCGGCAAGTGCATCTTCACCGAGAAGCCGGTGGACCTCGAGCTGGCGCGCATCGACGCCATCAACGCCGCGGTGGCCGCACGGGGCGTGCCGATGATGGTGGGGTTCCAGCGGCGCTACGACCCGGACTTCTCCCGGCTGCGCGAGATGG
Organism: Acidobacteriota bacterium; assembly: GCA_044507065.1. Taxonomy (GTDB): domain Bacteria; phylum Acidobacteriota; class Vicinamibacteria; order Vicinamibacterales; family SCN-69-37; genus SCN-69-37. Next base: position 8,874 of record JBIQJY010000062.1, read on the forward strand.
TGGCGGCTGGGGCGGTGGGCGACGTGCACGTGGTCCGCATCACGAGCCGCGACGCGGTGGCGCCGCCCCGGTCGTTCATTCCGACCTCGGGCGGCATCTTCCTCGACATGACCGTGCACGACCTGGACATGGTGCGGTTTGTCACGGGCCGTGAAGTACTGGGGGTCTACGCCCGCGCGTCGGTCCTCGTCGATCCGATGTTTGCCGAGGAGGGCGACTGGGACACGGCGGTGCTCACGCTGACGCTCGAGGGCGGCGCACTGGCAACCATCGACAACAGTCGCCGGGCCGTGTACGGCCAGGATCAGCGCGTCGAGGTGTTCGGGTCGGCCGGGATGGCGGCCGCGGCCAACCAGACCGAGGACCGCGTCACGTCGGCCGACGCGACCGGCGCGCACGGTGCGCGGCTGCTGGCGTTCTTTCCGGAGCGCTACGCGCACGCGTATCGACGGGAACTGCAGGCGTTTGTCGACGCGGTGACCTCCGGGCAGCCGATGCCGGTGACCGGAGAGGACGGCCGGCGCGCCACGGCCTTGGCCCTGGCGGCCGGGGAGTCGGCCCGCCACAACCGGTACGTGCCAATCGGCTGATTCCCACCTCGAGCGCCCGGATGTAAACTCTGCCTGTCCCCGGCAGTAGATCCCGATCATGCGCCGCCTCCTGATTGTCCTCGGCTGCGGCCTGGCCGCCTTCGTACTGGTGGCGGAGGCACGCGTCCAGGAACCGTCCGCGCCGACCTTCCGCGCCTCGACCGACCTGGTCGACGTCGACGTCTCGGTGCTCGACCGCGATCGCTTGCCGGTCCGCGGCCTGACGGCCGGGGATTTCACCGTCCTCGAGGATGGCCAGCCGCGGCCCATCGTCGCCTTCTCGGCGGTGGCGTTGCCGCCGCGTGTACAGCCGCCGGCGCGATGGATGGCCGATGTCGCTCCCGACGTGCTCGACAACGATCTGCAGCGCGAAGGCCGGCTCGTCGTCATCCTGATCGATCGCAGCATCAACTTCGAGGACCTGCCGGCCACGCAGCGATTCGCCGAGGCGGTCGTCGACCAGTTGCGGCCCGGCGATCTCGCGGCTGTCGCCTACTCCACGTTTGGCGTGCCGCAGAACTTCACCGCCGATCGTCAGCGCCTGCTCGCTGCGATCCGGCAACCGCTCGTGGGGTTGCCGGCCGCCGACGGCGGGGCGCCTTCGGTGTGCCGCTGCGGTGCGTGTTCGCTCGAGACCATCGCGGGCGTGGCCGAGGCGCTCGCGCCGGTCCGGCAACGCCGCAAGATGCTGCTCGTCATCGGCAGCAACATCTCGATCCAGTCGTCGGGAGCCTGCAGCGCGAATCTCAACCCCGCGCGCGAGCGAGCGTTCCGCGCGCTGGATGCGGGCAACGTGACCGTGTACGCCTTCGACCCGGGCGGGCTGCCGACCCTGTCGGCATCGGCTGACAACCGCGCTGCCGCTGGTGATCGCCGGCGCCGCATGGCGAACCTGACGCGGCTGGGCAACCTCATGACGCTTCCGGATCGGACGGGCGGGAGGCTGCTGGCCGATCCCGTGCGACCGGCCGACCGCGTCGCCGAGATCTTCCGGGAGAGCGACGCCTACTACGTCCTGGGATTCCAGCCCGCTCACCCGGAGCCCGATGGCCGGTTTCATCGCATCCGCGTGCGTGTCAATCGTCCGGGCACGACACTGCAGGCCCGCCGCGGCTACTACGGCGGGCTCGTGAGCGCGGTTGCCGCCGGCCGCACCGACGACGAGGACGGGGGAGTGGAACCGGCGCTCGGCCCCGGACTGCGCGGCGCCGTGTCGGGACTCTGGCCGAAGGGCGATATCGCGCTCAGCATTACCGCGGCCCCGGTTGCTGCCCCCGATCTCTCGGGCGGTGTGGTCGCGGCCGTCGTCAAGGTGCGCCAGGACATCGACGATTCGGTCCCGCCCGATGTCGCGACGGCGCTGGCGGCGGGGGAGCCCACGCGGGTGAACGTATTCACCGGTGCCTTCGATCGGCAGGGCCGCGCGCTGGCCTCGACACGCCACACGGTCAGCGTGACGGCGCACAGGACTGCGCCGCGGTCGTTCGAATATGAGGTCGTCTCGCGGCTCGATCTGCCGGCCGGACGGTATGAACTGCGGACCGCTGTGGAGGACACCCGGCTCGGGCGCTCGGGCAGCGTCTACACCTACGTGGACGTGCCGGACTACCGCCGGGAACCCGTGGCCCTGTCGGGCCTGCTGCTGACCTCGCAACCCGCGCCCGTCTCGGTGCCCGCCGGCGCGCTCGACGGGCTGCTCTCCATCGTGCCCACGACCCGGCGCAGTTTCACGCGCGCCGATCGCGCCACGGCGTTCGTGCGCCTCTACCAGGGCGTGTCGCGCGCGATGATGGCCGGCTACGTCGTGGCCGAGATTCTCGACGATCGCGAGAGGTCCGTGTATCGTCAGGAGACACGTCTGCTCCCGACGGGCTACGGCGCCAGCCGTGCCGTCGATTTTTCCGTGGAACTGCCCCTCGACACGCTGCCTCCGGGCGAGTACGTGCTCGGGGTCGAAGCGCGGCACGGCAACGAGACCGCGCGGCGCGACACCAGGTTTTCGGTGCGGGAATGATCGGATCTCGTTTCACACCCATTCGCGACGTCGTGGCGACCGCGCTCATCGGCGCGGCCATCCTGAGCACACCGCTGCGCGCACAGGACGCGGCCTCCGACACGCAGCAGCCGGTGTTTCAGAGCGACGTGGACCTGATCGAGATGGACGTCTCGGTCCTCGATCGCGATCGGCGTCCGATACGCGGATTGACGATTGACGACTTCACGGTGACCGAGGACGGCAAGCCCGCGCGCATCGTGGCCGTCTCGCCCGTCGATCTGGCCGAGCACGATCCCGCGCGATCCGCGCGCATGCGCTACGTGTCGCGCGACGTCGCGGCCAACGACCTCTCCGACCAGCTTGGCGATGGCCGCCTGGTGGCCATCGTCATCGACGACGTGAATCTGCCGGCCGACTTCCCGGACATCGTCCGCTCCACGCGCGAGACGGCGCGTTACATCGTCGACCAGCTCGGCCCATCGGACATGGCCGCCATCGTCTACGCGCAGAACGCCGGGCGCACGCAGGATTTCACCAGCGATCGCGCGAAGCTGCTCGACGCCATCGACCGGTTCCAGCCGGCCGGGCTCGACTGGATCGGCCCCACGCCATCCGCGCCAGCGCGATTCGGCGGCGACATGCAGCAGTGGAGCCCGACACTTGCGCGCTCGCCGTGCATGCGCGGCGAACCCGCCATCCCGACGCTCGATACGGTGGCATCGCGCCTGGCCACCGCGCCCGGCCGGCGCAAGGCGCTGATGTTCATCAGCGTGGGCGTTGCCGTTTCGCTGTCGGCGTCCGATGCGTGCGGCGGCCAGCTGGCCGACGTGATGAAGGGCGTGTTCCGCAAGGCGCAGCGCGCCAACGTCAACATCTACGCGATCGATCCGGCCGGCCTCGGGGGCTACCAGCAGTACCTGCGGTATCGCGCCGCGCGGGGGCCCGAGGCGACGGTGCCCGGCCGCCGACGCGTGCCGCGCAATCTGCGCGTGCTCCAGGACTTCATGCGCGTGGTTGCGGATCAGACTGGTGGCCGGGCCGTCATCAACACGAACACCATCGAGACCGAAATCGACCGTATCCTCGCGGAAGACCGCGTCTATTACCTGGTCGGCTACGAACCCACCAGCCGAGCCGCCGATGGACGGTTCCGCCGTGTCGAGATCTCGGTCGACCGCCCCGGCGCGTCGGTGCGCAGCCGATCGGGTTACTGGGCCCCGACGGCCGGCGACGTTGTCGATCGGCGTTTCGAGGGCGCGCCATCGGCAGAGGACTCGACGCTTTCCGGACTGGATCGAGCGCAGGGGGTTCCGTTGCGTGTGGTGGCCGCGCCGATGGCCCTGGCCGGCGGCGCCAGCCCCAGGGCGGTTGCGGTGGCGACCGTACTGAGCGTGCGGTTTCCGCCGGTGCGCGTCGAAACGACCGACACGCTGACCATCACGCGCAATATCTACGACGCGGACGGACGCGCCGGCGACCCCGTGCGCACGACCGAAACCGTGCGGCTCGTGCCCGGCGGCGGCGATCAATCCCGCCACGACATCCTGCAGCAGCTGGTCGTCGACCCGGGCCGGCACGAAGTGCGCTACCAGGTGCAGAGTGCCCTGCTCGGCACGAGCGGGACCATCTACGCCGAGGTGGACGTCCCCGACCTGTCGCGGTCGTTGATTGCCGTTTCCGGGCTCGTGCTGTCGGCGGGGGCGAGTGGTCCGACCGTCACACGGAGCGGCACGCTCGACGCGCTCGTGCCCATCGTGCCGACGACGGCCCGCGACTTCGCGGCCGGCGAGGTGGTGACCGCTTTCCTGCGGGTTCACCAGGCCGGCGAGACGCCGGGCCCGGTCACCCTCACAGCCGAGGTCTTCGACGCACACGACGCCTCGGTGTTCGAGGCCGTGCGGACGCTCGAAGGCCCGGAATTCGCGTCGGACGGCGGTGTGCCGGTCCAGTTCGACGTGCCGCTCGCCGGATTGTCGCCGGGGCCGCACCTGCTGAGCGTTACCGCGCGGCTCCCCGGGGGCCGAACGGCGCGCCGGGACGTCGTCTTCCGGGTAAGGTAGAGGGGCCCAGCATGGACCGGCGTCAACACCCGCCCACGCGGTGTCGTAATGCATCGGACAACCACTCGTCGCCTTGTAGCCTCGTAGCCTCGTAGCCTTGTAGCCTCGTGCAGCCTCATCAGCCTCGCGGCCTGTTATAGGATTTCCCGGACTTATGAATCAGCGAACGACCTCCGTTGACACTGCCACTGCGTACCTGCCCCCGATGCTGCTGCTTTTCGTGGGCAGCGGTTGCGCGGCCCTCATCTACGAGGTTGTCTGGTTCCAGCTGCTGCAGCTGGTCATCGGGTCATCGGCCATTTCGCTCGGCGTGCTGCTCGGCACCTTCATGGGCGGCATGTGCCTCGGCAGCTACCTCCTGCCGCGCTACATCGGGGTGGAGCACCATCCGCTGCGCGTCTATGCGCTCCTCGAGATCGCGATCGGCGTCTTCGGGCTGCTGCTGCTGTTCGGCATGCCACTCGTCAACGGCATCTATGGGGCCATCGGCGGAGGCAACATCTTCGTCCGGGCCATTGTCGCCGCGGTCTGTCTGCTGCCGCCGACCATCATGATGGGGGCGACGCTGCCGGCCGTCGCGCGTTACGTCGAGACGACCCCGCAGGGCGTGTCGTGGCTGGGATTCTTCTACGGCGGCAACATCGCCGGCGCGGTCGTGGGCGCACTGCTCGCCGGGTTCTACCTCCTGCGCGTGTACGACATGGGCGTGGCCACCTACGTGGCCGTGGCGCTCAACATGGCCGTCGGGCTGCTCGCGCTGCTGCTGGCCTCGCGCGCCGCGTACGAGCCCACCGAGGAAGCCACCGATGTGCCGGCCGTCGAGCGGGCGGAAGGCTCGACGATCGTCTACGTCGCCATCGCCATTTCGGGCGTGACGGCGCTGGCGAGCCAGGTCGTCTGGGTACGGCTGTTGTCGCTGCTGTTTGGCGCCACCACCTACACGTTCTCGCTGATCCTCGGGGTGTTCCTCTTCGGTCTCGGGATTGGCAGCAGCATGGGCGCGGCCATTGCGCGTGGCACGAGGCGGCCGCGCGTGGTGTTCGGCTGGTTCCAGATGGCGATCTGTCTCGCGATTGCGTGGGCGGCCGTCATGCTGTCCGACTCGCTGCCGTACTGGCCCATCAATCCGTCGATCACGCAGTCGAGCATCTGGTACAACTACCAGCTCGACATCGTGCGGTGCCTCTGGGTGGTGCTGCCGGGCGCGATTCTCTGGGGCGCGAGTTTCCCGCTCGCCCTGGCGGCCGTCGCCAAGCCGGGCCAGGACATGGGGCGGCTGGTGGGCGGCGTCTATGCGGCCAACACCGTCGGCGCCATCATCGGCTCGATCGGGGCGAGCCTGATCATCACCCAGTGGATTGGCAGCCAGGCGGGCCAGCAGCTGCTCATCGTCCTGTCGGCCATCTCCGGCCTCATGGTCCTCGCGCCGATTGCCGCGGGCGAAACGGCGGCGGCCGGCGGCCGGATGCGCCGGGCGATGGTCGGAGCCCTGGTCATCGCGATGATCGCGGCCGGGCTGCTGGTGCGGCGTGTGCCGGAGGTTCCCGGGCTGCTGGCGGCCTACGGGCGCTACGCCGCGACGTGGGTGGGCCTGACCGACATCATCTACGTGGGCGAGGGCCTCAACGCCTTTGTCGCGGTCACCGAGACGTCCAACGGCGTCCGCAACTATCACAATGCCGGCAAGGTGCAGGCCTCGAGCGAGCCGCAGGACATGCGGCTGCAGCGGATGCTCGGCCACTTCACGCACCTGATTCCCGCCCGGCCGACCAACGCCCTGGTCATCGGCTGTGGCGCCGGTGTCACGGCCGGCGCCGTCTCGATCGGCCCGGATGTCGAGCGGATGACGATTGCCGAGATCGAACCGCTCGTGCCCGCTTCGGTTGCCGAATACTTCGGCGATCACAACTACAACGTCGTCACCAACCCGAAGGTGACGATCCATATCGACGACGCCCGCCACTTCCTGCTGACGACCGACCAGAAGTTCGACGCCATCACCTCCGACCCGCTCGACCCGTGGGTGAAGGGTGCCGCGACGCTGTATACCGCGGAGTTCTTCGAACTGGTCAAGAGCCGTCTGAACCCCGGCGGCGTCGTGACGCTCTTCGTGCAGCTCTACGAGAGCAACGAAGCGGCGGTCAAGAGCGAGATTGGCACGTTCATGCAGGCGTTCCCCAACAGCGTGGTGTGGGGCAATACGAACAATGGCGTCGGGTATGACCTCGTGCTGATGGGGCAGATGGACCCGATCCGTATCGATGTCGATGCGCTGCAGGCCAAGCTCGACGATCCGCGCTACGCGCAGGTCGCGCAGTCGCTGCGGGAAATCGGCATCTACTCGGCCATCGACCTGCTGTCCAACTACGCCGGCACGCCGACGGACCTGGCGCCGTGGCTCGCCGACGCGATGATCAACCGGGATCGGAACCTCCGCCTCCAGTACCTGGCGGGGCTCGGCCTGAACCTCTACGAGAGCGGGCCGATCTACGCGAACATGCTGCGCCACGCGCGGTATCCCGACGGCATGTTCACCGGCTCGCCCGAAACGCTCGACGCCCTGCGGCAGGCTGTCGGACGCATGATCGGCCGGTGATACACTGCCGCGCGGAGGGGGGCTCCGCTCATGTCCGCTCGTTCGGGCCGGCTCTTCGCACTCGTCTCGCTCGTCGCGCTCCTCGTGTGCGTGCGGGTCAGCGGCGAGGGTGCTCCAGCCGGGCTGCCCGATCGGCTGACCGACAGCGAGTTCTGGGCGCTGACCGGACAACTGTCGGAGCCAGGCGGACATTTCCGCTCCGATAACCTCGTCTCGAACGAACTGCACTACCCGGAGGTGCTGCGCGATCTCACCCGTCGCGTGCCTCCGGGCAGTGTCTACCTCGGCGTCGGTCCGGAACAGAACTTCAGCTACATCGCGTCCACCCGCCCCGCGATGGCGTTCGTTGTCGACGTGCGCCGCGGCAACCTGCACCTGCACCTGATGTACAAGGCGCTCTTCGAGCTGTCGGTCGATCGCGTCGACTTCGTCTCGCGCCTGTTCACCAAGCCGCGGCCACCGGACCTGCGTGCCGACGCGCCAGTTGGCGACATCATGGGCGCGTTCTGGCAGACGGATACGAGCGCGCGTGAGGTCTTCGAAAGAAACGTCCGCGATGTGCAGACGCACCTGACCCGGACGCGCGGCCTGCCGCTGTCTGACGACGATCTGGCCGGCGTTGCGGACATCTACTTCGCGTTCTACTGGTACGGGCCGTCCATCACCTACGGGTCGTCGTCGACCGCCGCCTTCCGGCGGCGCAGTACGATCACCTTCCACGACCTCATGCTGTCGGCCGACGACACCGGCCAGGTCGCCAGTTTCCTCGCGACCGACGATGCGTTCCGCTTCGTGAAGCAGCTCCACTCCCGCAACATGCTCGTCCCGGTCGTCGGCGACTTCGGCGGTGCCACGGCGTTGCGCGCTGTCGGCCAGTACCTCCGACGGCACGACGCGACGGTGGGAGCCTTCTACCTGTCGAACGTCGAACAGTACCTGCGTCAGCAGGGCACCCACCGCGCCTTCTGCGCGAACATCGCCAGCCTGCCGCTCGAGCCGCGCAGCACTTTCATCCGATCGCAGTCGATGGGTGGTGGATTCCGCAATTCGCTCGGCCCGATGATGGCCGAGACCAGTGCGTGCCTCGGGTCAGCCGATCGTCAGCTGCCGGTGGGGATGCAATGATGACGGCACGCCGCATGGTGCTCGGCGGGCTCCTGCTGGCGTTGTCGCTGGCCACGGCGCCAATGCCCGCTGCCGCCCCCGCCAGCGGGATTCCGCATCGGCTTGCCGATCGCGAGTTCTGGCGGCTCATCGACGAGTTGTCCGAACCGGAGGGCTACTTCAACTCGGACAACCTCGTGTCCAACGAGGACACCTATCAGGAGGTGATCCCCGAGCTGGTGCGAACGGTGGCTCCCGGCGGCGTCTACGTGGGCGTGGGGCCCGATCAGAATTTCACCTACATCGCCGCGGTCCGTCCCGCCATGGCGTTCATTCCCGATGTCCGGCGCGGGAACCTGCAGCTGCATCTGATGTACAAGGCGCTGTTCGCCTTGTCGGCCACCCGCGCGGAATTCCTGTCGCGGCTGTTCTCGCGGCCCATTCCGGCCGGCCTTGCGTCCGACGCGACGGCGCGCGAGCTGATGGAGGCGTTTGCCGCGGGCACCGCCGATCCCGCCAGGTTCGACGCCAACGTCCGCGCGGTCCTCGACTACCTCGCGCGCCACCGGCGTTCCGCCCTCGAGGATGCGGACCGCGCGGGCATCGAGTTCGTCCACGGCAGCTTCTTTTCGGCCGGACCCGACATCACGTTCATCAGCAATGCGGGCTTCCGCCGTGCGCGGTATCCCGCGTGGTCGACGCTGCTCGCGGCAACCGACCGCGACGGCGTCGCCCGTTCGTTCCTTGCCAGCGAGACGCTGTTCGCGCGTGTGAAAGCGCTGCACGAGCGCAACATGATCGTCCCACTCGTCGGCGACTTTGCCGGTGCGATGACGATCGAGGCAATCGGCGCCTGGGTACGCGAACACGACGCACGCGTCACCGTGTTCTACACCTCGAACGTCGAACAGTACCTGTTCCAGGATCAGGCGTGGGACAGGTTCCGTCGGAGTGTCGCCTCGATGCCGCTCGATGCCACGAGCACCTTCATCCGCTCGTGTTTCAACAGCTGCTCCACGCCAGGCGGTCCGCGTGCTGTCTCCCTGCTCGATTCGATGACGGGGCTGCTCGATGCCGCCGCCAACGGGCGCGTGTCGTCCTACTGGGACGTCCTCGTCCACTCGCGCGCCGCAGGCCCCTGATCCATCCGCGCGACCGGTTTCCGGCGCGACACACGAGTTCACGCGGCCGCACGCGATCGTTGCGCGCGAGCGATTCGCACCGCTCGAACTGTGGCAGACTCCCTGACACATGACGGCGGACCAGGACACCCGGAAGCAGGTGGTCGACGCCCTCGTCGGTCGAACGCCGCAGCTGGCCACCTTTCCCGCCGTGGCGCTCGACGTCAGCCGCGTCGTGGAGAATCCCCAGTCGAGCGCCGCCGCGCTGCTGGCCGTCATCGCGCAGGACCAGGTGCTCAGCACGCGCGTGCTGCGCGTGTCGAATACGGCGCTGTTCGGGTGCGCCGGTCGAATCGACTCGCTCGACCGGGCCGTTTTCGTCCTCGGGTTCCAGGCCGTCCGCAACATCGCGATTGCCGCCAGCCTCAGCACGCTCTTCCGCGGTCGCCGCCTGACGGCGCAGGTGTCGCTGCAGGATCTGTGGACGCACGCCCTCGCGGTGGGAACGGCCGCCGCGCTGCTCGAGCAGCACACGAAGAGCGGCATGGCCAACGATGCATTTCTCGCCGGCCTCGTCCACGACATCGGCATCACCGCGGAACTGCAGAACGACCGCCGCAAGCTGGCCGACGTCATCGAGCGATGTGCGGCTGACGAGACGCTGGACTTCCGACGTGAAGAGGACGCCGCCTTTGGCGCCAACCACGAGGACTTCGGCGCGGGGCTGCTCGAGCACTGGCGGCTGCCGCGCGAACTCATCTGTGTCGCAGGCGCGCATCACGATCCGCTCGCGCTGCCCGAGGCCGAACGGCGCGCCCCCTGCCTCGTCCACGTGGCCGACTGGATGGCCGCGGAATGCGGCCTGGGCCTGACACTCGATCGACGCGCCGGCACGCCGCTCGATTCCCGTGTGCTCGATCTGCTGGGTCTTTCGGCCGACGACGTGGCGGCCTCGACGGCGGAGTTGCCGGCCGCGGTGGGCGAGATGGAGTCCACCCTCCCGATCCCCGACAGCGCGGCGCCGACCGCGCCCCCCTCAGCGCATCGCTGAGGTCAGCCGCACGCAAACGCGTGCTGAAGCAGCGCCGGCGTGCGGTCCGCGTCGACCGGATGCCCGAGCAGCCAGCCCTGCGCCAGTTCGCACTCGAGTGCCAGCACCGTCGCCATGTGGGTCGTCGTCTCGAGACCCTCGGCCGTTGTCACCTTCCGGAGGTTGCGCCCGAGCGTGATGATGGCGTGAAGAATCGCGATGGCCTCGCGGCTGCCCGCCGCCGCGTCGATGAAGCTGCGGTCCACTTTGATTCCGTCGAGCGGCAGCGTGCGCAGCAGGCTGAGCGAGGACAGGCCGGTGCCGAAGTCGTCGAGGTGCAGCTGGACGCCGAGGCGCTTGATGGCCGAGAGCGAATCGGCAATTCGACGCGGCCCCGTCGTGACAATCGATTCGGTAATCTCGAGACACAGCCGATCCGGCGCGACCGACATGCGATCGACGAGCGAGGCAAGCGTCGGCACGAAGTCCGGATCGCCGAGCTGACGCCGCGAGACGTTGACATTGATGCGCAGCCGGTCGCCGCCGGGCGCCCCGTCCAGCCGTTCGAGCAGTCCGATCGCGCGTACGAGCAGCGTGTGCGACAACGGGATGATGAGCCCGGTTTCCTCGGCAATCGGGATGAACTCGTCCGGGCCGACGGGGCCGAACTCCGGATGCCGCCATCGCGCCAGTGCCTCGAACGACGCAACGCGCCCGGTCTCGAGGTGCACGATGGGCTGGTAGACAGCCTCGATGATTCCGGCGCTGACGGCGGCGCGGAGATCCGTTTCGAGCCGCAGCCGCCGGCGCGCGGCACTGCGCATCGCGGCCTCGAAGGCCGCGTGGCGGCCCTTGCCGGCGGCCTTCGCGTGCGCCATCGCCGTGTCCGCCTCGCGCAGCGGGTCGTGCGCGGTGCAGTCCTGCCCGGCTCCCGTCGCGATGCCGATGCTGCACTGGATGGTGATCTCGTCGCCGTCCACGCGGAACGGGGTGGACATCGCTTCCTGGATGCGCGCCGCCAGGTCGCACGCGGCATCGGGGTGGGGCAGGTCGTCGATGAGGACGACGAACTCGTCGCCGCCGAATCGGGCAACGAGCGGACCATCGAGCACGGCATCGGGCTCGATGACAGCCGGTGCCCCGGCGGCAACGGCCAGCCGCTGCGCGAATTCGACGAGCAGCCGATCGCCTGTCGCATGACCCAGGCTGAAGTTGACGTACTTGAA
>JBIQJY010000141.1:0-2900 GCA_044507065.1 Acidobacteriota bacterium
CTCGTAGCCTCCCAAAACTCCAACGGCCCCGCAAGGGGCCGTTGGGAGTTTGTGGGGGAGCGGGAGGGCCCGCCCGTACGAGTCGTCCCGGCCTAGCCGAGGACGCGGATGACGACGCGGCGGTTGGCCGCGCGGCCGTCACGCGTGTTGTTCGGACCCGCCGGCTTCTCTTCGCCGTAGCTGATGACGTTCATCCGGTGCAGCGGAATCTGGTGCTGCTCGTAGAGGTACGCCTTCACGGCTTCGGCACGGTCGAGGCCGATCTTCTTGTTGATCTCGGCGCCGCCGACGTTATCGGTGTGGCCCTCGATCTCGAAGTACGCGCCCTTCGGATCCGCCTTGATCTGCGAGACGAGCTCGTCGATGCGCGCCTTGGCCGCGTCGGGCAGCGTCGAAGCGCCGAACCGGAAGTTGCCCTGGCTCTCGTTGAGCACCACCTCGTAGACGACGCGGTTGACGCGGCTCTCGACCGCTTCGGCGCGCTGTCCGGCTGCCGTCGCCGCCGTGTTGGCCGCGCTGGCCGCCGTGCCCGCCGCGCTTGCGGCCGAGCCGGCCGAGTCGGCCGCCGTCTGCGCCGCGCCGGCCTTCGTGTCGACGTCGGCAATCCGCGTCTCGTTGGCCTGCGTGCGCTGCTGCGTGTCTTCGAGCGCCTCACCCAGCGTATCGACCTTCGTGCTGAGCTGGCCGACCTGCGTCCGGACGTACCCCTTCGTGGCGCACGCCGACGTTCCCATCACTGCCACGGTGGCCACTGCCACTGCCATTGCTGCTTTTCTCATGATCTCCTCCTCAACGAAAACCTTGTCACCCGCGAACCGCCTAGTCCCTGACGAAGTAGCCGCTTCGTGCCCGCACGGTCAGGTTCTCCTGCCGCGTGCGGACCTCGATCGGATGCCACCCGGGACGAGCGTCCGGTTCGAACGCAATCAAGTACTGCTGCCGCAACTCCGTCACGATCTCTCTCGCGGTTCGTGCGGCCTGCTGCGGGCCGAGGCTGACGTGAATGTCGCCCCCGGTCCACCGCGCGAGATTGCCAAGCTGTCCGCGCACGAGCGAGTCGACGCCGAGACTGTCGAGCGGGCGGTTGCCGTCCCGGTCGAACGGCGAGACGACGACAATGACGTAGACCGGCACGTCGATGCTGCTGGCGAGGCCGGAAACCTCGGCGGCCGTCAGCTTGCTCGAGTTGTCGACGCCATCGGTCAATGCGACGACGGCGCGGCGGGTGCCCGATCCCTCCGCGAGGATGCGCCCGGTTTCCGCGATGGCGTCGAACAGCGAGGTGGCGCCGTAGGGGCGCTGCACGCCGTCGAGCTGCGCCAGGATGTCGCCGGGCGCGGGCGCCAGCGGCTGAAGGGCATGCAGGTGCTTGTCGAAGACGAACAGGCCCGCGCGGTCGACGCCGGGCTGCAGCATGCGCAGCATCTGGTCGACGTTCTCGCGCGCCGCGGCGCGCCGGGCCGCCACGCCCATGCTGCCGCTGAAGTCGACGAGGAAGCCCACGCTCACCGGGGTGGGCTCGATGCGGAAGTCGGTGATCTCGCGCGGCTTGCCGGACACCATGATGGTGAAGTCCTCCGGCGTCAGGTCCAGGACCGGACGTCCCCGCTGGGTCCGCACACTGACCGAGAGTGTCACGCGGTCGACCGCCGCCGAGAAAACCGGCGGGGCGTCCTGGGCCAGAGCGGCCGAGGTCAGGGTCATGAGCACCAGCGGGAGGGCCAGGGCGCGTCGCATCGTAACCCGGGACAGTTCAACTTCCTTGCCAAATCCGGCGCGAGCGAATGACACGCCGGCGGGCCAATGAAAATGGTGCCAAACGGCCGGGGTGTGTAAGAGTTACGCAGGGGAGGATGCTGCAACCCTGGGCCGGCGCGCTACACTCAGCTGGCACGCTCCCGTATCGGGGACGTCCGGCGGCATACTCCCCGGGCACCGTCGGTCGATAGTCCGGCGCACGCGAGACACACAATGCACATGTCGAAGGCACTGGCCGTCGTTGGCCTGGCGTTCTGCCTGATGGGGCAGAGCCGGGCCGCCGATCCCCTCGCGCAGGCGCGCGAGCACTACAACAACCAGCGGTACGACGAGGCGATCGATCTGGCCGGCGCGGCCCGGGAGGTGCCGGCGCTTCGCGACGCGGCGTCGGTCGTCTACGCCCGCGCGCACCTCGAGCGTTTCCGGCAGAGCTCGCAGGTGTCCGACCTCGACGTGGCGCGCGAGACGCTGAAACACGTCGTCGCGTCCTCGCTCGATGAGCGCGATCGCGTGGACCTCTTCATCGCCTTCGGCACGTCGCTGTATCTCGACGAAGCCTACAGCTTCGACGATCGATTCAGCGCGGCCGCCGAGCAGTTCGAGCTGGCGCTCGCGCACGCCGACCTGCTCGACGCGAACAGCCGCGATCAGCTCTTCGACTGGTGGGCCGGCTCACTCGATCGGCAGGCGCAGCAGGGCTCGGAGGCCGGGCGAAAGCCGATCTACACGCGCATCCTCGCGCGCGCCGAAGCGGCCCTGGCCGAGGACGGCTACGCGGCGGCGCCCGCCTACTGGCTGGCCGCCGCCTCGCGCGGCGTCAACGACATCACGCGCGCGATGGGCGCGGCCGTGGCCGGCTGGGTGCGCGCGGCGGCACTCGGACCGCGCGGCGATGCACTGCGTCTCGATCTCGATCGACTGATGCGCCAGGTGATCCTGCCCGAACGCGCCCGACAGATGGTGCCCGACGGCGACGCGTACCCCGCGCTGTGGCTGCTCGAGAAGCAGTGGGAGCAGCTGCGCGCGAAGTGGGTGGAGTAGCCGACACCGCGGCCGCGCGGCGTCGGCAGCACGCAGTACGCTTTCCAGGCACGTGCCGCGCCCCGCTGGCCTCAGCCGCACGCTCGCGCGCCCTCGGCCCG
>JBIQJY010000142.1:0-2865 GCA_044507065.1 Acidobacteriota bacterium
CGCGGCGACGCCCGGCGTGAAACTTGCTGGAGGAATGGTGGAAAGGCGGTCTCCCATGCTGAAGAAACTCGTGATTCGTCCGCTGTACATGTTTGCCGCAACGTGGGTCCTGCGGAAGGCGGCGCTTCGCCTCCAGACCATGCGCGCACGTCGCGCCGCCCCTGCGCGTCTTCAGCCGTGATGCGCCGACGGCGCTGATGCTGGCAGCTTCGCCTGTTCGGCGGAGCTACGGCCGTGGGGCGTGAAATGATGCCGTGGGGCCGCCGAGGCTTCGCCCTCAGACGGCTCGACTCCCGCACAGCAGCGCGAGTTCACGCCACTTCCATTGGCAGTCGACGTCGACGAAGCCGACCTCGCGGAACCACGCGAGCTGCTGGTGCACGTCGAGCAGCTTGTTCGACGGGTCTTCGTCCTCCGGTCGAACGTCGAGCTGCGCCAGGAACAGGTCGTGAAGCGCGGGGGTTGCCGATGCCACGTGTTCGAGATTGCAGAACACACCGCCGGGCCTCAACCGCGCGAACACTTCGGCATAGAGGGCGCGCTTTCGCTCGTGGGTAAGGTGGTGGATGGCGAAGCAGGAGACGATGGCGTCGAACGTCCCGAGGGCCTGGGGCAGCGCGCGATCGAGATCGTGCGCAACCACGGAGACGTCCGGGCGGCCAACGAAGCGGGCCGACAACCGCTCCAGCATTGCCGGCGAGAAGTCGAGCGCGACGGCTTCCGCGGGACAACGCGCCTGGAGCACGATCGACAGCAGGCGCCCGTCGCCGCTACCCAGGTCGAGCACGCGGCCCGGACGCTGAGGAATCCACTCGAGAAGCGCCGCCTCACCCGCCGACCGATGCGGAATGGAATCGGCCCGATCGAGGTACTGCGTCGCGTGGTCCTCGTCGGACCACAGGTTCACCGTCATCGCCAGAGTGTCGGGCGCCGCGAAACAAATATCAACGGCGTAATGATCCGATAAGCCGCTTTGCCCTGCGGCGCTCGGGACACCACTCCGGAATATCGAAGTGCTCGACACCGGGCGGGGTCCTCACTCTTCGATCACGAAGACCCGGAACCCGATGTGGTCTGAACCGCGGTGAGGTTCATAGGGCAGCCGGGCCGCCGACCGGCAATAGGCGGCCGACTCGATCCACGCGCCGCCACGGCGGACGCGCGAATAGCTGCCGTCGCGATTCGGCGTGCCGCGGACACTCGACCGATCCGGATCGCTGCCGCCCGGGAGCGCGGCGTGATACCAGTCGCGACACCACTCCCACACGTTGCCGTGCATGTCGTGCAGGCCCCAGGCATTGGCCGGATACTGCCCCACCCTCGCGGCGCCGCCAACAGCATCGGCCGCCCGAACGGGAGGCACTTCGCTGTAGTTGGCCATGCGCGGGGTGAGCACGTCGCCGATTGCCCAGGGGCCCGTCGTGCCCGCGCGGCAGGCGTACTCCCACTGCGCCTCCGTTGGCAGACTGAAGCGCCATGTGGCCGGCAACGAACCTGACGAGTGCGCGCGCCTCGTGGCCTCCAGCGCAAACCGCTCGGCATCGTCGAACGTGATCCAGTAGGCGGGGACGTCGTCGCCGAGCCCGAAGCGCTCACTGGGCAGCCGCCCCGGGAAGTCCCCCATCACGCGGCGCCACTGCCCCTGCGTCACCTCGAACTTCCCGGCGAAGAAGCCTCGCGTCAGTCGAACGACAACCGGGCCCTCGTCGGGACGCCGATCCGGCTCGGTCGGCGGGCTGCCCATCTCGAACGAGCCTGCCGGGCACCAGCACAACCGGATCCCGTCGATCTGCCGCTCCTCGCCCGCCCGCCGCCCCGCGAACGGGCTCGCCTGGTCGGCCAGAACCAGGGCCGCCCCCACTGAGGAGAGGTCGCGCAGGAACTGACGTCGTGTGGCACTCATGGGTGTCGAGGCATGATTGCAACTGCGCACATCGCGCACGCCCCTCACTGGGAAGCAACGCTACGGCTGCAGATACCGCTTCACGTACGCCATACCGTCGGCCGCGCTCTGCATCGGGTCAACGGCGAAGTTGCCGCCCTGCTCGACGAAAAAATGCTTCATGCCCGAGAGCGCCGTGTCGGGCCAGATGCGCGTGTAGTCAATCGTGCCGGCCCCCAGTTCCGTGTAGTCGCGGCTCACCTTGTGCATGTCCTTGACGTGCCACATGTCGAACCGTCCCGACGCCCGCTCGAACAGCCCATGAACCGGCTCGGTCGTGTCGCGCGAATACCAGTAGATATCGAGCTGCAGCTTGACGAGCGCGGGATCGGTCTCGCGCAGGATGATGTCGTAGCCGGTCTGGCCGTTGTGCGGAATGAACTCGCCACCGCCGTTGTGGTACGCCGCGAACAATCCCGCCGGCTTCAGGCGTTCGCCAATCGTGTTGAGCCACGCCGCCACGCGCCGGTAAGTATCGAGGCTGCGGGTCGCCGGCTCGAGATACGGCCAGGTGACATAGCGTTGACCGAGTAGACGCGCCCCCTCCGCACAGCGATCCACGTAACGGTTCATCTCGTCCGCGCTGGCCGTGAGCAGGCGCTGCAGATCGTAGTGGCCGCTCGGGGCAGGCAGGTCGAGGTCCCGCATGCGCGCCGCGAACTCGGCCGCCGGCATCCGGTAGTACGAGAGCGAGGCCGGATCGAAGCCGTAGGTCTCCACCTCCTCATACCCCATACCGGCCACGCGCTGCAGCGTCGTGACAGGATCCCGGTTCATCGCCGCGTTCAGCGTGAACAGCTGGAGGCCAATCCTGTAGCGCTGCGGCGCCTGCGGCAGCGACGCCCCAATCGCGATCGATGCAACCGTTCCGGCCTGCCGAATGAATGCGCGACGACTCAGCATGATGGACCTGCCTGTTCTGA
>JBIQJY010000143.1:0-2826 GCA_044507065.1 Acidobacteriota bacterium
TCCCTGCGGCAGCGGCCAGCATTCACCGTCGCGGCAGTGGCGACGCTTGCAGTAGCCCTCGGTGCGAACATCGCCATCTTCAGCCTGGTTGACCGCGTGGTCCTGCGTCCGCTCGATGTGCCCAATGTCGAGCAACTCGTCACCGTCGAGGGTGTCTTCGAGTCCCGGGGCGTCACCACGAGACGTCGCTCGATGAACTGGTACTACGCCACGCGCGTCCGCGACATGACCACGTTGTCCGACGCGGCCATCGCGAGCGTTGGACGCGACCGCGCAGCGCAGCGCATGACCGTCACGGTTCCGGGACGCGCAGAGACCATCGACGGGCTGCGCGGCACGTTCGTTACGGCCAACTACTTCAGGACGCTCGGTCTGCGAGTGGGCGCGGGCCGCGACTTCGCAAACCGCGACGACGCACCGGAAGCGCCGCCGGTGGTCATCCTGGGCCACGGGTTCTGGCAGCGGCACTTCGGCGGCGATCCGGGAATGGTCGGCCGTGCGATCCACGTCAATGGAACGACGGCGCTCGTAGTTGGCATTGCTCCACGCGCGTTTGCGGGGACCGACCTCACGGAAGCGCCGCCAGATTTCTACCTTCCGGCCGCGACGGCATCTCTGCTGGCGACCAATACGGGCGACCACAACGACGGCTTGAACCAGTTCGCTCTTGGCGCCGACATTCCGCGGTCGCCCGTTTCACCGCTGTCGCAGTTCATCGTGATCGGTCGTGTGGATCCGGCAGATGTCGGACAGGCCCAGGCGGAGCTTTCGACGCTGAATGACTCGGGACGGTTGGTACGCTTTCTCGTCGGGACGAGCCGGTGGGAGGTCAAATCCCTCGTCGAGACCATGCTGCCACTGGAAGCTGGCGCCGATATCCGGAACCTGCTGGGACTGCTCGCCGCGGCCGTCGGCCTGACACTGCTCATCGGCTGTGCAAATCTAGCCGGACTGCTGCTCGCGCGCGGCGAAGAGCGCCGCGCCGAACTGGCAGTCCGCGCTGCCCTGGGTGCAGGGCGCAGGCGCCTCGTTCAGGCGACCATCGCCGAAATCGGCCTGCTTGCGCTTGCCGGCGGGATCGCGGCGCTTGTGGTCGCGACCGGGATTCAGCGTGCGCTGTCGGATTTCGTCCTGCCCGGCGGCGTTGCGTTGGCGTCGTTGCGCGAGAACACCGACGCACGAACATTGCTGTTTGCGATGTTCGTGACGACGGTTGCGGCCATGGCAATCAGTCTCGCACCGACACTGCGCGCAGGCACCCGCAACCTTGCGCTCGAGGCACGAGGACGCTCGACTGGCGCGCCCCGCCTCCGCACGTCCCGTCGTCTGCTCGCCGTCCAGGTGGCCGTCTCCGTCGTACTCGTGTTTCTGGCCGCGATCTTCGTTCGCAGCATCTCCAACGCGCTGGGATCCGATTTCGGCTTCGACAGGCGCAATCTCGTGTCCGCATCGGCAACCGTCCCCCGAGGGGTCATGTTCGACTCTGCTGCCACGATGGCTCTGTCCGAGCGAGTGCGGCGCATTCCAGGCGTGCTGGCGGCGACCGTCGGTCCACTGCCAATCGCGAAGGGCAGTGACCTTCGCCGGGCGGACGTGCAGATCGACGGCAACGTGATAGAGCTGCCAGAACCGATAGATACGGTCTACGCTGACACCGACTATTTTTCGGCGCTGGGCCTTCCGCTGACGTCCGGGCGCGGGTTCGACGATCAGGACGGCGCGGGCGCGCCACTGGTCGCAGTGATCAACGAGGCCGCAGCTCGCCGGTTCTGGCCCGCGGGCGATGCGGTGGGGCGACGGATCGGCTTGCCGCCACCGGCGGGGATGCGGGCGCAAGGCCACGCATCGCCGGACTCTGGCGTCGTCGGAATCGTTCGCGACGTGAAAGTCCGCACCATCAGGGAGACCGATCAGCCTGTCCTCTACATGCCGCGCCGCCAGCACGAGGCCTTCCTCGCCGGCGTGGCGGCAGGGGGGGGCGTGAGCATTGCCATTCGAACGGTGGGTGAGCCGGCAGGAATCGCCTCCGCGCTTGCCGCCGCCGCCAGCCAGTCAGGTCTGACGCTTCAATCCGTCACCACACTCGACCAGAGCCTGGACGGCCTGCTCATGCCGCAGCGGTTCGGCCGGGCACTGCTGTCGCTGTTGGCGACGATGGCGCTTCTCTTGACGCTGCTGGGGACCTACGGACTGGTCTCGTGTGTGGTGGCGCGCGGCAGAAAAGACATCGGGATTCGCATGGCACTCGGCGCCAACGGGCGGCAGGTGGTCGGCGCGTTGATGCGCACGGCCGTCGCACCGTTGATCGGGGGCGTCGTCCTGGGGGCCGTGATTGCCTGGTGGGGCGGACGCTTCGTGGACAGCTTCACGTACGGGATGAGTGGGTCGGACCCGGCCACGCTGGCCATCGCGGTGGCGCTCATCTTCGGGATCGCGATGTTCGCCGCCCTGCTGCCGGCGCGCCGCGCGCTCCGAATCCATCCGATCGAGACACTGCGATCCGAGTGATTCCCGTCTGGCAGCGACCCGACATGCGCGCTCTCTTCGCCCGTCTCTTCTACCTCCTCCGTCGATCGCGCCACGAGGCCGATTTGCGCGAGGAGATGGAGACGCACCGGTCGCTGCGGCAGGAGAAACTCGAGCGCGATGGCCTCGCGCCGGCCGACGCGGCCGCGGCAAGTCGTCGTGCGTTCGGCAATGCGGCGCTCGCGCGCGAGGACGCGCGGGAGGTCTGGGTCGGGCCGGCGCTCGAAGGCCTGTGGCAGGACGTGCGCGGCGCGGCCCGGTCCCTGCGGCAGCGGCCAGCATTCGCGGCCGCCGTCATCG
>JBIQJY010000063.1:0-19252 GCA_044507065.1 Acidobacteriota bacterium
GGCGTGCAGGTCGGCACGGCGTTCGCGTTCTGCGAGGAATCCGGCCTGCGCGGAGATTTCAAGGACCGCATTCGCGAGCAGGCCGCCAGCGGCGAAGCCGTCATCCGCACCGATGCGCTCGCCTCGCCGACGGGATTTCCGTTCAAGGTCGTCCATGCGGAAGGCTCGGTCTCCGATCCTGCGGTCTACGAAGCGCGGCCGCGGATCTGCGATCTCGGCTACCTGCGTGAGGCCTACCGCCAGGCGGATGGCACGGTGGGTTTCCGGTGCCCGGCCGAACCGGTCAACGTGTACGTCTCGAAGGGCGGGGCGCTTGCCGACACGGTGGGCCGCAAATGCATCTGCAACGCACTCGTTGCAAGCGGCGGGCACGCTCAGGTGCGCGCCGGACATCGTATCGAACCGGGCATCGTCACCTCAGGTGACGGACTGCCGCGTATCACGCGGTTCATGCAGGCCGGGGACCGCGCGTATCACGCGGCCGATGTCGTCGCCGCGCTGCTGGAAGGATAGTGGCAGCCTGTATCGCCGCTGCCGCGGTGGTAGAATCGGCGGGTTGCTCCTCTTTCATCTTCCAGGAACTCGCACAATGAAAAAGACGATTCTCTTCGGCGGTCTGGCACTGTTGCTGATGACCGGTGTCATGACGGCGCAGCTGGCCAGGCAGAAGGCGGCGGAGGGTACCTCCGTCTACATCATCGCGCCGGCCAACGGGGCCACGGTCTCCTCGCCGTTCACCGTACGGTTCGGCCTGAAGGGCATGGGCGTGGCGCCGGCTGGCGTCAACCACCCGAACACCGGGCACCATCACCTGCTCATCGACGTGGCGGAACTGCCCGACCTGGCCACACCGCTGCCGGCCACCGACAACATCAGGCACTTTGGCGGCGGCCAGACCGAGGCCGAGATCACGCTGCCGGCCGGCCAGCACACCCTGCAGCTCGTGTTCGCCGATTACCTGCACCTGGCGCACGAACGGCCGGTGGTTTCCGAGAAGGTCACCATCACGGTCAAGTAGCGGCCGGCCCTCGGGCAGACCACAACGGCGTGTGGAACGGTGTTCCGCACGCCGTTTTTTCATGTCCCGGCCGCCGATCCTATCGGGTTCGGAACGCGGTATAGTGCTGGTCGCTCCATCACACTTTCCTGCGAGAGGTCCCCATGCGGCTCTTCATCGGCTCAACGCTCGTCCTGGCAGCGGTAACGTTTGCAACTCCTCCTTTCAGCGCACAAGGCGCCAATCCCGGCCGCGGCGCGGCCCAGGCCGACGCCGACCGTGTGGTCGAAAACGGCGGTATCTTCGCGGACGGCTGGCAAGGGAAGATTGACGCGGGCGCGGAGAAACAGGGCCAGACGGTCAACAACGCGCGGCTCGCCCAGAAGGGCAATGTGCTGAGCGTCACGACCGGCCCGGCCATCACGTACTGGAACCCGGCAAACATGGCCACGGGTAACTACACCGTCAAGGCCACGTTCCACGAACCGCAGTACATGAACCTGAACAACCACCCGCATCCGTACGGCATCGTCGTGGCGGGCAACGACATGGGCACGCCCACCGGCAGCTATCTGTACTGCGCGGCGTACGGCAACGGCAACTTCATCGTTCGCGGGTTCGGTCCCGAGCCATTCCAGATGAATGGACGGCGCGGCGGCGAGGCGCCCTCGGTGAACCGCGCGGCGGGCCCCGGATCGCCGGTCACTCAGGAAATTGCCATCACGGTTGACGCCGACAGCGTCGACTGTTCCATCAATGGTGCTGTCGTGGGCAGCTATCCGAAGTCGGAACTGGTCGCGTCGGGCAAGCTCAAGTCAACCGACGGAGTGTACGGTGTGCGTTTCGCCCACAACACCGAGGCCACGGTGACCGGGCTGACGATGACGAAGAACTGACGCGTCGTGGTGGGGCAGGCCGCTGCGGCGGCTGCCGCTCGACCGAGACACACAACGAGGCGGCGAGACGGCGCGCCTGAGCGAATGGCTCGGCGCGGACGTTTCGCCGCCTCGCACTATTCAGGGACGTCTAGAAGCCGAACGAGACGCCGACGTAGCCGCGCCAGAAGTCGAAGTTCCCCAGTTCGACGGCCAGATCGCCCGCATCGATGTCCTGGAGGCTCCGGAAGTACCTGACGTCCCCGCGGATGCCGACGTGATCGTTCATCAGGATCATGGCGCCGGCGCCCACGTTGAAGCCGAAGTCATTCTCCGAAATCTCGTCGAAGAAGTCTTCTGCTGCAGTGATGCGCGTGCGCAGGAGACCCGCGCCGCCCGTCACATACGGACGAACCGGCCCGGCACCCACGCCGAGCACCAGGTTGGCGGCGAGCGACGTGACGTTGCTGTCGGACACCAGTTCGATGTCACTGCTTTCCTTGAAGAAGTCCGGCGTATATCCGAACTCGAGTTCCAGACCGGCAACCGGACCCATGAAGAGGATCGAGGCACCGCCCGTTAACCGCTCGCCCGGTGAATCAGCGCCGAAGGTGGCACCGACAAACGGGGTTATGAAGGTCTGCGCACTGGCGATCGCCGGCGTGATTGCGAGTACGGCGGCGACGCTGAGAGAAACATAGAGCTTTCGCATGATTCGGCTCCTTTGCCGACCGCTTATGGAGCAACGCGCGTGCCAGCTCGTTCAGCACGAGTTCTTTGGGTTACGGCGCCCGAGTTGGCATCACCGGGGATCGAATGGGCACCGGAGGTCAGCGTCGGATGGCGCGTTCGCGCGACGATCGCAGAACTGAAACTCGCAGACAGGATTGGTGGCTGAACCGTGCAGTCGTGTAGCGTTCTGCACGTTTTGAGGCCCGATCTATCGCCCGGAAGGCTGG
The DNA here is from genome assembly GCA_044507065.1 of Acidobacteriota bacterium. Taxonomy (GTDB): domain Bacteria; phylum Acidobacteriota; class Vicinamibacteria; order Vicinamibacterales; family SCN-69-37; genus SCN-69-37. The sequence continues at coordinate 2,832 of JBIQJY010000063.1, forward strand.
CCCCGGCCTTGCAATCCCGCCTTGGACTCCCCGAAGCGTCAGGCGGGTGAAATGCACGAGAAGCGGGAAGGACTTTCGTACTGGAACACGGCGACTCCCATGCCGCAGTTCGAGGCGTTGCGGCAGCCGCCTGACGTCGACGTGGTCGTGGTGGGCGGTGGCGTCACCGGCATCACGGCCGCGCATCTGATCAAACAGGCCGGCCTGCGCGTGGCGCTGATCGAGCAGCATCGCTGCGGCACGGGACAGACCGGACGTTCGACGGCGCATCTCACGGCCGTCACCGACGTGCCCCTCGTACGGCTCGTCGAGCGCGTCGGGGCCGAGCAGGCGCGACGCCTCTGGGACGCGGGCTTCGCGGCCATCTCTCGCGTGCGTGCCGAAGTGCGCGACGAGCGCATCAACTGCGACTTCGCCTGGGTCCGCGGCTGCCTGCATGCGCCGGTCGACCAGGACGATCGGGCCGCACGAATTGCGCTCACCAACGAGGCATCGATCGCCAACGCGCTCGGCATCAATGCGGCATACGCCGACCATGTACCAGGACTCGGGCGACCCGGCGTCTGGTTCGAAGGACAGGCGCGCCTCCATCCGCTGCGCTACCTGAGCGTGCTGCTCGATCGGATTCACGGCGACGGCAGCTGCGTGTTCGAGCACACGGCTGTCGACGGCATCGATGTGGAGCGCATGACAGTGCAAGCCGCCGGCATCACCATCCCGGCGAGTCGCATCGTGCTGGCCACGCACGTACCGCCGCGCTGGCTGCCGACCACGGACGAGTCGCGCCCGGCCGTCGACGTCAATACCAGCTATGTCGTCGCCGGCGTCGCGCCTTCCGGCGTCGTCGAGGAAGGGCTCTACTGGGAGCACCGCGGCGCGCCGTACGAGTATCTGCGCGTCGATCGGCAGGAACGCCACGACTTCGTGGTCTTCGGCGGACTCGATCACGCCGGCGGCGAAGCGGCGGCGTCCTGCGATCGGTTTGCCAGGCTGGAGCGCCGCCTCGCTCAGCGCATCCCAGGCGTGCGGATCGAGCATCGTTGGTCGGGGCAGGTTGCCGAACCGGCCGACGAGCGCCCCTACATCGGGGAAGTGGCGGACGGATTGTTCCTCGCCACCGGCTATGGCGGTAACGGCATGACGTTCGGAACGCTCGCGGGCATGATGGCGGCTGATGCGGTTCGGGGCGTCGACAACCCCTGGCGCAACCTGTTCCACGTCAAACGTTCGACAGTCGTCGACGGCCCATGGCCGGCGCTGACCGAGGCGTCCTAGCGGCGGCCCCACGCGGCCAGGTAGCCGGCCGATACCCGTACCGATCCGTCCCTGAGACCCACACCGAGATCGACGCGCGCCTCGCTGCGATCGCCCGGCTGCGCCACGCGAAGCCCGATACCGACGTCGACGTGCAGACGTGATGCGTCGGCGCCGTTGATCCGGTGCCAGGCTTGCGCCGCGTCGACGAACCCCGCCAGAGCGATCCGGGCCACCGGCACGGCGAACAGTGGTTGCCGGCGCTCGAGCGTGACAAAGGCCAGTTGCCGTCCGAAGACTTCCCCCGACAGGACGTTGCGGCGCACCAGTTCGCGCCCCCGCAGCAGCGCCGTCCGATTGAGGATGGAACCGGCGCCCGGCCAGAGTGCAAGCGGCGCGCTCTCGGAGACGGCTGTCACACCCGCGCGCGATGTCCAGTGCGGCGCGCGCTGGTTGGTTGTCGATCGCCAGTCTACGACGGCTTCAAATCCCGTCACGCGGCGGCCGGCGGCGGTGGGCACTCGATGGTCGGCTCGAACGTGCGCGACAATCCGATCGTTCCGGGGACGGATCGTCAGGCCGGCGCCGAGCACGACGTAGCCGCGCCTGTCGATCCGATCAAATGCCACGCGTGAGTCAACCCGCAAGGCCGATGTCACCCAGTCCGCGTAGCCGAGCGTCACCAGTTGTCGCATCTCTTCGAGACGACCTGGGCCGGCATCCTCGATGCGGTAGGTCTCGCGTTCCCAGCTGCCTTCGACCGACAGGACGCCGCGGTGCGTGAAAGGCGTGGGGAGTTCCATGGCGAGGCCCAGCCGCCGGCGCTCTCGCGGCCAGCGGAATGCCGGTTGCCACAGGTCGCCGCGGCGCAGTGGAGCCGCTACGTCGACGCGGATCTCCCGGCCAATCGCCGCCATCAACCCGACGGCGCCCCAGCCCATGTATCCCGACGGGATTTGCGACCGTTCGTTCAGCCGTGCCAGCACAGTGGCAGCCTGTCCGCTCTCGGACGTGTAGGTCAGTGTCGAGGCCGTGCCCGTCGGCATGTCATCGAGTCGGCGGGACGCGCGCATGAACGATTCGCGCGTCAGCAGTTCGCCGGCCTGGAATCCGAGCGCATCGATGACGATGGGATCGGGTGTGTGCTTCAGGCCATCGACGCCAATGGCGTCGATGGCCGGCCGGCCCTGTCGGTTCCACGCGTCGAGCGCCCCCACAGGGTTACCGGCGGCGTAGTGGGCCGCTCCCATGATCTCCCACGTGTGGGTATCGGATGCGTCGCGACGCGCCGCCTGTTCGGCAAGCTCGACGGTCTCCGACCACCGCTGCTGGACGAGCCGCAGTCCGGCGAGTTCGCGGAAGGGGCCTGGGGCATCGGGACAGGTGACGGAAGCCGAGCGCAGCAGTCGCTCGGCCTCCGCCACCTGTCCGTCGCGGGCGCGTGCGACGCCCTGCGCGACCAGTGCGTCGCACTGGTCGCGTGAAGCGGCTGGCGCCTGCGCCTGGATCGCCGTGCTGCCCGCGACGGCGAGCAGCACGGCCAGGGCGATAGTGATCGGGAAGATGAACAGTGGGCGCGACGACACGATGGCGCCACACTCTAACAGCGACCTGAGCCCTGACGGGCGACTCATCGCACCAGCAGCACCAGCAGAATCAGCAACAACAGCAGCGTGGTGACCGAGATGACGATGGTTGTATTGCCGCCGCTCTGGGCGGCCACGGCGCGTGCCGGCGCCGCCAGCTCGGCCAGTTCCGCGCCGCTCATCTGGTTGACGGCCGCTGATGCCTCGGCCACGTCGATCCCGAAGCGGTCGGCCATCTGGCGGACCTCGTCGCGCTCGAGCGCCCGGAGCACGATGGCGCGATTGGCCTCGTCGGTTGCCTGCACGCTGGCGATGGCGCCGCGCACGGTGGCGGGGTCGGCAATGTGTTCCTGCGCGGCGGCCGGAGCGGCCGGCGGCAGCATGACGAGCAGGAAAAGCAGGGTGATGGGCATCCAGTTGCGCGGTCGCATGGGAACCTCATTCGGAAAGTGGCGATGGGCGCGGGAAAGTCCGCGCGCATCGCTACCGCTTTCCGGGAGGCGGTGCAAGAGATGTGCCCTGGGGATTCGCGTGATTCAGCCAGCCAGATGGGCAGGGAAGTGCCGTTGTTGGGTATCGCCGGGCGGCGTCGCCGGTGTGCTCAGGCGCCGGGAAGCCAGATCGATCGAGCCGACAGGTGATCCCGTCGAAAACCCGCGGCGCGGTCGAGTGCCGCCAGACGCGCGGGGAGCTTCGGTGGGATTTTCCAGTCGTTGACCATGCCGCCTGCCTGGCGGGCGGCGTGGGCCCATGTGTCCCACCAGGGCGCTGCCGATCGCGCAATGGGTTCGAGCACCAGCACGCGCGAGCCGCGTGCGTGCGCGGCGAGCAGCAGGGGCAGGATGCGGCGGCGATCGGATTCCGACAACTCGTTCGCGCTCCACGCGAGCAGGATGCCGGTGGAGCCTCGGCCTGCCGGCGCGCTCGCCGCCGCGCTGAGCGCGTCGACGAGCGACAGCCGCCTCGTCCTGGACCGAAGTCCGAGCATCTGCCAGTTCCATCGCGCTTCGGCGAGGACCCAGCCCATCGTGTCCACGCCCATCACATCCGGCTGATGTGCCGTGTCGCCGAAGGCGAGGGCCCAGGCGGCGCCGCCCACACCCGTACCGCAGCCGAGGTCGAGCACCGAAGAGATCGGGCGGTCGGCCGCACCGACGGCCGCGATCACCTCGCGGACGGTGACAAAGTGGAGCAGGGCAAAGAAGCCCGCGAACGCCGCGCGTTTGCCGTCGGAATCGAGGGGCGACCGCACCGGCAGGTCGGCGCGTCGTTCGACGTAGCGCGCCGACAGCGCGCGGACGGCCTTCAGGAACTCGGCAGGCGTGAGTGAGCCGGTGTGTCGGTCGATGACGGCGTCGATCCACGCGTCGATCGCCGGCAGCCGTCCGTCCATCGGCGCAGCCCCGTGTGGCTTCGCGGTGCTCTGGCTCGGCGGAGATGCCATTGGGACGCCGATTATACCGGGAGGGCATGCAGGTAGAATGCGGGCGACACCCATGAACGAGGGCATCTGGCAGCGAGTCGTCCTGCTCGTCCGTCGCGTGGCGTCGCTGTCGTGGCGGGCGACACGTCTTGGCGTCATCGAGTTCTATCGCAGCAACAACCTCACGTTTGCCGCTTCGATCGCCTACTACGCGCTGCTGTCGATGTTCCCGTTTCTGCTGCTGGTGCTCTCGGTCCTGGCCCGCGTGGCCGTGAGCGGGGCGGATGCCGGACCGACACTGCTCGACCTGCTGAGCAACGCGCTCCCCAGCCGGTTCGAGTTTGTCGCGAAGCAACTCGCCACGCTGGCGAGTACGCCGCTCAATCTGAGCGTGGCCGGTACGGTGATCACCTTGTGGGCGTCGATGGGCGTCTTCGGCGCCGTCACCTCGGCCGTCAACCACGCGTGGGGCGTCGAGAAGAACTACAGCTTCCTGAAGCACAAGCTCGTGGCGTTTCTCATGATGCTGACGGCCGGCCTGCTCGCCGTGGTGGCCATGACGCTCGCCAGCGCGGCACAGGTGGTCGAGGCCAGCTGGTTCGCAGGCGTGCTGGAGCGCTACCCGCACCTCCAGCAGTTCTCGGGCTTCCTCTTTGCCAATGCCATCACGCCCGCCTTCATTGTCGTTGTCGGGCTGGTGTACTACTTCGTGCCCAACACGCACGTGCGGCTGAGGGACGTGTGGTTCGGCGCGGCGCTGGCCGGGGTGTTGTGGCGGCTGGCGTTCTCGGGATTTGCCTTCTACGTCCGGGACTTCTCGCGATTCACGGTACACGGCTCACTTGCGGCCGTGGTGGTGTTCCTCGTCTGGATCTATCTGTCGGCAGTGATTCTGCTCTACGGCGTGGAAGTGACCGCCGCCTGGGCGCGGCTGCGGCTCGAGTCGCGACTTCGCCGGCTCAACGCCGTGTCGGAGCTGGAACTCCCAGCATCACGTTGATCAGGGCTTCCAGAAAGGCCGGGACGTCGTCACCCTTGCGCGCGGTGACGAGGTTGCCGTCGCGCACGAACGGCCGGTCCATGTAGAGGCCGCCGGCATTGGTCACGTCGATGGCAATCGACGGCCAGCAGGTGAGCGTGCGTCCGCGCAGGACGTTGGCCGTGATGAGCACCTGGGGGCCGTGGCAGATGGCGCCGACCGGCAGGCCGGCGGCCATCGCATCGGCAACCAGGTCGATGACGGCCGGGCGCATGCGCAGCCGGTCCGGAGCGTGACCGCCGGGCAGGATCAGCGCGTCGAGATCGGCCGCGCGGAGTGCGCCGGCGGTTGTCGCGGCTTCCAGGCTGACGGCGCCGGTCTTGTCGCGATAAGGTGCCCGGGTCGACGGCGCGGCCACGACGACCTCCGCGCCCTCACCGCGAAGCCGGGCAATGGGATCGAGAACTTCCCGTGCCGCGAAGCCTTCCTCGATGAGCAGCGCAATACGACGGCCCGACAGTCGTTCACTCATGATCAACTCTCCGCAATTATAGGACCGGCGGCGAGGACGCCGGCCATTGCTTGCGATTGTCGGTCCGGAACGTCAGGATGGTCACATGCCGAATCGCCTGGCGGCCGAACGCAGCCCCTATCTGCAGCAGCATGCGGACAACCCCGTCGACTGGTATCCCTGGGGAGAGGAGGCGTTCGCGAGGGCGCGGCGCGAGGACAAACCGATCTTCCTGTCGATCGGCTACTCGACCTGTCACTGGTGCCATGTGATGGCGCACGAGTCGTTCGAGGACGCCGAGGTCGCCGCGGTCCTCAATGAGCACTTCGTCTCGATCAAGGTTGATCGCGAGGAGCGCCCCGACATCGATCGCGTCTACATGATGTTCGTGCAGGCCACGACGGGCGCCGGTGGATGGCCGATGAGCGTGTGGCTGACACCGGACCTGAAACCGTTCTTCGGTGGAACGTACTTTCCGCCGACCACGCGGTGGGGCCGTCCCGGGTTCGTCGACATCCTGCGGCAGCTGGCGGAGGCGTGGCGGAACGATCGCATCGAGCTCGTGCGATCCGCCAGCGACATCCTGGAGCAGTTGCGGGAATCGAGCGGCGCGGATTCGGCGGCGCCCGATCGCGGGCCGGTGGCCGGGCGCGACGCGCTCGTGACGGGTATCGAGACGTTCGCGCCGGCGTTTGACACCCGTCATGGCGGGTTCGGCGGCGCACCGAAGTTTCCGCGGCCCGTCGAGTTGCTGTTCCTGATGCACGCCCACGCGCTCACCGGCGACTGGTCGGCGCGGACCATGGCGCTCGACACGCTGCGGGCGATGTCCATGGGCGGCGTGCGCGATCACATCGGCGGCGGCTTTCACCGGTACTCGGTGGACGCGCAGTGGCGCGTGCCGCACTTCGAAAAAATGCTCTACGACCAGGCGCAGCTCGTCCTGGCCTATCTGGAGGCGGCCCAGGTGAGCGGCGAGGACTACTACGCCGCAGTGGCCGAGGACACACTCGAGTACGTGCTGCGGGACCTGACCGCGCCCGAAGGCGGCTTCTATTCGGCCGAGGATGCCGACTCGCCGGTGCCGCCGGCGGCGGGTGATGCGGCCGGCAAGGCCGGCGAGGCGCGCGAGGGCGCCTTCTACGTCTGGAGCAAGGGCGACGTCGTCCGTCTCCTCGGTGCCGACGAACCCGTGGCCAGCCGGCGCTTCGGGGTCGAGCCCACCGGCAACGCGCTGAGCGATCCGCAGGGCGAGTTCACCGGTCTCAACATCCTGTACGTATCGCAGACGATCGAGGAGATTGCCGCCCGGACCGGCTTGTCGAACGACGAGGTGATGGCGGCGCTGACGCGGGCTCGGCAGGCACTGTTCGACGCACGCCGCACGCGGCCACGTCCCCACCGCGACGACAAGATCATCACCGCCTGGAACGGTCTGATGATCGCCGCCTTCGCGCGCGCGGCGCGTGTGCTGGTTGACAGCCCGCGCCGGGCGGACTGGCGCGAGGCCGCCGTGCGGGCCGCTGACTGGGTCCTTCGCGAGTTGTGGCATGGCGATCGACGCCGCCTGCTGCGCCGGCACCGCGATGGCGAATCGGGCATCGACGCGTTCTGTGAGGACTACGCGTACCTGGCGTGGGGGCTGACCGAACTCTTCCAGGCGACCGGGGATGGTCGCTGGCTCACCCGTGCGCTCGAACTGACCGAGGTGCAGACCGCGCTGTTCTTCGACCCGCGCGACGGCGGCTGGTTCAGCACGACGGGCGAGGACAAGTCGGTCCTTCTGCGCGCCAAGGAGGACTACGACGGCGCCGAGCCCGCGGCTGCCTCGGTGGCCGTACGCAACCTCATCGCCCTCGGCCGGCTCACCGGCGATCACACGCTGCTCGATCGCGCCGCGCGGACGCTCGAGCGATATGGCCAGCACGTTGGCCGGGCCGTGCGCGTGATGCCGCTGATGGTCGCCAACGTCGCGTTGTGGCACGGCGGTGATACCCAGGTGGTCGTGGCCGGCGAACCTGGTGCCGCTGACACGCTGAAGCTCGAACGCACGGTAGCCGCCCATTACCTGCCCTGGGCCGTGTCGGTCCCGATCGGCCCGTCATCGGCTGCACATCTCGCCGCGACGATGCCGTGGGTGACATCGATGGTGGCCGAGCGGGGCGCCGTGGCATACGTCTGCGACGGGTTCGCGTGCCAGGCGCCGGAATCCGATCCTGCCGCAGTCGCGGCCTCGCTCGATGCGCTCGTGCAGCGCACGCGTGTGGCACTCATCTGACGCTCGGGGCGGGCTCGCACCCGCGCGTATACTGCTGGAGACGCATGACTGTTCAGGTTGAAATCGTTCTCAAGGGTCGTGATTTTGCGGTCACGGAAAATGTCGATGTCGCCGATCCGGGCGGCGGCCTTGCGGGCAACGACGGCGCAGTTCGCGATCTGCTGGTGCAGATCCTGAGGGCCATCGCGCGCGCGGAAGATCCCGCCTCACCGGCCGATCGCGACGTGGTGCTGCAGGGCTTCAGTTGGATCGTCGAGCCCGTCGACGCTCCCGCGGGTCACGTCGTGATTGCCATCGAGATTCCCATGGGCGCGGCCGTGGCCGGACCGCTCTCGGCGGTGCAAGCGGATCTCGACGAGACCATCACCCGGGTGCTCTGGACCGAGCGCAAGGAGCGGATGGGCACGGTGCACTGAGACCGGCGCGTTCGGGCGTCTTTCGGCAGAACGACGGGCCGCGCGCTTTCCGTGTGCGTGAAATGATTTGCCCCGGGAGAACCGGGAGCTATTCCCCGTATCTCCATGCGGCCCGGTGCTCTTGACACCTTCTTTCGGCACGCATCTCGCATTCACCGACGACGGCTCCCTGTAGGAGTTGCACGAGACGTGCGACGTTCTTCGAGGAGAGGTGTGCCTATGTCGTCGTGCAGAATCTTGCGTACGTGTTCGCTTGTCATGGCGCTGGCCGTGGCGATACCCGCGGTGGCCCGCGCCCAGGACTTCGGATTGCTCGAGTCGGCCGAGACGATCGATCGCGGCACCTTCAAGCTGCGGGTCAATCCGATGCTCGTCTTCGGGCGTGAGGATCAGGGGCAGGACGATCAGGGTGGAGTGGCGGCTCTCATCGGTTACGGCGTCACCGATCGGTTCGATCTCGAGGGTGGCGTGGCGCTCTACGATGGATTCACCTTCGTGGGACTCAACGGCGAGTACTGGCTCGTGCGCGATCCGGCGCGCGAGCGGGCGTTCGACATCTCGGCCATTGCCGGCGTGCACCTGGGGCGCGGGAGCGAGGCCCTGGACACCCGCGGATTCGACCTCACGCTGCTCGCCAGCAAGCGTGTGACCGAACGGCTCGAGGTCTTCGGCGGCCTGGACATCGCTTTCGAGTCGATCTCCGAAGCCAACATCGACGAATCGTACACGCCCGTGCATCTCGTGCCGGGCGTGGAGTACCGCGTGGCGGAAGATCTCGACCTCGTGGGCGAAGTTGGAATCGCGCTCAATGACGAGGCCCGGCACTACATTTCGGGGGGTATCGCGTACTACTTCCGCTGATCACCCCGGTTGCCGGGAGACGAGCGCGGGTCTCGTGCCCGCCCGTCTCCCGGCCTCGACGCCCGGCTGGTCGGCCACCAATCTGCCGCTATGATGGGTGGGCGCACGGGCCGGGGTGGCGAAACTGGCAGACGCACGGGACTTAAAATCCCGAGTCGCGCAAGCGACGTGAGAGTTCGATCCTCTCCCCCGGTACCACTCCAGGCTCCTTCGCGGCAAACCGCTATAATTCCAGTTCATGTCCGCACCGAATCCCGAACCCTGGCTGCGAGGCCCGGTTCCCGACGTCGCGCCCGTCCTTCAACCCGCCGCACACGCGCTGCTCCAGGCGCAGGAAGACATCCGCCAGTGTGCACCCGACGTGCCCGTCGAACTGCTCTGGCGTGAGGCTGGCGCCGCGACCGCGGGATTTCACGCGCTGCATCTGGCCGGCGCGCTCGATCGGCTCTATACCTACGCGCGCGGCGAGGCGCTGAGCGATGAACAGAAGGCGGCTGCCCGCGCCGAAGCACTGCCAAGGCCCGAGCTCGATGGCGCCGATCTGGTCCTGCTTGTCGACCGGGCCGTCCACACGGCTCTCGACCAGCTGCGCGCCACGCCGGCCGCATCGGTGCTCGATGTACGGACGGTCGGGCGTCTGGCGCTGCCGTCGAATGTGCTGGGCCTGTTGTTCCACGGCGCCGAGCACAGCACGCGACATGCCGGGCAGTTCATCTCGACGGTGAAGCTGCTGACAGCCGCGGGCTGACCGGAGCCAGCCTGTCGCTGGGTCGATTAGCCGCGACCGACTTCCGCCTATAATCCCCCCCATCATGACCATCCTCTGGTGGCACTGGCTCGTCCTGGGTCTGCTGCTGATGCTGGGCGAACTGGCGACGCCCGGCGGCTTTTACATCCTGTTCTTCGGCGTAGGGGCATTCATCACGGGGCTGCTGGCCTTTGCCGGCATCACCAACTCCGCCGTGCAGATGCTGCTGTTCACCGTGCTGTCGGTGGCGAGCCTGCTGCTGTTCCGCTCGCGCGTCCTGAGCTGGATGCAGGTTGATCCCCAGGCGCCAGCCGTCGATGCGGTGGTGGGGGAGGTCGGCATCGTCATGGAGGCCTTGTCGCCGGGTGGGTTTGGCAAGGTGGAGCTTCGCGGCGCGTCGTGGTCGGCGCGCAACCGGTCCGAGGTGGCCCTCGGGCCCGGCGCCCGCTGCCGGGTGGCGGATATCGACGGGCTGATGCTCCTTGTAGAGCCTGAAGGGAGTCGTTCGTGACAGAGTCGATGATCGTCCTGATGGTTCTGGCGCTGTTTGCGCTGGTCATCATCGCCCGGTCGGCCGTCGTGGTCCCGCAGCAGAGCGCGTATGTCGTCGAGCGGCTCGGGCGGTTCTCCGGCGTGCGCGACGCAGGCTTTCACCTGCTGCTGCCGTTCGTCGATGTCGTCCGCTACCGCCACACGCTGAAGGAGGTCGCGATCGACATTCCTGCGCAGGTGTGCATCACGCGCGACAACGTGCAGGTGGGTGTCGACGGTGTTCTCTATCTGAAGGTCATGAACCCGGAACGGGCGTCGTACGGCATCTCGGATTATCTGTTCGCGATTTCTCAGCTGGCGCAGACGACCCTGCGCAGCGAGATTGGCAAGATCGACCTGGACCGTACCTTCGAAGAGCGGATGAACATCAACCAGTCGGTCGTGACCGAGATTGACAAGGCGACCGAACCCTGGGGCGTGAAGGTCCTGCGCTACGAAATCAAGAACATCACGCCGCCCCAGGACGTGCTCAACGCGATGGAAAAGCAGATGCGCGCCGAACGCGAGAAGCGCGCGGTCATCCTCACGTCCGAGGGCGCGCGCGACGCGAACATCAACAACGCGGAAGGCGAGAAGCAGAAGGTCATCAAGGCATCGGAAGCCAGCCGCCAGCAGCGCATCAACGAGGCCGAGGGCGAGGCGCAGGCCATTCTCGCGGTCGCCTCGGCGACGGCCGAGGGGATCCGTCTCGTCGCGCAGGCCATCCAGTCGCCCGGAGGAGTCGAGGCGACGCAGCTGCGTGTCGCCGAGCAGTACGTGGAGCAGTTCGGCCACCTGGCGCAGAAGAACAACACCGTGATCCTGCCGGCCAACGTGGCCGACGTGGCCGCGATGGTCACGACGGCGATGCGCGTCTTCCGCACCGACCAGCCGCAGCGTTGAGGCGCCGGTCCCGGCGCGCGGCGAACGGAGCGATCGTGCGGGTCGTAGAATAGGGCGATGTCCTTCCTGCGTTCCTCCGTCCTCGGGCTCGCGCCGGTGTGGCTGGTATGCGTCGCGATAGTTTCGCTTGGATGCGGCACGCCCGCGCCACAACAGGCGCCCCAGGGGCTCGCCTCCGATCCGGCGGTCGTCACACCGGGACTCACGCCGGCCGGGCACGGCGGCACGGCCATCGTGATCCTGGGCGACAGCCTGACGGCCGGGCTGGGACTCGTGACGGAAGAGGCGTTTCCCGCACGCCTGCAGGAACTGTTCTGGAGCGAAGGCTACGAGGAGGTCGAGATCGTCGATGCCGGTGTCAGCGGGGATACCACGGCGGGAGGGTTGCGCCGGGTCGGCAGCCTGCTCGAGCCGCAGAACGTGAGAATTCTCGTGGTGGCACTGGGCGGCAATGATGCGCTTCGCGGCCTGTCGGTGGGGCAGACGAGGCAGAACCTGGCCGGCATCATCGACGCGGCGCTGGCCGAGGGCGTCGACGTGCTGCTCACCGGCATGGAAGGGCCGACCAACCTCGGCGAAGATTACCGCACCAGTTTCCGCGACGTCTTCACGTCGCTCGCGGCTCAGTACAAGGGCCGCATCTCCTTCGTCCCGTTCCTGCTCGAAGGTGTGGCCGGCAATCCGTCGCTCAATCAGCCCGACGGAATTCATCCCAATGCGCAGGGCGCCCGCGCGATCGCCGAGCACCTGTACCAGCCGCTGCAGAACATGGTCGACGCACTTCCGGCCGCGCCATGATCGAGTTCCGCAACGTCTCGCGCACCGTGCCGAGCGGTGCCGGCTCGCTGACCATCCTGCACGACACGTCGTTCACGATTCCGGCCGGCCGCGTGGTGGCGGTGACCGGCCCCTCGGGCAGTGGCAAGTCGACCATGCTCGGCCTCATGTCGGGGCTCGACGCGCCGACGACCGGCTCGATCCTGCTCGACGGTGTCGATATCACGACAATCGGCGAGGAAGCACTGGCGCGCCTTCGCGGCAGCCGCATCGGGATCGTCTTCCAGTTCTTCCATCTGCTGCCCTCGCTCACCGCGTTCGAGAACGTGCTGGTGCCGATGGAGATTGCCCGGGTGCGCAACGCGCGGTCGCAGGCCCGGGCGTTGCTCGACGAGGTGGGGCTTTCGGATCGCGGGCATCACTATCCGTCGCAGCTGTCAGGCGGCGAGCAGCAGCGCGTGGCCATTGCGCGCGCACTTGCCAATGATCCGCCCATCCTCCTCGCCGACGAACCCACCGGGAATCTCGATACGGTGACGGGCCAGCACGTGATCGACCTGCTCGTTACGCTCCCGCGCGCCCGTGGCCGGACGCTGGTCCTCGTGACGCACGACCCGGGCCTGGCCCAGGTGGCCGACGAGCTGATGGTCATGCGCGACGGGCGGCTCGTCGAGCGGCGGGAGACGGCGGCACCGGCATGAACCCGGGGTTCGTCCTGCGCATGGCCTGGCGGGAGACGCGCGCAGCATGGCTGCGGCTGACGTTCTTCTTCCTGTGCGTGGGGTTGGGCGTGGCGGCGATTGTCGTGCTGCGCAGCGTGGTGCAGGAGGTTCGCACCGCCCTGACGAGCGAAGCGCGCGCGCTGATGGCCACCGACGTCGTGGTGCAATCCACGCGTGCCTTCGACGACGACCTGCGACAGCGGGTGGCGGCCATTGCCGCCGACACGGGGCCCGGGGCCTCGACCGAACTCGTCGACACGCAGACCATGGCGTCGAGCCTCGATGACGTGGCCGGAGCCGTTCGGCTCGTCGAGCTGCGCGGCGTGGAGAGTCTCTATCCCTTCTACGGCGCGCTGGAGCTCGACGAGGGCCTGACGTACTCCCACGCCCTCCTGCGTGGCCGTGGCGCCGTCGTCCAGCCCGAACTGCTGGTGGCCCTCGACATCCAGCCTGGCGACCAGTTCCGCATGGCGGGGGAGATATTCACGGTGCGCGGGGTCATCACGCGCGATCGTGTCTCGCGGCGCGCGATCGCCTTTGGACCACGTGTCTACGTCGACCTGGCGGACCTGCGCGGCACCTCGCTGCTCGGATTCGGCAGCCGTGCGTCCTACCAGATTCTGCTGCGCGTCGACGAATCGTCGCGCACCGAGCCGCTCACCGAGGCGCTGCGCGAAGGGCTCGAGTCGGAGATCGTCTCGGTCCGATCGTGGGAACGGATGGAGGATCGCATCGGCCGGAACCTGCGCACCGCGGAGGACTACCTGAGCCTCGTCGGGTTTGCCGTCGTGGTCATTGGCGGCATCGGGGTCTGGAGCGTCACGCGCGTGCTGGTGCAGCAGAAGATCCGGAGTGTCGCCGTGCTCGAATGCCTGGGGGCCACGGGGATGACAGTGCTCGCCGTGTCGCTGGTGCAGGTTCTCGGCCTGGCGTTCGTCGGCTGTCTCGCTGGCCTGGCGATGGCGGCGATCGCGCTGCAGACCGTGCCGACGTCCGTCCTCGAACCGCTTGGCGTGACGGCCGTGTCGCTCTCGGCTTCGGCTGCGCTCCAGGGCGTGGCCGTCGGGCTGCTCGTCTCGCTGCTCTTTGCCCTGGTCCCGCTCCTCGAGATTCGGCAGATCAAACCCCTGCTGCTGCTCCGCGCGCATTCGGCGGACACCGCGCGGCGCAGGGACTGGCGCAGCTGGATGGCGGGCGGGCTCACGGCGGCGGCCCTGGTACTCGTGGCCGTCTGGCAGGCCGGATCGCTCTGGACCGGACTCTATGTCTCGGCCGGCTTCGCGGCCATCGCGGGCGTGCTCTACCTGGCCAGCGCCGGTCTCATCAAACTGACCCGTCCGTTCGTGTCGTCGTCGCGCTTTGCCATGCGGCACGCAGCGATCAGCCTTGGCCGGCCAGGCAACCAGACGCGCGTGGTCCTGATGGCGGTCGGACTGGGATGCTTCTTCGTCATGGGCGTCCGCTCGACACAGGTGTCGCTCATCGCGGACCTGACGACCGGCATCAGCGACCGATCGCCAGACTTCGTGCTCATCGACGTGCAGCGCGACCAGATCGACCGCCTCGAGGAGGTGCTCGAGCCATTCGTGCAGGAAGCACCCCGGATCACGCCGAACATGCGGGCGCGTGTGGTCGCCGTGCGCGGCGACCGGCTGCAACTCGACTCGGTGCAGGCCGTGCGCGAGTACGGCCGGCTCACGCGGGAGTACGGCCTGACGTTCCGGGACCACCTCGAGGCCAACGAGGAGATTGTCGAGGGGCAGTTCTGGGAGGCGCCCGGGTCGGACGCGCCGGCGTCCGTGCCGCGCGTCGGTGAAGTCGACACGGAGGTGTCGATCGAACTCGACGCGCGTGAGGACGGCGTGTCGATGGGGGACGTCATCGACTTCGACGTTGCGGGGGTAATCCTCAGCGCTCGCGTGACGAGCGTGCGGCGCGTCGCGTGGGAGGACTCGCAGAGTGGCGGGTTCGTGTTCGTCCTGAAGCCGACCGACGCCGTGGTGCGGGCGCCGCACTCCTACGTCGCGTTCCTGCGTGTGCGCGATGAGGCGTCGGCCGTGCGAGGCGGCCTGCAGCGCGCGCTGGTGCGCACCCATCCCAACGTGTCGGCTATCGACGTACGCGACATCATCGCCTCAATCCGCGACATCGTCGACAACGTGACGGTGGGCGTGACTGCCGTCGGCGTGGTCACGCTGGTCGGGGGCATTCTCATCCTGATCGGGGCGGTGGCGATGACGCGGTTCCAGAAGATCTATGAGACGGCCATCTATCGCACCCTCGGGGCCAGCACGACGGCCGTCGCCGCCATGCTCGCGGTCGAATACGGCCTGCTGGGAGCCCTGGCCGGCACGCTCGGGGCCGTGGGCGGCGCGGTGCTGTCCTGGGCGCTGGCGCGCCACCTGTTCGAGATCGACTGGACGCCGGCGCCCGGGCTGCTCGTCGGCGGCATTCTGCTGGCCGCAGCGCTGGTCGGGGTAGTGGGGGTGGTCTCGAGCCTCGACGTCCTGCGGCGCAAGCCTCTGACGGCGCTGAGGGGCGAGTGAGCGCTATCGCGGTCCATTCTCCGCCGCCGGCCGCATCTGATAAGATCACCGGCTGAGGCAACGCGAAAGGAGCCTGGCAGAGGCATGGCGGACAAAGCACTGGATGATGCGGCTCTGACTCGACTGAAGGACGACCTGCTGCGCAAGCGCGGGGAGATCCTGTCGACTTCGACGGGAACCCGCCCGTTGCCGGAGTCGGCCGATGTCAACAGCCGTCAGGGCGATTTGGCGGATCAGGCGAGCGGTAACAACGAGGTCCACATCGCGCTGAAGCTCAAGCAGACCGACGCCAAGATCCTGCAGGCCATCGAAGAAGCGTTGATTCGCATGGACAAGGGCACGTACGGCATCTGCCGCGACTGCGGCGAGCCCATCGCCTTCGCGCGCCTTCAGGCAATTCCCTGGACCCGCGTCTGCATCAGCTGCAAGGAGAAGCAGAGCGCGTGAGCACCCCCGCCTTGCTCGAGCTGCTTCGGACGCTCCATCGCGAAAAGCTGACGCTCCGCCAGCGGCACGTGGCGGTCGCCCGTCGCATCAACAGCTACTCCGCGAACAACACCTACCAGAACGTCATCGAGCGCGACGACATGCACCTGTCGTGGCTCGAGGCGGCGATCACCGATCTGGGCGGTTCGGTTGACACGGTCGGCGAGCCGGACCTGCCGGCCGCGGGCCGGAAGGAATCGTTCATGCCGCTCGTCGAGACCGACGCGCGCGACGCCGAGGCCTTTGTCGCGCGGTGGCGGCCGCGTCTGGATGAGATCGGCAATGCCCGGCACCGCGGCATGGTGAACATCATGCTGGGCGAAGTGCTCGAGCATCGGCGGTTCTTCCAGCAGATTGTGGCCGGACGCGACGACGTCCTCGGGCGCCGCTCCAACGGCCC
>JBIQJY010000008.1:0-80425 GCA_044507065.1 Acidobacteriota bacterium
AGCCTCGCAGCCTCGCAGCCTCGCAGCCTCGTAGCCTCGTAGCCTCGTAGCCTTGTAGCCTCCATGGAACCCCCTCACTCGCCTCGTCCCGGCTGGATCGAGGTCATCACCGGCAGCATGTTCAGCGGGAAGAGCGAGGAGCTCATCCGCCGGCTGCGTCGGGCGCAGATTGCCCGGCAGCGCGTGCAGATCTTCAAGCCCGTGATCGACGATCGCTACAGCGAGATGGCCATCGTCTCGCACAGCGACATGAAGATCCCGTCGGTCGACGTGGCCTCTTCAGCCGAGCTGCTGTCGATGGTCGAGCCGGCCACCGAGGTGGTGGGCATCGACGAGGGGCAGTTCTTCGACAATGGCCTGACAGAGGTGTGCGCGCGGCTGGCCGGGGACGGCAAGCGCGTGATCGTCGCGGGGCTCGACCTGGACTACCGTGCGGTGCCGTTCGAGCCGATGCCGCAGCTGCTCGCTTCGGCGGAGTACATCACGAAGACGCTGGCCATCTGCATGGTGTGCGGCGGTCCGGCAAACCGGACGCAGCGGCTGGTGGCCTCGCACGACCTCGTCCTCGTCGGGGCGTCGGGCACGTACGAGGCGCGGTGCCGCCACTGCTACGTGGCGCCCGAGGGCGAGCGGTAGGGCGCGGCCCGCCCAGCGCTACCGCAGCAGCCACTGCAGCAGGCCCTGTCCTCCGGCGGCCATCGGGTCGCGCAGCCAGTCGGGCGGCGTCAGCCACACGAAGGCGAGGATGGCCAGCACCCACATGTCGTAGGCGATCGTCGCCCGCTCATCGGTCCAGTAGAAGGCCCGGACGAACAGGCCCATCGGTCCCGACCGCCGTGGCTGGGGCTTGCCGTTGAGGGCATAGTAGGTGTACTGGATGCGGTTGATCACGGTCACGATCGACAGCACGCCGATGACCCACATCACGGCGGCCATGCGGTTGGTGAAGGCGCCAATCATGAACAGCACGATGCGTTCGGGGCGCTCCATGAAGCCGACCTTGCACTTGGGGATGAGCGACTCGGCCCGCGCCCGGGTGTAGCTGGTCATGGTGGCGAACACCATGGCAATCGACGTGATCAGCACGTAGTCGGTGCGGTGCATCGACGCGTACAGGCAGATCAGGCCGACCGACAGGGCCAGGTCGGAGAACCGGTCGATGACCGAGTCCCAGAAGCCGCCGAACTCGCTGGCCTCGCCCGTCTCGGTCGCCACCTTGCCGTCGATGAAATCGAAGATGTTGGCGCCGATCATCACGAAGCCCGCCGTCAGGAAGCGGCCTTCGGCCAGCGCCCAGCCGGCGGCGACGTTGATGAGGACGCCGGTGAACGTGAGAACATTCGGGTGGATGCGAAGGCGTACGCACGCGGCAATGATGAGCCGCAGCGGGTAGTAGCACACTGCGCCGATGGCGCCGGTAACAGTCACAGTGGAGTGCAGGTCCTGTCGGGGATTCGTTGCAGCCGCGCGAAGCGTGACCGGGCCGGGCACGGCCTGACCGGGTCACCCGTTGCCACGGCGCGGCGCCGCTGCAACGACCGCGCGGATCGTAGCTTATGGCGATTGAAGATCTCAAGGGGCAGATGGGCCGGTTGCCCGAACAGCCGGGGGTGTATCTGTTTCTGGGACCGGCAGGCGAGACGCTCTACGTCGGCAAGGCCCGGGTGCTGCGCGACCGCGTGCGAAGCTACCTGGCGGCCTGGGGCACCAGTCCGCGCATCGATGCGCTGCTGCGCGACGCCACCCGGCTCGACGTCATCGTCACCGACTCGGTCGTCGAGGCGCTCGCGCTCGAGAACCGCCTCATCAAGCAGCGCAACCCGCGCTACAACGTCCTGCTGCGCGACGACAAGACCTATCCGTACCTGCAGCTGACGACGACCGAGGCGGCGCCGCGGCTGCTGGTGGCGCGGCGCGTCGAGCGGGACGGCAACGTCTACGCCGGTCCCTTCATGCCCGCGGCCGTCGCCCGGCGGACCATGTCGCTGTCGCATCGCCTGTTCGGGATCCGGTCCTGTAACGAGGTCATCGACGGCAAGCGCGGCCGGCCCTGCCTGGAATACGACATCAAGCGCTGTCTGGCGCCGTGTGTGGAATCGATCTGCACGATCGAGCAGTACCAGCACGCCGTCGAACAGACGCGGTTGCTCATCGAGGGGCGGCAGGACGAACTCGTCCACACGCTGCGCGATGAGATGATGTCGGCGGCCTCCGAGGAGCGCTTCGAACGCGCGGCGCACCTGCGCGATGCCATCCAGACGATCGAGACCCTGCGCGATCGACGCAACAACGTCGAAACGCCGGCGATGGGAGATCGCGACGCGTTCGGCGTGAATGTCGGACCGGCCGGGGCCGTCGTGCAGGTCTTCCAGGTGCGGCGCGGCCGCGTCGTCGATCGCATCGAGCTGCTGGCCGACGAGCGCGAGTCGCAGGACGGACGGCCGCCGGTCGAACCCGCCGGGATCGAGGCCGAATCGCGCAGCGTGCTGGCCACGGCGATCCAGCAGTTCTACGCGGAACGGCCCGCGCCCGGCGACGTGCACGTGCCGGTGGCGCTCGAGGCCGAGGATCGCGAGGCGATCGAGGCGTGGCTGTCGGAACAGGCGGGCCGCCGCGTGCGCATCACCGTGCCGCGGCGCGGCGAGAAGCGCGGGCTGCTCGACCTGGCGATGCGCAACGCCGCGATGGCCTATCAATCGCACTTCGCCGACGGCGACACCACCGCCTTCGAGGCGCTCGAGACGCTGCAGGCCGTGCTGGGCCTGCCGACGCGCCCGAAGCGGATCGAGTGCTTCGACATCTCGACGCTGCAGGGCAGCGAGACGGTGGCATCGATGGTCGTGGCCGTGGATGGACGGATGCGGCGCAGCGACTACCGCAAGTTCCGTATCAGGGACAGCGGCGTCCGCATGGTGGCCGGCACGCCCGTGCCCGACGACTTCGCCGCCATGCGCGAGGTGGTGCTGCGCCGGTATCGGCGGCTCACCGACCAGGGCGGCCCGTTTCCCGACCTCATCATCGTCGATGGCGGCAAGGGGCAGCTGACGGCGGCTTACGCCTCGCTCGCCGAACTCGGGCTCGACCGCCTGGTGGCCATTGGATTGGCCAAGCAGGAGGAGCTCATCTTCACGCGCGATCGCATCGAGGGGATTGCGCTGCCGCACGCGTCGGCCGCGCTGCGCCTGTTGCAGAAGATTCGCGACGAGGCGCACCGGTTTGCGGTGACGTTCCATCGGCAGTCGCGCACGCGGCGCGATCTGCGATCCGAGGTGGACGAGATCGCGGGCGTCGGACCGCGGCGGCGCAAGCAGCTGCTGACGGCCTTCGGGTCGGTGGCCGGCGTGCGAAGGGCCAGCCGCGAGGAACTCGAGGCGGTGGCGGGCCCGAAAGTGGCCGAGGCCGTCATCCGCCATTTCAGCGGCCGATAGCGGCCCCGTGCTACAGTCAATTCCCGCTTGGAACCTAGCCTCGCTTACGTCGTTCCGCTGTTCATCGTCCTGATTGTGTCCCTGTCGGTGCACGAGGCGGCTCATGCGTGGACCGCGGATCGCCTCGGCGATCCGACGGCGCGCCATCTGGGTCGACTTACGCTCAATCCGCTGGCACACATCGACTGGATCGGCACGGTGCTGTTTCCGCTCGTCGCGATCTATTCGGGTTTCCCGTTGATTGGCTGGGCGAAGCCGGTCCCCGTCAACTGGAACAACCTCCGGGCGCCGCGGCGCGATTTCGCCATCGTGGCCATTGCCGGGCCGGTGAGCAACGTCGTGCTCGCCCTGCTCGGGGGGCTCGTGTTCAGCGTGGTCTGGAACGCGGGGGACGCGGGCGGCGAGCTCGTTCGCGTGCTGTTCGTGTTCGTCTATCTCAACATGTTCCTCGCCGTGTTCAACATGCTGCCCGTGCCGCCGCTCGATGGCGGCAACGTGCTGGCCGGCATCGTGCCCGAAAGCGCGGCCCGCGCGCTCGACGGGCTGCGGCCGTGGGGATTCCTGATTCTGTACGCGCTGATGTTCATGGGGGTCTTGAGCGCGATAGCGCGCCCCATCGAGATCGCGATTACCAGGTGGCTGCTGCAGTGACCGGACGCAAACATCTCGTCTCAGGCATGCGGCCGACCGGACGGCTGCACCTCGGCCACCTGGTCGGCGCGCTCGACAACTGGGTGGCCCTTCAGGCCGAGTACGACGCCTACTACTTCGTCGCCGACTGGCACGCGCTCACGAGCGAGTACGCGTCGACCGGGCCGCTCGTCGAGTACGCCTACGACAACGTGGCCGACTGGATTGGCGCCGGCCTCGATCCCGAGCGGAGCACGTTCTTCGTGCAGTCGCTCGTGCCCGAGCACGCCGAACTCTACCTGCTGCTGCAGATGGTCACGCCCATCGGCTGGCTCGAGCGCGTCCCCACCTACAAGGAGCAGATCGTCCAGCTCGCGGAGAAGGATCTCTCGAATCTCGGGTTCCTGGGATATCCGCTGCTGCAGACGGCCGACGTCGCGATGTACGACGCGCACGTCGTGCCGGTGGGGGAGGACCAGGTGCCGCACCTCGAGTTGTCGCGCGAGGTGGTCCGGCGGTTCAATCATCTCTATGGCGACGTGCTCGTCGAACCGCAGGCCCTGCTCACGCCGACGCCGCGGCTGCCCGGGCTCGACAACCGGAAGATGAGCAAGAGCTACGGCAACACCATCGACCTGTCCGATACCGCCGCCGACGTCGTGAAGAAGGTGCGCCAGATGTACACCGATCCGAAACGCGTGCGCGCCGACATTCCGGGCACGGTCGAGGGCAACCCCGTGTTCGTCTACCACAACACGTTCAACCCGAACGTCGAGGAAGTGCGCGATCTCGAGGATCGCTATCGCGCCGGCAAGGTGGGCGACGTCGAGGTGAAGACCAAGCTGGCCGCCGCGATCAACGCGCGCCTCGACCCCATCCGCGAGCGCCGGGCGGCGGCGCTGGCGCGGCCGGAATACCTGCGCGAGGTGCTGGTCGAGGGATCGCGACGAGCGCGCGAGGTGGCCCTCGAGACCATGACACGCGTGCGCGACGCCGTCAGGCTGCGATACTGAGGCCGCATGGCTGAACAGCACCAGCAGCTCGGCTTCGAATCCATCCTCGGGGACTACCCCGTGCGGCTGCAGAACTTCGAGGGCCCGCTCGACCTGCTCCTGCACCTGATCAGGAAGCACGAAGTCGACATCTACGACATCCCGATTGCCCTCATCACCCGGCAGTACCTCGAGTACCTGGACCTGATGACCGAGATGGATCTCGACCTGGCGGGCGAGTTCCTCGTGATGGCGGCGACGCTCATCCACATCAAGTCGCGCACGCTCCTGCCGCGTCCGGATCCCACGCAGGACGAGCCGGAAGAGGACCCGCGCGACGCACTCGTGCGCCGGCTGCTCGAGCACCAGCGCTTCAAGGCCGCGGCCGAACTGCTGCACGAGAAGGAAATCCAGCGCAGCGCGCAGTGGGCCCGGCCCGACGAGCGTGTCGCGGCGCTCGTGGGCGATCCGCCCGAGCCGGAAATAGAGGTCGACCTGTTCAGCCTCATGACGGCCTTCCGTCAGGTGCTCGATCGGGCCCGCAAGCGCCCGCAGGTCCGACTGCCGCCCGAGCAGATCTCCATCGAGGACCGCATGGAGCAGCTCGACGCCCGGCTCTCCGAGCAGGAAGCGTGCGGGTTCGATGAACTGTTTGCCGACGTCAACACCCGGGCCGGTATGATCGTGACCTTCCTCGCGCTGCTCGAGATGATCCGCATGAAACGCGTGCGCGTCTTCCAGCAGGCAGCCGGCGGCGCCATCCGCGTCTATCGGCGCGCGCGCCAGGCCAGCGCCCCGTTTGCGGCGCCCGAGGCCGGCGGGGGGGCGGCGTGACGCAGTCGACCGTCGAGGAGCACAGCAGTCGAGGCGATGAGTCCATGGAATTGAAAGCCATCATCGAGGCCCTGATCTTCGCCTCGCCCGAGCCGGTCACCGTCAAGGCGCTCGCAAAGCTCCTCGAAGGCGAAACGACCGAGGCCATCACCGCGGCGATCGACGCGCTCGAAGCGGACTACGACGGGCCCGGCGGTTTGCAACTGGTCGAGGTGGCGGGCGGCTACCAGATCGTGACGCGACCCGAACTGCACGAATGGGTGCGGCGCCTGTTCCACGAGCACACGACGAAGAAGCTGTCGGTGTCCGCGCTCGAGACGCTCGCCGTCATTGCCTACAAGCAGCCCATCACGGCGCCCGAGATCACCGAGATTCGTGGCGTCAACGCCGCTGGCGTCGTCGGGACGCTGATCGAGCGGAAGCTCATCCGCATCGTGGGGCGCAAGCAGGTGGTGGGCCGGCCGTTCCTCTACGGCACCACGCGGGATTTTCTCGAACGCTTCGGCCTGAACGACCTGTCGGACCTGCCGAAGATCGAGGACATGTCCGACCTGCTCGGCTTCGAACTGCCGAGCGCCATGGCCGAACCCGCGCCCCAGACGGCGCTGCCGTTCGAGTCCGATGCGTCAGCCGCCGCCGATGCCGAGGCGCCTGCCGAAGCGGACGCCGGGAGTGTGCAGGACACCGCCCCCGAAGCGGCGATCGAGGCTGAGCCGGAGGCTGCCCCGGAGGCCGAGCCGGAGCCCGAGTCCAGCCTGTAGTCTTTCGTCATGGCCGTTCGCCTCAACAAGCTGCTCTCGCAGGCCGGTGTCGCCTCGCGCCGTCTCGCCGATGAGCTCATTGCGCAAGGCCGCGTCGAGGTCAACGGCGAAATCGTGACCGAGCTCGGCGCGAAGGCCGACCCCGGCCACGATGACATTCGCGTCGATGGACGGCGGCTGAAGGTCGACACGGTTCGCCGGTACATCCTGCTCAACAAACCCCGCGGCGTGTTGAGCACCCGTTCCGATCCGCATCAGCGCCGGACTGTCGTCGACCTGCTGGCGGCCGCGGGCGTGCGCGGCTACTTCTACCCGGTGGGCCGGCTCGACTACGACTCCGAAGGACTCATCCTGCTGACCAACGACGGCGACTTCGCCGAACGGGTGATGCACCCGCGCTACGAACTCGAGCGCACGTACGAGGCGGTGGTCGAAGGGGTGCCCGACGAGCGCGATCTCGACCGGTTGCGCACCGGCGTGACGGTCGACGGCCGACGCACGCTGCCGGCCACCGTGCGCCTGGTGCGCGTGGTCGAGGGGCGGGCCGGCGAGCGCGGCGTGCTGGAACTGACGCTTCGCGAGGGCCGCAACCGGCAGGTGCGGCACATGTGCGACGCCATTGCCCACCCGGTGGCGCGCCTGCGCCGCATCCGCATCGGCACGATTGACGACCGGAACCTCCGACCGGGCCAGATGCGCGACCTGACGCCGGCCGAGGTGCGGTCGCTCGTTCGCGATCGCGGGGAGGCGGCACCCGCGCCGCGCGAAGGACGCGCGCGACGGCCGCCGACGCGGCGTCCCGCTTCCGCGTCGCGCGCCGCCACGCCCGATTCCCGTCGACGCCGCCCGCGCTGATCCGTTTGTCGACACCGCGTCCGCGTGGCATGCTGGGACCCATGACGCAAACAGAACGCGTGTGTCTTGCGGGAGCCATGATTGGCGCCGTCGCCGGCGCGGCCGTCGCTTTCCTGTACGCAACCGACGAGGGCGCCCGTCGTCGGCGGGGCCTGATGCATTCGGTCGAGCGGGTGTCGTTCGACGTCGACGAGGCGCAGCGCCTGTGGGCGCGCCTGCGCGAGGTGTGGTCGCAGTACGAACGCGAGTCGACTGCACGGCCCGCGCCGGTGCGGTTCGAGCGGTCGCGCGACTGGCCGGCCGGCACCGCCTGATCGGCGTCGGGACAGGCCGGCCCGTTCGCGGTGAGGCCCGGCGCGGCCGACCGGGACGGTTCCGCGCGTGCCGTCAGTGCACGTGCGCGCGCACGTCCGCCCAGAACGAGACGAGGCGCAGCATGTCCATCGACCCGGCGCCGTCGAGCAGGCGCGCGTGCGACAGGAGCGGCGTGAGCAGCCAGCGGACGGTGGCGCCGCGATCGACCAGGTCTGCGGCCGTCAGCGCCGCTTCGGTCGACGGAATGACGTTGTCGTCTGCGCCGTGCAGCAGGAACACGGGAACGTCCGGCGGCGGCGCGAGCGCGAGTGACATGCCGGGGTCGTTGCCGAACTCCTCGACGAACGGTGCGATGGCCTGACCCATCCGGACGACGTCGCGCGCGGCGGCGGCCTCGACAAGCTCGCGGCTCGGTTCGGGCAGCGACGCCATCAACACATCCAGTTCAGCCATCAGGCGGCGCGCCGTCGCGAAGTCGGCGCTGTCATCGAGCGAGGCCTCGAGAAACGTACGGACCCCGCGTTCGAATCCCTGCACCTGATCCGGCGGCACCAGGCGCTCCGCCATCGTCAACATCACGACGGCCAGCGCGTAGTCGTGCGGCTGGCGCGTGGAGCCGTCGGGAAGGATGCCCGTCGACAGATAACGCAGCGTTCGCGTCAGGTTGCCGTGTCCGCCAATCGACACGACGGCATGCAGGCGATCCGCCAGTACCGGGCGCCCGGCGGCCACGAGTGCGAGCCCCCCGGCAAAGCTCACCCCGACGAGCGTGACGCGGCCCTCGTGCGCCAGATCGGCGCGCCCGGCAATCCACGCCGTGGTGTCGGCAATCATGTCGGTCGATCGGCCCGTGAGGCGGAATGCGCGGAGGTCGGGGAGCGGCGCGCACACGACGGTCAGGCCGCTCGCACTCATGCGGCCGCAGAACTGCACCAGGCGTGGCGCCTCGACGCCGCCGCCGTGCACACCCGGGAAGACGACGACGGTGGGGGATGGTGCGCCCGCCGGTTCGTAGACGCGCACCGTCATGGCGCCGTGCCGGGTGGGCACTTCGATGTCGCGCGTGGCGACGACGCGAGGGCGCACCGGGATGATTGACCGCGCGAGGCCGTCGACGCCGGCGAAGTCGAGCAGGAAGGCCACCGTCGTGACGTACGGCGTGGCAACCAGAACGACCACTGCAAAGACGGCCGCGGTGACCGCCATCAATCGCTTCCCGCGGATCGTCATCCCGGGAATAATAGTGGACGTGAGAAATGCGCGTGCGCTCGTCGTGGCAATCGACGGCCCTTCCGGAGCCGGCAAGGGCACCGTCTCCCGTGCCATCGCTGACCGTCTGCACTACCGACACGTCGACACCGGCGCGATGTACCGGGCAGTGGCGTGGCTTGCGCTTCATCGCGGCTTCGATCTCGCCGACGCCGAGCGGGTGGCCGAGCTGGCCACGACGGCCGTGTTCGACCTCGACGGACACGTGGGCATCGACGGTCACGACGTCACGGCGGCCATCCGTACGCCTGAGATCGACAGGGCGGCGGCCGTTGTGGCACAGCACCCGCCGGTTCGCGTCGTGCTGGTGGAGCGGCAGCGGCAGTATGGGCGCGAGGGTGGCGTCGTGATGGAGGGGCGCGACATCGGCAGCGTCGTGTTTCCCGATGCCGACGTGAAGATCTATCTCGACGCCTCGGCCGAGGAGCGCGCGCGCCGGCGCGCGTCGGACACCGCGCACGAAGCGGGCCGCGCGGCGGGCAACGTCGAGCAGGTGGCCCGCGCGCTCGAGGATCGCGACCGGATCGACCGCACGCGTGCCGCCTCGCCGCTCACCGTGCCCGACGATGCGTTCTATCTCGATACGACAACGCTGCCGATTGGCGACGTGGTCGGGCGCGTGATGGCCGCGATCGAGCGTCACTCGGCCGCAGCCCGGTGACGCGTCGCGTCACTCGTTCGGCGCGCTGATGCCGCACTCCTTCATCTTGTTGAGCAGCGTCTTGTAGCTGACGCCGAGCTGCTGCGCGGCCTTGCGGCGGTTCCACCGGAAGTGATCGAGGGCCTGCTGGATCGCGTCGCGTTCGGCGTTGAGCGCGGCGCGTCGCGCCAGGTCGGGCAGCCTGGTGCTGGCCGGATCCTCGGCGGCGACGGCCTCGGGGGCGCGCGGCGCCGACGAAGACATCGGCGCGGATGCCGCCGCCGGTGCCGCTGACGCGTGCGTCGCAATGGGAGCGGCTTCGGTCATCGGCGCCGACGGCAGGTCGGTCGGACGGTGCCGCTGCAGTTCCTGCAGCACCAGCCCCTCATCCTGCAGGATGACGAACCGCTTGATCACGTTCTCGAGCTCCCGGACGTTGCCCGGCCACGCGTACTCGACGAACGCCTCGCGCAGGCGCGCGGAGGGACGCGCGGCCGATCGCCCGTAGCGGCCGGCATAGCGCTGCAGGAAGAACTCGGCCAGCGGAATGATCTCGTCGCGCCGGTCGCGCAGGGGCGGCACGCGCAGCTCGATGACCTGCAGGCGGTAGTAGAGGTCTTCGCGAAACTGGCCCATGCGGATCATGTGCTCGAGTTCGCGGTTGGTGGCCGCGATGACGCGGACATCGATCGAGACGGCGCGGTTGCTCCCGAGGCGCGTGAACTGGTGATCCTGGAGCACGTGCAGCAGCTTGGCCTGGAGGGCCAGCGGCATTTCGCCAATCTCGTCGAGCATGATCGTGCCCTCGTTGGCGAACTCGAACTTGCCCATGCGCGAGGCCTGCGCGCCCGTAAAGGCGCCGCGTTCGTGGCCGAACAGCTCGCTCTCGAGCAGTTCGGTCGGCAGGGCGGCGCAGTTGACCTTCACGAAGGGCTTCGTGCGTCGCGTCGACTGCCGGTGCAGCTCGTGGGCGATCACTTCCTTGCCGACGCCGCTCTCGCCCGTGATGAGCACGTTGACGTCGCTGTCGGCCACGCGCTCGACCATCGTGAGCACGCGCCGCATCGCGGCCCCCGATCCCCAGCAGGGCTGCGCGCCATCGGGCGAGTCGACGACCTGGGCCCGAAGGCGGGCGACCTCGCTCGTCAGGCTGAGCTTTTCGACCGCGTGGCGAATCGCCGATTCGAGCGCCGCTTCCCCGAGACCTTCCGGATCGTCGGGCTTGACCACATAGTCGATCGCGCCCAGCCGGACGGCATCGACAATCGTCGACGGCACCTGGGTGCCCGAGAGCATGATGACCTGCAGCGACGGGTGGCTCGTGCGGACGACCCGCAGCGTTTCGAGTCCGTCCATACCCGGCATCAGCACGTCGAGCAGCACGACATCCGGCGGACGATCCGCGCCGAGCGACTGCACCAGTTCCGCCCCGCTCTTGAACGTGATCGCGTCGTAGCCCTTCGATCCGAGCAGCACCGAGAGGTACTGCGAGAACGCCGGATCGTCATCGACGATGGCAATGCGTGCGGGATTCATGTCGGGCCTCCTCCAGCCATGAAGCGGACGTCGACCACGCCCGATGGGTCGGCGAGACTTACCGCCGCCTCGTGTGCATCGAGGATATGCGATGCGGCAATCAATGCGAGGCCTGCACCGCCGGCATCGAACACAATACCCCGGGTCGGCGCGCGCACCATGCCGGCGTCCGGGGGGCAGGCCCGCAGCCGCACGCCGACGCTGGCGTCGGCACCGGCCGGCGCGGTGGAGACTTCGACCGGGCTGCCCGTCTCGCGGCCGAGCCATTCGGCGAGCGCGATGATGGCCCCGGCCAGCGCCGTGACATCGGCCCGGATGTCCGGGGCTGTTGCGTCGGCCGCGCGGATGATTGTGAGTCCTGCCGGCTCGCGGCGCTTGTCCACTTCGTCGAGCACCCGATCGAGGCTTACGGTTTCGAAAGCCTGGGAGTTGCTGCCGCCAAGCCACGACCCCAGATCGGATGCCTGTCGCGCGATGGCGGTCAGTCTGCCCGTGGCATCGAGCATCGCATCGAGCATTGCCGCCTCGGGGTGGCCCGTGTCGCGGTTGCGCTGCAGGAGTCGAATGTAGCCCTGAAGTACGCTGAGCGGACTGCGCAATTCGTGCGCAAGTACCGAGCACATTCTGGGAAATGGGACGGGCATGGTGTTATCTTGCCGCAACCTTCTTGCCACTTTCACTATGTCTCCCCACTGGCACGTACGTTGAAGATCCTTTTGCACGCAGCGCCCGTCAGGTAGTTCTTACACGATGAAAGTCGTCCCGCCAGCGCGAATACTTCTTGTCGATGACTATCCCGATGTGCTGGAGGTGGGACGGCTGTTCCTGGTGGCCTGCGGGTTCGAGGTCATGACGGCAGCCGACGGACTGGATGCCCTGCGGCTTGCGGTCTCCGGCGGACCGAACGGTCGTCCGGATCTGGTCATCCTCGATCTCGAGCTTCCGAGACTCGGGGGCATCGACGTCGCGCGGCGGCTGCGCGCCGGGCGCGACACGGCATCCACCCCGCTCATCGCGGTCACCGGGCATTCCGACTCGAGGTGCCTCGACGAGGCCCGCGTCGCCGGGTTCGACATCGTCCTCACCAAACCCTGCAATCCCAACGTGCTGCGCAGCGAGATCCACCGCCTGCTCGACCTGTAAGCAACCAGTACGGCCTGGCGTTACCCTCATACGGCAGTCGGCTGCCACACTGCCGCCCATTCAGACCTGTAATCGCGCGTACGACGCGGGCATGGACCGTGCAATACGGGGATTGCGCGATCGAATTCACGATCGCCTCAGAACAGGACCGGTGTCTGATGCTGATGACAATCTTCGTGCTGCTCCTGGTGCTGTGGCTGCTTGGAATGGTGAGCAGCACCACCCTCGGTGGATTCATCCACATCCTGCTGGTGATTGCCGTGGCGATCATTCTGATCCGCATCATCCAGGGGCGACGACCCGTTTGAGCGAGGGAGGTTCCAGTGATCAACGGACATCCAGATAGCCGGCACTCGTCCGGACACGATTTCCTGTCCGGCATCGTGCTCGGGATGGTCTTCGGTGCGGCGGCCGGGGTGCTTCTCGCACCCAAGGCTGGAAGCGACACGCGGGAGACCGTGGCGCACTCGGCGCGTCGCATGCGCGAGCGGGCGCGACATACCTATGAGGAGGCCTCGCACACGGTCCACGACGCGGTCGATCGTGGCCGTGAGGCCTGGCGGGCTGGTCGCGAGACGTTCGACCGGGCACGCGCGAGCCACCAGGCGAACCACATCGGCGACGAGCCGCCGATGCCCGTCTAGTCGGTCCGCGTACAAGGGAACGGGCCGGCCTGACTGGCCGACCCGTTTCCTTGATCACGAGCGGACCGCCGCCCTAATCGTTTTCCTCGTGGGGCCAGTCGTCCGAACTGGCCGGGTCGAGCTCCCAGCGGTGCCGATCCCTGTCGCTGATCTTGTCGGTGCTGCGCAGCTCTTCGTCGTCCTGATAGTTGACGCCGAGCGCCTTCCCGATATCGTCGACGCGGTCCTGATCGGGCGTCGGGTTGTCGCCACCCGGGGCCTCGTCGCCGACCGAGTAGGCGTCGTTCCAGTTCGCGTCGATATCACCGCCTGTCAATTCGGGGCTCGCGGCGTTGTGCTGCAGAAACTGCTGTTTGAGTTCCTCGCGGCCGGTGCGGGCCGCGGCCGTCACGCGGTCGTAATCGGCGACTTGCGGCTCGTCGTCGCGGAACTGGCGACGCTCGCGCGTCAGGCCCGGCGGTGTCTGATGTCGCGGTGGCGCCGCCCCTGGCGGTGCCGTTTGCCTGGCAGGGGAGCTGGCTTTGGGACGCACCAGCCTGGCGGACTTCGCGGCTGGTCGGCGGGCTGAAGAAGCGGCGGGACCGGCTTTCCGAGCCCCGGTCGACTTCCGGGCCGGAGTTGACTTCCGCGTTGGGGCGGGTTTCCGGACTGACCCCGTCTTGCGGGCATTCTGGGCACCCTTGCGAGGGGTGGTCCGGGTTGGCGTCTTGCGCGCGGCGGTCCTCGGTGCGGTCTTCGGGGCCGACTTGCGTGCTGTCTTTCGGGGCGGTTTGGCGGCCTTCGCCCGGGCGGGCGCCTTGCGCTTCGCCGCCTTGGCAGCGGCCGGGCGCCGGGATGCCGCGGCCTTGGCGCGCGCCGACGACCTGGCGGGCGCGGATTTGCGGGCCCGGCTGGCTGCCGATGTCCGCTTGCGCGGGGCGGAGCCGCGGGGGCGCGCGGCGGGTCGTGTCGAACGGGAGCGCGTGGTTCGAGGCCGGGGTGTCCGTTTTTTTGCAGCCATTAACCCTGATCCCTTCCGCCCGGTTGACCCTGACCCCCTAAGTCGCGGATAATATTGTGCTTATCGCTTTCCAGGCGACGAGTACCTACAGCCCGTCGAAGCTGCGATTCGACACACATCCGACACGTGAGGAGACCGGGACCGAAATGGGCAACGCAGACCTGACCAAGAAAGACAAGAACACTCAAGGAGGAGTGAAGATTCCACCTGGTTTCTCGACATTCTCCTCATCGCAGGACGGTGAAACCGACCCGCAGGAATATGCACGCTTGCTGGAGTTTTACGATACCAGCTTCCGCAATCTTGCGGAAGGTGAAGTCGTCAAGGGCACGGTCGTCAAGGTGACGCCGACCGAAGTCGTTGTCGACGTCGGCTTCAAGTCCGAAGGCATCATCGCCATCGAAGAGTTCATCGACGAGTCCGGGCAGGTGACGGCACAGCCCGGCGACACCGTCGATGTGCTGCTCGAGCGCACCGAAGATCGCGACGGCTACGTCGTCCTCTCGCGCGAAAAAGCCGAGAAGATGAAGATCTGGGACGAGGTCGAGAAGGCCTACCAGGAGAAGAAGGTCGTCATCGGCCGCGTGATCGAACGCATCAAGGGTGGTTTGGCCGTCGACATCGGCGTGCGCGCCTTCCTGCCGGGATCGCAGATCGACGTGCGCCCTGTGCGCAACCTCGACGCCCTGCGCGGGCAGGAACTGCGCATGCGCGTCATCAAGGTCAACAAGAAGCGCGGCAACATCGTGCTCTCGCGCAAGGTCCTCCTCGAGGAGGAGAACGCCGAGAAGAAGAAGGTGACGCTCGACACGCTTGCCGAGGGCAAGACGATGCGCGGCACGGTGAAGAACCTCACCGACTACGGTGCGTTCATCGACCTCGGCGGCATCGACGGCCTGCTGCACATCACCGACATGTCGTGGGGCCGGGTCACGCATCCGTCTGAAGTCGTGCGCGTCGGTGACGAGATCGACGTCATCGTGCTGAAGTACGACGCGGCCACCGAGCGTGTCTCGCTCGGCCACAAGCAGCTCGTGCCCGACCCGTGGAGCAACGTCATCGAGCGTTACCCGGTCGGCATCCGCGTGTCGGGCAAGGTGGTCAGCCTCACCGACTACGGCGCGTTCATCGAGCTCGAGCCGGGCGTCGAAGGCCTCATCCACGTCTCCGAAATGTCGTGGAGCAAGCGCGTCAAGCACCCGTCGAAGATCCTCAACGTGGGCGACATGGTCGAGGCCATGGTCCTCGGCGTGGATCCGGGCGCGCGGCGCATCTCGCTCGGCCTCAAGCAGGTCGAAACCAACCCGTGGCACGAGCTGGCGGGCAAGTACCCGATCGGCACGACGATCAACGGCAAGGTGCGCAACCTCACCGAGTTCGGCGCGTTCGTGGAAGTGGAAGAGGGCATCGACGGCCTGATCCACATCTCCGACATGTCGTGGAGCAAGGTGAAGCATCCGTCCGAAGTGCTCAAGAAGGGTGATGCCGTCGAGGCGCAGGTGCTCAGCATCGACGCCGAGAACCAGCGTCTGTCGCTGGGCCTCAAGCAGCTGCAGACGGGCATCTGGAAGGAATTCTTCGACGCCCGGAACGTCGGCGACATCGTCGAGGGCAAGGTGGTGCGGCTGACCAACTTCGGCGCGTTCGTCGAGCTGGCCGACGGCATCGAGGGCCTCATCCACGTCTCGGAGTTCGACTCGGCGCAGGGCGCCGAGAAGCTGGAGCTGAAGGCCGGCGAGAACTACCAGATGAAGATCATCCGCCTCGTCCCCGAGGAGCGGAAGATTGGTCTCAGCATCCGCGCACTGAAGGATGCGGAGTTCCGTGCCGACTGGGAAGCCTACGCCGAGACGACGGGGCGTCCGGAAGTGACGCTCGGCGATCACTTCAAGCACCTCAAGTAAGGGTGCTGCGGTTCCGAGGCGCCGGGGCTGTCGCGGTTGGTCGGGGATGTCCCGGCCAGCCGCGGCGGTCTCCGGACGCCGTCACTGTCCTCCCGCATGACTAAAGCCGAGCTGGTCGAAGAAGTCTCCAGGGTGTCGGACCTCACCAAGAAACACTCCGAGGTCATCGTCGACGCCGTATTCCAGAGCATCGTGGACGCGCTGCACCGGGGCGAGAAGATCGAGCTGCGTGGATTTGGCAGCTTCCGTCTGCGCCGTCGCGAGTCGCGCAAGGGGCGCAACCCCAAGACGGGCGACAAGGTGGACGTGCCGCCCAAGCAGGTGCCATATTTCAAGCCCGGCAAGGAACTGAAAGACCTGATCAACCGGGCTGAAGCGGACACGGCGGCCCCGTCGATCGCCCTCGAGCCAGGCGATTCCTCCGGCGCCCCCGTCTGAACGCGTCGTCCTGCCACGCCGCGAGCGCGCGCTGCAGCGCCCCGCGCCGCGAACCCTCGAGGAAGAGCTGATGGACCGGCTGTGGACTCCGTGGAGGCTGTCTTACGTGACGACCGCAGGCACACCCGCTCCCGAGTGCGTGTTCTGTGACGCGCTCGGGCATCCCGACGAACCGCTGCTCGCCTGGATGGGCGAGCGGGCGTTTGTCATCCTCAACAAGTTCCCCTACAACAACGGTCACCTGATGATCGTGCCCAAGCGGCACGTCGCCCGGCTGTCCGATCTCGACAGCGACGAACTGCTCGAGATCATGCAGCTCAGCCAGGGCGCCGAGCGTGCGCTCGGGGCGGTGTATGCGCCGCACGGGTTCAATCTCGGCATCAACCTCGGCCGGTCCGCCGGCGCCGGCATCGCCGATCACCTGCACCTGCACGTCGTGCCGCGATGGGATGGCGATACGAGTTTCATGACCGTCTTCGGCGAAACGCGGGTGCTGCCCGAAGAGCTGCCCGTGACGGCGACGCGCATCCGCGAGGCACTCGCCGCAATTCTCACGTAGACGAACGGGCGGGGCGGAACCGGCGTCCCGTCATCGGCGGCCTAGAACATCTGCCTGGCGATCGTCATCAGCTGCAGGTTGGACGTGCCTTCGTAGATCTGCCCGATCTTCGCGTCCCGATAGAGCCGCTCGACCGGTGACGGCCTGACGTAGCCGGCTGCGCCAAGCAGGTTGACGGCCATCGATGCCACGCGCTCGGCCGTTTCGGAGGCGACCAGCTTGCACATGGCAGCCTCGGTGAGGAACGGCTGCCCGGCTTCGCGCAGCCTGGCGGCGTGGTAGACGGCCAGGCGTGCGACGTGGATGTCGGTGGCCGCCCGGGCGAGCTGGAACTGCACGGCCTGAAACGCGGCGAGTGGCTGGCCGAACTGGTGGCGCGCGCGCGCGTGTGCGACGGCGTGCGCGAGCGCGCCATCGGCGAGGCCCACCATCTGCGCGCCGATACCAATCCGGCCCTCGTTGAGCGTCTCCATGGCGACCTTGTAGCCGCGCCCCACCGGGCCGAGCACCTGATCGTGCGGCACGAAGCAGTCGTCGAGCACGACCTCGCACGTGCTCGACGCGCGGATGCCGAGCTTGTCCTCCTTGCGGCCCACCGACAGGCCCGCGGCCTCGCGCGGCACGATGAAGCCGGTGATGCCGCGGTGGCCGAGCGCGGGATCGACCGTGGCGAACACGATGAACAGCCCGGCTTCGCGGGCGTTGGTGATCCAGAGCTTGCGGCCCGACAGCCTGTAGCCGTCGTCGACGGCACGCGCCCGTGTCTGAAGGGCAAAGGCATCGCTGCCCGATGCCGCTTCCGAGAGGGCGTAGGCGCCGCACCGACGCGTGGCGAGGTCGGGAAGCCAGCGCTGCTGCTGCCCCGGTGTGCCCCAGCGGAGCAGGGCATTGACCACCAGAGTGTTCTGGACGTCGACAACGAGTGCGACGGACGGATCGACGCGCGACAGTTCCTCGACGGCGACGAGCGCGGCGGCAAACCCCCAGCCGACGCCGCCGAACGACTCGGGGATGGTCATCCCCATGAGGCCGAGGCCGAACAGGCCGTCGACGACCTCGGACGGCATCTCCGCGCGGGCGTCCATGTCGGCGGAACGGGGCGCGATGACCTCGGCGGCGAACTGCCTGACGGCCGCCTGAACCATCAGTTCGTCCTGGGTGAGCAGGGCGGCGGCCCCGGGCGTGTGCGACGTGGGGGCCGTCATCGGGCGGATGTTATCATTCCGAAAGCCCTGTCTTTTTCCCGTTTCGCAGGTGTCCATGCCGCAGGCTTTGCCTTTGTCTCGCTACGTCAGGACCGGCGTCGTGGTGTTGCTGGCCGCGTGTGTCTGGTTCGCAGAGCCGCGCGCACAGGAGCCGCCGCCGGCCGATGAGCCCGCCGCTCCCCAGCAGCCGGTCTTCCGCGGCGGCGTCGATTCGGTCAGTGTCGACGTCACGGTGACCGACCGCGATGGCCGGCCGGTGACCGACCTGACCGAGGCCGACTTCGAGATCCGCGAGGGCGGCGAACTGCAGTCGGTGACCTCGTTCCGTCTCATCGAGACGGGCCAGGGCATCGACGATCCGGCATCCGATCGCGAGATCCTGTCGCTCTCGGAAGAACGCGCCGAAGCCGCCCGCGTGGAGAACCGCCTCTTCGTGCTGTTTCTCGACGACTATCACGTGCGCCGGGGCAACAGCATGCGCGTACGCCAGCAGTTGTCCGACTTCCTGCGGCGGCTGACGCGCAACGATCTGGTGGCCATTGCCACGCCGCTCTCGGGCGTGGGCAACATGTCGTTCTCGCGCAATCACCTGATGACGTCGAACTCTGTCATGGGGTTCGAGGGCCGGAAGTACGACTACACGCCGCGACATCCCATCGAGTACCGCTACCAGACGCTGCCGCCCGAGGCGCTCGAGCAGATGCGCAACTCGCTCACGATATCGGCGCTCGAGAGCCTGTCGGAGTACCTCGGCACGCTGCGCGAGGGCCGAAAGACGGTGGTCTACGTCAGCGAGGGCATGAGCGGATCGATTCCGTCCGGCACGCGCACGACCGGCTCGTGGGTCGGCAGTCGCCCGCTCGAGCGGGGCCAGTCGCAGATGCAGCAGTCGATGGACTTCT
The DNA here is from genome assembly GCA_044507065.1 of Acidobacteriota bacterium. Taxonomy (GTDB): domain Bacteria; phylum Acidobacteriota; class Vicinamibacteria; order Vicinamibacterales; family SCN-69-37; genus SCN-69-37. Next base: position 19,056 of record JBIQJY010000008.1, read on the forward strand.
TCGAGAACAGCAGCCTGCTGGGCGATCTCGAGTCGCGCGTGTTCCGCGCGGCGCAGCGCAACAACGTGGCGATCTACACGGTCGATCCGCGCGGGCTGGCGGTGTTCGAGTCGGGCGTCGACGAGAACCTGTCGTCGGAAACCGATCGCCGCATCGTCCGCGAGTCGGTCGACCTGCTGCGCGTCATTGCCGAAGAGACCGACGGACGCGCCATCGTCGGCAGCAACGATCCAATCGAAGGCCTGCAGCAGATGGTGCGCGACGCCAGCGTGTACTACCTGCTCAGCTACACGTCCACGCGCGCCCCGCGCGATGGCCGGTTTCACGAGATCAGCGTGCGGGTGACGCGTCCGGGTGTGCAGGTCCGGGCGCGCAAGGGCTACTGGGCCTATTCGCCGGAGGACGTGGCCCGGGCGACGGCGCCGGCGCGACCCGAGGCGCCGACCGAAGTGAGCGAGGCGCTGGGCGTCATGCGCAGCACGGAATCGCTCGGGCGAACGCGGCCGGTCTCGGTCTGGCTTGGCGCGCTGCAGGGCGTGGCGGAGAAGGCTGCCGTGACGTTTGCGTGGGAAGCCGCGGCGGCCGCCGACACGCCGGCCGATGTCGTCGACCACGTGTCGATCGTCGCCACGACGCTCGCGGGTGACGAGCTCTACCGGGGGGACATCGAGAAGGCGGGAACGGCCCGCGGGGGCAGCGTCACCTTCGAGGCGCCCCCGGGGCCGCTGCGCGTGCAGGTCATTCCACACAACGCGCGTGGCACGCGCCTCGACAGTGACGAGGCCTCGCTCGAGGTGCCGGACTTCACCGGGACCGGGCCGCAGTTGACGACCCCCTTCCTCTACCGGGGCCGGACGGCGCGCGATCTCCAGCAGGTACGTGCCGCCGAAGATCCGCTGCCCGTCGTGAGTGCCGTCTTCGCGCGCGCCGAACGCATGCTGATCCGGTTCGGGGCGTACGGTGCAGGTGGTCTCGACCCCGCCGTGAATCTGCGCCTCCTCAACCAGAATGGCGAGCAACTGGCCGTGCTGCCGGCGCCTGCGAAACGCACCGGGGAGGCCGGCGGCTTCTTCGAGGCCGAAATGGGACTGGGGTCCTTCCCACCGGGCGAATACCTGATCGAGATTGGCGCCGAGCAGGGCGGTGAACAGGCCAGGCGACTTGTCGCGGTGCGCATCACCGGGTGACGGCCCGCGCTCGCCCGTCGGTCGCCGCCGTGTGGTCTATCATGCGGGACCATGAGTGCTGGCGATGAGCAGGACCGCCCGATGACCCGGGCGGACTGGGAACGCGACATCCTTCAGCCGGCCCGTGCCCGGGCCCCCGAGCGCGCGCCAGCGTTTCACACGTCGTCGGGCCGCCCCATTGCGGTCGTCTACACACCCGACGACGTCTCCAACCTCGATTACGACCGGGACATCGGCGACCCCGGCACGCACCCATTCACGCGTGGCATCCATGCCACCGGCTACGCCGGCAAAGTCTGGACGATGCGCCAGTTTGCCGGTTTCGGCACCCCCGAGCAGGCCAACGAACGCTATCGGCAGCTGCTCGCGTCGGGGGCCACCGGCCTCAGCGTGGCCTTCGACCTGCCGACGCTGATGGGACGCGATCCCGATCATCGGCTGGCGCAGGGCGAAGTCGGCCGCTGCGGCGTGTCGGTGGCGTCGGTGGCAGACATGCTGGCGTTGTTCGACGAGGTGCCGATCGACCGCGTGTCGATTTCGATGACCATCAATGGGCCGGCTCCGATGGTCCTTGCGTTGTATCTCGCCGCGGCCGAAGCGCGCGGGATCGAATGGCGCACACTGGCGGGAACGCTGCAGAACGACATCCTGAAGGAGTTCCTGGCGCAGAAGGAGTACATCTACCCGCCGCGTCCGTCGATGCGCCTCGTGACCGACGTCATCGGCTTCTCCATCGAGCACCTGCCGCGATGGAATCCCGTGTCAATCAGCGGGTACCACATCCGGGAGGCCGGGGCGACCGCGCAGCAGGAGTTGTCGCTGACGCTCGCCAACGCCGTGGCTTACGTCTCGCAGGCGATGGCCGCCGGCCTCGACGTCGAGGCGTTTGCGCCGCGGCTGTCGTTCTTCTTCAATGCGCACAGCGACTTCTTCGAGGAGATTGCGAAGTTCCGCGCGGCGCGCCGCGTCTGGGCCAGCCTGATGCGCGATCGGTTCGGCGCCACCGGCACGCGCGCCTCTGCGCTCCGCATGCACGCGCAGACATCCGGGGCGTCGCTGACGGCGCAGCAGCCCGCCAACAACGTCGCGAGGACGACGCTGCAGGCGCTGGCCGCGGTGCTCGGCGGCACCAATTCGCTGCACACCAATGCACTCGACGAAGCGCTGTCGCTGCCGACCGCCGAGGCCGCCACGCTGGCGCTGCGCACGCAGCAGATTCTCGCGGCCGAAAGCGGCCTGACGTCGACTGTCGATCCGCTGGGCGGGTCCTGGTGGATCGAGCGGCTCACCGACGACATGGCGACGCAGGCGATGGCCGACATCGCCGAGATCGATCGAATGGGCGGCATGGTGGCGGCAATCGAGACGGGCTGGCCGCAGCGGCAGATTGCCGAATCGGCACATCGTGCGCAGGTTGCGCTCGAAGCGCGCGAGCGGATAGTTGTCGGCGTCAACGCCCATGTCGACGGCACGACGGGAGGAGTGCCCACGGCTGCGTTCGATGACACAGCGGCGGTACGGCAGGCGCAGCGTCTGGCCGCCGTTCGCGCGCGACGCGACGCTGGCCGACTGAACCGCGCGCTGGCCGCGCTCGCCGATGCGGCGGCGGGGGAGTCCAACACGATGCCGGCGCTGATCGAGTGTGCCCGCGCGGATGCCACCGTGGGCGAAATGTGCGACGTACTGCGCCGCGTGTGGGGCGAATACGAAGAGGTCCCCGTTCTGTAGGCGACGTGACGATCGCGGCGCCGATTCGCAGGTGCCGCCACAGGATCGTAATCGCCGGCGGGCGGGTCAGGGGCCGAGCGTCCGTTCGGGCCGCGGTGGTGACGCGGGGCACGCCCCTTGCAATAGAATGGCGACTCCGGGGCACCCGGCTGACGATTATGTCCAGAACGCGAGTCATCATCGCCAAGCCCGGCCTCGACGGGCACGATCGCGGCGCGAAGGTCATCGCCCGCGCGCTGCGCGACGCCGGCATGGAGGTGATCTACACAGGATTGCGCCAGACGCCCGAACAGATCGTCGCGGCGGCGCTGCAGGAAGATGCCGATGTCATCGGGTTGTCGATACTGAGCGGCGCCCACATGCACATCTGTCCGCGGCTGATGGATCTGCTGCACGAGCGCGGTCTCGATCACGTGACGGTCCTGGTCGGCGGCATCATTCCGGATCCCGACGTCCCGAAGCTCGAGGCCCTCGGAATCCGCGGCGTGTTCCTGCCGGGTACACCGATGCAGGAGATTGTCGATTTCATTAACCGAACGGTGCAGCCGCGCGCCGAAGCCAGCTGACGGACCAGGATGCCCAAGACCCTTCTTCTCGCCGACGACAGTGTCACGATTCAGCGCGTCATCGAGCTGACGTTCGCGAATGAGGACGTTCGCGTCGTGTCGGTCGGCGACGGCCGCCGCGCCGTGGAGTGGTTCGAGGGTGACACGCCCGACATCGTCCTCGCCGACGTCGATGTGCCGGAGGTCGACGGCTACGCCCTGGCCGAGTTCGTGAAACAGTCGCCGCGGCTCCGTCACGTGCCGGTCCTGCTGCTGGCCGGGGCGTTCGAACCCGTCGACGAGGATCGGGCGGCGGCCGCCGGCTGCGACGGCGTGCTGGTGAAACCCTTCGAGCCGCAGCAACTGGTCACCCGCGTCAAGGCCCTGCTCGACCGCGTGGCCGAGCCTGCAATGGCCGGCGCCGCTGCCGATTCACATTCTCAGATGGACCGCCACTCGCCTTCCTCCTTTCCGCTGTCGGCCCAGGCCGGACCAGGCTTCAATACATTTGCCGAGCCCGAGCCGCTCGAGCCGCCGAGTCGCCCCGTCTGGGAACTGGGCCTCCCGGATCCCGTTTCGACGCAGCCGGCGGCGAAACCGGCGCAGGCCGCCGCGCCAGCGCCGCCCAAGGTGACGCTGGTCAACGCCTTCTCGGCGCTGCTGGCCGCCGAACAGACGAGCGGCGCCGCCGCGCCCGCCCAGGTGGCCGAGGCGACCGTGGAAGACGCGGTCCGCCGCGTGCTGGTCCGCATGACCGACGACCTCGTCCGGCGCATCGTCCTCGAGACCGCCGAACGACTGATCAAGGAAGAGATCGAGAAGATCAAGGCGAATCCGGAGTAAAGTTCTTCCTGGATTCGTACGGCCCGCGCGCAACGCGCTGGCCGGTCGCGGGCGTTCGGACGCCCGCAGACGGTCTTGTCGATTCATGTCACTGATTCCAGAAAAACCCGCGCTCGAAGGCCTCGAAGACAAGTGGAAACCCCGGTGGGAGGCCGACGGCACCTACCGGTTCCGGCGCGATGCGCCCCGCGAGGCCGTGTACTCGATCGACACGCCGCCGCCGACGGTGAGCGGGTCGTTGCACGTCGGCCACGTATTTTCGTACACGCACACGGATATCGTCGCGCGCTTCCAGCGGATGCGCGGCAAGTCGGTGTTCTATCCCATGGGGTGGGATGACAACGGCCTGCCGACCGAGCGGCGTGTGCAGAACTACTACGGCGTGCGCTGCGACCCGGCCATGCCGTACGACCCGTCGTTCACGTCGCCGTTCGATGCGGCGGCTGGCCGGCCGGCCAAGTCGGGCGCGTCGCCCGTGTCCATCTCGCGGCCCAACTTCGTCGAGCTCTGCGTGCGACTGACGCACGAGGACGAGCGGGCCTTCGAGCACCTGTGGCGGTACCTCGGCCTGTCGGTGGACTGGTCGCTCACCTACACGACGATTGGTCCCGAAGCGCAGCGCGTCTCGCAGCGGTCGTTCCTGCGTCTGCTCGAGAGCGACGCCGTCTATCAACTCGAGGCGCCCACGCTGTGGGATGTCGACTTCCGCACGGCCGTTGCCCAGGCCGAACTGGAAGATCGCGAGATGAACGGCGCCTACCATCGCCTGCGCTTCGCGCACGCGGATGGGGCCGGTGGGGTCGAGATCGACACGACGCGCCCGGAACTGCTGCCAGCCTGCGTCGCCCTCGTGGCGCATCCCGACGATGAGCGGTACAAGCCGCTCTTTGGCGGCCACGTCCTGACACCGCTGTTTGGCGTGCCGGTGCCCGTCCTGCCGCACGCGCTGGCGGACCCGGAAAAGGGCACGGGCATCGCGATGATCTGCACGTTCGGCGACCTGACCGACGTCATCTGGTGGCGCGAGTTGTCACTGCCGGTTCGCGCGATCATCCAGGCCAACGGCACGCTGCGCCCGGTCGAATGGGGCAGCCCGGGCTGGGAATCACGCGACGCCGCTGCGGCGGCGCGTCACTACGCGGGGCTCGCGGGCCTGTCGGCTTCGAAGGCGCAGGCGCGCATCGTGGAACTGCTGCGCGAGTCCGGCGAGCTCATCGGCGAGCCGCGCCCGATTACGCACCACGTGAAGTTCTTCGAGAAGGGGGACCGGCCGCTCGAGATCGTCACGAGCCGTCAATGGTTCATCCGCACCATCGCCCACAAGGCGCCGCTGCTCGAACGCGGGCGGGAGCTCAACTGGGTGCCGCCGCACATGGTGTCGCGCTACGAGAACTGGGTGAATGGCCTGAACGGCGACTGGTGCGTCAGCCGCCAGCGGTTCTTCGGTGTGCCGTTCCCGATTTGGTACAAGGTTCGCGCGGACGGGACCACGGACTTCGACGCGCGTATCGTGCCGGCCGAGGACCGGCTGCCCATCGACCCGTCGACCGATGTGCCCGACGGCTACCAGGCGGACCAGCGCGGCCGTCCGGGCGGTTTCGTGGCCGATGCCGACGTGATGGACACCTGGGCCACCTCGTCGCTGACCCCGCAGATCGTCTGCGGCTGGGGGCGCGACGAGGCGCTCTATCGCCAGACGTTTCCGATGGACCTGCGTCCGCAGGCGCACGACATCATCCGGACGTGGTTGTTCTCGACCGTGCTCCGATCGCACCTCGAGGCCGACGTGCTGCCGTGGGCAAACGTGTCGATCTCGGGCTGGGTGCTCGATCCCGATCGCAAGAAGATGTCGAAGTCCAAGGGCAACGTCGTCACGCCGATGGCACTGCTCGAGGAGCACGGTGCCGACGCGGTGCGCTACTGGGCGGCACGCGGCGGGCCTGGTGTCGACACGGCGTTCGAACCCGGGCAGATGAAGGTGGGCCGGCGGCTGGCCGTCAAGCTGCTCAACGCGTCCAGGTTCGTCCTGTCGAAATCCACGCCCGTCGGCGAGGTGACCGAGCCGGTCGACCGGGGGATGCTGCAGCGGCTCGAGGGTGTGATCGAGTCGGTGACGCGCCACCTCGAGGAGTACGACTACGCGGCCGCGCTGCGGGAAATCGAAGAGTTCTTCTGGTGGTTCTGCGACGACTACATCGAGCTCGTCAAGCGGCGTCGCGCCGGTGAGGATGCGGCGGCCGCGTCGGCGGCAACAGCCGGCAGTGCGGCGCTCGCGGTGCTGCTGCGACTGTTCGCACCGTTCCTGCCGTTCGTCACCGAAGAGGTCTGGTCCTGGTCCCAGTCTGGTTCGGTGCATCGGGCGCCGTGGCCGACAGGTGCCGACCTGCCGTCGACCGGCGCGGATCGGTCGGCCGTCGAGTTCAGCGAGGCCGCCTCGCTCGTGACGGCCGGCATTCGTCAGGCACGATCGGGCCTCAAGCTGGGCTTCAGCATTCCGGTGAAGGTCGTCATGCAGGTGCCCGTTGCGCAGGTGGTGTGGGACGCCGTCCGGAGCGACGTGCTCGCCGGCAACAACGTGGCCGCGGCCGAGGTCACCTGCGGAGCGCCCGAATTGACTGTCGAGATGTCGGCCAATGCCTGAGCCACTGCGGCCGGAGGGCTGGCGCGATCTCGTACGGCTCGCGCTCGCCGAGGACCTGGGACCGGGCGACGTCACCTCGCAGGCGATTGTTCCCGCGGACCGCACGGCGGAGGGTGTGTTCGTCGCGAAGGCGGATCTCGTGCTGGCGGGGTTCGACGTCGCGCGGGAGGTGTTCGTCCAGGTCGATCCGTCCATCGTGTGGACCCCCGCCTGTCGCGACGGCGATCGCTGCCAGCCGGGCCGCCACCTCGGTACGGTCCGTGGCACGGCGCGCGGCCTGCTGGCGGCCGAGCGCACGGCGCTCAACCTGTTGCAGCATCTGTCGGGCATCGCCACGTCGACGCGCGCCTTCGTCGACGCGGCGCGGCCGCTGAACGTGCTCGACACGCGCAAGACGCTCCCCGGCCTGCGGGCGCTGGAAAAGTACGCCGTCGTCTGCGGCGGCGGGCGGAACCACCGGACCGGGCTGTTCGACGCCGTGCTCATCAAGGACAACCACATCCGTGTCGCCGGCGGTATCCATGCGGCTGTCAGTCGGGTGCGCGACGCCGGCGCACCGGGTCCCATCGAGGTGGAGACGCAGTCGCTCGAGCAGGTGGACGAGGCGATTGCGGCCGGCGCCGACATCATCATGCTCGACAATCTCGACGACGCGGCGACAGCGGCGGCCATCGGCCGCATTGCCGGACGCGCGCGGGTGGAACTGTCGGGCAACATGACGCTCGACCGCGTGAAGCGCCTGGCAGCCAGCGGCGCCGACGACGTGTCGGTTGGTGCACTGACGCATTCGGCGCCGGCAGCCGACATCAGCCTCGAAATTGCGGTGTGAGGCCGCGATGTTCGATGCGCTGCCCGACGAACTGGCCCACGCGCTGACGACCGCCGCGCCCCGACTGGGACCGTACGGTGACGTCCGGTACTGCGCTGAGGTGGAGTCGACCAACGACGTCGCGTTGTCGGTTGCCGCGGCGGGTGCGGCCGAAGGCGTCTCGGTGATTGCCGATGCCCAGCGTCGAGGCCGCGGGCGCCGGGGGCAGGGGTGGTTCTCGCCGCCGGAAGCCGGCATCTACCTGTCGGTCATCGTGCGTCCCGACGCCGCGCATGGGCTCGTCCCCATGCTCACGATTGGGGCCGGTGTTGCCGTCGCCGAGGCGGTGGAAGTCGTTTCCGCGCTCCCGGTCGAGCTGAAGTGGCCCAACGACCTCGTGATCGGCCGTCCCTGGCGGAAGCTGGGCGGCGTGCTCGCCGAGGCCGTCAGCACGGGCGCGCGGCTCGACGCCGTGGTGGTGGGCGTCGGCATCAACATCCGGAACACGGCGTTTCCGCCGGAGCTTGCCGGCCGGGCGACGTCGATCGAAACGGAACTCGGCCGCGGCATCGATCGCGGCCTGCTCGTGGTGGAACTGCTGGCGCGGCTCCGGGCGATGATGGCGCACGTGCGTTCCGGCGATCACGCCTCCGTGGCGTCGCGGTGGCGACGTCTTGCCGCGTCGGGACTCGATGCGTCCGTGCAGTGGGCCGGTCCGCAAGGTGTGCGCCGCGGCGTCGCACGCGACATTGCCGATGACGGGGCCCTGCTCGTGGAGGCCGGGGGACATCTCGAGCGGATTGTCGGCGGTCCGGTGACGTGGGAAGGGTTGTCGGTTGAGTGAGGAACGGTTGGACGACGCGGCGGCGGCACTCGACATCGGCGAGTACTGTCGCAGCGTGGAGGCGCACCTCGCGCGCGTCAACGAGGGACAGCTCGTGCGCATCGCGGGCACGTCGTTCGAGCTGGTGCGCGGGTGGGCGCTCGAGGGCATTCCTCTCGCGATCGTCTACCGCGGCATCGAGCAGAAGGCCGAGCGTCATCGCGCCGGCCGATCGAAGCGTCCGCTCAGGCTCGAGTTCTGTGAACACGACGTGCGCGCGCTCTACGATGATTGGCGTCGCGCCGTAGGTGTATCGGTCGCGGGGCCCGGCGAGGCATCGGAGGACGTGGGCCCTGTGATCGAGGAACGACGCCGCCCGTCGGCCGGCCGTCAACTCGACCGCGCCATGACGAAGCTGGCGGCGGCTGCGGGCCGGCTCGACGCACCCGACACCCTGCGCGACGCGCTGTCGGCGATTCTCGAGGAACTCGCGTCGACACGCGAGCGGTTGCGTCATGCGCGGGGCGAGACTCGGCGAACCCTCCTGGCTCGGGTTGCCGATATCGATCGCGCCATCGGGGATGCGGCGAGGCGAGCGGCTGACCCGGCGATGGCGGACGTCGAGGCCGAGGCGGCGCGTGAGCTCGCAGCCTTCCGCGCGCGGCTGTCACCCGCGGCATGGCAGCGCAGCGTGGATGCCGCCGTCGATCGGCTGCTGCGCGAACGGTTCGGACTGCCGGCAATCGACATGGCCGCGGACGTCCTCGAGTCGTAAGGTCCCGACGTCATGGCCCCGCTTCTCACGCTGTCGATCGAGCGCGCCGTCGCTGGCGGGCGCATGCTGGCCCGCCACGACGGGCGTGTCGTCCTTGTCTCGGGCGCGATCCCGGGCGAGCGGGTCACCGCACGCCTCGAGAGAGTGTCGCGGCAGGTGGCATTCGCGGCGACCGCCGAGGTGCTCGAGCCGAGTCCGTCGCGGCGCGATCCCATCTGCGATCCCGCCTGCGGCGGGTCGGTGTACGCGCACATCGCGATCGAGCGCCAGCGCGAGCTGAAGGCCGACATCCTCGACGATGTGTTCCGGAGGATTGGTCGGCTGTCGCTGCCGAACCCGATCAGTGTGGCGGCATCCCCAGAGTCCGGCTATCGCCTCCGCGGGCGCCTGCACGTGCGCGATCGCCGCGTCGGGTTCTTCCGGGAGCGGTCGCATCGCTTGTGCGATGCACGCGCGACGCAGCAGTTCCTGCCCGAGGTGGTGCCGGCGGTTGCCAGCCTGATCGACAGCCTGGGGTCCGCTGCCGACAATTGCGAGGCAGTGCTCGTGGCCGAGAATGTCGCGGCCACGCAGCGCGTGTGCCACCTCGAGGCGGGGGAGCGACAGCTCGTCCTGCCGGAAGCGACGTGGACATTGCCGGACGGAGTCACCGGCGTGACCACACGCTCGGGCGGCCGGCTCGTGGCGCACGCCGGACAGGGGCGCGTGACCGACAGTGCGCGCGATCTCTGCGGAAGCGACGCCGTCATTCCTGGTGACGCGTCGTGGACGAGGACGGCCGCGTCGTTCTTTCAGGGCAACCGTTACCTCACGGGCGCGTTACTGACGCGCGTGCTCGATCGGGTGCACGGCTCGCGCGTGCTGGACCTGTATGCGGGGGTCGGATTGTTCACCGTCGCCCTGGCCGCCCGCGGGGCGGCCGTCACTGCGGTGGAAGGCGACGCGACGAGCGTCGCCGACATGGAGATCAACGTCAATCGACTTGGCGCGCCGGTTGTCGTCCGGGAACTGGCGGTCGAGGCGGCGGTGATAACGGCCGGTGTCGGTCAGTTCGACACCGTGGTCCTGGATCCACCGAGGACGGGTGTCTCGCCCGACGCGCTTTCGGGCGTCGTCGGCCTGGAGGGCGCGCGCATCGTGTACGTCTCCTGCGATCCGGCCACGCTGGCGCGTGACGCCGCCCGGCTGACGGCGCAGGGCTACCGACTCGAGGCGATCGAAGCGTTCGACCTGTTCCCGAACACCGCGCACGTCGAGACGCTGGCCGTCTTCGACCGCGTGTAGGGGTTCTCGCTGGCGCGTGTCGCGCCGGCAGCTGTCACATTCGCGCGGGCACGGTGCATCCCATCAGATCGAGGGCGACGGTGAGCTGGCGATGTACGTAGACCACGGCCGCCGCACGCCAGAGCCGCGCATCGTCGCGTTCCTCCCGAAGGATGGGCTGACGATGATAGAAGGCGTTGAACGACTGCGCCAGGCCGAACGCGTATTTCGCCAGGAGCGACAGCTCGAGCGAACGGACGGCGGCATCCACGACTTCGTCGAGTCGCGAGGCCTCGAGCACGAGGCCCCACAGTTGATCGGCGGCCTCGCCGGCGTCGAGCGTCTCGCGCGGTGCCTCGGGCAGCCGCGCGAGCACACTGGCGGAGTCGAGCTGGTGGCGCTCCCCGAGCTTGGCGAGGATGTTGGCGCCGCGAACGGCCGCGTACTGGATGTAGGGTCCGGTCTCGCCCTCGAAGCTCAACGCCTCGTCGATGTCGAAGGCGATGACCTTGTTGCGCGTGAACTTGATCAGAAAGTACCGCACGGCGGCCACCGCGATGGCTTCGGCGGTGCGACGACAGTCGTCGGCCGGCATGTCGGCGTTGCGCGAGGCGACTTCGGCTGTGGCGGTCTCGATGAGGCGGTCGAGCAGATCGTCGGCCTTCACGCCGAGTCCCTTGCGACCCGACACCTCGACGAACGGCTTGCCCTCGCTCTCGCGGTCTTGATAACCGAGGGCGCGCGCGGTCGCGTGCGACAGGGCCACCATCTCGTATGAGAAGTGCGTGGATCGGTCCGCCTGTTCCTGGAAACCCATCGCCGCGAGGGCCTGCTTGAGCAACTGCTGCAGGTAGGCCTGTCGCGTGTCGATGACGTTGTAGACCGCCTCGGCGCGCCCGAATGCGGGGGCGTCTGGCGCCGTGGGCATCGACGTCGTGGCCCAGAGTGGGTGCCCATCCGGCCGCGTGTCGAAGATCCGGTAGTTGAAGTCCTTGCCCAGCAGGCCGAACTTCCAGAACTGGTTGGCGATGTCCTTGCCGACGTAGGTCACCGTGCCATTCGACCGCACGATCACCTTCTCGCGCGTTTCCTCTTCGGCATCGGCATCCCCATCCGCGTCCGCATCGGCGGGATCCGGGCTGCCATCGTCGATCGTCATGACCCAGCATCCGGCCAGCCGCCCCTCGGACTGCAGGAACACCGAGCCGCGCGCCTTGAGCTGTTCGAAGGCCGTTGCCCAGAAGTGGAGGCGCAGGATATCGCCCTCCCAGGTGAGGAGGTCGTAGTCGACGTTCATCCGGGCCATCGTGCGCAGATGGCAGCGGACGATGCGGTCGGCGACGAAGGCGGCCATGTCGGCGTAGGGATTGCCGCCGTGTTCGATGGCGTGCAGCACCTGCTGGCGCGTGGCGAGCCGTTCCTTGTCGCCGGCATACCACTCTGTGACCCTGGCGTAGAGATCCCAGCAGTAGTAGTCGAACGACGGTGAGGCGGCATCGGCGAGTGCCTGAACCGAGGCGAGATCCCGTCCCTCGATCGACGTGAAGCCGACGACCACGTCGGCCACCTGCACGCCGGTATCGTCGATGTAGTTCTGCACTTCGACCGGTCGGCCCTGGAAGCGCAGCAGCCGCACGAGCGTATCGCCAAGCGCCGAGTTGCGCAGGTGCCCGATGTGGGCGGCCTTGTTCGGATTGATGGCCGTGTGCTCGACGATGACCTTGCCGTCGGATGTGGTCGCGGAAGTGCGGGTCGGCGCGAGCCAGCGCTGCAGCCAGGCGGATCGGTCCAGGTAGAAATTGAGGTACCCGTTGGGTGCCGCGTCAATCCGCGCGACGCCGTCGATCGAGCCGATGGCGTCCGCAATCTCCCGGGCAATGACACGTGGGGCCTTGCGCAGCCGGCGGGCGAGTTCGAACGCCACGGGAATGGCGAGATCCCCGAGGGCGCGGTTGGGCGGCGTCTCGATCACGATCGACGGCTGGTCGGCCGGGGCAATCTCGAAGCGGGAACTGAGCGTGCGCGCGAGGACGGAGCGAATGGTTGCGTGAACCGGCAGAATCATGCGGATCGGTATTGTACTCGGGCGTAGTCGTCGGGCGTGTTGATGTTGGCCAGCAGGCGATCGGCCCGCCCGAATCGGTTGAGTTCGGGTGGGCCGAGAACGGCCATGTCGAGCACCTCGGCCAGACCCGACGCCCGTCGCTGGCCGGCCTGGATGTAGGCCGCGACGCGATCGCGAACCGCCGTACGGTAGCAGGCCACGAGCGGCTCGACGCCGCGCGCGGTTTGCACCCAGGCCCCGTCGCGGTCGGCGGAGAGCTCCACGAGGCGCGTCAGCAGGTCGGCCGTCAGGAGGGGCAGGTCGCAGGCGATGACGATCACGTACTCGTGCGCGGGAGCCGCCGCGTGCAGCGCGGCGTCGATGCCGCCCACGGCGCCGATGCCCGGGACGCGGTCGGGAATGGCGGTGACCGGCTGGTCCCGATAACGGTCCGGCTGGTGCGTGACGACGAACAGGGTCGAGGCGACACGTTGCAGGATCTCGACCTGTCGAACGATGATGGTGCGCCCTTCGACGACGAGGTGGCTCTTGTCCTGACCGCCGAACCGACGGGCACCTCCGCCCGCCACGATGGCGGCAGCCGTCGTCGATGCGCACATGAGCCCATCATGACAGAGGTGCATATCGGACGCCTGGTTGGAGCGAGTCTTCACCAGGCCATCGGCGAGTGGCTGCCGCAGCGGCTCGACTTCTACGAGAACTGGCTGCACTCCGAGGGGCTGCGCGACGGCTCGATCGGCGTGGCCCCGCTGATGGCCGTGCTCGGGTTCCTGCGCACGGAAGGTGATGGCTACGGCCGGGTGGTCGAACGCGCGGGGCAGCTCTCGGCCGAGTGGTCGCTCATGTCGCTGTCGCCAATGCGCCAGCGGATCATCCGGCTGCTGCCGCGTCGCCTGCGCGTCCGCGCGGCGTTGCGCGTGGCTGCCGAGATATCGGAGACGGCCGGCAGCCGCAGCCGCTTCATCGTCGAGGGGCGCGGCAAGTCGGCGCGGGTGAAGGTGACCGCCTCGGTGTTCTGTCAGGTGCGTGGGATCCAGGCGGCGCCGCTCTGCGGGTTTTATTCGGCGCTGGCGGTGGCCACGCTGTCGCATTTCGGCCTGTCTGCGGTCGCGCAGATCGACGGGTGTCGTGCCATGGGCGCAGAGGCGTGCATCATCGACCTCGTGCTCGAGTCGGCCCAGCCGGCGGCAGAAACGGCCGTGGCGGCGTGAACGGCGTCTTCACTTCGGTGCGTATGAAGTTCGGCTATCTGTGGGTCGCCATGGCCTTCGCACTGGCCGTTCCGGCCGGTGCGGCCGGCCAGACGACGGGATCGCGTGTGCTGGTGATGCCGTTCGCCGTGGAGGTCGAGCCCGGCGCGCCGGGCGGCGCCGGCGCAGCGCTCTGGCTCGGCGAGGCGGCGGCACTGCTCGTCGGCGAGGGACTGTCGACGCGGGGCGTGGGCGCGATGACACGCGACGAGACCGTTGCGGCCTTTGCCCGCGTCGGGCTCCCGCTCACGTCGGCCCTCACGCGGGCGACGATGATCCGTGTCGGCGAGCTGATTGGCGCATCGGAAGTCGTGTTCGGCAGCGTCGGACTCGGCAGCAACCTGACCGTACGGGCGCGGCTCGTGAACCTGACCTCGGGCGCCGACGGCCCGGTGATCGAAGACGCCGGTGCGCTGGCCGATATCTTCGCCGTCATCGACCGCGTCAGCGGCCAGTTGTCCACCCGGACCGGCCGGCTGCGTCCGGCACGCGCGGCGCCGACGCCGCTCGCCCTCGGAACGTTCGAGAACTACGTCAAGGGGCTCGTGGCAGCCACGCCGACGGCGCAGCAGCGTTTCCTCGAAAGCGCCGTTCGCGAGGCGCCCACCGATCCGCGCATCCTGATGGCACTGTGGAACGTCTACACGGCGCAGGGCGTACACGAACGCGCCCTGGCGTCGGCCAACGCGGTGGAGCCGGACGCGGCCGTGTATCGCGAGGCGCGCTTTGCCGTGGCGCTGTCCCTGATCGAACTGCGCCGGTTCGATGGCGCCTGGCAGGCGCTCACGACACTGCACAACGGCGAGCGGTCGGCAGCCGTCTCCAATGCGCTCGGCGTCGTGCAACTGCGTCGCGGCGTCGCGGCCAGCGGCGGCACCCCGGCCAGCTACTTCGCGCGCGCGGTCGAAGAGGATCCGGAGAACACCGACTACCTGTTCAATCTGGGCTACGCGCACGCGCGCGGTGGAAACGCGGCCGAGGCGCTTGTCTGGCTTCGGGAGACCGTCCGGTTCGATGTGGCCGACGGCGATGCCCACTACGTGATGAGCGCGGTGCTCGCCCGCAACGGGCGGGGCGCCGAGGCGCAGCGTGAACTGGACCTCGCGCGGATGCTTGGCGGAACCGCACAGGATTCGTCCGTCCTGTCGCTCACGACCGAAGTGCCGCTCGACCTCGAGCGCGTGTCGATGGTCCCGACGCTCTCGAACACCTCGGGCACACGAACGGCGATTGCGAACCCCGCCCAGCGCGATCAACAGGAAGCCGCACGGTTCCACCTGGCCAACGGGGAAGCGCTGATTGCCGCCGGCCGCGATCGCGAGGCCACCGGCGAACTCCGTCGCGCCGTCTATCTGGCGCCCTACGAGCAGGTGCCGCACCTGCTCCTCGGGCAGATCTATCGTCGTGCCGGACGCTTGTCGGAGGCGATCGATCAAATCCGAGTGTCGCTCTGGTGCCGCGAGACTGTTGCGGCACGCGTCGAGCTCGGGGCCGTGCTGCTCGAAACCGGCGAGCCGACGGCTGCGCGCCGCGAAGTTGAACGGGCGCTCGAACTCGAGCCCGGCTCGGTCGAGGCGCAGGCCCTCCTGACGCGCATCGGCGGGTGAGTGCCGTGTTACCATTTCGGACACCGTAATGGCGGACCAGAATTTTCGTGAGATTCAGCTGAGCGGCAAGCAGCTGGTCTTCCTGTTCATGACGTCGGTCGTCGTGGCCGTTGGCGTGTTCCTGCTCGGGGTCTCTGTGGGACGCGGCGTGCGCGCCAATGCCGGCCTGCCGGTTGGAGCCGGCGTGGAACGCACCGCCGAGGTGGCGCCCCCGGGGGACCTGCCACCCCCTACCGAGGTGACGGCGGCCGATCGCGAGTATCACGAGCGACTTCGGGGTGAGACCACCCCGCCGGCGCAGCAGGTGGCGCCACCCTCGGGACCGGTCGACGCCGAGGTGGAGCCGGTGAACGAGCCCGTGCCGGACGCCGAGCCCGATCCGCCCGCCGCGACGCCCGAACCGGCGCCCGCAGCTGCGCCACCGCCGCGGACACCCGCGGCGCCGGCCGCGGCTGCCACTCCGCCAACCACGACAGCCCGGACCGCGCCACCTGCCGAGACGGCAGGCGGCTGGTCCGTGCAGGTGGGCGCCTATCGCTCCCGTGCCAATGCCGACAGGCAGGCGCGCGACCTGACCGCGAAGGGCTACAGGGCCGCCGTCGTGGCACCGACAGGCACGGGCGGTTACTTCCGGGTGCGCGTCGGGCCGTTCACGCAGCGGGCCGAAGCCGATCGTGTGGTGACCCGCCTGCGCAGCGAGGAAGGGCTGTCGTCGTCGGTTATCCGCTAGCCCTGCTGTCGGGGGGCCTGTTCGTCCTGAGCTTCCCCAGGTTCGGGCATCCGGCGTTCGCGTGGATTGCGCTGGCGCCCCTTGTTCTCCTCGTGGCCACGACGGCGCATGGCTCGACGCTGCGCCGGCAGTTCCTCCACGGCGTTACCTGCGGACTGATCTACTTCGGCGGCACCCTGTACTGGGTGTCCGACACGATGCGATTGCACGGCGGGCTGCCGCTCGTCGTGAGTGCGCCCGTCGCCGCGTTGCTCGTCGCATACCTGTCCATATACGTCGGAGCCTTTGCGCTGGTGCTCGCCGGCGCGGTTCGGCGGTACCGCACGGCCGGCATCTGGTTGGCGCCCCTCATCTGGGTGGCAACCGAATGGGCGCGCTCTCATGTCGGGGCCGGGTTTCCCTGGGTTCAGCTCGGGGCTTCACAGGCCACCGTGCTGCCCATTGTCCAGACCGCGAGCGTCGTCGGCGTCTATGGGCTGTCGGCACTTGTCGCGCTGGTTTCGACCGCAGCGGCTGCCGTCGTCGCGAGGCCCACAGCCGCGACCCGGCGCGCCGCTGCGGGCGTCGCGGTCCTGCTCGTGGCGGTCACCATTGCCGGTGCGTGGCGTGCGGCGCGCTCGTCGCTGCTCGACAGCGGACGCGCCGCGCGGATCGGGCTGGTGCAGGGGAACGTCGCGCAGGACCAGAAGTGGGACCCGGCGTTCCGCGGCGACATCCTCACGCGGTATCTGGCGCTCAGTCGCCAGGTCATTGCCGACGGCGCCGAGATCGTCATCTGGCCCGAGGCATCGACACCGTTCTCATTCGATGTCGTGGCGCCACTGGCCGCACCCATTCGGGAACTGGCCGCATCGACCGGGACGCCGTTCATCCTCGGATCGGACCAGTTCGTGGCCGGTGCGCCGGGCGAGCCCCCCGACTACTACAACGCCGCCGTGCTCGTTGGCCCCGACGGCACCTCGCGGCAGTGGTATCGCAAGATGCGGCTGGTGCCCTTCGGCGAGTACGTGCCCCTGCGGTCGCTGCTCTTCTTCGTGGGGCCGCTCGTCGAGGCGGTCGGCGAGTTCTCGGCCGGGACCGACGCCGTGGTGTTCGACGCCGAGGGCCGGCGCGTGAGCGTCGCGATCTGCTACGAGTCGGTGTATCCGGGAATTGCGCGCCAATTCGTGCAGAACGGCAGCGAACTCCTGGCGACGATCACCAACGACGCGTGGTTCGGCCGATCGTCGGCCGCCTATCAGCACTTTCAGCAGGGGGCGATCCGCGCCGTGGAGCAGGGGCGCTTCGTCGTCCGATCCGCCAACACCGGCATCAGTGGCGCGGTTGACCCGTACGGACGCGTGCTGGCCGCGACGGATCTGTTCGAACCCGCGGCCGTCACGGTTGACGTGCGGCTGCTGACCGATCGTACGATTTACAGCTACACCGGCGACCTCGTCGTCTGGTGCGCCCTGGCGGTCACGCTGCTGCTTGCCGCGCAGATGATCGTCGAACGACGCCCGGCGCAGCGGGGGCCGCGCCGGCCCATTCCCACCGGAAACGAGACACGCTCATGACACTCGAGGAACTCACGCGCGCATTCGCGGACCTGTCCACCCGCGCCTCCGACCTTCGGAGGGGACTTTGACGAAGCGCGACTGAAACGCGAACTGGCCGAGCTGGAAGCGCAGGCCGGACAACCCGACTTCTGGAAGGATCAGGCCGCCGCCCAGCGGATTCTCCAGCGGCGGCGCCGGCTCGAGAACGACGTGACGCTGGCCGGCAATCTCCGGCGCCACGCCGACGACCTGGCGGTGCTGTTCGAGTGGGCGCGCGGCGGCGAGGACGTGACTGCCGACATCGACCGCGCCCTCGAGGCCCTGAAGGCCGAAGTCCAGACCGGCGAGATCCGCACGATGCTGTCGGGCGAGATGGACGCGAAGAACGCGATCATCACCGTGCACCCGGGCGCCGGCGGGACCGAGTCACAGGACTGGGCGGAGATGCTGCTCCGGATGTACATCCGCTGGAGCGAGCGACGCGGGTTCAAGCGCGAGGTCGTCGACACACAACCCGGCGACGAAGCCGGCATCAAGAGCGCGACACTCGTCATCCACGGCGAGTACGCCTACGGACTGCTCTCGGCCGAGGCTGGTGTGCATCGGCTCGTGCGCATCTCGCCGTTCGACCAGGCGGCGAGGCGGCACACGTCGTTTGCGTCGCTCTACGTGTGGCCCGAGTTGCCTGAGGACGCCGAAATCGACATCGACGAGAAGGACCTCCGGATCGACACGTTCCGATCGAGTGGCGCCGGCGGCCAGCACGTCAACGTCACCGATTCGGCCGTCCGCATCACGCACTTGCCGACGGGCATCGTCGTCTCGTGCCAGAACGAGCGTTCGCAGCACAAGAACCGCGCGTCGGCCATGCGCGTGCTGAAGGCGCGCCTCTACGACATGCGGCAGAAAGAGCAGCAGGACGAACTGGATCGGCTCGGTGGCGAGAAGAAGGAGATTGCCTTCGGCAGCCAGATCCGCAGCTACGTCCTGCACCCGTAC
Organism: Acidobacteriota bacterium; assembly: GCA_044507065.1. Classification (GTDB taxonomy): domain Bacteria; phylum Acidobacteriota; class Vicinamibacteria; order Vicinamibacterales; family SCN-69-37; genus SCN-69-37. Next base: position 37,858 of record JBIQJY010000008.1, read on the forward strand.
CAGATGGTCAAGGACCATCGGACCAAGCACCAGGTGGGGGACGTGGACCGCGTGCTGGACGGCGACATCGACGAGTTCATCAAGTCGTACCTGCTGAAGCGTGCGCTCGGCAAGCTCGAGACGTCGGTCGACGACGACTGATTGTTACTGGAGCGCCGGGGGCTCGGTCTCCGGGGGCAACGGGGGAGCAGCCTCGACGCCCGACGGTTCGGTGCCGGCGATGAACGCGACCGGGCCGTTGCTCGCCTGTACCGTGACGATGTTGCCCGGGCGCTCGAAGACGGGCGGTTCGCCCTCTCCGCGCCGCTGCGCGATCCAGGCGGCCATGACCTCGCGCCAGATAGGCAGGGCCGCCGTCGTTCCGGTCTGGCCGTTGCCAATCGGCCGCTTCTGATCGAACCCGACCCAGACGCCGACGGTGATTTCCGGATCGAAGCCGATGAACCATGCATCGGTGTAGTCGTCGGTCGTCCCGGTCTTGCCGCCAATCGGCCAGTCGAGTGATCGGGCCGACACGGCGGTGCCGTGCCGCACCACTCCCTCGAGCAGCGTCGTCATGATGTAAGCGGTGTCGGCGCGCAGCGCCTGACGCGGCTGCGGGCGGTGCTGTTCGAGCACGTTGCCCTCACGGTCGAGCACCTCGAGAATCGGAAGGGGCTCCATGCGCACGCCCTGGTTCGGGAATGCGGAGTAGGCCGATGTCATCTCGATCAACGTCGCCTCGGCGGCGCCAATGGCCACCGACAGGAACTCGGGGATGGGCGAACTGACCCCCATCTGGTGGGCCAGGTTCACAACCTGTCTCGGACCAAGCGCCTCCATGAGGCGAACAGCCGGGACGTTGCGTGAATCAGCCAGGGCGTCGCGCAGTGATACGGGGCCGCGGAACTCGCGGTCGTAGTTGCGCGGCTCGTACGGGGGCTGATTCGGGCCGGCCACGAAACTGGCCGGTGAATCGTCGAGGATCGACTCGGCCGTGTAGCCGCGATCGATCGCGGCGGCGTAGACGAACGGCTTGAACAGGGAGCCCACCTGTCGCTGGGCCTGCGTTGCGCGATTGAACTGGCTGCGGACGAAGTCCACGCCGCCGTACATGGCGAGCACGGCGCCGGTGCGGTTGTCGAGCGCGATGAGCGCTCCCTCGATCTCGGGCATCTGTTCCAGAGAGCCCGTGAACGTGTCGGCCTCGGCCGCGATCGAAAGGACGCGCGTCTCGATGAGGTCGCCGGCGCGTACGAGGTCGGCCGCACCGCGGCGCGCCCACTGATACCCGGCGCGCTCGATTGCGCCGGTGTATCGCCCGACGCGGATCTGAATGACGGCGTTGTCCACGCCGGTCACGAGGGCCGGGACAATCTCCTGCTCGGCGAGCTCGCGCGGCCACCGCGGATGGCGGAAGCCATCGAGCGAGCCCTTCTCATCCAGGATGTTGCGCGCCGGCTTGCGGAAGCCGCGCAGTCGGTCCAGTCGCCGCAGCCCGCTGTCCATTGCGGCGTTGGCGGCGCGCTGCAGGACCGGATCGAGGCCGGTGCGCACCACGAGCCCCTCCTCATAGACGGCCTGCGTGCCGTAGGCCTCTTCGAGGTGAGTCCGAATCGTCTCGACAAAGTAGCGCGAGAGCGATGGCGGCTGCGAGGGTTCGCCGCGCGTCACGATGGGGGTGGCCTTGACGGCGTCGGCGTCCGATCGCGTGACGTAGCCCTCCTCGACCATGCGGTCGAGCACGTAGGCGCGCCGGCCCAGTGCCGCATCCATGTTGCTGTAGGGGTTGAGCCGCTGTGGTGAGGGCAGCAGACCCGCAATCGTCGCTGCTTCGGCAAGCGTGAGTTCACGGGCCGGCTTGCCGAAATAGAGCTGTGAGGCGGCCTCGACGCCGTACGTCCGGTGTCCCCAGGCGACCTTGTTGCAGTACATCGTGAAGATCTCGGCCTTCGTGTACCGCTTCTCGATCTGCATCGCGACAAGGGCTTCCTTGACCTTCCGGATCCACGCGCGCTCGAAGCCCAGTGACTCGGGAAACAGCTGTCGGGCCAGCTGCTGCGTGATCGTGCTGCGGCCAGGGGTGCGACGCGTCGAGACGACGTCGTTGATGGCGGCCCAGGCCATCAGCAGTGGATGGAAGCCGTTGTGCGTCATGAAGTGCTGGTCTTCGGCCGCCATGATGGCGTGACGCAGCACCTCGGGGATTTCCTCGTAGCTGACGATCTCGCGACGCTCGGTGGCGAAGTCCCCGACGACCGAGCCATCCCGCCCGATGACCCTCGTGATGACGCCGGGCGTGTAGTTGTCGAGCGCTTCAATCTCCGGCAGATCGCCGGCGAACGAGAACAACATGCCGCCGGCGGTGCCGACGAACGCGGTGGCAACGAAGAGCGCGACAATGCCCAGGCTGCGCGCCAGACGGGTAACGGTCTTCATCGGGTCTCACTGTACCAAAGGAACACCCGCCTGGCGCCTCCTGCTCGCGCGAATTCAGCGCCCGCGCGCCCCGCGCGGTGCGGCGCGGCCGCCACCATCACGAGCGCCCGATTGAGCGGGCGCCGACCGCGCGGCTGGGGCCGGACGTTCCGATGGGCGCGGGGTCTCCACGCGTGGTGCCCGCGACGGTGTCGCCGACGGCACGCGTCCGGGCGACGGAGCCGAGCGCGGTCGCGCCGCGGGTGCGGCCGCGGCGCCATCACCCGATTCGCGCGATGTCGACCAGTTGCGCCCGGCTGGCGGCGGGGACGGTCGCGACGCCGGCATGGTCCTCAGCGGGCGCTGGGTCGATTCCGTGCGCTGAGCAGGCTGGACGCCGCTGCGCGTCGGCGTGCGGACGCCGGATGGCGGTGCCACCTCGGACGCTGTGGCGGGAGCGCGTCCTGTCCGGCTGCGCGCACCGAGCGCGGCGCCCCCTTCCGTACCCGGCCCGCGCCGCATGGTCGGCTGCTGGACTGTCGAGCGCGGGCTCGTGCGCGGCGCCTCGGCTCCCGGGGTCGACGGCGACGCCGCGCCCAGGCGCGGTCGCGCGCCGATGGCGGTCGAACGGCCCGGTGTCGTGCGTTGCGTCGGCGTTGGCATCGACACGCCGGGCGACGACGACCGCGACGTGCGCGCTCTGGACGGCGCGACTGTGCCGGTAGGCGCCACCGTCCGCGTCGCTGGCGGACGGGCTTCAGGCTCGCGCGAAACAGCGCGTGCGCCGCTCGTGCGTGCCGGCGTCGTGGTCCGCCGTGCGAATGGGTCGGTTGAAACGCCGCCCGCAGGAGCGTCGCGCGGCGCCCATCGCGGAACGGCCACCGAACGCCCCGCGGCGGCCGGGCCGCGAAGGCCCGGGCTGTTGCGCACGACGAGTCCGGCCGGACGCGATGGTCCTCGATAGCCGTCGATGAATCGCGTGTTCCGGGGCGGGAGGTACCGGTCGCGCCCGCGGCCGGCCACGACCACGCGGAGATTGAAGCTGCGCGACGGCAGGTACGTCCACCCGCGCCAGCCCTGCGAGAACCCGATGCTGACAGAAATGAGCGGCCGGTTGTCGAATCCGATCGGGCACCAGCCGACGTAGTCGGGAGTCGACGTCCAGCTGACCCATGCCGGCGCCCAGCGGCGGCCCGGAATCCAATAGTACCGGCGGCCCGAGACGCCCCAACGACCGTAGTGGTGTGTGGGCCAGGCCCAGCGATCCGCGCCGATCCACACCCAGCCATAGCTACCGACAAATGACCACCGCCCGGTGGAGTAGGGCTGCCAGGCCGGGTCGACACGCGGGTACCAGACGTAGGTCCCGACGGTCGATTCGTATCCCCAGTCGCCGTTCCGATCGAGGACGCCGCCGTAATACGAAATCTCTGCAGGCAGGTAGCGCGTGGAGGCCAGTCCCGTGCGCTCGTACCGACGCTCGTCCCACCAGCGATCGAATCCATCCCACGACGAGACCGTGACGGCGTAGGGGAGTGAGGGAGCAGTCTCGGCGGTGGCCGCCGCTGCGTAGCCGGCCCGGACGAGCGTGCGTTGCCCGGCAGCATCCAGTTCGGCGGCACCTCGGATTACCAGGAGCTGGACGTGGGGCGTCGTATCGCCACGGTTGTCGATCTGGACGCGATACTCGCCGGGGGATCGAACCCACGATATGGTGCCGACGGCGTCGATGCGGTAATCCCCGTCGCCGGCCGAGCGGGCCAGTTCCAGCCGTACGCGTCCGCGGTCGAGCCGCAGGAGGTCATCTGAAAGGAGGGTGGCGTCTGTCTGCTCGTCGAACGCGAGGATGCTGCCGTCAGCAAACACCACCTCGAGGCGCCCGTCAGCCGTATGAATCCGATCGCCCGCGAGCAGCGGCGTGTTTTCGGCCGCCGCCTCGTTCGTGCCGTCGCGCTGCAGCCAGGCAGCGCCGTCAACGGCTGCAATGTGAGCCGGAACCTCGTCGGACCAGTCCCCAATGGGATCGAGCGGCGCCTGATCGAATGCCGGGACGGTCGGTATGGACGGCTGGGCCGCGAGCGGGCTCGCGGACAGTGCGACGCAGGCCAGGAGGCCGGCGGCAAACGTTGCAGAGAGTCGGAACGGTCTGACTCGATCGCACCGGGTCATGGTTCACCCTCACAAGTCAGACAGGCTAGGCGTCGACCAGCATAGCAGTACCCGGGCCGTTCCGTGCAAATCCGGCGCCCGGCGCGCGAAAGTTGAGTGCGTAATTCACCTCTTGACTCTGCCAGACTAAGGTTTGTATAATTCAAGTCACTAAGATTTGCCATTCTCAGGGCAGGGGGACGCGTTATGAGCAAGATCATCGGAATTGACCTGGGCACCACGAACTCCGTTGTTGCCGTCATGGAGGGCGGGGAGCCGGTCGTCATCACCAACTCGGAAGGCGGTCGGACGACGCCCTCCGTCGTGGGCTTCGCGAAGTCGGGCGAGCGCCTCGTCGGACAGGTGGCGAAACGCCAGGCTGTGACCAACCCGGAGAACACGGTGTTCTCCATCAAGCGGTTCATGGGACGGCGACTCGACGAAGTCTCGGAAGAGATGAAGATGGTGCCCTACCGGGTCGTGGCCGACGGCGAACGTGTCGCCGTAGGCGTCGAGGGCCAGCCGAAACCCCTCACGCCGCCCGAAATCGCGGCCATGGTGCTGCAGAAGCTGAAGGAGTCGGCTGAGGCCTATCTGGGCCAGAAGGTGACCGAAGCGGTCATCACCGTGCCTGCGTACTTCAACGACGCGCAGCGTCAGGCCACCAAGGATGCCGGGCGCATTGCCGGCCTCGACGTCAAGCGCATCGTCAACGAGCCGACCGCGGCGGCGCTCGCCTACGGGCTCGACAAGAAGAAGGACGAGACGATTGCCGTCTACGACTTCGGTGGCGGCACGTTCGACATCTCCATCCTGGAAGTCGGCGAGGGCGTCGTCGAAGTGAAGGCGACCAACGGCGACACGCACCTGGGCGGTGACAACATCGACCAGCGCGTGATCGACTGGATCGTGGCCGAGTTCCGCAAGCAGGAAGGCATCGATCTCTCGAAGGACCGGATGGCCCTGCAGCGCCTGAAGGAGGCTGCTGAGAAGGCCAAGATGGAACTGTCGACGGTGCGCGAGACCGACATCAGCCTGCCGTTCATCACGGCCGATGCCTCGGGTCCCAAGCACCTGTCGCTGAAGCTGACGCAGGAGAAGTTCGTCTCGCTCGTCGAGGACCTGCTGCAGAAGACCGTGGGGCCGACCAAGCAGGCGCTGGCTGACGCGGGCATCCCGGCCTCGAAGATTGACGAGGTCGTGCTCGTGGGCGGCTCGACGCGCATCCCGCGCGTGCAGGCGATCGTCAAGGAGCTGTTCGGCAAGGACCCGCACCGGGGTGTGAACCCCGACGAAGTGGTGGCGGTCGGCGCAGCCATCCAGGCCGGCGTCCTGTCCGGCGAGGTCAAGGACCTGCTACTGCTCGACGTGACGCCGCTTTCGCTGGGCATCGAGACGCTCGGCGGCGTGATGACGAAGCTCATCGAGCGCAACACGACGATCCCGACGAAGAAGACCGAGGTCTTCTCGACGGCGGCCGACGGCCAGACGTCGGTCGAAGTGCACGTGCTGCAGGGCGAGCGCCAGATGGCGCGCGACAACCGGACGCTCGGGAAGTTCCACCTCGACGGCATTCCGGCGGCGGCCCGGGGCGTGCCGCAGATCGAGGTGACGTTCGACATCGACGCGAACGGGATCGTGAACGTGCAGGCGAAGGATCGCGGCACGGGCAAGGAACAGAAGATCACGATTACCGCGTCGAGCGGTCTCAGCAAGGACGAGGTCGATCGCATGATGCGCGATGCCGAGACGCACGCGGCCGAGGACAAGCAGCGGCGTGAGGAGGTCGAAACGCGTAACCGTGCGGACCAGGCGGTCTACGGGGCCGAAAAGTTCGTCAAGGAGTCGGGTGAGAAGCTCGACGCGGCGGACCGGATGGCCATCGAGTCGGCCGTCAACGACGTGAAGACGGCGCTCGAGTCGACCGATGCCAAGGCCATCGATCGGACGCTCGATGCGCTGATGCAGGCCCAGCAGAAGGCCGCCGAAGCTCTCTACAAGGGCGGGGCGGAGCCGGGTCCGGGTCCGACCGACGGCGGACCCGCGCCGGGCGGTGGCGCCGGCGACGATGTCATCGACGCGGAGATTGTCGACGACAAGAAATAACACCGCACCCGGGTGTCTCTCTGAGGCACCCGGGTGTTTCGCTTTTCTCGCGAGGACCACGTGGATCTCTATGCGCTGCTCGGCCTGACGCGCACGGCGTCGGCCGCTGACGTCGACCGCGCCTATCGAAGGCTGGCGCGCCGGTATCATCCCGGCGTCAACCCCGGCGATCGTGTGGCCGAGCGCATGTACGAGCAGCTCCAGGAGGCCTACGTGGTGCTCGGCGACGCCGACCGTCGGCGCGAGTACGACCGTGGCGCGACGCGCGCGGATGAGCCGCCGGTGGCCTTCGCCGGATTCGACTTTTCGGCGCCGGCCGAGGGACCGCTGGCCGCAACCTTCTCGGAACTGTTCGCCGATGTGTTCCAGCAGGCGGCGCGTAACGCGACGACACCGGAGCGGGGGGCCGACGTATCGGTGGACCTGACGCTGTCGTTCGAGGACGCCGTCCGCGGCTGTCAGGTGCCGCTGTCGGTCAGCCGCTACGAGCGGTGTCCCGCCTGTCGGGGCCGTGGTCACGTGGCGCACGTCGTCGCGGTATGTGCCGCGTGTCAGGGCGAAGGGGCACGGCGATGGGCGCGCGGACACATGGTGTTCACGAAGGCCTGTGAGTCCTGCGGGGGCGACGGTCGATCCGTTCGGGAGACCTGCGGCAAGTGCGCAGGCGCCGGCATTGCGCCGCGTGGGGACGTCGTGACGCTGTCGATTCCCCCCGGTCTCGAATCAGGGGCGCGCGTCGCCGTACCGGGCCGCGGTCATGCGGGTGCGCTCGGGGGGCCGGCCGGTGATCTCTATGTGACCGTGCGGGTGGCGGACCATCGCGTGCTCACGCGAAGCGGGGCGGACCTGCATCTGGTACTGCCGGTGGCCGTCCACGAGGCGGGCCTTGGTGCGGTGGTCGAAGTGCCGGGGCTGGACGGTCCGGTGAGCGTCCACGTCCCCCCGGGTACTTCATCGGGCGACGTCGTGGTGCTGCGCGGGCTGGGCGGCGTGCGCCCGGGAACCAGCGAGCGCGGTGACCTCGTGGTGACGATGCAGGTGACGCTGCCGGCCGTAATCGACGAGCGTTCGCAGGAACTGCTCCGCGAGTTCGGTCGATTGAACGACGGTGACGTGCGACAGGGCCTGCTCCATCGGGACTGACGACGGATTCTGCCGAAAGAAGGGCACGGACCAATGGCGACGAAACGCAGCGGGGCCGGCAAGGGTTACTACATGATCAGTGCCGTCGCCCTCAAGTACAACATCCATCCGCAGACATTGCGCCTCTACGAACGCGAAGGCCTGCTGAAGCCATCGCGCACCGAGGGCAACACGCGGCTCTATTCGGACGACGACCTCGCGGAACTCGAGACGATTCTCGCGCTGACCCGGGATCTCGGCGTGAACCTCGCGGGCGTGGAAATCATCCTCAACATGCGCAAGAAGATCGATCGCATGCAGCGCGAGGTCAACGAGTTCATGACCTACGTGAAAGGAGAGCTCGCGCGCGGCCTGGGCGACTGGGAGCAGCGCCTCAACACGGCACTGGTGCCGACGTCGTCGGCCGATCTCGCGCGCCCGACCGCTCCGGATCCGACCGCGGACTCCGAACTCGCCGGCAGTCACGAACGCTGATAGCGCAACGCATCGTTCGCCGGGTGCGCGCGTGTCATCACGGTGTTATCCTTTCCGGCGATGGCGTGCGCACATTGTGAAGGCACCGGTTGGCGGCCCGTGGAACACGACGGTGTGCGCAGCGTCGAGCGGTGCGTCTGCTGGCAGGACTCCGTTGCAACGCGCCTGCTCGCGGGTGCCCGTGTCCCGCCGCGCTACTCGCGCTGCGATCTCGCCTCGTTCCTGACCTACCCGAACGAACGACTCCTGGCCGCCGTCGACCGCGCGCGCCGGTTTGCCGAGGCATTTCCCGTGGTGTCGAAGGGACTGTGCCTCATCGGGCCACCGGGGATCGGTAAGACGCACATTGCGGTCTCCGTACTCCGCAAGGTGGTCGTCGAGAAGGGCGCGCGCGGGCTGTTCTACGACGTGCGCGACCTGCTGCGGATGATCCGATCGACCTACAATCCCGTCGTGCGGACCGCCGAGATGGATATCCTGCGTCCCGTGATGGAAGCCGAGCTCCTCGTCCTCGATGATCTGGGGGCCGAGAAGCCGTCCGAATGGGTCGAGGAGACGATGAACCTGATCGTCAACACGCGCTACAACGAGCGGCGTCCGACAATCTTCACCACCAACTACGAGGATTCCCCCGACGAGACGTTGCCCGACTCGCTCAAGGTCCGCGTCGGGTTCCGCATGCACTCGCGTCTGCACGAGATGTGCGAGTTCCTCGAGTACGACGGCGGTGACTACCGCATGCTGCCGGCCAACGGGGGGCCCGAGGACCTGCTGACGATGTGGAAGCGGGGACGATCGAAGCGTGCCCTGCCGGCGCGGACGCAGGGACCAGCCAAGGCCGAGTTCTCGACGGCGCGCAGCCGCGTCGCCGATGAGAGGCCGTCGCGCGAAATCCGCTGGCCGGGGGGCAAGGCCGGCCGCTAGTCCGGCGCGCTCCGGCGCCGCACGGACGACGGGCCCCCGACGATGCTCGGAATTTATCTGCACGTCCCGTTCTGCCAGGCCATCTGCGCCTACTGCAACTTCAACCGCGGTTTGTATGACGAGGCGCTCAAGACCCGCTATGTCGACGCCCTCGAGCGCGAGATCCTGGAGAATGGCGACCATCGCGCCGCCGACACGATCTTCTTTGGCGGCGGCACACCCTCGCTGCTCGACCCGTCCGACATCGCCCGTCTGATTGCCGCGTGCCGTGCGGCCTATGCGATCGACGATGGCGCCGAGATCACGCTCGAGACGAATCCCGAAACCGTCACGGTCGATCGGCTGGCCGCGTACCGGGCCTCCGGCGTCAACCGGCTCAGTTTCGGCGCGCAGACGTTCGACGACTCGCAGCTTCGTCGGCTCGGCCGGATCCACGATGCGTCGCGGATAGGCAGTGCCGTCGACGATGCCCGACGGGCCGGGATCGCCAACGTCAGCCTCGACCTCATGTTCTGGCTTCCGGGCCAATCGCGCGCCTCATGGCTGGACTCGGTCGAGCGCGCCGTGGCCCTTGCGCCCGAGCACCTGTCGTTCTACCTGCTCGAGCTGTATCCCAACGCGCCGCTGAAGGACACCATGGCCCGGATGACACAGGACCCGGCGGCTGCCGGCGGCTGGCAGCAGGAGCCGGACGATGAGGCGGCCGACATGTATCTCGATGCCCTGTCGCGGTTGGATTCGGCCGGTTATGAGCAATACGAGATCTCGAATGCCTGCCGGCCGGGCCGTGAGAGCCGCCATAACCTCAAGTACTGGACCGGCGGGAACTGGCGCGGATTTGGCTGTGGAGCACATTCGACGGTTGAAGGGGTCCGGTGGCAGAACGTGGCCGGGACGCTCGACTATGTGGAACGGATGGCCACGGGCGCAGCGGTCGAATTGGATCGCCGCCAGTTGTCGACACGCGGGCGCCTCGAAGAAGCGCTCTTCACGGGGCTTCGGTTGACCGCGGGAATCGACCGGTCGCGTTTCGCGGAGCGATACGGAATCGACCCGTGGGACGAGTACGGCGAACGACTTGCCGATGCGTGTGCGGCCGGCTTCGTCTGGCACGAGTCCGGACGTTTTGGCTTGACGCGTACGGGCATGCTCGTGGCCAACGAGGTGCTCGCGACGTTCGTGTAAGGAACACTGCAGGGGGTTGCGGTGTCTTGTCTGTACGCTAGAGTATGTGGCGTTACAGTTTGGATTGCCCGGCGGGCAGGGGAGGCGTTTCATGACGGGGTTGGGGGTTGGGTCGGCACTGAGCCGGCGCACGATGGTAGCAATGGTCTTCGCGGGTCTCGCGTTCACCGCAGTCAGTGTGCAGGCGCAAGATGCTCCCGCGGCTCCGGCACAGGAGACGGCACCTGCACCGCAGGCCGAGGCGCCGGCGGCGCCGGCCGAAGATCTGTTCAAGTTTTCGAGCGATGCCGCTTTGATCATCTGGTACATCAAGCCGGACCAGACAGCCGCGTTCGAAACCGTGTGGAACGCAATCCGCGCGAAGCTCGCGGCGTCCGAAAAGCCGGAACTGCGGGAACTCGGTGACAGCCTCAAGGTCTTCAAGTCCACCGGCGAGGCCACGCCTCAGGGCGTCAATTACTTCTTCGTCGCGGATCCCGCGTCGAAGACGCAGAGCTACAGCCCGAGCCCGTTCCTGCTGTTCGAAACCGGGATGTTCGAGGACGCGGAGGCGCGTGAGTTGCTTGCGCAGCTCCAGGGCACGCTGAACGGGATCAATCCGCTGCCGCTCGACCGCATCGATGTCACGCCGCTGCCGCCGTCTGCGCCGGCCGCTCCCGCGGCGCCCGATGCGCCGGCGGCTCCGGCGGCTCCGGCAACTCCGGCGCCTGGACAGTAGGCGCGCGCGACCGGTTTCGAACCGGCACGTGCTCGGCCGACGGGCCGGTTGCAGATCGAAGGGACGTCTCCGTCGCGGAGGCGTCCCTTTTGTTTTTTCCCGACCTACCCTCGATGAGGAGCACCGCATGCAGCGCGTCGTCCTGATGGCACTGGCGGTCGCATTGGCTTCCGGGGGCAGCGGCTTGCCCGTGCACGCACAGGCTGCGCCCGGGGCCGAAGCCGAGCGCAGCGGCTATCGCTTTTCGGGCACGAAGGGCCTGCTCGTGTTCCACGTCCACGCCGACCGCGTCGGCGACTTCGAGGATGTCGTCTCGCACATCGCTCGCGGCCTTGCGACGACGATGGACCCGGTGCGGCGGCAGCAGGCGGCGGGGTGGCGGGTGTTCCGGTCGGCCGATGCGGCAGCGTCGGCCGTCTATGTGGTGTCGTTCGATCCCGTGGTTCCGGGCACCGACTACGATCCCGTGAAGATGCTCACCGAGCTGGCGCCCGACGCGGCCCAGTCGCTCTACGAGCGATTGAAGGCGGCCGTGATCCGGGTGGAACGACTGGATCTCCGGCAGATTTCACCCGAGCCCTAGCCGTTGCGCCAGGCGCGCCGGATCCACCTGCCTCGGCGTGGTGAGTCGGTAGATCGATGTGAGCTAGAACGCCAGGTTGACGCCCGCGTAGAAGCGCTGCGGCGTGCCGTGGTACGGGCTGCCGCGAAGGGAAAAGGCGCGGTAGTCGAGCCGCAAACGGAGCGGCCCCGCCAGCCGGATCTTGGCGCCGCCGCCGACATTTGTACCCACGTTCGTCTCGCCGTCGCCGGCAAGTCGCTCCCGATAGAAACCGCCTCCGGCCGTCAGGTAGAACTGAACGCCCGACGTGGGGGTCTGCACGAGCCCGTTCAGCATCCCCGTGCTCAGGCTGGGAGAGGCGCTGGCCAGCTCTTCTGACGTATTGGCGTACTCGAACTCGAAGCCGAAGACCACGAGGTTGATGCCGGCGGCAAAGCCGCGCACCGCGCGCGTGTCGTCGCGATTTGTCGCGCCCCAGAATGCCGTCAGGTCGGCGCGGGCCGCCGAGGGCGTGGCGACGACGGATGCGAAAGCAAGGAGGACCACGATGCGCAGATGGCTCATGGACCGGATTATCGGTCCAAAGCGCGCGTCGGTGCACGGAATGGCGACGTGATATTTTGCCGCGATGGATCCCCGCCGCGATACGGGACAGAACACGTTGCTTGTCGACCGCGTGACGGCGGGCGACCCGCGGGCTGCGGCCCGCGCCATTTCGATCGTCGAGGGTGGCGGCGCGCCGGCCGTCGAACTCGTCGCGCGGTTGCACGCGCATACGGGGCGGGCGAGCCTGGTCGGGGTGACGGGACCACCGGGCGCGGGTAAGAGCACGCTGGTCGGACAGCTGGTCACGGCCTACAGGCGCACGGGTGCCAGCGTCGCGGTGCTCGCCGTCGACCCGAGCAGCCCGTTCTCGGGGGGCGCCATCCTCGGCGATCGCGTCCGCATGCAGTCGCACGCCGAAGACCCGCGCGTCTTCATCCGCAGCATGGCGACGCGTGGCCAGCTTGGCGGCCTGGCGGCGGCTACGGCCGACGCGATCGACGTGCTCGATGCCGCGGGCTTCGACATCATCCTTGTCGAGACGGTCGGCGTCGGCCAGGACGAGGTCGACATCAGCCGGACCACCGACGTCTGCGTCCTCGTCCTCGTGCCGGGGGCTGGCGATGATGTCCAGGCGATGAAGGCCGGCGTGATGGAGATCGCGGACGTCTTCGTCGTCAACAAGGCGGATCAGGCCGGTGCGGATCGCGCCGTGGTGGCCATCGAGCAGATGCTCGCGACCGACGAGCGTCGAACCAGCGCGCCGCCGCCGGTGATCCGGGCGGTGGCGACCACGGGGCAGGGTCTCGACGAACTGGTGCGGGCGATCGATGCGGGCCGCCAGGCAGTGCCGCCCGTGAATCGTCGTCGCGAGCGGTTCGAGCGCCGTTTGCGTGAGGCCGTGGCACGGCGCGCGATTGACCGGCTGCGCGCCGATGTGCTGCGGGAGGGCGAATGGGACGCCTGTGTGGCTCGTATCGAAGCGCGCGAGCAGGACCCATACGCCGCGGCCGATGCGCTCCTGGAGCGCCTGGGCACCGCGGGTCTCATCGATCACGTCGGCCTGGCCACCGACACAGCGGAGGCCAGCCTGTCGTTTTTCAGCACCCTCATGCAGCAGTCGGCCGGGCCCCACGAGGACGTGCCATCACAGGGCGTTCGTGTGCGTTTTGTCGAGACCGGAGATACCCGGATCGAGGTCATCGAGTCGATTGACGCGGATGCGCCATTTGCGCGGTCACTCCGATCGCGCGGGCCCGGGCTGCATCACCTTGCGCTGCGGGTGGCCGACCTCGACACGACGCTGGCGCGGCTCGCGGATGCCGGCGTGCGGCTGATCGATCGCACGGGCCGCCCCGGTGCGCACGGCACCCGCGTCGCGTTCGTGCATCCGGCGAGCACCAGCGGCGTGCTGGTCGAGCTGGTCGAACACGGAGGCCACGATGCGCATCGGTGACATCGACGTGCACCCCCTCAGCGACGGCACGTTCTGGCTCGATGGTGGCGCCATGTTCGGCGTCGTTCCCCGCGCCTTGTGGGAAAAACACACGGTGGTCGACGCGCGGCACCGGATTCCGATGAGCCTGACGCCGCTGCTCGTCCGGACGGCCGGGCTCAACGTGCTCGTCGATGCGGGCATCGGCGACAAGCTGTCGCCGAAGGAAATCGCCATCTACGGCGTCGATCGGGCCCACGATCTCGATCGATCGCTGGCGGATCTGGGACTGTCGGCCCGGGACATCGATGTCGTCGTGGCCACGCACCTGCATTTCGATCATGCGGGCGGTTTCACGACGGTGGTCGACGGCCGGGTCGTGCCGAAGTTCCCTCGTGCGCGCCACATCATCCGGCGGGGCGAGTGGGAGGATGCCACGCATCCGCACGAGCGCAATCGTGCGAGCTACCTGGCCGAGAACTACGTACCGCTGGCCGATGCGGGCCTGGTGGACTTTGTCGACGAGGATGGCGAGGTGCTGCCGGGCATGAGTGTCTGGCGCACCGGCGGGCATACCCAGCATCACCAGCTCGTCCGCATCGATTCGGAGGGGAAGACGGGGCTCTTTCTCGCGGACCTCGTGCCGACGGCCGCGCACCTGCCCGACGCCTGGATCATGGGCTACGACCTGTATCCGATGGACACGCTGGCCGCCAGGAAACGCTGGATTGCCGAGGCGATCGCGCGCGAGTACGTTATCTTCTTCGAGCACGATCCGGGCATCCGGGCCGGGATCATCCGTGTGGAGGATGGCCGGCGCCGCGTCGAGGTCCTGTCCGACGCACCGTAGCAGGTCTTCTCCGTATCCTTCTTATCTCTATGTCAGCAACCGCACAGATTGGCATCATTGGCGGGAGCGGTCTGTACGACATGGCCGAGCTCGCCGACCGCGAAGAGCTCACCGTGAACACGCCGTTCGGCGAACCGTCCGGACCCTACGTCCTGGCCACGCTCCGGGGCCGGCGGGTCGCATTCCTGCCGCGCCATGGCGTCGGGCACCGGTATCAGCCGTCGGAGCTCAACTTCCGCGCGAACATCTATGGCTTCAAGAAGCTCGGCGTGGAATGGATTCTTTCGGCGAGCGCGGTCGGCAGCCTGCGCGAGGACTACAAGCCCACCGATCTCGTGGTGCCCGATCAGTTCTTCGATCGCACGCGCAACCGGGTGAGCACGTTCTTCGGCGATGGGCTCGTCGCGCACGTCGGTTTCGCGCATCCCTTCTGCCGCCCGCTCAGCAGCATCCTGCACGCGTCGGCGGTGAAGGCCGGCGCCACCGTGCACGAGCGGGGGACGTATGTCTGCATGGAAGGACCGCAGTTTTCGACGGTGGCCGAGTCGAACTGGTACCGCGCCGCCGGGTTCGACATCATCGGTATGACGAACCTGCAGGAAGCGAAACTCGCGCGCGAGGCCGAGATCTGCTACACGACGCTGGCCCTGGTCACCGACTACGACTGCTGGCACCCGGATCACGACTCGGTGACCGTCGAGATGGTGGTAGCCACGCTGTCGCAGAACGCCAGAACGGCGCAGCAGGTCCTGGCAAATGCAGTCGAGCAGTTGCCGATCGAGCGGACCTGTGAGTGCGCGCGCGCGCTGTCCACCGCGATCATGACGCGGCCTGACGTCATTCCGGCCGCGGCGCGCGAGCGGCTCGACCTGCTCGTCGGGAAGTATCTGCGCTGAGGGTGGCCCACCGCCGAATGACGGGCCCCGTTGTCACGGTTGCACATATGAGAATCATCGTTACTGGATCGATCGCGTACGACTACCTGATGTCGTTCCCGGGGAAGTTCACCGAGCACCTGCTGCCCGAGCACTTCTCGCGCGTCAGCCTGAGTTTCCTCGTCGATAGCATGGACAAGCGCCGGGGGGGATGCGCGCCCAACATCGCCTATACGCTGGCACTGCTCGGCGAGCGGCCGGTGCTCATGGCGACGGCCGGGCAGGACTTCGGCGACTACCGCCGGTGGCTCGATGCGGCGGGGATCGACACGTCACTCGTCCGCGAGATTGCCGGCAAGTTCACGGCCTCGTTCTTCTGCAACACCGACGGCGCGAACAACCAGATTGCCTCGTTCTACACCGGCGCGATGGAGCATGCGAGCGAACTGTCGTTTCGCACCGCGGGCAAGGTCGATCTGGCCATCATTTCGCCGAACGATCCGGACGCGATGCGCCAGTACGCCGAGGAGTGCCGTGTCCTGGGCGTGAACTACATCTTCGATCCGGGACAGCAGTGCGCGCGGATGTCCGGGCCGGAACTGGCAGCCGGCCTGACCGGTGCCTACATGGTGATCTGCAACGATTACGAGTTCGAGTTGATCCGGCAGAAGACCGGCCTCGACGAGGACGGCGTACTCGAGCACGCAGGCATGCTCGTCATCACACGCGGCGAACACGGCTGCCGGGTCCTGACGCGGGCCGGTCAGGTCGATGTGCCTGCTGTGCCGGTCGCCCGCATCGAGGATCCGACCGGCGTGGGTGATGCGTACCGTGGCGGGTTCATGAAGGGACTGGCGCACGGCGCCGAACCCCTGGTGTGCGCCCGGCTCGGGAGTGTGGCGGCGGCCTATGCGCTCGAGCACCTGGGCGGGACGTCGCACGCCTACACGTGGCAGGAGTTCGAGGCCCGCTACGAGCAGAGTTTCGGTTCTCTGGCGCTGCCGGTCAGGTCCTGATGCGCGCCGCGCTCGTCGTCGCCGCCCTGTTGTGGCCCGTGACACTTGCGGCTGCAGTCGTGGACCGGCTCGACGGGCACCCCGGCCTGGCAGGTACCGCCGTCTACGTGGCCGCATCGCGCATCTGCCACCAGCGGCCCGATCGTTCGTTTCACACCGCCGGTCACCAGTGGCCGGTCTGCGCGCGATGCGCGGGTCTCTATGTCGGAGCGGCGCTCGGCGCGCTGGCGGGCCTGGTCGCGTCGACCAGAATCCGCCGCGGTCCGTTGCTCGTCGTCCTTGCCGCAGCCGCCATACCGACGGCCGCGACCTGGCTGATGGACGTAGGCGGACTGGCACCCGTGGCCGGGAGCGCGCGCGCGGCGGCGGCCCTGCCGCTCGGCGCAGCGCTCGCAACGTCGCTCGTGTGGATAGCCACCCCGCGAGCCGGACTCGACGAACCAATCGGATAGACTGACGACGTGTCCTCTGCCCCCCCTGCCACGGCCGCGCGCTCGCGTCGTCCCGACACCCAGACGGCGGTGACCACCGGCGGATCGGCGCGTGTCATCGTCCTGGCGTGGTTGATACCCGGTGCAGGGCACGTCCTAGTGGGCGAGGCCCGGCGGGGGCTCGTCTTTTTTGTCACCCTGACGGCCATGTACGCCGTCGGGATCGGCTTCGGCGGCCGCCTCTTTCCGTTCCAGTTCTCCGAATGGCTTGTTTTGCTGGCCGGCCTGGCGCAGTGGGGCCTCGGTCTTCCGCGGCTGATTGCCAGCATCGCCGGCGCCGGTGCCGGTGAGGTCGTCGCCGTGACCTACGAGTACGGCAACACCTTCCTCATCGCGAGCGGCCTGCTCAACATGCTCGTCGCGCTCGATGCCTTCGACCGCGCGCGCGGCGTGAAGGACCGCACTACCCGATGACGTCGCATCTCGGCGTGATGATTCTGTTTGCGGCCTGCGTGGCCGTCGTATTTGCGGCACTCCTTCGCAATGACGTCGCCAGCGCGTGGCGGCTGGGCGCGCGGATCTTCAGTGGTCTCGTGGGCGGCGCCGTCATCGTGGGCTGGCTGATGTACGCGATTACTCCCTGACGATGGCGTCCGGAGCACGAGCGCCCGCGCCGGCGGGGCGCCGGGCTGGATCGACCGCGTCGTGGTGGTGGCGGTGGGGCCCGGTGCTGGCGGCGATGGCGGCCATCTTTGTCGCCTCGAACACGCCGAACCTGGGGGATCTGCCCGGCGGCATGTCCGACAAGACTGCCCACGTGCTGGCCTACGCCGGCCTGACGCTTCTGGTGTTGCGGGCCACGTCCGGTATGCGGTGGTCCGGTGTGACGGCCCGGTCCGCGTTGGCAGCCTGGCTCGTCGCTGTCGGGTACGGCGTGAGCGACGAGGTGCATCAGCGATTCGTCCCCGGCCGCACGGCAGCGCTCGACGATCTGGCGGCCGACGCCATCGGCGCGGCGCTGGCAGTCGCCCTTGTCTTCCTGGCCGCACGCGTCCTGAAGCGTCCGGACCGCGCAGTATAATGACCAGCTTCGATCATGCGGATTGCCCTTGTCGTTTCCCGCTATCACGCGTTCATCACCGACGGTCTCGAACAGGGGGCACGCCAGGCGCTGGCCGACGCCGCCATCGGGCCTGACAACGTCGAGTCGTTTGCCGTACCTGGTGCCTACGAACTGGCGCAGGCGGCGAGCCGCGTGGCCGCGACGCGGCGCTTCGACGCCATCGTGTGCCTGGGCTGCCTGATTCGCGGCGAGACGCCGCACTTCGACTACATCGCGCAGGCCGCCTCGCACGGCGTCATGCGCGCCGCCCAGGCGTCCGGCGTGCCCATCGGTTTCGGCCTGCTCACGACGAATACGGCCGAAGAGGCCGTGGCACGATCGGTTGCCGGCGAGGCCAACAAGGGGCGTGAGGCGGCCCGCGCCGCGCTGGAGATGGCGCGGCTCTATCGGACGATCGGAGACGCGACGTGAGCGGTCGCCGCACGCAGGCCCGCGAGGCGGCGCTCCAGATCCTCTATTTCTGGGAAGTCGGCGGCGCGCAACCCATCACCGCCATCCAGGCCTACTTTGCCGAACATCGTCCTGACGCCGATGAGGCCCTGACGACGTTCACGACGCGACTGGTCCTCGGCACGATAGCCGAGATCGACGCCCTCGACACCGCGATCGAACAGCACGCGCGCCATTGGCGCATCGAGCGAATTGCCGTCATCGATCGACTCATCCTGCGGCTGGCCGTCTGGGAACTGCGTCACGAGACGGAGACCCCGGCGGCCGTCGTGCTCAACGAGGCGCTCGAACTGACGCGCCGCTTCAGTTCGGACGATGCCGTGCGCTTCGTCAACGGCGTGCTGGACGCCATTCGCCGTGGCGAAGGCTCCGGGACCTCGGGCGCGCCGGCGCGTACGACGACACCGACAGACTGACCGTATGTCCAACGAGAAGGAACAGGCCGCGCAGCGGCGCGCGAAACTCGACGAACTGGTGGCGCTCGACGTGCCGCCCTATCCGCATGGCTTCGATCGGACCACGAGTGTGTCGACGCTCGTCGAGCGCTACGGCCCGTCGACGGCCGAAGGGCTCGAGAGCGAGCGTCCCGAAGTGCGCGTGCCAGGGCGCATCCTGGGCATCCGCGGGTTCGGCAAGGCGAGCTTCCTCGTCATCTCCGACGGACGCGAGCGCATGCAGGTCTACGTGCGCGCGGATTCGGTGAGCGCGCGCGACTTCGACATCCTCAAGCGCCTCGATCTGGGTGATCACATCGGCGTGTCGGGCCGCGTGTTCCGCACGAAGACGAACGAACTCAGCGTCTGGGTATCCGCCCTCGAACTGCTGGCCAAGTGCCTGCTGCCGCTTCCCGAGAAATGGCATGGGCTGACGGACATCGAGGTGCGCTACCGGCAGCGTTACCTCGATCTGATCGTCAACGCCGACTCGCGGCGCGTGTTCGAAACGCGCGCGGCCGTCGTGGCGGCCATCCGCCAGTTCCTCGACGCTCGCCACTTCCTCGAAGTCGAAACGCCAATGATGCAGCCGATTGCCGGCGGGGCTCTGGCGCGTCCGTTCGTCACCCACCACAACGCGCTCGACATCGATTTGTACCTGCGCATTGCGCCCGAGCTCTATCTCAAGCGGCTCGTCGTCGGTGGCTTCGATCGCGTGTACGAGATCAATCGGAACTTCCGCAACGAGGGGATTTCGACGCAACACAACCCCGAGTTCACGATGCTCGAGTTCTACGAGGCCTACGTGGACTACCAGCATCTGATGACGATGACCGAGCAGATGCTGTCGCAGGTGATGGCGCAGGTCCTGGGGCGGCAGGAAACGCCGTTCGGTGACCACATGCTGTCGTTTGCCGCGCCGTACCGGCGGTTGTCCCTGCGCGAGGCGGCCGCCGATGCGGCCAGCGAGCGCCTCGCCTCGTCGCCTGACTGGCGTGGCGGTCGCGTGACGTCCGACGCGCTCCGCGATCGCGCGCAGGCCGAACGGGTGGCGCGCGCGCTCGGCCTCGAGGTGGCGGAGGGCCACGGCGCCGGACGCATCGCGACCACCATCTTCGAGGCGTTGTGGGAGGAACACCTCGTGCAGCCGACGTTCGTGTACGACTTCCCGACCGAGGTCTCGCCGCTGTCGAAGCAGGTGGCCGGCGACCCGGACACGGTCGAACGCTTCGAGTTGTACGCGGGCGGCTTCGAGATCGCCAACGGATTCAGTGAGCTGAACGATCCGGTCGAGCAGCGCGCGCGCTTCGAGGCCCAGCTCCGCGATCGCGCCGCGGGCGATGCCGAGGCGCATCAGATGGATGAGGATTACATCCGGGCGCTCGAGTACGGACTGCCGCCGACCGGCGGGGAAGGGATTGGCATCGATCGGTTGGTGATGCTCTTCACCAACAGCCCGTCGATTCGCGATGTCATCCTGTTTCCGCTGATGCGGCCGCGTGCGGTGGATGCCACCGCGGCGGGCGAGGCCGGCGCCGTCGGGGACGATCGGTAGCGCGATGGCGCATCCTCCCGGCGCATTCGCGTGGTTCGTCGCACGGCGGTACCTCACCGCGCGACGCCGGCAGGCCTTCATCTCCCTGATTTCCGCCGTCTCGGTCCTTGGCGTCGGGGTCGGCGTGATGGCCGTCATCATCGCGCTCGCGCTGATGACCGGCGTGCAGGGCGAACTGCGCGACCGCATCGTCGGTTCGACCGCGCACATGTACATCTACAAGCAGGACGGCCCATTCGTGGATCTCGAGGCCGACCGCGCCCGCGTCATGGTTCCAGGCGTCCAGGCGTCTGCGCCCGCCATTCTCGGTGCAGCCCTTCTGCAGGCCGGCACGCTCGAATACGCGATGATCAAGGGCATCGATCCGGCCCTCGAAGTCGGTGTCACCGACATTGCGGCCGCCGTGCAGTCGGGTTCGCTCGAGGCACTGACCAATCGTGGCCCCGACGCCCGCGAGGGGATCGTCCTCGGGGCGGACCTGGCCGAGCAGATGGGCCTTCGCCTCGGCGACATCGTCGACGTCGTGACGGCGCAGACGACGGCGACGCCCGGCGGACAGATGAACCGACGCCGCCCGCTCGAAGTGGTCGGCACGGTCCGGTTCGGGTTCTACGAAGTGGACACGCGCTTCGGCTTCGTGTCGCTGTACACGGCCGAGTCGCTGCTGTCGCCGACCGGGCCGAACATGCTCCAGCTGAAGCTCGCGAACGTCGAGGCGGCGCGCGGCATCCGGGATCAACTGCAGCAGCAGCTCGGCATGGGCTACGACGTGCTGGACTGGATCGAGATGAACGAGCCGCTCTATTCCGCGCTGTGGCTCGAGAAGGTGGCCATCTCGCTGGCCATCGGCCTCATCGTCATGGTCGCCGCCCTGAACATCGTCGCGTCGCTGGTGCTGCTCGTCATGGAGAAAACGCGCGACATCGCGATCCTGCGCACGATGGGCGCCCCGGGCCGCACCATCCGCCGCATCTTCATCTATCAGGGCGTGACGATCGGGCTCGTCGGGACGTTCGTCGGCGCGGCGCTCGGGGTGGCGGTGTCGATCGTGCTGGACCGCTTTCAGCTCATCCGGATGCCGTCCGAGGTGTACCAGATCTCCTACCTGCCATTCCGCGTGCAGCCGCTCGACGTGACCGTTGTCGTGCTGGCCGCGGTGGGCATCTGCCTGGTCGCCACGCTCTATCCGTCGCGCCAGGCCGGGCGCATCGACCCGGCCGAGGCGCTCAGGAACCAGTGATGGTGCCGCTCATCGAGATCCAGGGGCTCGTCAAGTCGTACGCGACGGCAAGTGGTCCGCTGACCGTCCTGCGCGACCTCGACATGCGGGTCGAACGCGGCCGGATGGTGGCCGTCGTGGGCGCCTCGGGCGTGGGCAAGAGCACGCTGCTGCACGTCATGGGCGGCCTCGACGCGTTCGAGCAGGGGCGGGTCCGGGTGGGCGATGCGGCCATCGAGACGATGGACGATGACCAGCGGGTGGCCTGGCGCAACGCGCACGTGGGCTTCGTGTTCCAGTTCCACCACCTGCTGCCGGAGTTCTCGGCCATCGAGAACGTCGAGATGCCGCTGTTCCTGGCCGGCGTGCCGGCGGCGGAACGGCGGGAGCGGGCGCGGCAATTGCTCGCCCGGGTCGGACTCGACCGGCGCCTCGACCATCGGCCCGGTGCCCTGTCGGGCGGTGAACAGCAGCGCGTCGCGGTGGCACGGGCGCTCATCGCCCGGCCGGCCCTGCTGCTGGCCGACGAGCCGACAGGCAACCTCGACGAACACACGGCGGCCGATCTGCACGGGCTCCTGCGTCAGATCCACGCGGAGGACGGCCTGACCTCCGTCATCGTCACGCACAACTCGACGTTGGCCGCCTCGTGCGATCAGGCGCATCGTCTCGAAGGCGGACGCCTGGTGAGTATCGGAGGCGATGGGGGATAAGAGCACTTTCGGTCGCCTGACCAACCGTTCCGGTCGAGCCTGCAAGTCCCGGGCTTGCCGTATAATGCAGGGAAGGAACGCACTGAAAGCCTCGCTTTCGGGCGGACGATTTGATGTTTGAACGCTACACGGAACGAGCGCGGCGCGTTCTGTTCTTCGCCCGCTACGAAGCCACGCAGCTTGGTAGCACGTCGATCGAGACCGAGCACCTCCTGCTGGGATTGATCCGCGAAGGCAAGGGCCTGACGAGCCGGATTTTTGCGCGGTCGCACCTGTCGCTCGAGAGCATCCGCAAGGAGATCGAGGGACGCACGGTATTCCGCGAGAAGGTCTCGACGTCGGTCGAGATTCCCTTCAGCACGGAAACCAAACGGGTCCTGCAGTTCGCGGCCGAAGAGGCCGACCGGCTGCTGCACACCTACATCGGGACCGAGCACCTGCTGCTGGGGATCCTGCGCGAAGAGCGTTCGGTCGCCGCCTCGATTCTCTATGAGAAGGGCATGCGGCTGGCGAGCGTGCGCGAGGACATCGTGCAGCTGCTCAACGAGAAGACCGCGCCGACCCGCCCGAAGGAGACGCCGCTGCTGGCCGAGTTCAGCCGCGACCTCACCGAGGCGGCGATGAAGAATCAGCTCGATCCGCTGGTCGGTCGACTGCTCGAAGTCGAGCGCGTCCAGCAGGTGCTCTGCCGGCGCACGAAGAACAATGCGGTGCTCATCGGCGAGCCGGGCGTCGGCAAGACGGCCATCGTCGAGGGCCTGGCGCAGAAAGTAGTCTGCGGCGACGTGCCGCACTTCCTCGCCGACAAGCGCATCCTCGCCCTCGACATCTCGCTCATCGTGGCGGGCACGAAGTATCGGGGGCAGTTCGAAGAGCGCCTCAAGGCGATCATGAAGGAGCTCACCGAGAACCCGAACATCATCGTGTTCATCGACGAGCTGCACACGCTGGTGGGCGCCGGGTCGGCCGAAGGGTCGCTCGATGCCGCCAACATCCTCAAGCCCGCGCTCTCGCGGGGCGAGATCCGGTGCGTGGGCGCAACGACGCCGGCCGAGTACCGCAAGTACATCGAAAAGGATCGGTCGCTCGAGCGGCGGTTCCAGGCCGTGAAGGTCGATCCGCCGAGCGAAGCCGAGACCATCCAGGTGCTGATGGGCATCAAGGATCGGTACGAGGCGTTTCATCACGTCGAGTACTCGCGCGAGGCCATCGAGGCCGCCGTCTACCAGTCGAGCCGCTACATCACCGACCGGTTCCTGCCCGACAAGGCCATCGACCTGATCGACGAGGCCGGGTCGCGGGCGAAGCTGCGCGACGCCGAGATGAGCGCCGAACTGGGGGAGATCAGCCGCGTGGTGCGGACGTCGGTCGAGGTCGATGGTGAGACGGACCTGAGCGGCGACAAGAACTGGGCAGCCTTTGCTGGCGCCGAGAGCGCGGATCGCGATCAGGTCTCGATCGTTCGCGAGCGCGTCGACGTGAAGTCGGCGGCCACCCGCGTGCAGATTGGCAAGTCGGACATCGACGAGGTCGTGTCGAAGTGGACGGGCGTCCCGCTGATGTCGGTGACGGAGGACGAAGGCGGCAAGCTGCTGCGGATGGAAGAGGAACTGCACCGCCGCGTCATCAGCCAGGAGAAGGCCATCTCGGCCCTCGCCCGTGCCATTCGTCGATCGCGCGCCGGCCTGAAGAATCCGGCCCGCCCGGTGGGCAGTTTCGTGTTCCTCGGACCGACCGGCGTGGGCAAGACGGAGCTGGCGCGCGCGCTGGCGAGCTTCCTGTTCGGCAGCGACCACTCGCTCATCCGGTTCGACATGTCCGAGTACATGGAAAAGCACTCGGTCTCGAAGCTGATCGGATCACCGCCCGGGTACGTCGGGCACGAGGAGGGTGGTCAGCTCACCGAGAAGATCAAGCGCAACCCGTATTCGGTCGTGCTGCTCGACGAGATCGAGAAGGCGCATCCGGACCTGTTCAACATCCTGCTGCAGGTGTTCGAGGACGGCCACCTGACCGACGGCCTGGGGAATCGTGTCAATTTCAAGAACACGATCATCATCATGACGTCGAACATCGGCGCGCGCTTCATCCAGAAGAAGGCCGCGATGGGCTTCCAGTCGCCCGATACCCGCGACGTGCAGAAGTCGGTCACCGACATGGTGCTGGGCGAGGTCAAGCGGACGTTCAATCCCGAGTTCATCAACCGCATCGACGAACTCATCGTCTTCGATCCGCTGTCCGACGACGACCTGCGCAAGATTGCCCGGCTGCTGATCGAGAGCCTGAACGCGCACCTCATCGACCGCGAACTGAAGCTCGACGTGCGCGACGAAGTGATCGACTGGATTATCGACGCCACGTGTCGCGACCGGTCGTACGGTGCCAGGCCTCTGCGGCGCGCAATCCAGCGGTATATCGAAGACCCCCTGTCCGAGGCCCTGATCCGTGGCGAGCTGCGGACCGGCGAGGTCGAAATCTACATGGAACACGGTGCTCTCGCCTGGAGGTCGTCGGGCCAGGACGAGGCCGGCCGGCGGCTCGCCGCCACCGTCTAAGCTCTACGATTTGCCGGTGGCGAGCCGGCCCCGCGGCCGCCACGAGGCGCGTCGCGGAGCTGCGGTTCGGCCGGGAGGAACCTGTGTGCGAATAGTTCTCCAAGTGTTGTTCGTCCTGGCGGTCCTGACCGCCGGGGCCACGCCAGCCGAGGCACAGGCCATTACGCCGTGCTCGGCCAGCGAGACATCCACCAACCTGCCCCCGACCGACTCGGGCCCCCTCTACCGCTGCGTCCAGTTGATGGCGCACACCGACGGCGACCGCGTGACGGAAGCCGAGTCGATGATCGAGCCGGCCACCTATGGCGCCGTGCTCACCCCGGCCTGGTCGCTGCGCAGCCAGAGCCGGTGGATGCCCTACGACGAAAGCCTCCTGCAGGCCGATTTCTGGAAGCTCTGGCGGACGGAGTTCCTCGAGGACCTGTGGATCGAGGTCATCGACGAGCCGTACGAGAACGGCGTCATGGGCAAGCACGTCATCTTCCACTACGAGGAGCGAGCCCGCGTCAAGATTGTCGACTACGTCTCGGCCAACGACGACAAGCTGAAGGTCGACGTGTCGAAGATCGAGTCCACGCTGCGCGAGCAGGACGCGATGGTGCGGCTCGACTCGTTCGTCGACGAGGCCAGCCTGCGCAAGGTCATCGGTGTCATCCGCGAGTTGTACGCGGAGAAGGGGCACAACGATGCGGTCGTGACGACCGAGCGGGCGCCGGTCGCGGGTGGGTCGAAGCTGATTCACCTGACGTTTCGCATCGATCCCGGGCCGAAGGTCGAGATTGCGGAAGTGATCTTCGAGGGCAACGAGGCATTCACCGACGGCAAGCTGCGCCGCCAGATGGCGCACAACAAGCCCAACGGATTCCTGGGCTTCATCGGTGATGCCACCTACAACGAATCCCTCTATGCCGAAGACGCCGAGCGTGTCGGCGAGTTCTACAAGAAGAACGGCTACGCCATGGCCCAGGTGGGCCAGCCGGCGATCGAGACGATTCGCACCAACGAGGACAATACGCGCCGATGGATCCGGCTGCGGATCCCGGTGGACGAAGGCCAGCGGTACACCATCGGCAACTTCGAGATCACCGGTGAATCCAAGCTCGATCTGGACGCGGTCAAGACACTCTTCAAGATCGAGCCCGGCGACTTCTACAGCAGCGAGAAAATCCGCAAGGGGCTGGAGGAGGCGCGCAAGGCGTACAGCACGTTCGGATTCTGGCAGTTCGACTACCTTCCCGACCTGATGCCCCGCGGCATCGACCCGAACACCGGCCAGCCGATCGGCGACGAGGAGCCGCCGCCGATCATGGACGTGACGATCCAGATGATTCCGGGAGAGCAGTTTCTCGTCAACCGGATCACGTTCACGGGTAACGTCACGACGCACGATGCGGTGATCCGGCGCGAGATGCGCGTGGCCGAAGGGGGCATTTTCAACGCCGAGGCGCTGAAGGAAAGCGTGCGCCGCCTCAACCAGCTCGGCTACTTCCGTCCGTTCGAGGGCACCGAAGGGGAGATGGATGTCGTCGCTACGCCGGGCGAGGACGACAAGGTCGACATCACGCTGCGTTTCGAGGAAGAGAACCGCAATCAGCTCACGTTCGGCGCGGGTGTCTCCCAGTTCGATGGCTTCTTCGGTCAGCTCGCCTATCAGACGTCGAACTTCCTCGGACGGGGAGAAACGCTGGGCGTCTCGCTGCAGAAGGGGTCGCAGGCGCGCAACTACCAGCTGTCATTCAGCGAGCCCTATCTGTTCGACCGCGCCATCACCGTGGGCGCCGACGTCTACAGCCGCGAGTTCATCTTCCCGCTCCAGTACACGCAGCGCGCCACGGGCACCAACTACGTGCTGGGCCTTCCGCTGGCCGACTACACCCGGATGTTCGTCAGCTACGGCTACGAGCAGGTCGAGGTGCGCGACGTCAACCCGGTCTACTCGCCCGAGGTCCTCAGCCAGAACCCGTACCTGGCGGACATGCTGCTCTACAACAACGGCGGCAAGCGTCGCGTGAGCAAGATCTCGCCGAGCGTCGTGTTCAACACGGTCAACCGGCCCAGCCAGTATTTCCCCACGGCGGGACGCCGTTATTCGGTCTCGTTCGACTTCGCGGGGTCGGCGCTCGGCGGCAACACGGACTTCGTGCAGACGCGCGCCGAGGGCATCTGGTACAAGACGCTGACGCCGCGCACGGCGCTCGGGCTGCGCGCCGAGGCGCAGTATGTGCGACCGTACGGGCGCACGTCGACGCTGCCGATCTTCGAGAAGCTCTTCTCGGGCGGCGAGTACTCCATGCGCGGATACGACCTCCGCAGTGTCGGACCCCGCGATCCCGAGACGGGCGTACTCGTCGGCGGCAACAAGATGCTGACGTTCAACGCCGAGTACTACTTCGACATCTTCGGGCAGGTGCGCCTGGTCGGGTTCTTCGACGCCGGGCAGGTGCGCGACGTCGGGGATTCGTTCGGCTGGTATGAACCCATCTATCAGCGCGTCGCGCCGCCGCCGCCGTTCCTGTCGGACGTGTTCGGCGCGCGCAACCTCCTGACCGAGACCAACGCGATTCGCACCGAGGTCATCGGCCGCACGACAGCGTTCAAGACGTCGACGGGTCTCGAAGTGCGCTTCATGATGCCCGTGCTCAACGTGCCGTTCCGGCTGATTGGGGCCTACAACCCGAACCCCGGCGGGGTCCTCAACCATCAACTCGAGGTGACCAAGCGGTTCGCGTTCCGCTTCGCTGTCGGGACAACGTTCTGAGCAGGAGGGGCCGCCGGGCCCCGGTTCGCCGGTGCGGCTGCCGGCGGGCGCGCGTCGAGGACGTGTGAACTGGCCTCCCATGAAAAAAAGGGCACGACACCGGGTGGCCGGCGTCGTGCCCTCTTTCGTATCCGTCAGCTGTGTGTCGTCCTAGAAGTGCACGACTTCGATCGTGAACGTGATCGGTACTTCGATGCGGCCGACGTCGTAGACCCGCGCGCACAGGACGCCGGCGTCCTGTACCGCGCCGGTGACCACGCCCCCGATGCTCGAGATGTCGTTGGCCAGGACGATCGTGCAGGTCGTCCCGCTCCATGTTCCCAGCGCCAGGCCGACGATGGTGCCGCTCGTGCCGGCCGAGGTCCAGTTCGCCCCGCTGGTGGCGCCAATGACCGGTGTGTCGGCCACGAATGTGGTGCCCGCAGCCACGCTCGCCACGTGCAATGACCCGGTGGCCGGATTCCAGCTGTGGACGACGCCCGTGGTGGTCGCCGCGTCGAGCGACTCGCCCTGGTAAACGGTTTCGCCCGGCGAGAACTCGCCCGTCCCGCCGCCGTGGACCTTCACGAGTGCGCTCGGCGTCAGCGCCCTGATGGTCGCATTGGCCGATCCCGCCTGGTTCACGACAATCGGGGCGAACGTGACGGCGCCGTTGACGGTCAGTGTGCCCGTATACGACTCGGTGATGGGGGTTGGTGTCGGGCCGGGGGTCGGGCCCGTCGGATCATCATCCCCGCAGGCGGCCGCCAGGCCAGCCAGAGTGACGACAAGAATTCCCTGCAACAACAACGGTCGGCGCATGCCTGCTCCTTGAAATCGCCCGACGTAGAGCAACTCATGCCCGTGTCTCGTGACGACCGGCACTAGTGTACTCGCGGTGGACGCCAAGTGTGCAGACGGCCGGGACCGCGATCCGGCCGGGTCGCCGGCCGATGCCGCCGGCCCCCGCTGGCTCGTGAGCGTCCTATGTGCAGGTTCTGACGCCATTCCGCAGTCGCATCCAGCCGGATGTCTGGTAGGATGCAGTGTTCTCGAGGACAGGCACGGCAGGTGCCGGGCGGGTCCGTTCTCCCTTCCGCAGAGGAAGGGCAGTCAGAGGTGCAGCCAGAGATGACGCGTGTAATCACCGCCGCCGTGTTGAGTATGTTCCTCGTGGTCGGTGCAGCCGCAGCCCAGACGCCGCCGGCCGCCCCCGCCGCGCCCCCGCCTGCCGCGGAGGCCCCCGCGCCCGCAGCGGTGCCGTTTCCGGCAGATGCCCGCATCGGGTTCGTCAACCTGCAGGCCGTGCTGCTCAACTCGCAGCTGGGGCGTGCGGGCCAGGAGAAGCTCAAGGCGCTCTCCGACAAGCAGAACACCGAGATCGGCACAAAGAACAAGGAGCTGCAGACGCTGCAGCAGGAGATTCAGAGCGGGCAGAATGTCCTGGCCGCCTCGGTCCTCTCGCAGAAGTCCGCCGACGCCGAGCGCCGGCAGCGCGAACTCCAGTTCCTGCAGGAGCAGGCCCAGGCCGACTTCAACGCGCTGCAGTCCGAACTGCTCGACGATTTCGGCGAGAAGGTGCTGCCGCTCATCGAGCAGATTCGCGCCGAGCGCAACCTGTGGGTCATCTTCGCGCCGCCCGAGGGCACGGTGGCGGCGGTGAACAACGGTCTCGATCTGTCGGCCGAGGTCGTCCGGCGTCTCGATGCCGGCAAGTAGGACCGGTCCAACAGCCGACGTCAGGACTCCGGCGGGCGATACCGAGGCATCGGCCCGGGCGTCGCAGCCGGGGTCTTTTTTTTGCCCGTGCCGATGACAACGATTCCACCCGTTCTTGAACGCCTGGCCAACCGATACCCGTCGGTTCTGGTCGACGCGGTGACCAGTCACGAACCCGGACACCGCATCGTCGCGGTCAAGAACGTCACCGTCAACGAAGAGTTCTTCCAGGGGCACTTCCCGGGCACGCCGCTCATGCCGGGCGTGCTGATGATCGAGTCGCTGACGCAGGTGGCCACGCTCCTGCTCGCGGGGACCGACACCGAATCCAGGCGCGCCCGACTGCGCGGCGTCTACAACGCGAAGTTCCGTCGCCAGGTCGTGCCCGGCGATCGGCTCGAGCTCGAGGTGACGATGGGGCGTCGGCGCGGCTCGATCGTGCGCACGCGCGCCGTCGCGTCGGTCGACGGTCACGTCGTGGCCGAGGCCAAGCTCGTGCTCGCCTTCGAGCGCACGCGGGGAGCCAGCCGTCACCCGGGTGCCGTCATTCACGAGACCGCCATCGTGCATCCCCGCGCCGTGGTGGGCGAGGGCACGGTCATCGGGCCGTACGCCATCGTCGGCGGCGACGTCGCGATCGGGCGCCACTGCACGGTTGGCGCGTCGGCCGTGGTCGAGGGGTGCACGACGATCGGGGATCGCACGGAAATCTATCCGTTCGCGTCCATCGGGCTGGCCCCGCAGGACCTCAAGTTCAAGGGCGAACCCACCCGCCTCGTCATCGGCGAGCACAACGTGTTTCGCGAGTTCGTCACCATCCATCGCGGCACCGCCGGCGGCGGCGGCGTGACGACGATTGGCGACGACAATCTGTTCATGGCCTACGCGCACGTCGCGCACGATTGCCACGTCGGCCGGTCGACGATTTTCGGCAACGGCGCGACGATCGGCGGGCACGTCACCGTCGAGGACTACGCGACGATCAGCGCCTACTCGGGCGTCCATCAGTTCTGCCGCGTCGGACAGCACGCCTTCATCGGCGGCTACACGGTCGTCACCCGTGATGCGCTGCCGTATGCGAAGACGGTCGGCAACCGCGCCCGCATCTACGGCGTGAACACGATCGGCCTGGCGCGCCGCGGGTTCAGCCCGGAGCTGATTGGCAAGCTGCGCCGGGCCTACCGGCACCTGGTCCAGCACAACACGAGCCGTGCGCTGGAGCTCATCGAGCGCGACCCGTCGCTCGAGGCGGCTGAAGTCAGCTATCTCGTCAACTTCATCACGTCAGCGCAGCGGGGCGTCATCCTGCGTCGTCCGTCCAAGCGCTTCGACGACCAGCTCGAAACGGAATAGCCGTGCCGATCGGCATCATCGCGGGCAACGGCAGCTTTCCGTTCCTCGTGCTGCGTGCGGCGCGCCAGCTCGGGCACGAGGTGGCGGTCATCGCGATCAAGGGCGAGGCGTTTGCGGACCTTGACACGCTGGCGGCCGAGCTCGGCGGCACGACGGTGGAGTGGATCTCGCTCGGGCAGCTCGGGCGGTGCATCTCCGCGCTGAAGGGACACGGCGTGTCGCGCGCGGTGATGGCCGGTCAGGTAAAGCACGTCAAGCTGTTCACCGATGTGATGCCCGACCTGACGATGCTCGGCGTGCTCGGCCGGCTGGTCACCAAGAACACCGACGCGCTCATTTCAGGAATTGTGGACGTGCTGCAGAAGAACGGCATCACGCTGATGAACTCGACCGAACTGCTCGTGGACCTGCTGGCCAGGCCCGGCGTGTTGACGCGTCGCTCGCCGTCGGCGGCCATGCAGGCGGATTTCGACTTCGGCTACCCGATTGCCGATGCGATTGGCGGCCTCGACATCGGCCAGACCATCGTCGTCAAGGATCGCGCCGTCGTGGCCGTGGAAGCCATGGAGGGCACCGACGAGGCCATCATCCGGGCCGGACAGCTGGCCGGCCCTGGCGCTCGTGTGGTGAAGGTCGCGAAGCCGGGGCAGGACATGCGGTTCGACGTTCCCGTCGTGGGCGTGGCCACCGTGACCGTGATGCAGGCGGCGGGCATCGACGGCCTCTCAATCGACGCGGGCCGGACGCTGGTCCTCGACGGCGACGCATTTGTCCGGGCCGCCGACGACGCCGGGATTGTGGTCGTTGGACGGGTGCTGCCATGAGCCACCCGAGACCGCGCGTGGCCGTGGTGGGCGTCGGGCACCTGGGACGCCATCACGCGCGACTGCTTGCGGCGATGTCGGATGTGGAGTTCGTCGGTGCCGTCGACATCAATGCGGATCGGGCGGCCGCGGCCGTCGCGGGGACCCGCGGAACGGCGTTCGCGAATCATCGTCAGGTGCTCGATCGCGTCGATGCGGTGACCATTGCCGTCCCGACTGTCGATCACCTCCCGGTGGCCATCGACTTCCTCGAGCGTGGCGTGCATGTGCTCGTCGAGAAGCCGATGGCCTCGAGCCTGGAGGAGGCCGACCGGATGATCGAGACGGCGGCGGCCAGCGGCGCGACATTGGCCGTGGGCCACACCGAGCGCTTCAATCCGGCCATTGAAGCGGCAGTGGCGGTGCTGCAGCACCCGCGGTTCATCGAGATCGATCGGCTGAGCGGCTTTCCCGAACGCAGCCTCGACATCGACGTCGTGTTCGACGTGATGATCCACGACCTGGATTTGGTGCTGGCGATCGACCCGAGTGGCGTCGCGAGTGTCGAGGCCGTGGGCGTGCCGGTGCTGACGCCGCGCGTCGACATCGCGAATGCGCGCATCAGGTTCGCATCCGGCTGTATCGCCAACCTGACCGCCAGCCGGATCAGCCGGGACCAGGTGCGCAAGGTGCGCTGCTTCCAGCCGGACATGTACGTGTCGGTCGACTCGGGCGCGCAGGAGATCGAAGTGTGGCGCCTGCGCCACAATGGCAGCGAGCGCCCGGCCATCGAGGGCGGCCCGGTACCGGTCGAACGCGATGAGCCGCTGCGGCGTGAACTGGCGGACTTCGTGGAGGCCATCCGGACGGGCGGCGCCCCGCGCGTGACGGGCGCGGCCGGACGCCGCGCCCTCGAACTGGCGACGCGTGTCGCCAATGCCATTGGAGTGACGTAGGTGCTGAGCGAGATAGAAGCGAAGGTGGCGGCCGGCGAGCCGTTCACGCTGACCGAGGCCGCGGGCGTGATGGCATCGAGCGATCTGGTGCGGATTGGCGTGCTGGCCGACGCGGCGCGGCGCGACCGCACGGGCGATCGCGGCACGTTCTGTCGCGTCACCGTTGTCGACGGCGGCGGACCGGCCGATGCCGGCGACGCCGGCGAGATCCGCATCGTTGCCGCGGTCGCGTCCATCGACGACGCGCTCGCGCGCGTCCGGGCGACGGTGGCCTGGGCGGGCGGGACGCCCGTCACGGCCTTCACCCTGGGCCAGTTGCAGGACCTGTGCGGCCATGACAACAGCCGCCTCGAGCAGCTCGCCCGCGATCTCCTGGCCGCCGGCCTGTCGGCTGTGGCGGAGGTCCCGGTCGATGCCGCGACCTCGGACCAGGCGCTGATCGACGCCGTCCAGGCCGTCACGCGCGCCGGACTCGGCGCCTGGCGCGCCACAATCGGCCAGGCAGATGTCGACGATCGGATGGCGCTGCTCGAGCGGGCACGCGTCGTGGCCGCCGCCACCGGCGCCTTTCGCGCGCTCGCGCCCCTGCCGCGCATCGATCGGGTCGACACACCCTCGACCGGCTACGACGACGTCAAGACGGTCGCTGTGGCGCGGCTGCTGTGCCGGGACATCGAGTACATCCAGGTGGATTGGCCGCTCTACGGACCCAAGCTCGCGCAGGTGGCACTGACCTTCGGCGCCAACGACATCGACGGCGTGGCGTCCACCGATACGCTCGGCCTCGGCCCACGACGATCGCCACTCGAGGATATTCGCCGACAGATTCAGGCGGCCGGGTCGACCCCCGTCGAGCGCGACGGCCGCTACGCGCCGAGGAACTGACCCATGGTGCGTCTCGGCGCTGTCAGCTACCTGAACGTACGGCCCCTGGTCGCTGGCCTCGATATGCACCCTGCGGTGTCGCTCCGCTTCGATGTCCCCTCTGTCTGCGCCCGGCTGCTGAACGAGGGCGCCATCGATCTCGGCATGGTCCCGGCCATCACCTGGCTGGATCGACCGGGCGACCGCATCGTTCCCGGCGTGTGCATCGGGTCGGAAGGTCCGGTCGCGTCGGTGGCGCTGTTCACGCGACGCGAGATGACCGACGTGCGTACCGTCGCGCTCGACGCCTCGTCGCGGACATCGGCGGCCCTGGTCCGCATTCTCTGTCGACGCTGGTTCGCCATCGATCCGGTCTTCGTGACGCACCCGCCCGACGTCACGTCGATGCTGGCCAAGGCCGACGCAGCCCTGCTCATCGGCGATCCCGCGCTGTTCCTGGATCATCGGTCGCTGGGGCTGCAGAAACTCGATCTGGGACAACTGTGGACCGAGATGACCGGCCTGCCGTTCGTGTGGGCGTTCTGGTCCGGGCCCGAGGGCGCGGCCTCGAGCGACACGGTGCGGCTCCTGCAGGACGCCGCCGCCCGCGGAACAGCGGCCCTCGATTCGGTCGCCGCGGCCTACTGTCAGGACATGCCGGACCGGGTGCCGGCGGCGCAGCGGTACCTGCGCGAGAACATGCGATACGGCCTCGGGGCGCGCGAGATCGAGGCCATCCGCACCTATTATGCCGAGGTGGTCGCGCTCGGTCTGGCGTCCGAGGCGGGCGATCCGCGGTTCTTCGGCGCGTAGCCGCACGGCCGCCGTCGCCCGCAGCCCTTCGCATAGAATTGATGCGACATGTCTGTCGAGACCATTAGCAGCAGCGTCGCTCGCGGCGTCCGGCTGACGCCGGCCGATGCGCTCGAGCTCTATCGGAACGCTCCCACGGCGCTGCTCGGCCGGCTCGCCGACGACGTCCGCCGCAGGCTCCACCCCGACGGCATCGTCACCTACATCATCGATCGCAACGTCAACTACACGAACGTGTGTGTGGCGCGCTGCAAGTTCTGCGCGTTCTATCGCCCTGTCGGATCCGACGAGGGCTACACGCTGGGATTCGACGAAATCTTCGGCAAGATCGAGGAGACCATCGCCCTTGGCGGCGAACAGTTGCTGCTGCAGGGTGGCCACAATCCCGACGTGCCTCTGGCGTGGTACGAGGACCTGTTCCGCCAGGTCAAGGTGCGTTACCCGGCATTCCGTCTCCACGCGCTGTCGCCGCCCGAGGTAATCCACATTGCGCGCCTCTCGCAGCTGCCCGTTCCCGTCGTCGTCGATCGGCTGATTACCGCCGGCCTCGACAGCATCCCCGGCGGCGGCGCCGAGATCCTGGTCGACCGCGTGCGGCGCATCCTCAACTGCTACAACAAGGCGACGGCCGACGAGTGGCTCGACGTGATGCGCACGGCCCATCGCGCCGGTCTGCGCACGACGGCGACCATGATGTACGGCACGGTGGAGACCATCGAGGAACGGCTCGAGCACCTGTTCCGCCTGCGCGACGTGCAGGACGAGACGGGCGGCTTCACGGCGTTCATCACCTGGAGTTTCCAGCCGCAGCACACCGAGATTGGCGGCGAGGAAGCCACCGGCGTCGAGTACCTGCGCACGCTGGCGATCGCGCGCCTCGTGCTCGACAACTTCGCGAACCTGCAGGCGTCCTGGGTGACGCAGGGCGGCAAGGTGGGGCAGTTGAGCCTCGCTTATGGCGCCAACGACATGGGCAGCGTGATGATCGAGGAGAACGTCGTTCGCGCGGCCGGTGCCGAGTACTGCATGGACGAGTACGAAGTCGTGCGGAACATCGAGAACGCCGGCTTGATTGCCAAGCGACGCAACATGCACTACGACGTGCTCGGCGATCCCATCTTCCGCGAACGCGACGTGCCGCGGATGCTCGAGCTCGCCGTCGCACGCGCGGATGGGCGCAGCGGCGAGGCCGGAGACCTTCGAGGGTACGAGGCCCGCAGCGCTGCCGGTCGCCGCCGACGTTCATCGTCGCAGTGAGCCGACATGATCTACGCGTGTCGCTGGCTCGTGCCGATCGATCAGCCGCCCCTTGAAGGAGGGTGGATCGAGGTCGATGGCGGCAGTATCCGCCGCCTGGGGCAGGGAAGACCGCCGGGCCGGGCGGAGGACCTGGGGGAGATGGCGATCCTTCCGGGGCTGGTCAACGCGCATACCCATGTCGAATTGAGCTGGATGTCCGGCCGCGTGCCGCCGTCCGCGTCGATGGATGAATGGATCCAGGCCCTGATGCGCCTGCGGCGCGCCGGGGTGCCCGGTGGTACAGAGGCCGAGCAGGCCGCCATGCGCCACGCGGCCGCTGCCATGCATGCGAGCGGTACCGTGCTCGTGGGCGACATCTCCAACAACCTGCAGACGCCCCGCGTCCTCGTCGATGCGGACATCGGCGGAATCGTCTTTCACGAGTTGATTGGTTTCGGCGTCATCGACCCCGCGCTCGTCGTCCGCGAGGCGGGCGAGCGAGTCGCCGCGGCGCGGCGGGCGATCGGCCGGCCGACCGTGCCGCTGCGTGTGACGCTTGCGGCCCATGCGCCATACTCGGTCGCGCCCGGCCTGTTCCGCGAGATTGGGAGGTGGGCGGGTGACGAGCCGCTCTCGATCCACCTCGGCGAATCGGGCGAGGAAATCGAGTTCCTGCGGACCGGCGGCGGTCCCATCCGCGCCATGCTCGAGAAGCTCGGGGTCTGGAACGGCACGTGGACGGCACCGGGGACCGGGCCGGTCGACTACATCGCGTCGCTCGGCTACCTGAAGCCCGGCCTGCTGGTGGTGCACGCCGGCCACCTCACCGATGCCGAACTGGAGCGGCTGCGGCGCGCGCGCGCCACGATTGTCACCTGTCCGCGCAGTAACCTCTGGGTCGGCGGCGGCATGCCACGCGTGTCGCACTTCTATGCCTCGGGCGTTCCCGTGGCGATTGGCACCGACAGCCTGGCGTCGGTCGAGACACTGAGCGTGTTCGACGAACTTGCCGAACTGCGACGCATTGCGCCGGACGTCGCCGCCCCGTCGCTGCTGGAAAGTGCGACGCGCATCGGGGCCGAAGCGCTCGGGTTCGGCGCGACGCATGGGACACTGGCCGCCGGAAAGGCGGCCGCGCTCGTGGCCGTGGACGTGCCGTCCGCCGTCGTCGATGTGGAAGAATACCTGGTCAGCGGTGTGCCGGCCGATGCCGTCCGCCGCCTTTCGTAATGCTGGCTCGCCTTCACACCTACGCGTCGTTCGTTCGATTCAGCCACTCGGTCTTCGCATTGCCGTTTGCGCTGGCCGGGGCGCTGCTTGCCTCGCGGCTCGTGGCGCTCACCTGGGGGCGTGTGCTGTGGATCGTGGCCTGCATGGTCGCGGCGCGCAGCGCGGCGATGGGGTTCAACCGGCTCGTCGACGCCGCCTACGACGCACGCAATCCGCGCACGGCCGGCCGCGAGATTCCACGCGGCGCCATGACGCCGCGTGAAGCCGTCATCTTCGTGTTCGTCGCCTCCGCGGCGTTTGTCGCCTGCACGATCCCGCTGGGACCGCTGTGCCTGGCGCTCTCACCGGTGGCCCTCGCAATCGTGTTCTGGTACTCGGTGGCCAAGCGCTTCACCAGCTACACGCAGCTGTTCCTGGGGCTGGCGATGGCCGTCGCGCCTGTCGGCGGATGGATCGCGGCCGGCGGGCCGATGCGCGGCGAGCCCTGGCTGCTCGGGCTTGCCATCGGCACGTGGGTGGCCGGGTTCGACGTGCTCTACGCGTGTCAGGACCTCGACTTCGATCGCCGCGAAGGCCTGCGGTCGATTCCCGTCCGGTTCGGGCTGCGTCACGCCATTACCATCGCGCGAGCCCTGCACGTCGTCGCGGTCCTTGCGCTCGCGTCCGTGGGTCTCGTTGCCGGACTGGGCCCGATCTACATCACCGGTGTCGCGGTCGTGGCCCTGCTGCTGGTGTACGAACAGTCGCTCGTCCGTCCTGACGACCTGTCGCAGGTCAAGCGCGCGTTCGACCTGAATGGCTGGGTCGGCGTGCTGTATCTGCTGGCCACCGCCGCCGACGTCTATCTGGCATGACGACGGCGCCATCGGCCACGACGGGGCAGGCGAGACGCATTGCCATGGGCATTACCGGTGCGAGCGGGGCGATCTACGCGGTCCGTACGATGGCCGCGCTGCTCGAGCTCGGCTGCCACCTCGACGTCATCGTGAGCGACTACGGCCGCCGGCTGCTCATCGAGGAACTCGGCGCGGCGGCCAAGCCCGAGCAACTCGAGGCATTTCTTTCGAGTCGGTACGGCAACGGCGTGTCGGCCGGCGTCCTCCGGCTGCACGCGAACAAGGACCTCGGCGCATCACTGGCGAGCGGCAGTCATCGCTGCGAGGCGATGGTCATCGTCCCGTGCTCGATGAAGACGATGGCCGGCGTGGCTCATGGCCTGTCGCAGAACCTCATCGAGCGTGCGGGCGACGTGATGCTGAAAGAGCATCGTCGCCTGATCCTGGTGCCACGGGAGACACCGATGAGTCTGCCCGACCTGCGCAACATGGTGGCCTGCGCCGAAGCCGGGGCCATGGTGCTGCCGGCGATGCCCGCCTTTTACCAGAAGCCCGCGACAATCGACGACCTCGCCGACTTTCTCGCCGGGAAGATTCTCAACGCGCTTGGCTTCGACCAGCGATTGTTCCCGCCATGGAAGGGCGAGTGAGCATTTCCACGTCCAAGGAACCCGCGAAGATCGCCGGGATGTTCGACGCCATCGCGCGTCGCTACGACACGCTGAATCACCTGCTGAGCGCCGGCCTCGATCGGCGCTGGCGTGCGAGGGCCGTGCGCGCGCTCGGGCTCACCGGCACGGAGCGCGTGCTCGACATGTGCACGGGAACGGCCGATCTCGCCATTGCCGCCGTGAGCCGGCCCGAGGGCGAGGCCGCGCACGACGTGGTCGGGATCGACTTCTCGCGAGAGATGCTGCGCCACGGCCTGGCGAAGGTGCGAGGCGCACGACTGGGATCGCGCATCCAGCTCGCGCAGGGTGACGCGACCAACGTGCCGCTGCCCGATCACCGGTTCGATGCCGCGATGGTGGCATTCGGCATTCGCAACGTCGTCGACGCCGAGGCCGCGTGCCGCGAGTTCCGCCGCGTGCTCAAGCCCGGAGGGCGGCTGGCCGTGCTCGAGTTCGGCGCTCCGGCCGTGCCCGGGTTGCGCGCGCTGTATCTCTGGTACTTCCGGCGGGTACTGCCGCGTGTCGGCCGGCTCATCTCGAAGCACGGCGACGCCTACACCTACCTCCCGGCTTCGGTCATGGAATTTCCGACAGGGGCGGCCTTTGCGGCCATCCTGCGGCGGGCTGGCTTCGCGTCGGTCCGCTTCGAAACGATGTCGTTCGGCATCGTCTATCTCTATCTGGCGGTGGCTGAAGAGGCGCCCATCCATCCGGGCTCATCCGGCGTCTGAAGAGCGTGCATCCGCTCCGCCGTTTCGCCCCATCCCGGCGGCACCGTATACTTCCTCGAGGCTCGTCCCGACTGTTTCCCGAACGCCTGCCTGGCGGGACTGCCAGCTAGAAGTCGCTGATGTACTTCGATTTCCAGGACTATCGTCCGGACATTCCCCGTATACCTTCCGCCATCTCGCTGCGCGAAGGCGTCCTCCTGTCGATCGTCGTCCACCTGCTGATTGTGATCGTGTACCTCATGGCGCCCGATTCATGGTTCGAGCGCGACGCGGTTGAACTCGCGCAGGTCGTCCCGGACCGGCAGCAGGAACCATTGCGATTCGTCGAAGTCATGCCGCTCGTCGAGATGGAGCGGCCCCCGATTCGGCCGGCGGATCAGTCCGACCTCGACCGCCGAAGTTCCACCCTCGAGACGCCGCCCGACGCGATCGATCCCGAGCCGGCGATGCAGGGCAACACGCCCGAGCGAGTCGTGGGCGGTCCGCCTGCCGAACCGCCCGCGCCGCCTCCGGCTCCCGAACCGTCGCCGGGCGCCGACGAGGTGGTCGACGCCGGGACCCTTTCGCCGGAAGACGAGGGCCTGATGGCGTCCCGGCAGGAAGCGCTGCGGACGGCCCCGCGCGCCGATCCGAGTTCGCTCAGCGATTCGCTGCGCAACCTGCAGCAATACCTGCGCGAGGACAACTTCAGGAATCCACGGGGCGGGCTTACCGAGCAGTCGGCCGACATCCAGTTCGATTCGATGGGCGTGGACTTCGGTCCGTGGCTGCGCCGGTTCAAGAACCA
The DNA here is from genome assembly GCA_044507065.1 of Acidobacteriota bacterium. Classification (GTDB taxonomy): domain Bacteria; phylum Acidobacteriota; class Vicinamibacteria; order Vicinamibacterales; family SCN-69-37; genus SCN-69-37. Next base: position 77,453 of record JBIQJY010000008.1, read on the forward strand.
GGTCGAACGCAACTGGCTCGTGCCATCGGCCGCCATGACGTTCAAGGGCCGCGTTGTCATCCGGTTCAACGTGCTGCGCAACGGCGTCATCCGCGACCTCGAGGTCCTGCAGCCGGCGCCCATTCCCGCGCTGACCAATGCGGCGCTCAACGCACTCCGGCTGTCGAATCCCACGGCCGCACTGCCGCCCGAATACCCGGCCGAGATGGTGCTCTTCACCGTCACGTTCCACTACTACGAAGACCCGCGGTCGGTACCGTGAACCGCATCGTCGCCATCGTCGGCCCCACCGCGACCGGCAAGAGCGCGCTTGGCATCGCCCTGGCCGAGGCGTTCGGCGGCGAAGTCCTGGCCTGCGACTCGACGGCCGTCTATCGCGGCATCGACATCGGTACCGACAAGGTACCGGCCGACGCCCAGCACGGCATCGCGCACCACCTCGTCGACCTGGTGGGCCCAACCGAAGTGTTCGATGCGGCGCGCTACGCGGCAGAGGCCGCACGCGTGGCGCGGGCGGTCGTTGCGCGGGGCCGGCTGCCCGTGCTGGTGGGCGGCACGGGGTTCTACTACCGGGCGCTCATGCGCGGTCTGTTCCCGGGCCCCACACGCGATGCCGCGCTGCGCGAACGACTCGGCCGCGTGGCGTCGCGGCGGGGACCCGAGGCGCTGCATCGCTGGCTCGCGCGGGTCGACCCGGCATCGGCCCGGCGCATCCAGCCGCGCGACCTGATGCGCATCGTCCGGGCGCTCGAGGTCTATCTCGTCACCGGCCGGCCGCTGACCGCGCACTTCGACGACACCCGGTCGCCCATCGAGGACTTCACGCGGCTGACCATCGGGCTGCGACTGCCGCGCGAAGCACTCCTGCCGCGCGTGACCCGCCGCGTCGACGCGCAGTTGCGCGCCGGTGTCGTCGAGGAAGTCGACCGCCTTCTGCGTGCGGGCGTGCCGCCCACGGCGCATGCCTTCAGGGGGCTCGTCTACCGGCAGGTGATGGAGATGCGTGCCGGCGTCCGGGACCTGGCCGCGACCCGCGATCTGATCATCCAGGAGAACATGCGATACGCTCGTCGCCAACTCGTCTGGTTCCGAGGCGAACCTGACGTGCACTGGATCGAAGCACCGGGAGAGACCGATGCCGCAGCCGTCGGGGCGGCGCAGATGGTGCGGGCCTGGATCGGGCGGACTGCCGCCGGGACGGCTGGCCTGGTCGAAGCACGGAGGAAGCAGTGAGGCACCCGACGCCCATTTCGCGCGTCGTCGTCATCGTGATGGACTCGGTCGGCATTGGTGAACTGCCCGATGCCGACCGTTACGGCGACGAGGGCAGCGACACGCTGGGCCACATTCATGCGGCGGTACCACTGCGCATCCCGAGCCTGCGGCGGCTCGGGATGGCCCAGGTGGCCAATATCGATGGACCGGTGCCGCCGGCGCGTGGCGCCTACGGGCGCATGGCCGAGGCCTCGGCGGGCAAGGATTCCGTGACCGGACACTGGGAAATGGCCGGCATCGTGCTCGACCGGCCGTTCCCGACATTCCCCGACGGATTTCCAACCGATCTCATGTCGGAGTTCGAGCGCCGCATCGGTCGGCCGACGATCGGCAACGTCGTGGCCTCGGGTACCGCGATCATCGACGAACTGGGAGCGCGGCACGTCGAGACGGGCGCGCCGATTGTCTACACCTCGGCCGACAGTGTCTTCCAGATTGCCGCCCACGAACGCGTGATCCCGATCGATGAACAGTATCGGATCTGCGCGATTGCCTTCGAGATGTTCGCGAAGGGGCTGGGTGTGGCGCGTGTGATCGCCCGGCCGTTCCTCGGGCAGCCGGGGGCGTTCGCGCGCACGTCCAACCGTCGCGATTTTGCGCTCGAGCCCACGGGGCGGACGCTGCTCGACGCCGTCCGTGCCGCCCAGCACAACGTCATCGCCATCGGCAAGATCAACGACCTGTTTGCCGGCCGGGGCGTCACGCGCGCGGTCCACACCACATCGGACGATGACGGCATGGACGTGCTGGAGCGAGAACTGCGCACGGCAAGCTCCGGCCTGCTGTTCGTCAATCTCGTGGACTTCGACACGAAATACGGCCACAGGAACGACATCGCCGGGTATGCGGAGAACCTCGAGCGGTTCGACGCGCGGCTGGGCGACCTGCGCGCGCAGCTCGGGCACGGCGACCTGCTCGTGGTCACGGCCGACCACGGCAACGATCCGTCGACGCCGTCGACCGATCACTCGCGCGAGTACGTGCCGGTGCTGCTCGCGGGCAACGCGTTGCGGTCGGATATGAACATCGGCACCCGCGCGACGTTTGCGGACCTGGGGCAGACGCTGGCCGAGGTGTTCGAAGTCCCGCCGCTCGCCCACGGCCACAGCTTTCTGTCGGGAATCCTGAAGTAGACTGGCCACCGTTCATGTCGACGATTCGCCAGCAGCTCGAAGCACTCGAAGCCGGACATCTCGCACCCCAGGCCGCGCGCAGCGCCGGCAGCCGCGGGCGGCTGCGTCCGGAGCCCGAGGATCCCATCCGCCCGGTGTTCCAGCGCGATCGGGACCGCGTCATCCACTCCAAGGCCTTTCGCCGGCTGAAGCACAAGACGCAGGTCTTCTTCGCCCCGACAGGCGATCACTACCGCACGCGGCTGACGCACACGCTCGAGGTTTCGCAGATTGCGCGGAGCATCGCGAAGGTGCTGCGACTGCACGAGGAATTGACCGAGGCCATTGCCCTCGGACACGACCTTGGTCACCCGCCGTTCGGGCACGCCGGCGAACGCGTGCTCCACAAGCTGACGCCGGGTGGTTTCAGTCACTACGAGCAGAGCCTTCGTGTGGTCGACGTGCTCGAGAACGATGGACGCGGCCTGAACCTGACATGGGAGGTGCGCGACGGTATCGCGCGCCACTCCAAGGGCAAACACGGCCTGCCGGTCGGCGCTCCGGCCGATGCGCGTGCGAGCACGGT
>JBIQJY010000008.1:80525-86826 GCA_044507065.1 Acidobacteriota bacterium
CTGGGCGGCATCTGGGAGAAGCTGCACGCCCAGCCGGAACCCTATCTGGAGGCGGCCACCATCGAGGCCGAAGGGATCGACACGGCCGTCAAGGACTTCGTGGCCGGGATGACCGACCGATACGCCGTGGCCCTGTTTCAGGAACTCTTCGTGCCCCGGTCCTGGGGCGGCTGACGGGGGGCCACCTGCGTGTAGCCTGCGCAGGGCCACTTCTGTTAACATTTCCGATTGGCCTGCAGGGCGGGCGGTGTTCCATGAATATGCTCCTCGACCTCAGCCGGTTGCGGGGCGGGGCAGGGCGGATCGACCGTCACGACCCGCCGGACGCATTCGAATCGACCGACCAGGATTTCCGGGTTGTCGTCCCGGTCATCTTCCAGGCCGATGTGCGGAAGGACCGCGAGAAGGTCCGGATTGTGGGGCGTCTCGCGACAGAGCTCGAGGTGCCGTGCAGTCGCTGCCTCGAGCCGTATCGCATCGCGGTCGACGTCCCGGTGGACCTGTTGTTCCTGCCCCTCGCCGCGCAGGCGGCAGGTGCGCCCGAGGATCGACAACTGGGCGAAGAGGACGCGAACGTGTCGTTCTACGAGGACGAGGCGATCGATCTCGGGCAGGTGATGCGCGAGCAGTTCTACCTCGCCCTGCCGATGAAGCCGCTCTGCCGGGAGGACTGCCTGGGGTTGTGCCCGGTGTGCGGCACCAACCGCAACACCAGCATGTGCTCGTGTCAGCCGGAATGGGTGGACCCGAGGATGGACGGCTTGCGCCAGTTCCGGGAGAAGCAGAGCAAGCACTGAACGACCCGGCACGTCGGGCCGCGTGGCCCGCTGCCGATATCGACCAACCCGGCGCCCCCAGGGCGCCGATGACGACAGACCGAGTCCCATGCCGAATCCAAAACGCCGCCACTCGAAGACCCGTACCGCCAAGCGCCGCACGCACGACGCCCTCAAGCCCGTGGGCACGAGCACGTGTCCGCAGTGCCAGGAGGCCAAGTTGCCGCACGCCGTGTGCGGTAACTGTGGTTACTACCGGGGCCGGCAGGCGCGTCCCGTCCCCGAGGAATAACCCCCGCGGCCCGTCCCGGGCAGCGGTCGTTCCCCACCATGGTTGATCCGTGCTGACCGTAGCGGTCGACGCCATGGGCGGCGATCACGCGCCAGCCGCAGTCATCGACGGCGCCGTGCAGGCGGCGCGGTCGCTGCCGGTGGCCGTCGTGCTCGTCGGCCCGGCGGACCGGCTGCGCGCGGAGCTCGACCGACGCGACACGGCCGGGGCCGTGCTGTCGGTCGTCGATGCACCCGACGTCGTCTCGATGGACGAGGCGCCGCTCGTCGCGCTGCGTCGTCGGCCGCGCGCGTCCGTCCGGGTTGCGGCCGAGATGGTGGCGGCCGGCCACGCGGCGGCGTTCTTCAGCGCGGGGCACTCGGGCGCCACGCTGCTGGCCGCGCACGGCGTCCTGGGCCTGATGCCGGGCGTGCATCGTCCCGCGCTGGCCGTCACGATGCCCACGCAGACGGGGGCGGCCGTCCTGCTCGACGCCGGCGCCAGCGTCGAATGCCGGACCGAGCATCTCGTGCAGTTCGCCCATCTGGGTGCCGCCTACGCGTCGGTGGTGATGGAACTGGCGGAGCCCAAGGTCGGCCTGCTGTCGATTGGCGAGGAGGCCCGCAAGGGCACCGACCTGATTCGCGAGACCCATCACCGGCTGCGTGACGAACCACTCCACTTCATCGGCAACATCGAGGCGCGCGATCTGTTCACGGGTCGCGCCGATGTCGTGGTCTGTGATGGCTTCACCGGCAATATCGCGTTGAAGGTGGGCGAGGGCCTGGTCGAGTCGCTCGAGGAGATGCTGCGACAGGAGCTCGATGCGGCGCTCGTCTCGCAGATTGGCGGGCTGCTCATGCGTCGCGCGTTCGCACGATTCCGCCAGCGTGTCGACTACGCGGAATACGGCGCCGCGCCGCTCCTTGGCGTGCAGGGGCTGGCGCTGGTGGGGCACGGACGCTCGTCGTCGCGGGCCGTGGGCAGCGGCATCGCCATGGCGGCGCGCCTGGCCGGGTCGCGCGTCGTGGAGCGGCTGCAGACCGCGCTGCGACCCGCTGAATGAACGGACCGATGAGGTTGCGTCGGCGTGCGGGCTGTGCTGAAGTAGGCAGGCTGAGATGAGCACTATTGCGGGCCGTGTGGCCCTGATCACGGGCGCGTCACGGGGCATCGGGCGCGCGATTGCCGAACGGCTGGCGTCTGACGGCGCCACTGTGGTGGCCGCCGCCCGGGGCGAGAACGCGGCCGGGACGGTCGCGGCCATCGCGGCGGCTGGCGGTCGCGCCGAAGCCGTGGCGCTCGACGTGACCGACAGTGACGCCGTGGCCGCCCTCGTGGGCGACGTCGTCGCGCGGCACGGCCGCGTGGACATCCTGATCAACAACGCCGGCATCGCGCGCGACCAGCTGATGCTGCGCATGAAGCGCGACGACTGGGACGCGGTGATCGCGACGAACCTGACGGCCGCCTTCACGTGCATCCAGGCCGTCCTCCGGCCGATGGTGAAGCAGCGCGCCGGGCGCATCGTGAACGTCGCCTCGGTGGTCGGACAGGCCGGCAACGCCGGCCAGGCCAACTATGCGGCGTCGAAGGCCGGGCTCATCGGTCTGACGAAATCGCTTGCGCTCGAGGTCGCCTCGCGCGGCATCACGGTCAACGCCGTGGCGCCGGGCCTGATCGATACCGACATGACGCGCGCGATCGCGGCCGCCGCCCACGAGACGTGGGCCGCGCGGATTCCCGCGCAGCGGCTGGGCACGCCGGCCGATGTCGCGGCCGCCGTGGCGTTCCTCGCGTCCGACGAAGCGTCGTATATTACGGGGCACGTACTCTCCGTCAACGGCGGCATGTACATGTGAGACAGTTCGTCCGGGCCGCATGACGCGGACGGACCGGCAGCGGTGAAAGGCGGCGGGCGCGGGCCCCGTCTTCGAGGAGGATTGAATGGCAGTTGCGGATCAGGTCAAGAAGATCATCGTCGAGCAGCTCGGGGTCGACGAAGAAGAAGTGACGCCGGACGCGTCGTTTGTCGATGATCTCGGTGCGGATTCGCTCGACACGGTCGAGCTCGTCATGGCGTTCGAAGAGGAATTCGGTATCGAGATTCCCGACGAGGATGCCGAGAAGATCACGCGCGTGAAGGAAGCCATCGAGTACATCGAGGGCCACGCCAAGAAGAAGTAGTTCGGAGGCGTTGTTGACGAGGCGAGTAGTCGTCACGGGCGTCGGCCTGCTGTCGTCGGTCGGCATCGGGACGCAAGCCAACTGGGATGCGTTGTGCGCCGGGCACAGCGGCATCGGACCGATCACGCACTTCGACGCGTCGAAGCACGCCGCGCGTATTGCCGGCGAGGTGAAGGGGTTCGATCCGCTGCAGTTCGTCGAGAAGAAGGACGTCAAGAAGATGGACGTCTTCATCCAGTACGCCATCGCGGCCGCGGACTTCGCGGTGCGTGATGCGCGCCTGGAGATCACTCCCGACATCGCCGACAACGTCGGCGTCTACATCGCCTCGGGGATCGGCGGGTTCCAGACCATCGAGAACGAGCACATCGCGCTCATCGACGGTGGACCACGCCGGATTTCCCCGTTCTTCATTCCGGCCTCGATCATCAACCTGGCCGCCGGCCAGGTGTCGATCCGGTTCGGCGCCCGCGGGCCGAACCTGGCCACCTGCACGGCCTGCACGGCCTCGGCGCATTCGATTGGCGAGGCGGCCGAGATCATCAAGCGCGGCGATGCCGACGTGATGATTGCCGGCGGGTCCGAGGCGTCGATCACGCCGCTCGGTGTCGGCGGGTTCGCGGCGCTCCGCGCGCTGTCGACGCGCAACGACGAGCCGGCCCGCGCGAGCCGGCCGTTCGACAAGGACCGCGACGGCTTCGTCATCGGCGAGGGCGCCGGCATGGTCATCCTCGAGGAACTCGAGGGCGCCCGGCGGCGCGGCGCGACCATCTACGCCGAGATCGTCGGCTACGGCCTGTCGGGTGACGCGTTCCACCTGACGTCCCAGCCCGAGGACGCCAACGGGGCGATCCGGTCGATGCGCATGGCCCTGCGCAAGGCGGGCGTGCGGCCCGACCAGATCGACTACATCAACGCCCACGGCACGTCGACGCCCATCAACGACCCGACCGAGACGCTGGCCGTCAAGACGACGTTCGGCGACCACGCGTCGAAGCTGGTGATGTCGTCGACCAAGTCGATGACCGGGCACCTGCTCGGCGCCGCCGGCGGGCTCGAGGCGGGCATCACCGCGCTCGCCATCCGCCACCAGGTGGCGCCGCCGACCATCAATCTCGACAATCCCGATCCGGCCTGCGATCTCGACTACGCGCCCAACGTGAAGCGCGAGATGAAGATCGACTACGCGCTGTCGAACTCGTTCGGGTTCGGCGGCACCAACGGCACGCTGCTGCTCAAGCGCTTCGAGGCCTGACGGCCTCCGCCGCGTCGTCGGACGTTGGTCCGTGGCGCTGAATCGTGACGGAGACAACGGCGGAGCCGTCGTTCTCGAACCAGCGCACGCCTTCGGCAACCAGATCGAACACGAGCCGGCACGTCCGGTCCGGAACGTCTACGTCAATGTGCATCTCGACGCTGTCGCCGGGAAGTACATCGCGTGGCAGTCCGTGCCGGGAGTGATCAATGTCGATGAGCTGGTCGTCGGCGTCGTACAGGTGCGACCCGAGCCGGACGACGCCGTGAATGCCGATGTTCGAGCTGAGCCACGTCGCCTGTCCCGTGTTCTCGATTCGAAAGGCGAGCGGCACGCGCCTGTCGCGCGTGACGACCATGGCTGGGCCAACGAGCTCCATGCGGTGAGACAGGCCCTCGTGACCCCGGCTGTCGAGCCGTGGCTTGCCCTTGTGAAGAAAGAAGATCGACCCGTTGGCCTGCGTGTCTGCCGCGTTCCGCCAGACCCGTGGCTGCACCTCTGACGTGGAGCCCTGCCGGAAGGCCCGCTCGTAGTCATCGCCGGAGATCGTCAGGTCGGTCATCACTCGAACAGTGAGTTCGGTGAAGCCTGCGTCTGACGCCAGGGATCGGATCGCGAGGAGGTCGATATCATTCTCGAGGACGCCGTAGTTGCGCATTTCATACTGCGCCTGCGGGTCGTGCGAGTGGTGCAGGCCTGGCTCACTGAACCCGACGATGCCGCCAGGGCGGAGGATTCGGGAGAACTCCCGCAGCACGACCGCCTGGTTCGGCACGTGGTGGAATGTGTCGAACGAGATGATCCTGTCGACCGACTCGTCCGGCAGGTCGATTCGGTGTCCATCGAACGGCAGGAAGACCGGCGGGAAGGCTTCCGATCCCAGCATCGGTGGATGGTCGGCGAACAGCCGGCGCCCGATGTCGAGGGCGGCCGCCGACGCGTCGCAGCAGATGACCTGGCAGCTCAGTTCGGTGATCAGGCGCGACAGCCAGCATGTGCCGGCACCGAAGTCGACGACCGTCATCGTCTTGCCAAGTCGAAGTCCGCGCAGCAGCGCCCCGAGATTCTCGAGCATCGCCGGCGTCTCGTGCGTGAACGCGAAAGGCTTGCGCAGCAAGGGGGCCGGGTCGTCGATGCTCCGGTAGTAGCGATCGGCAGTCGCGAGGAGCTCTTCGACTGAATGCGTCGCGATGACGCTCTGTGGCGTGATGCGATCGGGCGACGACGAGCTCGTGTCGATTGGCTGATCGACGCCCGAGCGCGCCGCGTCGGCGTCCCGGAGTCCTGCGATGAGTTCCCGTCGTTCGCGCGATGCCATCAACTCCTGGAGGAGGGCATCGAGCGGTAGCCCGGCACGGACACGAGCCGAGTATGCGGCCAGTCCCTCGGGGTCGGGTTCGCGCCTCAGAATCAGTTGATAGGCGAGTCTGACGTCGCTGACAGACGCCAGATCGTTCTGGTTGCCGGTGTCAGGGCGTGTGCTTCGGAATAGCCGGAAACCCATCTTATGGTAGTCGCAGCGAGTGCGAACGGAAGGCCTTCACAGCGGCGTGTGCCGCGCGGGCAAGTGCCCGCGCGGCACAGGGTTACCTACATGCCAGGTCCGGCCCATACCTTGATCGTGCCAGTTCCGTCGACGGTACTTAGGTACCCGTCGTTGCCGAGCACCAAGAAGTGGCTGCCGGATGGTGTCACGCTGGTGTCCCAGTAGATGCCATCCCAGTAGTCATTTCCCCCGTATGTACTCCAGACCGAAATGTGTGCGTCTCCAAAGGTGCTGCCGTAAGTCCAATTGACCCATGGATCTGTATA
>JBIQJY010000008.1:86926-89381 GCA_044507065.1 Acidobacteriota bacterium
GAATCATAGTAGGTCTCCTTGGTTGTCGAGCTGTCGGCGAAACGATGCGGTCAGAGAGCCCTTCCAGGATGTCCCGGCGGCTTCGAAAGGTGTCTCTGGATAGGCGAAGCTTAGCGTGCTTGTGACGCGCGGTGCAATTGTTCTTTGCGTTGGCGTGCTCGTTCATTGAATCCGCTCAAGCGCTTCGAGGCCTGACGGCCTCCGCCGCGTCATCGGGGGCGAGCGCCACGCCGTCGCGGAAGACCACCGTGCGCCCCGTGACGGCCGGGACGCGGTCGCCGGGCACGAGGATTCCCACCAGGTTCAGCGGATCGGTCGCGGCCACGACCACGAGGCCGCCGGTGAGTGGCCGGTGGCGCAGCGCGCGCAGCGACTCGACCGCGACGGGCAGCGCGAACTGCTCGCCCACGAACCCGTTGACGAACCGGCCGCCGCGGATCTCCCCGCGGTCTTCGAGGCGGCGCAGCGCGAGCAGCACGTCGCGCCAGACAGGAATGTTCGACTCGCGCGCCATCAGGTCGCGGAATACCACGCCGTAGCGCCGCAGCAGCATCCACGCCGACGCCTCCGCGATGCGCGTCCGGTCGGCGTCGCCCTCGTGCGGCAGCAGCGCCCAGCGCCCGGCGCCATGCCGGGGGCGCTGATGGCGTCCGCGCCCCTGGCCCGCGCGGCGCCGCGGGTCGACGAGCGCCCGCAGGTTGTCGAAGCCGTCGGCCGTGACGAGCCCGGCGGCGACCAGTTCCCACAAGGCGAGCTCCACTTCGGCGTCGAGCTGCCGCGTGGCGCGAGTCAGGTCGGTGAAGAACGACGCACCGGCGCGCCGGAGCGCTGCCAGCACCGCGCGCGCGTTCGGCGTCAGCGCGCCATCGTCCTCGCTTGGCGTCCGGCGCGCAAGCCACGCCGCATCGTCGCGGGCAAAGAAGGTGATGGGGGCAACGCTCGTCGGCACCACGCGCCGCGGGCCGCCGGCGGCCGCCGATTCGACCGTGGCGGGATGCGGAGACAGCCGGCCCCAGCCGATCTCGCCGCCCAGGCAGAGCCGATCGAGGTGAGCCGGGTCATAGCCGGCCACGCGGCTGGCCAGCAGCTGGGGCTCCCAGCTGTTGGCCGGCGCTTCGAACCCCTGGAGCTGGCGCACGACTTCGAGCGTGCCAGCCTCGCCGTGAAGCTGGGCGCCGGGGGCCACGTGCTGCCACTCGAGCAGCCAGCGCATGAAATCCGCCGCACTGACCGGCGCAATCTCGCGGCGCAGCGCCCCGATCGTCTGCCGGTGAATGCGAGCCAGCAGCCGCCGTTCGCACCACTGGTCGGGGAAGTCGGCGTCGCGCGGCAGCGTGTCGTCGAACTGGCCGCGCAGCGCCCAGCCCGATGCCTCGAGGCGCAGCAGCGCCTCGTGCACGTCACCCGGCGGCAGGTGCAGGAGGGCGCCGAGGCCGCGCGCTTCGATTGGTCCGGCGTGCGCCATCCAGCCCTGGACGACGGTCGTGCGGGCATCGACTGCCGTGGGTTCGGCTTCACCAACCTCGATAGCCGTCGACGTGAACGATGCGCCCGGGTAGACGGCCGCGAAAGCGCGCCGGCGTTCACTCGCGACCAGGAACGCCACGCCGTCGACCAGGCCCACGGCCGCGCGTCGTGCCGCAACGAGCGCCTCGGCCAGCGGTGACCATCGCGGATATTCCGCCGCGATGCGGGTGGCGAGCGGATCGCGAATCGCGTCGGGCGTCGCGCGGACCGCATCGGGCCCCGGGGGAACTGGAATCGCGATGACCGTCAACAGCAGATCGTGCAACTCGTCGGCATCGCGGACGTCGGGCCATGCCTGCTGCCGCACGTCGGCAATGGCCGCCGGGTCGAGCCGGCCCATCTCGCGCTGGTCGGCATCGGGCAGCGTCCGGCGCAGCTGCACCGCGCGCGCCCGGCGCTCCTCGAGCGGGGCGTCGTCGAGGAACGCCCACGGATTCGCGTTGAGGATCTCGTGCGACAGCACCGACGGTTCAGGCGTATCGATCGCGACAACGCGGATGCTGCCGTCGGCGATGGCTTCGAGCACCGCTGTCAGGCCGTCGACGTCCATCGCCTCAGTCAACACATCCTTCATCACTTCCTGAATCAGGGGATGGTCCGGAATGACGATGGGACCGTCGATGTTTTCCTGGCAGGCGGCAACGTCCGGGAAGACAGCCGCGAGCAGGTCGTCCGACTGCAGCCGCTGGATGTGGATGGGTACCTTGCGACCGGCGCGGAAACGGAGCAGCGCCAGCGAGCGCGACGCGTCCCAGCGCCAGCGCGTGCCGAAGATCGGCGAATCGAGCGAGGCCTGCTCCAGCACGTCGCGGGCCGTTGCGGGCCGCAGGTAGCCGAACACGTCGGCCAGCGGGAAGCTGTGCTGTTCGGCCAGCGCGATGTTGATGGCGTTGTCGGTCGCCGAGGCCTGCAGCTCGAAGTTGAACGA
>JBIQJY010000144.1:0-2777 GCA_044507065.1 Acidobacteriota bacterium
GAACTCGACGCCAAACGAGCCATCCGCCAGGGCACCGAACTCGCCGCACGGTTGTAATTGTTGCTCGCCTGCCGCGGCGTCAGGTCGCCCTGCCCACGCAGGCGTCGAGTTCGGCCGCGTCGCCACCGGTGAGCCTGCGGTGAATGGCCCACGCGATGCGGCCGGCCTGGGTCTTGGCCTGTTCGGCGACGGGCCCGCAGTACATTTCGTCGACGGTGCGCAGCCACAGCGTCAGCCATCGAACGAAGTGCCGCTGGTTCAGAGGGTGGCGCCGATGCACCCCGCGATGCACCTGCAACGCGCTGCCCCGATAGCGCCCGGCCCGGAACAGTACGGTTTCCCAGAAGTCACACATGACGGGGAGATGTGCGGCCAGACCTTCGTCCCGGACCTCGGTGAACGGGCCTGCGAGCAGGTCGTCGACGAGCACGCGGCCATAGAACCGCGACAGCAGGGCATGCACGTCGGCCCGGTCGGCGAGATCACGCACAGGCGCGTCGACGGTAGGCGGGCTCATGACGGCTCCTGCGGGGGCAGGCCGGCAACCAGGGGCGCATCGGCGCCTACCGGGCCGAGTTTGGCGGCGCCGCCGGGCGACCCGAGCGGCTCGTCGCGGCCAGGCAGTGTGTCGGCGAAGAACGCAGCGTTGTCTGCCTGGTACGGCACCAGCTCGCCGGGCAGGTCGTCTTCGTAGTAGATCGCCTCGACAGGGCAGACCGGTTCGCAGGCACCACAATCCACACATTCATCGGGATGGATATACAGGGCACGGGCGCCTTCGTAGATGCAGTCGACAGGACACTCGTCGACGCAGGACCGATCCATTACGTCCACGCAAGGCTTGCCGATCACATAGGTCATGGCGCATAGTTTACACAAACGTAGATTGTAAAAACTGGAGCGCGAGATGACCGACCAAGTGGTGAAGCCACCGGATCTCCGCCCGCTCGCCCTCATCGCGAAGCGCCCCGTCCCGGAACGTCTGGGCCCGCGCGGAAACCTGATCTACCAGGTCATCACAACCACCGATCACAAGCTGATCGGGATCATGTACATGGTCGCGTGCTTCACATTCTTCTTCACCGGCGGCATCATGGCGCTCTTGATCCGCGGGGAACTCGCGCAGCCCGGTCTGCAGTTCTTGTCCAACGAGCAGTACAACCAGTTGTTCACCATGCACGGCACGGTGATGCTGCTGTTCTACGCCACGCCCATCGTGTTCGGCTTCGCCAACCTGGTGCTACCGCTGCAGATCGGCTCACCCGACGTGGCGTTCCCCCGGCTCAACGCACTCTCGTTCTGGCTCTTCGCCTTCGGCGGGCTCATCGTGCTCAGCGGGTTCATCACACCCGGTGGCGCCGCAGACTTCGGCTGGACGGCCTACACCCCGCTCAGCGATGTCATCCACAGCCCCGGCGCGGGCGCCGACCTCTGGATCTTGGGCCTGGCCGTCAGCGGCCTCGGGACCATTCTCGGTGCGGTCAACATGATCACCACCGTGGTCTGCATGCGCGCGCCGGGCATGGTGATGTTCCGGATGCCGATCTTCACCTGGAACATCCTCATCACCAGCATCCTCGTACTGCTGGTGTTCCCGCTGCTGACCGCTGCGCTGTTCGGCCTGGCCGCCGACCGTCACCTGGGCGCGCACGTCTACGACCCCGCCAACGGCGGAGTCCTCTTGTGGCAGCACCTGTTCTGGTTCTTCGGCCATCCCGAGGTCTACATCGTGGCGCTGCCGTTCTTCGGCATCGTCACCGAGATCATCCCCGTGTTCAGCCGCAAGCCGATCTTCGGCTACACCACCCTGGTGTATGCAACGGTGTCGATCGCCGCGCTGTCGGTCGCGGTGTGGGCGCACCACATGTTCGCCACCGGCGCGGTGCTGCTGCCGTTCTTCTCGTTCATGACCTATCTGATCGCGGTGCCGACCGGCATCAAGTTCTTCAACTGGATCGGCACGATGTGGAAGGGCCAGTTGACGTTCGAGACACCGATGCTGTTCTCGGTCGGCTTCCTGGTGACGTTCCTGCTCGGCGGACTGTCCGGCGTGATGCTCGCGAGCCCGCCGCTGGACTTCCATGTCACCGACACCTATTTCCTGATAGCGCATTTCCACTATGTGCTGTTCGGCACCATCGTGTTCGCGTCATTCGCCGGGGTGTACTTCTGGTTCCCGAAGATGACGGGCCGGCTGCTCGACGAGCGCCTGGGCAAGCTGCACTTCTGGTTGACGTTCATCGGTTTCCACGCCACGTTCCTGGTGCAGCACTGGCTCGGCAACGAGGGCATGCCGCGCCGCTACGCCGATTACCTGCCCACCGACGGCTTTACGGCGCTCAACGTGGTGTCGTCCATCGGGGCCTTCACCCTTGGTATCTCGATGCTGCCGTTCGTCTGGAACGTGTTCAAGAGCTGGCGTTACGGCGAACCCGTCGTCGTCGACGATCCCTGGGGCCACGGTAATTCCCTGGAATGGGCGACGTCCTGTCCGCCGCCGCGGCACAACTTCACCGAGCTGCCGCGGATCCGTTCCGAACGGCCCGCGTTCGAACTGCACTACCCGCATATGGTGGAGCGGATGCGTGCCGAATCGCACATCGGGCGGCATTGACCCGCGAACGCGTTGTCGCGCTGGGCGGCTCCGGAGGGCTGAGAGCCACCCAGCGCGACATGCCGGCGGGCGCTACGGGCTGCGCCTCAGGCCTGCTTGAGCGCCTCAATCTCGAGGGTGATGGTCACCTTGTCGCCGATGACGGTGCCACCGGTCTCCAGCG
>JBIQJY010000064.1:0-1372 GCA_044507065.1 Acidobacteriota bacterium
AGAGCGGCCAGCCCTTCGGCACCTTCACGACCCACGTGCCGGCGAACCGATCGTGCCAGGCCTGGCTGTCGGCATCGAAGAGAATCCAGAAACAGCCGATGCCGAGCGCCGCAATCGAGAAGATGCTCGAGAAGCCGCGGATCATCGCATCCGCAATCGTCAGCGGCTGGCCGTCGGTCCGCGTGATCCGCAGGTTGCAGATGATGCCGCCGACCGTCGTCGCCTTCAGTGCCCAGAAGACGATGTGGTAGCCCAGCAGCAGGGTGAAGAATGCCCGCGCGCCGTTCATGTCGAGCAGGTTGAACGTCAGCGACACGAGCAGCACGTCGAGGGCGAACGCGGCCAGTCGATCGAGGAACAGGGCCTTCGGCATCGTCACCAGTTGCGCGGTGACGGCAGCCTCGCGGGTCGCGCCCGGTCCGGCTGACGCCGCCACCACCGGGGGCACGGGCGGCGCCGGCGCGGCTGCCTCGAACGCGCCGGCCCCCGGACCCACGGACTCTGACGCGAAGTCGCCTGCCGACGCCTCGACGGGCGTCGCGCTCACGCCCATCGCGGGCGCAACGGGCGCCATGGATGGACCGGCCGGTGGAACGACGCCTCCGGTAGCCGGCTGCACCCTCGGCGGGCTTTCGCGCCGCAGTCCGGATGTGAAGGCCAGCGTCGCGGCGCCCAGGCCAAAGACGCTGCCGAGTGCCCACACAAGGACGCCGAGCACCGGCACCATGTAGGCCAGCAGGATGATGGCCGTCCCGATGCCGAACGAGCGCAGGGACTCGAGGCGGTTGCCCTCCTCGACCTCTGGCACGATGCTGTGCCCAATCCAGCGCGTGAGTCCGATCTTGCCGAAGAGCGCCGCCACGAACACGCCGCAGACGATGAAGGGAATGACCGGGATGCCGATGACCGACACCGCCAGGATCGAGAACGCCAGCGGCATCAGGACGAGCAGCAGCACGCCCATGAGGAACGCGCTCAGGGGCCGCGTGGCGA
Source organism: Acidobacteriota bacterium (assembly GCA_044507065.1). Lineage (GTDB taxonomy): Bacteria > Acidobacteriota > Vicinamibacteria > Vicinamibacterales > SCN-69-37 > SCN-69-37. Next base: position 994 of record JBIQJY010000064.1, read on the forward strand.
TGACGTCGCGGCAGGTGCGGACCGGCCGCTCGAAGAGCAGGTTGAGTACGAGGTAGACCGCGACGATCACGCCGACGACCATCCACAGCCAGCCGAGACTCGGAACAATCAATCGGCCGAGCAGAAGACCGCGCGTGAACCACGGCACGGCGGCGTCCATGTGCTGGCCGACGAACGGCAGGCCGATCACGGTGTACTCGCGGCCGGGAACGAACCCCGCCGGGGCATCCAGTCCGCCGCCCACCGACACGAAGTCGCGTCCGGCGCGCGCCCCGGGCGCGATGGTCGTGGCACTGCCGACTGCCACGACGTCGCCGTTGACGACGGCCCCTGGACCGAGCCGGAGCGATCCGAGCACCACCACCACGTCGCGATCGAC
>JBIQJY010000064.1:1472-5312 GCA_044507065.1 Acidobacteriota bacterium
CGCGGGCGGCTGCGGCGGCTCCTGCGCGCGCACGAGCCACGTCTGCCCCACACCGGCCGTGAGCGCGAGCGTCACAGCGGCGGCAAGCAGCCGACGCGTGGCGACACGCGGGAAACGATGGCCCCGGGCGGCCAGGCTGCTGTCTGATGGCTTCATGAACGTACTCCTCCTACGGCCAGACGGCCAATGGCCGCGCCCACCGCCACGCTGCTGGCCGCCATGATGACGACCACGCCGAGGGCGATGCCGATAATCGATTGACGTACTGTGCGCGCCAGAATCTCGACAACCGAGACGAACGTCTCGACGTGCGAGAAGAAGGCACTGGCCGGCGCCACGACGACGTCGAACGCCCCGACGTGCGGCGCGGCCGGCAGCAGCACGGCGCCGAGGGCGAGAAGCGCCAGTAACGTCGCGGCCGATACGGCCTGCCACTGGCCTGGCCAGTCGGCCCAGGGGCGCGCATACCAGGGCCGCGCGGCGGCGCGGACCGCCAGCATCACGGCCGGCAGCAGGCCCTGCGGCGCCCGCGGTTCGGGAAGGGCCTTGAGGGCCCGGTCGATGTTTCGCTCGAGATCAATGGGATTCATGGTGTGTCACGTGCTGCCGCAGGGCTTCCCGGCCCCGATGGATGTCCGTCTTGATCTTGCCCAGCGACACGCCGAGCAACGTCGCGATTTCCTGGTAGCTCTTGTCCTCGTAGTGATAGAGCACGAGGGGCACGCGCTGGTGGTCCGGCAGCCCCTCGAGGGCGCGAGCCAGCGCCTCCTGCCGTGCCGTTTCGTCGAAATCGTCGCCCGAGACCGGCGCGGCCAGCGTGGCCTCGAAACCAACCGATTCGCCGGATTCGTCCTCGCGGCTCATTTCGCTGAACAGCCGCCAGCGTGCCCGGTGGCGCGACAGGTGGTTCAGGCACAGATTCGTCGTCACCGTCTTGAGCCAGCCGGGGGCTGCCGGGCTGGGCCCGATCTGGTCGAAGCGCTCGTACGCCTTCAGGAACACGCTCTGTGCAACGTCCTCGGCGTCGGCGGGCCGTCCGAGCAGGCGAAAAGCGGTGGCGAAGACCATGTCCTGGTACCGGCGCACGAACGCCTCAAACCGGTCGACGTCGCTCATCCCTGGACCGTCGCTCGCCGGGTGTCATCAGTGTCGAGAACCCGGCACCCCGGTAGAAGTTTCAGGGAGCCGGCGCGCACGGTGCGTCGTGGGCGGCAAGCCATTGGATGGCTGGAAGGCTACCGCAGCTCGCCCCACGGCCAGCCGGTATAATCGCGTCCGTCCATGAAGATTGCTGTCTGCATCAAACAGGTCGTCACACCCGAGACGCGCGTCCGTCCGAATGCTTCCGGCTCGTGGATTCGCGAGGACGCGGCGGCCTGGGCCCTGAACGAACCCGATGCCTACGCGCTCGAGGAAGCGCTGCGGCTGAAGGAGCGGCATGGCGGCGAGGTCGTTGCGATCTCGGCCGGCCCCGCGCGCGTCACGCAGGTCCTGCGCGAAGCGCTGGCCCGGGGCGCTGACCGCGCGATCCACGTGAACGGTGACCACCTCGCCACGTCCGATCCATCGACGACGGCCGGTGCGCTGGCCGCCGGCCTCGAGGGCGAAGCAGTCGACCTGGTGCTCACCGGCCTGCAGTCCGACGACCAGGGTTTCGCACAGGTGGGAGTGATCCTCGCGGAACGACTGGACGCCGTGCACTCGACCATCGTGGTCGGCATCGAGGTGCAGGAGGGCGCCCTGCGCGTCAAGCGCGAACTCGAAGGCGGCTGGTTCCAGTGGATTGCCATGCCGCTGCCGGCCGTCCTGACCGTCCAGAGTGGCATCAATCAACTGCGCTACGCCACGCTCAAGGGCATCATGGCCGCGAAGAAGAAGGAACTGCGCGTGGTGGCCGCCCCTGCCGCGCCGCCGCCCGCACACCGCATCCTCTCGATGCGGGTCCCCGTTGGCACCAAGGCGACGCGCATGATCGAGGGCGCACCGGCCGAGGCCGCGGCCGAGCTCGCCCGGGCGCTGCGCGACGACGCGCTCGTGAACTGACCGCATCCCCGTCGTCCGCGACCGCAATCCCCCGCTGTCTCAGGCCCCGCGTGCGGCCAGCGAAGCGGCCGCCGACATCCGATCCTGCCGCCGGCCCAGGCGCCAGCCGTTGACGAGCCAGACGACCGAGAGCGGCACGGCAATCCAGGCCACCCCCGCAATGCCGAGTCCGGCCGCCGCGAGCATCGAGTAGGACCACGCCCCGACCTGATCGCCGGTACGGTAGACGAACGTGTCGATGAGACTCTTCGCCTTGTACTTCTCCTCGCGGGACACGGTCGTGAAGAGAATTTCCCGCGCGGGGCGCGCCAGCGCGAACTCTCCGGCACGCCGCAGGACGTGAAAACCGACAATGACGGCCATCGTGGGCATCAGCCCCACGAGCATGAAGCCGGCCACCGTCACCGCGGGGAGGACGGAGAGCGACAGGGCAAGGCCGAGCCACCTGATGATCCGCCCGGTCAGCAGCGTCTGCACCAGCAGCGCAATCACGTTGACCGCCAGGTTGAACGCCGCGAAGAACTGCGTGCGCGCGACACGGTCCTCAATCTCGGCGTCCACGATCCAGGCCTGCTGGAAGTACAGGAACGTCGAGAGCGTCGTGAAGAGCAGCATGTACAGGCAGATGCCGAGCAGGTACGGCGACCGGAAGATCTGCACGACGCCGGCAAACGCGCTCCCTCCCATTGGTGCGTCCTGGCGCATGACGGCGTCGGCGGCCTCGCCCACCGTGGCGGCGCGGGCCAGCCGCCCGAACGCCCGCACCGCGACTTCGAGCAGCGCGGCCGATACCAGCAGCAGGTTGGCCGACCCCATGATGCTGACGAGCACCGCCGTCATGCCAGACCCGACAATGCCTCCAATCGTGGCGCCCGCGGCGATGAAGCCGAACAGGCGCTTGCCCTGCTCCCGCGTGAACAGGTCCACCATGGTCGCCCAGAACATGGAGACGACGAACATGTTGAAGATCGAGACCCAGACGAAGAACACACGTCCGATCCAGATCTGCGCCGACGCGGGCGACAGCTCGGTCAGCGCGTAGAACGCCACCAGGTTCGCCATGAAGAACCGGTAGGTGTACCGGACGAAGCGCCGGCGCGACAGGCGGGAGACCAGCGCGGCGAACGGCGGGTTCAGCAGGATCATCCCGGTGAGCGTGCCGGTGAACAGCCACGAGAGGTTCTCGACGCCGCTGGCCACACCCACCTCATCGCGGATGGGTCGGATGACGTAGTAGGAGGACAGGACGGCGAAGAAGTACAGCCACGCCCATCCGAGCGCGGCAACTTCCGTCGCGCGCACGTTCACGAAGAACTGAAGCGTTCGGTGCAGCGACCCGGCAGGCGGTTCGGCGGCGGGGGGCGTGGGCAACCGCGCCGCCTACTTCGGTGCGTCGCGCCACATCCAGCGGAGGATGTCGGGCAGCAGCGCTCCGCCGTGGGCGTCCGAGTGCGCCCCCTCGCCCCAGACGTGATCGACGTCGTAGCGTGGCCCCGGCTCCTTCGCGTTCCGATTGGCGAACTCGAAGGCCGCCAGCATCTGCTGGTTGGCCAGGAACCAGTTGCCGTGCACATTGTCGAGATCGGCGGACCCGTCCTGCAGGAAGATGCGGATCGGCTTCGGCGGATTCTTGCGGATGAGCGTCGGGTAGAGGTCGCCGCCGGGGATCATGGGCCGCTCGGCCGTGGCGGGCCGATAGGCAATCGACGTATAGCTGCCGATCATGCTGATGACCTTCCGGAAGACGTCCGGGCGATGCCAGGCGACCGTGAACGCGCAGATCGCGCCGCTGCTCGT
>JBIQJY010000064.1:5412-8407 GCA_044507065.1 Acidobacteriota bacterium
GGCGTGCTGCCGGTGTACTGCGCGGGAACGAACACCCAGTAGCGCCGGACCGTCCCGGTCAGGATCGCACTGCGCATCTCGAACGGCCCCTCGAGCCGCCCTTTCGGCACGCCTGGCTTTGGCAGCGAATCAGGTCCCAGCGGGTAGACGACCGCCGCTGCCTGCGGCTGCTGGGCGGCTGCGGCCGCGGGCAGCATCGCGACGACACCACCGGCGGCGATCAGGGCAAACAGACGACGCATGAGTACGCTCCTCGGAGAAGCCGGCGGGCCGGCCGCGCCCGCGGGGCGGAAGTCTAACAGAGAACCGCTTCCCACCAACGCGTGTGGCCACCTGTCCGTTGTTGACGCCGGCGACACCCACGGCGATGATGACTCACGCCCGCCACGGGCCATCACATGACTGGAGACCGGTTCCGCAGGGCATTCCTGCTCATCCTCGTCGTCGCCATCAGCATCGCGTTCATCGCCATGCTGCGGCCGTTCCTGCTCACGATCCTGATGGCCGCCATCTTCGCCGGGCTCGCCTACCCGCTGTACCAGCGGCTGGCCATCGGACTCGGCGGTCATCGGGCGATTGCTGCGGGCATCACGCTGCTCCTGATCGTCCTGGGGTTCGTCCTCCCGCTGCTCGCCATTCTCGGCATCGTGCTGAACCAGGCGATTCGCGTCACCGGCAGTATCACGCCGGTCGTCGAACGATTCCTGTCCGAGCCGACCTACCTCGAGCAGGTGCTCGAGCGGATCCCCGGCTTCGAGCACCTCGAGCCGTATCGCGACGACATCGTCACGCGCGCGGGCGACATCGTGAACGCCATCGGCGGGTTCCTCATCAACTCGCTCTCCAACACCACGCGCGGGACGGTCACGTTCGTCTTCCACTTCTTCATCCTGCTCTACTCCATCTTCTTCCTGCTGATGGATGGCCCGTCGGTGCTGCGCCGTGTACTGAGCTACCTGCCGCTCACCGACGACGACTCGCAGCGGATGAAGGACCGGTTCGTCTCGGTCACCCGCGCCACCATCAAGGGCACCGTCATCATCGGCATCATCCAGGGGTCGATGTCGGGGATCGCCTTCTGGATGGTCGGCATTCCCGACGTCGTCTTCTGGACGGTCGTGATGGTCGTGCTGTCGATCCTCCCCGTGATTGGCGCAGCGCTCGTGTGGGTGCCGGCCGCGATCATCCTGGCGGCCACCGGCGAGGTGTTCAACGCGCTCATGCTCGTGGTCTTCTGCGCGCTCATCGTCGGCTCGGTCGACAACGTGCTGCGGCCCCGGCTGGTGGGGCACGACACAAAGTTGCACGACCTCGTAATCCTCTTTTCCACGCTCGGCGGCATCATCATGTTCGGCCCGGTCGGCTTCATCGTGGGGCCGATCCTCGCGGGCCTGTTCGTGACGACCTGGGAGATCTTCGGATCGGCCTACAACGATGTGATTCAGCCGGAAACAGGCCCGATTGAGCTCGAGCCGATCGAGGAGCCGACCGAGGCGACGACCGAGGTGACAGTGGAGGTGGCCGTCCAGGCGGAACCGCCCGAGCCGCCAGTTCCCGCCCCGCCGAACGGCTGAGGCCGCTCGACGGCATGCCCGGCGACCCTATCGGTCGGTCGGGTCAGTTATACTACCGCCCACACCCCTGCTTCCCGGGCCTTTCATGATTCTTGCGCTTGCCGAACATCAGGACGGACGGATCAGCCGCACGTCGCTCGAAACCGTTGCCGCCGCAGCCTCGATGGACGACACCGTCGTCGCCATCGTCTGCGGTGCGGATACCGAACAGGCCGCCGGGGTCCTGAGCGGATTTGCCGTGGCGGAGGTGATCCGGCTCGAGCACCCGTCACTCGCGAACTACACACCCGACGCCATGGTGGCCGCCCTGGCAAGGTTCCTCACGGCGACCGATGCGGCCTGCGTGGTCTTTCCCCACACCTACCGGACGCGCGACTATGCGCCGCGACTGGCGGATCGCCTCGGACGCCCGCTGCTGACCGACTGCACCGGCGTCTCACGCGACGGCGACACCTGGCGATTCACCCGGCCCATGTTTCAGGGCCGGATTGCCGCCGATGTCGTCATAGAGGGACCTGCGCCGCATCTCATCTCGTTTCAGATCGGTGCGTTTCGGGCGCCAGAGCCACCCGCAGGCCGCGCCCCGGCGCCCGTCCGGCTCGTGACCGCGACGGTCGAGTCCTCGGATATCCGACAGGTGCCGGAGGCGCCGTTTCGTGAGGCCCGGCAGGACGTGGACCTCGGCACTGCCGATCGCATCGTGGCCGTCGGACGGGGGCTGAAAGACGCATCGCATCTGGATCTCATCCGGCGGCTGGCCTCGTCGCTCGGCGCGGAAGTGGCGGCGTCCCGCCCGGTCTGCGACGCCGGGTGGCTGCCCATGGACCGGCAGATCGGCAGTTCGGGACAGACCGTCGCGCCGCGGCTCTACCTCGCCATCGGCATATCCGGTGCGATTCAGCACATCGTCGGCATGAAGGGATCGCGCACCATCGTCGCCATCAACAAGGATGCGGACGCCCCGATCTTCGAGGTTGCCGACTACGGCATCGTGGGCGACCTGTTCGAGGTCGTGCCCGCGCTCATCGCGGCACTCGACGCGGGCTGACCACTGTGTCCGAGCGAGACGTCCTCAACGTTGACATCCTGATCGTCGGTGCCGGACCCGCCGGCCTGGCGGCCGCGCTGCGGATCGCGCAGCTCCAGAAGACCCACGCTGCCGAACCCCTCACCGTCGCCGTGCTCGAGAAAGGGCGCGAACCCGGCGCGCACGTGCTGTCGGGCGCCGTGATGGACCTGTCGACACTGCGCGACCTGGTGCCCGATTTCGAGGCGCGCGGCGCGCCTGTCGCCTGCCCCGTGACACGCGACGACGTGTACTTCCTGACCCGGACGAACGCGTGGCGGCTGCCGTTCACGCCCCCGCCGCTGTCGAATCACGGCTGTGCGGTTGTCTCCCTCAGCGCCGTGGTGAAGTGGCT
>JBIQJY010000064.1:8507-18956 GCA_044507065.1 Acidobacteriota bacterium
TCACCGGCGGCTGGTGGGTTCGCGATCCCATTCCGTCGGTTCCCGGCCATGCCCGCCTGGCCACGCTGGCCGACGTGCACGGTGCGGGCGCCGCGGCAGCAGCCGCTGCACCACCGCCGAAGTACGACCGTCGCTTGACGTTCGATCGCGTCACCGGCGTGCATCACTCGGGCACCCGTCACCGCGAGGACGCGCCGTCGCACCTGATCGTCAAGGACACCGACATCTGCCGCACGCGCTGCGTCGTCGAGTACGCCAACCCGTGCACGCGCTACTGCCCTGCCAGCGTCTACGAAATGGTCGACGACGGGGCGGGCGGCGTACGGCTGCACATCAACGCGTCCAACTGCGTCCACTGCCGGACGTGCGACATCATGGACCCCTATCAGATTGTCGACTGGGTGCCGCCCGACGGCGGCGACGGGCCCGGTTACGAGGGCATGTAGATGTCGGGCCCCATGTCGATCCCCCTCCGGACCGGCGGCGACTTCCTCCTCGATGCCACCGCCCCGACCGACGTCTTCACGCCGGAACGACTGACTGACGAGCATCGGGCGATCGGACAGATGGTCGACGAGTTCTGGTCGCACGACATCGAACCGTCACTCGACGCCCTCCGGCGGCGCGAACCCGGTGTCGCGCGCCGCCTGCTGCGCGCCGCTGCCGCGGCCGGCCTGACCTCGATGCAGATCCCGGAGGACGAAGGCGGACTCGCCCTCGATCTGCCGTCCGTCATGGTCGTCGTGGAGCGCCTCGCGCGCGACGCGTCGTTCCTCGGCTGGTACCTGGGACATTGCGGCATCGGCATGCTGCCGCTGCTGCTGTACGGCACGCCCGAACTGAGACGACACTATCTGCCCCGCATGGCCGCCGCGGAGCTCATCGGCGCCTACGCGCTGACCGAACCACACGCCGGCACCGATGCGCTCGCCATCCGCACCCGCGCCGACCTCACGCCCGATGGCCGTCACTACGTCCTCAACGGCCAGAAGATGTGGATCACCAACGGCGGCGAGGCCGATCTGTTCACCGTCTTCGCGAAGGTGAACGGCGAGGCGCTGACGGCGTTTCTCGTCGAACGATCGGCGGGCCTGACGAACGGGCCCGACGAGCAGAAGATGGGCCTGTCGGGCACGTCGACCACGGCGTTGTATTTCGACAACGTGCACGTGCCCGCGGCCAACGTGCTGGGCGAGGTCGGACGCGGCCATGCCATCGCCTTCAACATCCTCAACATCGGCCGGCTCGAACTCGGCCCCAACATGGCCGGTGCCGCGAAGGACGTGCTGGCGGCCAGCGTGCAGTACGCGTCGAGCCGCGCGGCGTTCGGGACGACGATCGCGTCGTTTGGCGCCGTGCAGCACAAGCTGGCCGACATGGTGGCGCGCATCTTCGCGACCGAGTCGGTCACCTGGCGCACCGTTGGCCTGGTGGAAGCGGACACGGCCCGCCGGCAGGGCGCCTCAGCGCTCGGGCGCCCCGAGGCCGAAGCCCTCGCCTTCGAGGAGTTCGCCGCCGAGTGCTCCATCGTCAAGGTCGTCGCTTCGGAAATGCTCGATGCGGTGGCGGACCATGGCGTACAGATCCACGGCGGCTACGGGTATCACCGCGACTACCTCGTGGAGCGCGCGTACCGCGACGCGCGCATCAACCGGATTTTCGAGGGCACCAACGAGATCAACCGCCTGATCGTACCCGGCCTGATCCTCAAGCGCGCCGTGCGCGTCGACCGCGGCCTGCTGGCCGAGGCCGCCACCGTCCGCGCGCGCGTCGCCGAACTCGCGACCACTCCGCCGGCCGTCGACGACGAGACCATGGTCGCGCGCATGCGGCTTGTCGCGCTGCTCGTCTTCGACGCAGCGCATCGGCGCGGCGGCGATGCGCTGCGCGACCCGCAGGAAGCCGTGATGGCGCTCGCCGACACGATCATCGAGGCGTTTGTCGCCGAGTCCGTCTGGCTGCGCGCGCAGGCGATCGGCGCGGCGCCGACGGCCGCGCTGGCCGCCGCAACCGCGCGCGTCTGCCTGTGCGATGCGCTCCCGCGCGTCGCGCAGGCGGCCGCGACGGCACTCCCGGCGCTGCTCGACCAGGCCGAGGCGCGCGCGGCGCTGGCCGCCGTGCGCGCCCTGACGGCAACCGATGCCATCGACATCGTCACCCTGCGCCGGCAGATTGCCGAAGAGGCAATCGGCCGGGCCAGGTATCCGTTCTGAAGGTTGCAGGTTGCCGATACGGCCGGAGTCGGCAGTCTCCGGCAGGCGGTCATTCGGCGCGGAGCGTCTGCGCGGGATCGGTGCGGCTGGCGCGTCGAGCCGGGACGAACGCCCCGATGCAGGCCACGAGCAGCATTGCGGCGGCGGCTGCGCTCCACGACACCGGATCGCCGGCCTCGGTCCGATACAGGTACGACGCAAGGAACGTCGAGGCCCACGTCGCAGCGACGCCGCCCATCACGAGCCCGACGACGACGGTCACGAGTTGTTCGCGCATGAGCAGGGCAAGCACGCCACTCCTGCTCGCTCCAAGCGCCATGCGGATCCCGATCTCGCGCACGCGGCGCGTCGTTGTCATCGCGACCACGCCGAGGATGCCGGTGCCGGCGATGGCGAGGGCCGCGAGGCCGAAACCGCCAAAGAGCCACGCGCTGAATCGCCGCGGACGGATGCTCTCAGCGAGCGCTTCTTCAATCGTGAGCGATTCTCGCATCCAACAGTCGGGACAACGCGCGCGAACGGTAGCCGCCACCTGGTGGACGTCGACGGCGGCGTCGTGCGCGAACTTCAGCACGACGTTCGACAGGCGTGGCTCGGGCATCGCCGCAACGGGCCAGAAAATCCCGCCTTGCCGGGCCAGATCGAGCGACAGGAGCCGCAGGTCGCCGACGACACCGATGACTTCGAAGGGCCTGTCGTCCTTGATCAGGGTTTCCCCGACCGCACGTTGCCCCGGCCAGTACTCGCGCGCCACGGTCTCGGTGACCACGATGAGCGGCGCGCCGCCGTTGAATTCGTCGGCGGTAGGCAGTCGACCGTCCTGCGGCGTGAGCCCAAGGGTCGGAAACACGCCGTGCGTGACCGGTACGCTCTCGATCGGGAACGGCATAGCGGGTCCTTCCTGAATCGTACGGCCCGGGGGACTGTCGAACACGCTGCCGTTGAAGGCCTGTTGCAGGAAGGGGTGCGCGATGCCGCCCACCGCCTGCACACCCGGGATTCTGCCGATATCCAGAAGGATCTGTTCGATTTCGGGGGCCGAGGCGCCCGGCGGTGAAGACATCCGCAGCACCGCGGCGTCCGGCACGTCGAAGCCCGTGTCCTCGCTCCACGCCCGGATGAGCGACCCGACCACGAGCGCAGCCACGACGGTGATCAGATAGGCTGCGGCGATCTCGAACGACACGATCGAAAGGCTCCTGCGCGCGCGCCAGGTCCCACCCGCGCCCTCGGCCAGCCTCGGCCGGAGACCGGTGCGGCCGACCGATCGGGCCGCGAGCAGGATCACGACCAGCGATCCTGCCAGGGCGAGGAGTGCGGCAAACGCAGCGACACGACCGTCGATCACGGCGGGTTTCAGCGTGAGCATGAAATCACCGGCAAACAGCCGGACGCCAAGCGGCAGCGCCCACCATGCGAGCAGCAGTCCGGCGATGGTGCCGGTGGTGACGATCGCGACACTCTCGATTGCCAGAAGGCGGACGAGGTCGCGGGTACTGGCGCCGAGGGCGCGACGCACCGCCAGGTCACGGTGGCGCTCGTGCGTGCGGGCGATGGCGAGGCCGGTCACGTTGAAACACGCGAGCAACACGAGCGTCGCGACCGCCGTGAACACGACCCACGCGCGTCTGCGACTCGACGATCGAAGCGCGCTGTCGATCGACTCCAGCCCGCCGCGATCCACGCCCTCGCGCACGATGCGGGCGCGCGCGTCCAGATCGCGTGGAAGCGCTGGTGACGGGCGCGCCGCGGCCTGCGCTGCGACGGCCGCGTTCACGCGAGCAGCCGCCGACACGGGGTCAACGCCGGGTGCGATTCGCACGAGTACGCGGAGGCTGTTGCCCTGGCTGTCCGGATCGCGCACGAGCGGCACCAGGACTCTGGGAGTCAGGGTGGCGCGGCTCGCCTGAGGGAACAGGAACGTCTCCGGTAGAACGCCTGCAATGCGGATGCCTCTGCCTGCTTCGTCGGTCAGGACCTGTCCGGTCGCAGGCGCGGCGTCGCCAAAGCGATCGCGCCAGAACGCCATGGTCACCAGGGCCGGGCGTATGGCCGTTGTCGACTGGAAGTCCTCGGCGCTGAATCCGCCCACCATCGGTCGCACGCCGAGCGCGTCGAAGAAGAACGGGTCGACGTCGGCACGGCGCACATTGTCCTGGCGTCCAACGGTCTGCAGACCGCTCGTGTCGAACGCGGTGAATGTCAGGTCCGGCAGCGCCGCCCGCCAGCCGGCAACCGCGGCCGGTGAGACCGGGCGCATCGGCGCCAGCGGCTCGGACAGCCGCGAGAATCCCAGTGCAACGGCAAACAGGCGCGAGGGGTCGTGATACGGGAGAGGCTTGAACAGCGCGCCATCGACGATGGCGAAGATGGCGGTGCCCAGAGCGGTACTGAGGGCAATGACCGCGAGCGCCGTGGTCGCGTACCACGGCGACCGAGCGAGCGACCGGATCACCTGTCCTGCTTCGCCCGCACGGAGGGCGGAGATGAGCGATCGGCGCCTCGGCTCATACCGGGCGTAGGCGCGAGTCAGCGACCACATCTGCCGGCAGAGCCACCACTCGGCCCGGAGGCGGCCCGTCCGGGCGAGGTGTGCCTGGTATTCCCGATACAGATCCCCGAGCGCGTCGCCGGCTGCCATCGGCGGCAGGCGGCTGAACAAGCGCGCCGATCGCTGCCGCCATCTCCAGGGCGTGCTCATGGCTCATCCAGGATGGGTTCGAGCCCCGCCGTCATCCGTTCGATCATCCGCAACGAGTGGCGCAGCTGCTGGAGCCCGGGAGGTGTGATTCTGAACGTGCGACGAGGATGGCCGCCGCGTTCGGGCGTGGCGCGATCGGTCCGCGCGGTCAACAGGCGCTTGTCGGCAAGGCGGTCGAGCGTGACGTAGACCGCGCCACGCCCGATCTCGCGTCCCGTGCGCTCGCCGATCACCTCGAGCACGCGCGCGCCCGAGGCGTCGTCGCCAAGCTGCAGCACGGCGAGAAGCACGGTGAGTTCGAACTCGCCCAGCGGGCCGGTCGGCTGCATCGAGTCTACGATGTTAGCACGACACCACTGATGGCGAGAACCACGGAAGGACCGCGTACAGCGCGGGTTCCAGAAGCGTGTAGCGCGATGCAGGCCGAGTTTGCCGCAGCGCGCCCGAGGGTCACAGCGGGCCGACGGCGCGCGAGCGTGCGGCCGAGGCCAGCGGCGCGCTACAGGCTTCTGGAGCCCGCCCTACGACACACGCTCCAGGCGCGGATTCGGCCGGTAGTGGCGACCGACCTTGGCGACAGGCTCGTCGTCGACGAGGACGACGTCCGCGGTGAAATCGAACGACCCACGAAACAGGGACGAGCCCACGCCGTAGAAGTCGACCGGGACGTCGTCGCGCTCGAAGCGCCGAATCTTGGCCGGATCGAAGCCCCCAGACACCGTGATCGTGACGTGCCCGAATCCTTCGGCATCGAGCGCTGCCCGCACGTTTCGCACCAGCCGCGCATTGACGCCTCGCGGGTCGAAGTCGCCCATCTGTCCGACGATGGACCTGTCGACCATCGACTCCGATGTGTCGAGCCTCACGCCGAACAGTCGCGGCCCGAGGGCGCGCGCCACGGCCAGCGACGTACCAACGCAGTCGTTATCGAAGTCGACGAGTGAAATGACCTGCACGTCGGCGGGCATCTGTTCCGCGAAGGCGACGGTGGCCGCGACGGTGTCACCGCCGAACGCGGCGATGAGGGCGTGCGGAACGGTACCCATGCCGCGCGATCCCCACCAGGAGGCCTGGGCGTCGGTCGACACACCGATGGCACCGGCCACGTGTGCGGCGTAGCCATCACCTGTCTGCACGAGCCAGTGATCGAACCGCGCAGGAAAGAACATGACGGGCTTCGGCCATGCGGCTTCCACCACAGCCCGCGTATTGGTCGCCACGCGGGTCCGGCGCGCGAGCGCACCGAGGTACAGCGTCTCGAGGTGGGCAAAAGCGACGTACGGCCCGGTGACGAGCAGCACGGTCTCCCGTGGATCGACCTTATCGCCGTCGCGGAGGGCCAGCACGTCGAGATCGCTCCACTGGTAGCCCTCCGTCAGGCAGAGTTTCAGCATGGCAATGGCTTCGTCGACGCCGCCCAGCCACGCCTCCTGCTTCTGGAAGACCTGCACGGTTACCCGGGGATTCCGATCTGCCCCGACGAGCACCTCACGTGCGCGCGTGAAGTACTTGTCGGAGTAGTAGCCCTCGCGCATCCGGTCCACCGGAAGCTGAAACTGCTCCGGCGGCACACGCGACGAGGGGCGCAGCGGCGGTGGCGGCCCGGGAGGACGCGTCACAGCGATGTCTCCACTGGCCCGACATCCTATCGCACCTGATGCGGGCCAGGCGTTGCGTCACCGCAAAGGCACGGGGGCCCCGGTCACGCACAATGCACGCTGGAGGAAACTACTCATGATGCTCCAGCGGTCAGTGGCCGCCATCGCCATCGTCTTCGGCATTGTCACGGTCGTGGCGGGCGGCCGCGTGCTGTCGGGTGCCGACCCGGGCTATCCGGTCTTTCGCCCGCTGCTACTCTTCAACGTGGTCATGGGCGTCGTGTACGTGCTGGCGGGTATTCGGGCCTGGCGCGATCATCGGCGCGGGCGTGCGTGGGCCGGTGGTATCACCCTGCTGAACCTGCTCGTGCTGCTGGCCGTGCTCGGCGCGTCTGCCACCGGTGCCGGTGTCGCACCCGAGAGTCTCGTGGCGCTGTCGGTCAGAACACTCGTCTGGGGCAGCCTGTTTCTCGCTCTTTCGCGAGTGACCCGCCGCGTCGACGCTGCGCGGCCGGCCCCTGACGATGACGCGTGGGTGATTCGTCCGGTGGAGGATGCGCCGGTCACCATCGCGGCCTTCTACGCCGTCGACCACGACGACATCGACAGGCTGCTCGATGAGTTCCGTGCCTCGAGAGGTGGCGGGCAACCGGCCGCCCTCGCCCTGTATCGCGAGTTCAAGGCCCGACTCGAGCGTCATATCGGCTGGGAAGAAGACATTCTCTTCCCGCTGTACGAACGACTCAGCGGCATGGTCGACAACGGACCAACGGTCGTGATGCGCAGCGAGCATCGGACGATCACGGCGCTGCTCGACTCGATCGACACGACGCTCGGGCAGGGCAAAGCGAGTATCGATGCCGACGAGGCCGAGCTCCTCGAAGTGCTGGCCGCACACAACTGGAAGGAGGAGAACATCCTCTATCCGCTGATCGACAGACAGGTGTCGGTCGCCGAGCGAGAGGCCGTCTTCGCGCGCATGCGCGCCGAGGCGGGCGGCGCCTGATCCGGCGCGTCTACGGCACGAGATACCCGTAGACGCCCCAGGTGACGAGGCCGCCGAGGCCCACCAGCAGGTAGCCGGTCAGCTTGTGCCGGTGCATGAAATACAGCATCACGAGCCCGGTCAGCGAGATGAGTGACAGCAGGATGGCCGAGATGTCGATGGTGACCTTCCACGCCGGACCGGTGTCGCGTCCCTTGTGCAGGTCGTTGGCGATCGCCACGAACCCCAGACGCGTCTCCATCAGATCGTAGCGCCCGGTGTCGCGATCGATGCGCACGTCGGCCACGTAGCCCGGGCCCGCCAGCGAGACGCTCGCGTCCGTGTCGTCGACGATGAAGTCCGTCACGGCACCGGTGAGGGCGTGGGTGCGGCGCAGATACTCGACCACCTCGAGCTTTGCCACCTCTGTCGTGCCGGTGGACGTCCAGCGCGGGTCGAGCTCGCCGCTCGTCATCGTGGTCACCTCGTGATCGGCAAACCACTCCAGGTGATTCAGCGTCAGGCCGGTTGCCGCGAAGAAGAGCACCACGACGCAGCTGAACATCGAGAGGTAGATGTGCAACCAGCGTGACAACTTCGCGACACGGCGGCGCCAGACAAGGGCCATCGGGCTGACCGGGGCATCAGTGCGTTCCAGGCGTCCGGCAATCATCAGCGGCCTCCCGTCTTCCGGTAGTCGACGGTCGCAGCCGTCACCTCGGCGTTGCCAGGCAGATCGAAGTGCTGCGGACCGTTGCTCACCGCCACGTCCTGCCGCATCAGCTGGTAGGTGCCCCGCTCACGCGCGGCTTCGATGAAGACCGTGTACGTCCCCGCAGGCACGAGAGTCCCCTGCTGATTGCGCCCGTCCCAGGTCAGCGTGTACTCGCCGGCGACCCGCGTGGCGCTCGAGACGCTGTCGACGCTGACGCCGTCGGCCTGCGCGCGCCGGTACCACGCGCGCAGATCGGGAATCCACCTCGGGCGCGACACCCACAGGGCCAGCGTCCGTACGTGCCGGTTGCTGGCATCTTCGATCCAGACGGCCACGTAGGGCCGCCGGGCACGGCCGCCAGGGCGGGCCAGGTTCAGCGTGACGGCAAGTTCGAAGGTGGGATCCCAGCTCTGGGCAGTGGCGGCGGCAAGGGCGACGACCGGACTCGGCAGGCTGAAGCCTCTTGGTGGCGGCGCCGGAGCGACGAGCGAGGGCCAGCCTGGACTGGTGAACTCGCGGCCGTCAGCGGTGACGAGTGTGTATTCGACGCCTGGGTGGTCTGCGGCGAGCGCCGCACTCTCCTCCGGCGTCAGCACGCAGAACGCCGTGGCCAGGGCGCCTGCGACGACGCCGTCGGACGCAACAACGGTGGCCCCGAGGACGTGACCCGCGGGGCGTCCCACGCGCGGATCGAGAATGTGCGAGTAGTGTCGGCCGGCGATGTCGACGCCGCGACGGTAACCACCGCTCGACGCCACCGCGCGATTGTCGAGCGCCAGGCGCCCCAGCAGCGCGCCATTGTCGGCCGGGCCGCGCGGATCGCGCACGGCAACGGCTTCGGTTCTGTCGCCGCGCACGACGATATCGCCGCCGATATTGATGACGATACCCGTGGCGCCGGCGGCCAGTGCTGCCCGGGCGGCGCGTTCCATGATGTAACCCTTGGTGAACGACGCAAGCACCAGCGGGACATCACTGGTGCGTGTAATCGTTCCCGCGGAGCGATCGATGACCCAGTGCGTCTGGCCGACATCCGCGGTGGCCGCCACGATCTCGGACGGACGAGGCACGCGATTCTCAGCCGCTGCCGCCGACCACACGCGGATCACGTGTTCGGCGGCCGGATTGATGGCGCCGTCCGTCTGCACCCGCCAGGTGTCGAACAGGGACAACACTTCGATCAGTTCCGGTGACGCCGGCAGCGGAACGCCGCTGGACCGCATCCACCAGCTGAACTCACTCGCCGGATCCCAGGCGCTCAGAATGGCAACGTCGTGGTCAATCGATTCGAGCACGGCGGCCTCCACACTGGCCGCTCGGGTCTCCGATGTGGAGACGACCGTCAGATCGAGAGACGTGCCAAGCACGTTCTCGTACTGGAAGACGTAGGGTTCGGGACGACCCTGACCGGTCCACCAGCCCAACGCGCCGACGAGCGCGATCGTCAGGGCGGTGAGCGACAGGGTGCGGCCGATGGCAGTGCGAGCGAAGGGGGCGAACAACGGCATGACCAGCTCCTGTCTCATGAATACGACAGGAACCAGCCGTTTCCTCGGCTGTCAGACTCTTGTCTCAACCGTTCACGGTTGTGTCACACACTTCAGCTTGACGAGCACGGTGGCCGCGTCGGTGCCTGGGCGTGGTCGACGGCGCGTCGCATCCACGGCCGCGCATGCGTTGATCCCCACGATGCCATGCCTGCGATGGCGCCCGTGTCGGATCGCACGTCAGTCGCGGGCCAATGCTCACACCGCCGACGCCGTTCCGGCACAGCGTCATGCGCGAGCGCGTACGCCCGAAGGCTGGCGCCGACGCGCGATCGCCCTGAACGCGATCGCAGAGCCCGGCCCCGCCATCGCGCCGAGTCCAACCGCGATGCCGAGAATCGCCGCAATTGTCAGGGTCGCTTCCGGCCAGACGGTCCAGCTATACAGGCCGCCTGCCAGAAGTCCCGCCATCGCGCCGAGCCCCGCCAGCACGCCGAGCGGCAGGCTCTCGAATCGGTTCAGCCGTCCACTCATCGCCAGCATCGTCCCGTACGTCACGCCGCCGACCAGCCCCGGCAGCCCCAACTCCATCGGCCACATGTCCACGGCGTTCGTGAAGGAGAAGTCGATGCCCAGGTTCGACAGGCCCTCGATCGGAAGCGCCGGCAACCCGTAGATGAAGGCCCACGTCGCGGCCAGCCCCAGCATCCTCATCAATGCACTCATGATCGCCCTGCCTCCATTCATGGC
>JBIQJY010000145.1:0-2761 GCA_044507065.1 Acidobacteriota bacterium
ACACGGTAGGCGCTCTGCGCTCCCGAGACCTCCATAATATGGATCTCCAATTCATAATGTGGATGTGACGTAGACCATAATGGGCCCCGACACATGCGTCAAGACACAAAGGACGGGCACCCACGGCGGGTGCCCGTCCTTTTCTGGCGGTGACTCTGCGTCCAGGGCGTTGAAGTGCGGGTGGCACGCGCCGCTGCCGCAGGATGAATCGATCAATCAGTCAGGCAAATGCCTCGACTCCCCTTTTCAGCCCGGCCGTCCGGTTCCCAGCGGTGGCAACGCGGCGGTGAACAAGTCGTGGCATGCCTCCACCGCCGGCTTCAGCTCGGGAATGCTGCTCGCGCTCACGTCGCCCCGCATCTTGGAGGTGTCGATGAGCGGATCAGTTGCGGTGGCCGGGTCGGGGAAGTCGGGCACGCCGTGCTCACGCACGCATTGCGCGAATTTGAGTGCCGCGTCCTGCTGCGCGGGAGTGCGTCCGGCGTCGGTTGACCAGCCCGACGGCTGCAGGTTCGCGCATGCGCCGACTGCGTTCTGCCACGTCGCTTTCGACACCGAGACGCCCCCATAGGGGAATTGACCGTCCGCGTTGGGGTTTGGGAAGTCCGCAACGCCGTTGGCTCGCATGCACTCGGAGTACTTCACCGCCCGCTCTTGGCTGTCGGGTTCGGCGAGGGCCTGGGCGGCGATGGCCACACCGGCAGAGCCGATCAAGGCGGCCATGGCGAGCGTGACGAGCGGTCGGCGGGTATGTGCTGAGTTGTGGTTTGTCATGGCAGCCAGTCAAGGCCTGACGGTGTTGCCGGCGCGTATGCGATTTTCGATATGCCGACGATATGCGGCAGCTCGTAGCTTGGAGAGCATGCGTGTGTTGGTGGTCGAGGACGAGCCCTACATGGCGACGGCCATCCGCGATGGCTTGCGCCTGGAGGCGATCGCCGCCGACATCGCCGGTGACGGGGACACCGCGCTGGAGTTGTTGAGCATCAACACCTACGACATCGCCGTCCTCGACCGTGACATCCCCGGGCCCTCTGGCGACGAGATCGCCCAACGGATCGTCACATCCGGCAGCGGGATGCCGATTCTGATGCTGACCGCCGCGGACCGGCTCGACGACAAGGCTTCGGGGTTCGAACTCGGCGCCGACGACTATCTGACCAAGCCGTTCGAATTGCGCGAGCTCGTGCTGCGCCTACGGGCACTCGACCGCAGGCGCGTCCAGAGCAGGCCGCCGGTTCGAGAAGTCGCGGGGCTGCGGCTGGACCCGTTCCGCCGGGAGGTCTACCGCGACGGCCGATATGTGGCACTCACCCGCAAGCAGTTCGCGGTCCTCGAGGTTCTCGTCGCCGCCGAAGGTGGTGTCGTGAGCGCCGAAGAGCTCCTGGAGCGGGCGTGGGACGAGAACGCAGACCCGTTCACCAATGCCGTGCGCATCACGGTTTCCGCGTTGCGCAAACGCCTGGGCGAACCCTGGCTCATCACCACCGTTCCCGGTGTCGGCTACCGCATCGACACCGCCGCCGATTCCGGATGTGAGGGACGAAACCGTGGATAGAGCACCAGGATTGAGCCTTCGCCTCAAACTCACCCTGAGCTACGCCGGATTCCTCATGCTCGCCGGTGCCCTGCTGCTGGCCGCCGTGTGGGTGTTTCTGCTGCGCTATGTGCCGGACCGGATGATGATCATCCCGGGCAGCACCGACATCGCCTTTCCCAATGATGTGTTTCCCATCCGGTCCAGGCTCCTACATGTTTTCGCGCCGAGAGCCGCCGCCGTGATGGCGTTCCTGCTGCTGTTCGGACTCGTGGGCGGGTGGCTGCTGGCCGGCCGGATGCTCGCGCCCCTGACCCGCATCACCGCCGCCACCCGCATGGCGTCGAAAGGGTCGCTGTCGCACCGGATCCGGCTGCCAGGCCGCCGAGATGAGCTCCGCGAACTCGCCGACGCCTTCGACACGATGCTCGAACGGCTCGAAGCACACGTCGCCGAACAACAGAGATTCGCCGCCAACGCTTCCCACGAGTTGCGAACCCCGCTGGCCATCACGCAGACGCTGCTCGACGTGGCCCGCAAGGACCGCGACCGCGACACCGGTGAACTGCTCGAACGCCTCCACGTCGTCAACACGCGCGCCATCGACCTCACCGAAGCCCTGCTACTGCTCAGCCGCGCGGATCAACGGTCCTTCGCTCATGAACGCGTCGACCTGTCCCTGGTCGCCGAAGAGGCAGCGGAAACCCTCCTGCCGCTGGCAGAGAAACATGGCGTCGCCCTGGAGATCTCGGGCGACGTGGCGCCGACCACGGGCTCAGCCGCGCTGCTGCGCCAGATGACGACGAACCTGGTGCACAACGCGATCGTTCACAACCTGTCCGACGACGGCGCCGCATGGGTCAGCACCAGTGTTCGCCCCGACGGCGCGGTTCTCACGGTCGAGAACACCGGCGAAAAGCTCACGCCACAACTGGTTTCCACCCTTGTCGAGCCGTTTCAGCGCGGCTCCGAACGCGTCCGTACGCATCATGCGGGCGTGGGACTCGGCCTGGCGATCGTCGACAGCATCGTCCGGGCGCACGGCGGAACGCTCGCCCTCGCGCCCCGTCCCGCGGGCGGGCTGTGCATCACGGTGCGATTGCCCGCGCACGCGGTTTGATGAGTCTTCACGACGGTGCCGCCGTCTCGATCGGCACGCCGGACCGCCGGGCACGCCAGATCCCGGCTCTGACAATGGCACCACCGAACACGCGCCACATCCAT
>JBIQJY010000146.1:0-2745 GCA_044507065.1 Acidobacteriota bacterium
GTCCACGTAGCTCAGGATGATGCGGACGACCTTGCGAGACACGTCGGGCTCGGCATAGTCGGCCACCGCAATACCCGGGCGCGCCGCGTCCTGCGAGGTGACCAGTTCCACGGCCTGCAGCAGCCGCGTGGGCGTCAGGCTGCTCATCACGGTCACCCCGGCTTCCATCGCCTCCGGCCGCTCGTGCGCGTCGCGCAGCATGACGGCCGGAAACCCCAGCATCGCGGCTTCCTCGCTGAGCGTACCGCTGTCGGACACCACGCAGAACGCATGGGACTGCAGCTTGATCCACTCGAAGAAGCCGAACGGCGGCAGGAACTCGATGCCGTCGGGCTTCGCCCGCTTCCGCCACAGCGCCGCCAGCCGCTTGCGCGTGCGCGGATGGGTCGACATGACGATGCGACGCTTGTGCGTGCGCGCGAGGGCCTCGAGCGACGCCAGCAGCGCCTCGAGCCGACGCGGATCGTCCACATTCTCCTCGCGATGCGCGCTCACGACGATGTAGCGGCCGGGCTGCAGCTCGAGCTGCTCGAGTACGGGGCTCGCGTCGATGCCCGGCTTGTAGTACTCGAGCACCTCCCGCATCGTCGATCCGATCTTGACGACGGTCTCGCCGCGCAGCCCCTCGGCCAGCAGGTAGCGCCTGGCGTGCTCGGTGAGCGGCATGTTGATGTCGCTGATGTGGTCGATGATGCGGCGGTTGATTTCCTCCGGCACGCGATCGTCGAAGCAGCGGTTGCCCGCCTCGAGGTGGAACACGGGAATGCGCCGCCGCTTCGCGGCAATCGCGACGAGACAGCTGTTGGTGTCGCCGTAGAGCACCAGCGCCTCCGGCTTGACGCGTTCCAGCGCCTCATCGCCTTTCACGATCACGTTCGCGATGGCCCGGGCCGGCGTGCGATCCGCCACGTCCAGGAACACGTCCGGCTTGCGGATGCCCATCTGCCGGAAGAAGACGCCGTTCAGGCCGTCGTCGAAGTTCTGCCCGGTGTGCACGAGCGTATGCCGCGTGCACCTGTCGAGCTCGGCGATGACGCGGCTCATCTTGATGACCTCGGGCCGCGTCCCGACGATGGTCATGACGCGGAGGCCGGAGCCCGGACGCGCTCGACGCGGGGCTGTCATCGCAGCAGCTCGCCTTCGTTGAGGTCCACCTGGTCGAGCATGAGCCGGTTCCTGCGCAGCAGCGCTGCGGTTTGCTCGAGTCCCACCGGCGCGTCGCCGGAGCTGTACTCGCCGGCGAGCGGCAGCGTCATGTCGTCCTGCGGACGCGCCAGCTCCGGCAGCATCGGCGCAATCGCGTAGAAGTCACTGCCCCTCCGGTAGGTATGGCGGCACTCTTCGTCGGACACGAGGATCTCGTGTTCCTTCTCGCCCGGCCGGACACCGGTCACCTTCATCTCGATCTGCCGGTCCCCGATGAGCGCCCGCGCGATGTCGACCACGACGGCCGACGGGGCCACCGGGATGATGATCTCGCCGGGCGCGCCACTGCGAAGCGCCTCGAACACGGTGTCGACCGCGTGGTCGAGCGTCATCAGGAAGCGCGTCATGCTCTCGGCCGTGATGGTCACCGGCCCGCCGTGGCGAATCTGCTGGTGGAAGAGCGGCAGTACGGACCCGCGCGATGCCATCACGTTCCCGTAGCGGACGCACACGAAGCGTGTGCGCGAGTTGAGGACGTTGGCGGCGGTGAAGATGCGCTCGGCCACGGCCTTCGACATGCCCATCACGTTGACCGGCTTGCACGCCTTGTCGGTACTCACGCCGACCACCACCTCAACCGGCAGCCGGCCCTCGCCAATCGCGCGCACGATGTTGGTCGCACCGATGCAATTCGTGAGCACGGCCTGCTCGGGGAAGTACTCGCAGGTGGGCACCTGCTTCAGCGCCGCCGCGTTGATGACGATGTCGGCCGAGGAAGCGGCGGAGAACACGTCGGCGTACGATCGCACGTCGCCGATGCGGAACTCGAGCAACTGGCTGAAGTTGTGATAGATGACCTCGTCGGTGCCAACCCGGCGCTCCTGGTAGGCCAGCCGCATCTCGTGCTGCTTCGCCTCGTCGCGCGACAGGATGATGATCTTCGCCGGCCGGCCGCGTTCACCGCTGAGCAGCCGGCGCACCAGCACCTTGCCGAGCGATCCGGTGCCGCCGGTGACCAGAATCCGCTTGCCCGTTACATCCATCAGCTCGTGCTCCCCGTCCTCATTGCGGCCTGTCGCCGCGCTCTCGTATCTGTTCGGCCAGTTCGTCCAGCATCGCGTCCCACGAGGGCGGCCTGTAGCCGGTCTCGGCCTCGAATGCGTCCTGCCGCAGGCTCCTGTCGCATGCGAACGTGTCGTCGGGCACGATCTCGACATCGGTTCGACCGAGCCTGGCGGCCAGGCCGACGAGCAGGTCGTGCTTGTTGATGGGCGCCGATGCCACCTGCCACACGCCGTGGAGCCGGGGATGATCCACGAGCGCGTGCTCGATCACCCGGGCCAGTTCACGCGTGGTAAACCCCGTGTAGATCGCGCGCCGAAACCCCCGAATCATACCCCGCTGGGACAGGAACCATTCGACGAGGCCGCTGAATCGGCTCAATTCCAGGCCGATGATCGACGTCCGGACCGTCAGGCCAGGCGCCTCGGCCACCTCGCCGAGCAGCTTCGACCGCCCGTAGAGATCGACGGGGTCGGGGATGTCGGTCTCGCGGTAGCCGCCGGTCCGCCCGGAGAACACGCAGTCCGTGCTCATGTG
>JBIQJY010000065.1:0-14344 GCA_044507065.1 Acidobacteriota bacterium
GCGGCCTCCGCGTCGGCTCGACCCAGCAGTTCCGCATCCACCATCGCTCGCAGCACGACGTTGCGCCGCTCGCGCGCGCGCTCGGGATAGCGCAACGGCGCGAGTCGCGAGGGCGACTGGATGACGCCGGCAATCGTGGCCGCTTCGGCCAGCGACAGGTTGCGGACGTCCTTGCCGAAGAAGACGCGCGAGGCCTCGGGCACGCCGTGGATGGCAAATGGGCCGCGTTGCCCCAGCACGACATCGTTCAGGTACAGCTCGAGGATTTGCTCCTTGCTCAGTCGCGACTCGAGCACGAGCGCCATGAACTGTTCCTGCAGCTTGCGTCGGAACGTCTTCTCCGGCGTGAGGAACATGTTCTTGACGATCTGTTGCGTCAGCGTGCTGGCGCCCTCCAGGTACTGCCGATCGCCGCGCAGGTTGGTGAGCGCCGCGCCGGCCGCGCGGATCGGATCGACGCCCGGATGATCGAAGAAGCGGCGGTCCTCGATCGCGAGGACCGCGTTGATGACGTGTGGCGGCAGGCTGCCGAGCGCCACGTGGCGCCGGCGCTCGCCCGGGGAGAGTGCCGCCAGCAGCGGGGCCTCGAGCGTCAGACTCGTGATGCGCCGGTCACCTTCGGTGATGCGCGCGACGGTGGGCGCGTTGCCGGCGGTGAAATTCACCTGGACGGCGCGCGGGGGCGCCTGCTCGCCGCCGCGCGTCACAATCGAGACGATGCGCGCGTCGGTGGCGAACTCGCCGGGGCCGTCGGCCACCTGGCGGCGTGCATATCCGACGTCGTTCAGGCGCTGGATCAGCTGAGCCGGCGAGATGGCCTGCCCCGTGCGCAGTTCGAACGGGCGGCCGTAGATGCCGGGAACCGCGCGCTGCTCTCCGTTCAGTCGGCGATCGATCGTACGCCCGTAGGTGACCCACAGGCCGACGGCCACGGCAAGGGCGAGGAACAGGACGAGTCCGGCGCCCACGGCGACGTGACGAGCGAAGGGCGGCAGGCGCTGGAGGCGGATCCGGAACGCCACCGGCTTCTTCCTTCGGGGTTGGGCGCGCCTGCGCGACGGAGCTGGGGATCGGGGCGGCACGTGTGGTCGTCAGTGTACGGCAGTTCCCGCGACGTGCGGGGGCCGGTGCTCGATGATGGATGCCGCTTGCTTGACAGCGGCGCACCCGACGCATACCTTCGCGCCGAGGTTGTTGCCCGATGCCGTTTGCTGCCGACTACGTTCGCTGGGTGCTCGACGACAACTTCGAGGACGCCAAGACGAGGCTGCTCGATCCGCTGCTCGCCATTCACGACGCCCACCTGGTGATGCTTGCCGAGTGCGGCATCCTGCCGGCCGACGATGCACGCCGCCTGGCGGTTGCCCTCGAGGCCATCGATCCGGCGGCCATCCGTGCGACGACGTACGACGCGACATACGAGGATCTGTTCTTTCTTGTCGAACGGCTGATTGCCACCTCGTGCGACGCCGGCGTGGCCGGTCGCCTGCACACGGCCCGAAGCCGCAACGACATCGATATGACGATGTATCGGATCCGGCTGCGTGAGGAAATACTCCATGTGGCCCGTGCCGTGCTGGCCCTGCGCGAGGTGTTGCTGGCCCAGGCCGTCAGGCATCGCGACACGGTGTTCCCCGCGCACACCCACACCCAGCCCGCCCAGCCGACCACCGTCGCCCATTACCTGCACGCCGTCGTCGAGCAACTCGAGCGCGACAGCGTGCGCCTGGCGGCGGCGCTCGCGACGGTCAACCGCTGCCCGCTGGGCGCGTGTGCGATTACGGGCACAGGCTTCCCGATTGCCCGCGACCGCACGGCCGATCTCCTCGGTTTCGACGGTCCGACGGGCAACACCTACGGCAGTATCGCCACGGCCGACTACGTCGTCGAGGCCGCGGCCGCGGCTGCCAACCTGCTGGTGGGGTGCGGGCGGTTCGTGCAGGACCTGTTGCTCTGGAGCACCGTGGAAGTGGGATACCTGCGGCTGGCCGACGGGTTCGTGCAGACGAGCAGCATCATGCCGCAGAAGCGCAACCCCGTGGCGCTCGAACACGCCCGCTCGCTCATGTCGAAGGCGCTCGGCCAGACGCTGGCCGTTGTCCAGGTCGTGCACAACACGCCGTTCGGCGACATTGTCGACACCGAGGACGACCTGCAGCCACTCGTGGCCGCGGCGTTCCGCGATACGCGGCGGGGCGTGGCCGTGCTGGCTGCCGCGATGCGAGAGGCCGAACTGGACGTTGCACGTATGGCCGCGCGTGCCGAATCCAGCTGGGTGACGGTGACCGAACTGGCCGATACACTCGCGCGGCGCCACGGCCTGCCGTTTGCCGCGGCGCACGCGGTGACGGCCGACGCCATCGGGCGGTGCGGCGGCGACCGTGCGCAGCTGCCCGCGGCGCTCGCCGCGGCACTGGCGGCTGGTGGCCACGCCGTGGCGATGTCGGACGGTGAACTGCGGGAGACGCTGAGCCCGACGAACTTCGTGCGCCTGCGCGAGACGCCCGGCGGGCCGGGGCCGGCCGCGATGGCGCGGGCGATGGCAGCCTCGCACGCCTTACTCGAGGCCGATGCGCAACACCTCGCCGATATCGAGTCGAAGCTGGCCGCGGCCGCCGGGCGCCGCCGCTCCGCGGTGGCCGCGATCGCTCGACGGCCCGCGTAGGGGCCGGCCTCGTGCCGGCCCGGGTCGCAGGGGCTACGGAACGATGACGTAGTGTTCGTCGCAGTGCCGGGGCAGCAGTGTGATCAGGCGCGATCCGAGGTCGAGGCCGTAGCGGTTCACGAAGAACGCAACGTTGAGCACGCGCTCCTGCGGCTGGCCGCCGGGGAACGCCAGCGCCTGCGTGCGGCTGAACTGACGGCGCAGCGTCTCGTCCTTCTTCTTCGAGGCCTGCACGATCTTGTTCTGCAGCGTGCGGACCGTGTCGCGCATGCGTGTGATGGTCGTGTCCACGGCGCCCGACAGCGTGGGATCGACGGCTGCGGCAGCCGATGCCAGTCGTTCGGCCGATGCCGCGATGTGCCGCTCGGTTTCAGCGAAGGCTTCCTCGACTTCCGCGGGGAACTGGCGCTCGAGCAGCCGGTTCAGCGCCGATTCGTCCTGCACCTGCAATGCCTCGAGCTCCACCTCGTACCGATCGAGGAATCGCGCGGCAGCCGCGTCGAGCAGCGTGGCGCTGGCGCGCGGGACGAGCAGCGGGCGCGCGACATCGAAGGCTTCGTATACGTCGGCGAGTTGTGCGTGATAGGCCAGTTCGGACGGGCCGGCGACGTAGCAGACGGTGGGGAAGAGCGTGTCCTGCACGACAGGGCGCAGCAGCACGTTGGGACTGAAGTTCTCGGGATGGTCCGCGACATCCGTCGCGAGTTGGTCGGCCGTCACGTCGTGGTCGCCGATCGTGAAGCGGCCGTTGCTACAGCGGATGGCTGTGCGACCGGCGGCGTCGAGGCGGAACAGACACACGACGTCGTCGGCCGGGACGATCTGCGCCGAGTGTCCGGCCGCCGCCATGCGTTCGCCACGCTCGCGGGCGAGGCGCGCTGTTTCGCACGGCCGCTCCAGTTCGCGCTGGAAGACTCGGCCCGCCAGCCGCTTGGCGCCGGGATCCCCGGCGTCGAAGACCACGAGCCCTTCGCCGCCGAGCAGGGTATCGAGCCAGCCGGCAAACGCGGCCGCGGGGCTCTGGCCGGCGCGATAGTGCGCGCGCAGCGTCGTGAACAGTTCGTCGGTGAACTCGGTGGGAGCAAGCCGGGAAGCCACCTCGTCGATCGTCTGGTCGATGCGCGCGTCGAACGTGAGCGCGCCAACGGGAAGCGAGCCTGCGCCCTCCAGGTCATCGGCTGTCGTGGTGGCCAGCGCGTGGTCGCGGTCGAGCACGTGGACCGGGCGAATCTCGTTCCAGTCGTGATCCTCACTGTCCACCCAGAAGACAGGGACGACCGGCACGCCGTGCGCTTCGCTGGCCGCGCGCGCCATCTGAATCGTGGTGACGGCCTTGAGCAACGTATAGAGCGGCCCGCCGAGCAGTCCGGCCTGTTGTCCGGTGACGACCGCCACGGCATCCGGGCTCGCCAGCCGGGTGGCCGCATCGACAGCCGCCGGCGGTGCGCCACGCCCGGTCAACTGCGCCAGCAGGAGCGACGCCATGGCCTGGTGATCGCGCGGCTGCTTTCGCACGGCATCGATAGTGGCGCGCCAGGCGGCCGGACTGGCCGGGTTGCCCGGGAAGAGCGAGGCGACCGACCCATAGTCGTGCGCCACCGCGTCGACGAGCGGGCGAATCCAGGGCAGGCGGGTGTAGCTGATGGTGTCGCGCACCAGGCCGGGGGCAGCGGCGTCGGAATGGCTGGCCACGGTGGCAATGTACTACACCGCGTCTGTCCCGGACGACCGTGCGGCGCCGGCCCCGGGCCGTTGTGCGTCAATCGATGTACACTCACTGCGGCCGATCGCCGGCCGTCGGGCGTACGTACGGCAGACGTCCGGATCAGAAATAATGATTGTGCGATGAGCGGAGACCACTCTTGGACGCAGTTCTAGCGCTGGAAGACGGCACGGTATTTCGCGGCAAGTCCGCCGGCGCGGCGGGGCAGACCGGCGGCGAAGTCGTCTTCAACACGAGCATGACCGGCTATCAGGAAGTGCTCACCGATCCGTCCTACTCGGGACAGATCGTGACGATGACGGCGCCGGAGATCGGCAACTACGGGGTGACGCCCGAAGACGTCGAGTCGCGCGGCGTCCAGGTGGCCGGCTTCATCGTCCGGGAACAGTCGCCGATCGCGAGCAACTGGCGGTCCGAGGGGACGCTCCGCGAGTACCTCACGGCGAACAACGTGGTCGCCATCTCGAACATCGATACCCGCGCGCTCACGCGGTTGCTGCGGTCGGCGGGCGTCATGCGCGGTGTCATCGCGACGGGGCGCGTGGTGGTCGATGACCTGGTGGCCCGTGCGCGAGCGCTGCCGCAGATGGAAGGTACCGACCTGGTCAAGGACGTCACCTGCCAGGAAGCCTTCACGTTCACGCCGCCGCCGGGCGACGAGTTCCGGAACGTCGTCCCGCCGCGAAAGGGCCGGCGCCTGCGCGTGGCCGCCTACGACCTCGGCATGAAGTGGAACATCCTGCGCCGCTTTGCCGCGCACGGCTGTGACGTCACGGTCTATCCCGCGTCGACGCCCGCCGCGGACGTGCTCGCCACGAACCCGGATGGCGTGTTCTTCAGCAATGGGCCCGGCGATCCCGCGGTGCTCGACTACGTGATCGACAACGCGCGCGCGGTCGTCGACAGCAACGTCCCGACGTTCGGCATCTGCCTCGGACATCAGGTGCTGGGCCTGGCGCTGGGCGCGAAGACCTACAAGCTGAAGTTCGGGCACCGCGGCGGGAACCACCCGGTCAAGGAACTGCGATCGGGCAAGATCGAAATCACGTCGCAGAACCACGGCTTTGCCGTCGACTCCGAATCGCTGCCGCCGGATGTGGCGGTGACGCACCTGAACCTCTACGACGGCACCGTCGAAGGGTTGCGCCACACCGATCGTCCCGTGTTCTGCGTGCAGTACCACCCGGAGGCCGCGCCCGGCCCGCACGACGCCGACTACCTGTTCGGACAGTTCCTCGACGCGATGGAGACGCGCGGTTGAACTGACTCCTGAGCTCCCGTCTTCATGCCCAAGCGAACCGATCTGAAGCGTATCCTCGTCATCGGCTCCGGCCCGATCGTCATCGGCCAGGCCTGTGAATTCGACTATTCCGGCACGCAGGCCTGCAAGGCGCTGCGCGCCGAGGGGCTCGAGGTGATCCTCGTCAACAGCAATCCGGCGACGATCATGACCGACCCCGAAACGGCCGATCGCACCTACGTCGAGCCCCTGACGGTGACGGCCGTCGAGCAGATCATCGCGCGCGAGCGGCCCGACGCACTGCTGCCGACGGTGGGCGGACAGACGGCGCTGAACCTGGCGATCGATCTGGCCGAGGCGGGCGTGCTCGAGAAGTACGGCGTCCGCATGATTGGCGCGTCGATCGAGGCCATCAAGCTCGCGGAAGACCGGCTGAAGTTCAAGGATGCCATGCGCTCGATTGGCATCAGCGTCCCCGAGAGTTCGGTCGTCAAGTCGATTGACGAAGCGATGGCCGCCGGCGAGCGGATGGGCTTTCCCCTCATCATCCGGCCGAGCTTCACGATGGGCGGCGTGGGCGGCGGCATCGCCTACAACATCGCGGAGTTCCGCGAGATCTGCGAGCGCGGGCTGGGCCTCAGCCCGGTGCACGAGATCCTCGTCGAGGAATCGGTCATCGGCTGGAAGGAGTTCGAGCTCGAGGTGATGCGCGATCACGCCGACAACTTCGTCGTGATCTGCTCGATCGAGAACATCGATCCGATGGGCGTGCACACCGGCGACAGCATCACGGTTGCCCCGGCGCTGACGCTCACCGACAAGGAATACCAGCGGATGCGCGACGCGGGGCGCCGCATCATCCGGCGGATTGGCGTCGAGACGGGCGGGTCGAACATCCAGTTCGCGATCAACCCGAAGGACGGCCGCATGGTCGCCATCGAGATGAACCCGCGCGTGTCGCGGTCGTCGGCCCTGGCATCGAAGGCCACCGGGTTTCCGATCGCGAAGATCGCGGCCAAGCTCGCGCTGGGATACACGCTCGACGAGATCCCCAATGACATCACGCGGCTGACGCCGGCGTCCTTCGAGCCGACGATCGACTACGTGGTCGTCAAGGTGCCGCGCTGGGCCTTCGAGAAGTTCCCGCAGGCCGACCGCACGCTGACCACCCAGATGAAGTCGGTGGGCGAGGCGATGGCCATCGGACGGACGTTCAAGGAAGCGTTCCTCAAGGCGTTCCGTTCGCTCGAGCTGGGGGCATCCGGCCGTCTGATCGGCCAGACGTCGGCGGAGCCCGAGGACGAGACCTCGCTGCAGCAGGCGCTCGGCATCCCGACCGACAGGCGCATGTGGGCCGTGTTCCGCGCCCTCGATCGCGGCTGGTCGCTCGACGAGATCCACCGGCTGACGAAGATCGACCCGTGGTTCCTCACGCAGTTCCACGAGATTACCGAGCTGGCGCGATCGGCGCGGGCGGTGGGTGGGCGGGACCTCTCGGACGAACTGCTGCGCGACCTCAAGCGCGCCGGGTTTGCCGACTCGGACATCGCACGGCTGGTGGACCTCGACGAGGAGGGCCTGCGGGCTCGCCGCCGCGAGAGCGGGCCGCGCGCCGTCTACAAGCGCATCGACACCTGTGCGGCCGAGTTCGAGTCGTTCACGCCCTACATGTACGGCACCTTCGAGGAGCAGTGCGAGGCCGAACCGACCTCGCGGCCGAAGGCCATCATCCTCGGCAGCGGCCCGAACCGCATCGGGCAGGGCATCGAGTTCGACTACTGCTGCTGTCACGCGGCGTTCGCCCTGCGCGACGAGGGGTACGAGACCATCATGGTCAACTGCAACCCCGAGACGGTGTCGACCGACTACGACACGGTCGATCGCCTGTACTTCGAACCGCTGACGTTCGAGGACGTGATGGCCATCATCGACCGCGAGCGCAGCGCGGGCGGCGACGTGGCGTGCGTGGTCCAGTACGGCGGCCAGACGCCGCTGAAGCTGGCGCTGCCGCTGCAGGCGGCCGGCGTGCGCATCCTGGGTACGTCGCCCGATTCGATCGACCTGGCGGAGGATCGCGAACGGTTCGCCAAGCTGCTGTGGGATCTCGGCATTCCGCAGGCCGCCAGCGGCATGGCGTCGTCGCCCGAGGAAGCCATCGAGGTGGCGGGCGCCATCGGATTCCCGGTCGTCGTGCGGCCGTCCTACGTGCTTGGCGGACGGGCGATGGCCATCGTGTACGACACGGCGGCCCTCGATCGCTACATGCGGCACGCCGTGCAGGCCTCACCCGAACACCCCATCCTGATTGACAAGTTCCTCGAGGATGCCACCGAGATCGACGTCGATGCGCTGGCCGATGCCAGCGGCGGCGTGGTCGTCGGCGGCATCATGGAACACATCGAGCAGGCCGGCATCCATTCGGGCGACAGCTCGTGCGTGGTGCCGCCGTTCCAGTTGTCGGCCGCGCACATGGCCACCATCCGGGACTACTCGCGGCGCATCGCGCGCGCGCTGAACGTCGTCGGGCTGATGAACGCGCAGTTCGCCATCAAGGACGACGTGGTCTACGTGCTCGAGGTCAACCCGCGTGCGTCGCGGACGGTGCCGTACCTGTCGAAGGCCACGGGCGAGCCGCTCGCCAAGATTGCCGCGAAGCTCATGATCGGCCGCACGCTGGCCGACCTGGGCCTGACGAGCGACCTCGAGGTGCGCGGGTCGTTCGTCAAGACGCCCGTGTTTCCGTTCGTGCGGTTCCCCGGCGTCGACACGCTGCTCGGTCCGGAGATGAAGTCGACCGGTGAGGTCATGGGCGGCGCCGAGAGTTTCGGATCGGCCTTTGCGAAGGCGATGATGGGCGCGGGGCAGCACCTGCCGCAGGGTGGCACGGCATTCATCAGCGTCAACAACAAGGACAAGGCCGCGGTGGTGCCGATTGCGCGCGACCTCGCGCGGCTTGGCTTCTCGCTGATGGCGACACGCGGCACGGGTGCCTACCTGCGCGCCCACGGCATCGATGCCGACATCGTGTTCAAGATCAACGAGGGACGGCCGCACGTGGGCGACGAATTGCTCAACCGCCGGATTTCACTCGTGATCAACACGCCGCTTGGCCGCGACTCGTTCTTCGACGACAAGACCGTGCGCAGTGTGGCGATGCTGCAGGGCGTGCCGGCGATCACGACGCTGACGGGCGCCGCCGCCGCCGTCAGCGCCATCGAGGCCATCCGCGAAGAGGGCCTGAGCGTCAAGTCGCTGCAGGAGTATCACGCGGAGATGAAGGCGTAGCGACATCCACACTCGCCACTGCGCCGACATGCATCATGCCGATCGTCATCACGCCCCTGCTGTCGCTCGACGATGCGTTGGTGACGGAGCGGTTCGTGCGGGCATCCGGCCCGGGCGGACAGAACGTCAACAAGGTCGCCACCGCCGTCGAGTTGCGGTTCGACCTGGCCGCCGCCCCCCTTCCTGAGGACGTCAAGCAACGCCTGCGCCAGCTCGCGGGTCATCGGGTGACCGACGACGACGTGGTGGTAATCGATGCGCGCGAGCATCGGACGCAGGCGAAGAACCGCGACGCCGCGCGCGCCCGACTGGTGGCCCTGGTTCAGCAGGCCCTGGTGCGGCCGCGCCGCCGACGGAAGACCAGACCAACGGTTGCGTCCCAGGAGCGGCGGATTGAGAGCAAAGTGCGGCGCAGCCGTGTGAAGGCCCGCCGTACGACGAAGATCGACCTCGATTCCTAGGGGACACCGAGCTATCTGAACCCCTTCACGGCCTCCCGTTTCTTCTCGAGCACGGCATCGTCACCGCTGACGCCGGGATAGAGGGCGCGCTCCCACGTGCCGTACTGCGGGTTCGGCAGCAGGATCCACTGCGTGCCCCATCGATCCGCGTGTTCCCGCGCGAGCGCGGCCCGCTCTGCGGGCGTGAGCGAGGCTGTCGAGACGAAGTCGTTCATGTCGTCGCCGACAAGCAGCAGCACGCGGTGCGTGGAGGCCACGTAGGCGCGTCGAGCGGTCTTGTCCGACGTCCAGCCCTGCTCGCCAACGACGAGCACGTTGTCGTCCGACGCGGTGACGCCCAGCGCGATGAGGTTGTCGATCGTGCGCTGCTCTTCACCGGCATCGCGGTTGGTGACGTAAAAGACGGCGACGCCGCGCGCCTCGGCGAACGCGATGAATTCGAGTGCGCCGGGCAGGGCGGGAGCCGATGCCGTCTCGACCCAGGCGCCCCAGGTATCGGCCACGTAGGGCGTGCGATCCAGGATGAACTGGCCCTGCGCCGGAGAGTTGTCGAGCACGGTCTCGTCGAGGTCCATGATGACGGCGGCGGGGCGCGGCGCCGGGGCCGCAGGCTGATCGGGCAGCGCCGTCCATGCGGGGTCGGCGAGGGCCCGTTCGAGCGATGCCTGCGCGCCACGATACGTCGTCGACACCAGCGTCCTGAACTCGGCCGACGTCTGCACCCAGAGGTACCCGTTCAGGGTTTCGTGCGTGTCGCGCTCCGCGGTCGTTGCTGCCGGGCGCCCGGTGTCGGATGAGGTGGCCACCTGGGGCGCCGGGTGGTTCGCGCAGCCCGCGACGAGCAGCGTCAGGCCCATCACGAGAGCGGAGGTGGGAAACGTGTGGCGGATCATCGGGTCATCCCTTCCGGCGTGGACTGGGGCAGGTCGCATGATCGCGGGCGGCCGGCGGCCGCACGCAGGAAGCTGGTCACGAGCGGATGCGGCTGTTCGGCTGTCGACCGCGCCTGCGGGACATAGAGTGTCCCGATGAAAAACGGATGGTCCGGCAGTTCGATGACCCGGATCTCACCCTCGGCGTCCCATCCACTGACGTTCAGTGGACCGCTCTTGAGCAGCGCCACCTTGTCCGGGTGCACGCCGAAGTTGCAGTAGTACTCTTCGACGGCGCCGCCGGCCTGATAGATGCCGGCAACCTGCGAACCCGGCGCAAAGGTCAGCGGCAGCGCGCGGCCGGCCAGCGAGCAGGCGAGTGCCGACACGAAGAGGTTCGACGCGTACGGGTCGTACTCGGCGTGATGCGCGTCGGTGAACCTCAGCACGGTGCGGGCGTACTCGAGCACCATGTGCTGGAAGCCGCCGCACGTGCCGAGGCACGGGGTGCCGTTCTCGCGGGCGTGACGGATGGCGCGCAGGGCGCCGTCGAGGCTCTTGTAGGGACTGCCTGGCGCGACCCAGATGGCCGAGTAGCGCACGAGGGCTGCGACGTCGACGGCTGCGGCCGAGAGCCACTCCGCCGAGATCGAAAGCCCTTCGGCCGCAACCGAATGGGCCAGGGCGTCGTTGGTCGCCGCATGCGGCCGGAACGTGGGATCGAATTCGCCGATGATGCCGACCCGGATCATGAGCACGATGGT
The DNA here is from genome assembly GCA_044507065.1 of Acidobacteriota bacterium. GTDB lineage: Bacteria > Acidobacteriota > Vicinamibacteria > Vicinamibacterales > SCN-69-37 > SCN-69-37. The sequence goes on from JBIQJY010000065.1 coordinate 11,011, forward strand.
AACTGACCAGGTGGCCGCCGATGAGTTTCGGTGACGTCCCGGGTCCAATCAGCAGATGCGGGCATGGCGCCCGCCAGGAGGTCGAGATCAATGACGCCCAAGAACACCATCTGCCTGTGGTTCGACAAGGACGCGCACGAAGCCGCGCAGTTCTACGCGAAAACGTTCCCCGAGAGTGCCGTCACGGCAGTGCGCACGGCCCCCGGCGACTATCCCGGCGGCAAGGCGGGTGACGTGCTCACCGTGACGTTCACCGTCCTGGGTATCCCGTGCCTTGGCTTGAACGGCGGCCCCACGTTCCAGCACAGCGAGGCGTTCAGTTTCCAGGTGATGACCGAGGACCAGGAGGAAACCGATCGCTACTGGAACGCCATCGTCGGCAACGGCGGGCAGGAGAGCCAGTGCGGCTGGTGCAAGGACAAGTGGGGTTTGTCGTGGCAGATCACGCCGCGTGCGCTCATCGAGGCCATGGCGGCTGGCGGCGACGAGGCCAGGCGCGCCTTCGAGGCGATGATGCCGATGCAGAAGATCGACGTGGCCGCAATCGAGGCCGCACGTCGGGGCTGAGCCAGGGCCGGATGATGCTGCCGGGCGAGCACTCGACGTAGACTACCCGCCCGGGACGCACGGCACTGCGGCTTGCCCCGCATGCCACGCCTGGTGCGCCGGCGTCCCGCAGGTAGTCAACCATGGAGATGGTCGCGATTCTCGCTCTCGCCCTGGCTGCCGTTCTACTCGGCGGGCCGATCCTGGCACTCGCGGCGTTTCTGCGTGTACGCCAACTCGAGCAGCGGGTTGCCCGACTCGAAGGCCACGCCGCGCCCGCGGCTTCGCCGGATCCCGCCCCTGCCGCTGAGGCATCCGGCGATTCACCCGCCGTCCCGCCGCCGGCACCGGCGCCTGCACCGACTCCGGCTCCGGCCATCGCCGAGTCCGTCCTCGTGGCGGCCGTGGCACACAACGGCCGCGACGCGGCGACCGCGCCGGCGACAGCCATTCCGGCCGCCTTGCCGACGTCGACCGCCTTCGACTGGGAAGCCATCGTCGCGGGCCGGTGGCTCAACCGCATCGGACTGCTGGCCGTCGCCATCGGCGTCTCGTATTTCCTGAAGTACGCCATCGACAATGCGTGGATCGGTCCACGCGGCCAGGTGGCGGCGGGTCTGCTTGCCGGGGCTGGACTCATTGTCTGGTCGGTGTCGTTGCTGCGTCGGGGCCTCCGCTACTTCGCTGACGGCATCACCGCCCTTGGCGCAACCGTGCTCTACCTGTCGCTCTGGGCTGCGGCCAGTTACTACGAGATCGTGTCGCCGGCTCTGGCTTTCGTCGCAATGATTGCCGTCACCGTCAGCGTGCTGGCAATCGCGATCGGCCGCAATTCCCAGCGACTGGCGGTCCTGGCCCTGATTGGTGGATTCACTGCGCCGACGCTGGTGAGTACGCGGCAGGACGCGCAGGTCGTGCTGTTCCTGTATCTCGCGCTGCACAACGCCGCACTGCTGGTCCCGGCGCGAACGCGCGACTGGCGGGCCCTCGAACTGCCAGCTTTCGCGTTCACGCAGCTGTACTTCTGGGGATGGTACGCACAGTTCTACACGGACGCCGTGGCGACACGAACGCTGATGTTCGCGGCGCTGTTCTTCGCGCAGTTCCTGGTGCTGCCGGTCGTGCGCGCGCGGGCCACGGGCGTGCCGCGGCCGGAGCAGGGCCTGCTCATCCTCGCCAACGCCGCGGCGTTCCTGCTGGTCCTCCACGCGCTCTTCTGGCCTGACGCCCGATGGACGCTGACGCTCGCGACGCTGGCCCTCGCCATCGTGCACCTCGCGTTCGCCCGGTTGGTGCCGGCGGCTGCGGTCCAGGCGCGCGTGCTTTTCGCCGGTCTCGCGCTGACGCTTGCGACACTCGTGATCCCGATTCGACTCGAGGGGCAATGGATCACGATGGCCTGGGCGGTCGAGGCCGCCGTGCTCGCGTGGAGCGGATTTGCGCTTCGCATCTGGTACCTCCGCGGGGCCGCCTACGTGATCTTCCTGGCGGTTGCCCTGCGGCTCGCCGGCGGGTCGCTTCCGGCGGCCACGTTCCTGTGGAACGCCCGGCTTGCGACCGCGGTGGTCGCCGCGGCCAGCGCCATCGCCGTGGTCTGGCGGGCGCGGCAATCGCGGGCGCACCTGTCGGCCTCCGAGCCCGTCATCATCGGCGTCCTCGCCGTGGCCGCCAATGCGTTGATGCTGTGGGCCCTGACGCTCGAGGTCGGCCTCTATTTTCTCGATGGCGGGACGCCGGGAAGCTCGGACGGACGACTCGCTCACAGCCTGTCGATATCCTTGCTCTGGACGGTGTATGCGACGACGCTCGTGCTTGTCGGGGCACGTGTCGGGACTGCGGCGCTCCGCTGGCAGGGCCTGGCACTTTTCGGGATGACGACCTTGAAGGTCTTTTTGGCCGATCTGGGCTATCTCAGCGGCATCTATCGCATCGTCTCGTCCATCGCGCTGGGTGTGGTGCTGCTCATGGTCTCGTTCCTCTATCAGCGTTCGATCGTGGCGCGGCGTGCGAAGGACGGGTCCTCGTCGTGAGAGTCGCGACTGGCGGCCTCGCGCTGGCAATGCTCGCGGCAACCGTTGCCGCGCAGATCCCCGAGGCGTGGCGCAACTGGCGCTACTCGGCGCCGATCGTGATCGCCCCCGAACACCCGGGCGGCCTCGTGAGTGTCACGGTGCCACCATACGTCACAGCCCGCGCGGCGCGCGGCTGGACCGATCTCCGGGTGATCGACTCGGCGGGCGGGGAGCGGCCCTTCGTCCTCCACGCGCGGATGGGGGGGCGCTCGTTCGACCGGCGCTCCCTGCCGCTCCTCGAGCCCGGCATCGTCGACGGTCAGTACCAGCAGGCCATTGTCGACACGGGCGACGACCGCGTGCTGCACAACTCGATGCGGCTTGGGATCGACACGAACGGGACGCTGCTCACGCGCGTGGAGGTGGCCGTCAGCGGCGACCTGGTGGACTGGCGGGTGGTGCGCGACGACGCCCCCATCTACCTGCTGCGCGCGGAGGGCATGGGCGAGAACACGGACGTCCGGTATCCCGACAGCGTCTCGCGATACGTCCGGATTCGCGTGCTCGATGGGACGGGCTCCTACACGCTCCGGTCCGTCGAGATTGGCGCCGAGCGATCGGCCGTCGCCGAGCGTGTGGCGGCACCCGTCACGCTCGGGATGTCGACCGGGCCGGCGGGCGAAAGTGTCTGGACGACAGGCGACGAGGCCGGGCACGTACCGATGTCACGGATCGAGTTCGAGAGCGCAGTGGCGCCATTCGTGCGCCCGGTGGCC
>JBIQJY010000065.1:14444-18412 GCA_044507065.1 Acidobacteriota bacterium
AACGACCTGGCGCACCGGCATCGATACGAGGCGGTCGAGCCGCGCGGCGAGGAACTCACCTCGATGTCGTCGGATGAGCTGCAGACGACGCTGGCGGACCTGCAGGCGAAGAACCTCGTGTGGGCGGCTGCGGGGCTTCCCGTGGACTTCCGCGCGGGCGAGGATACGTTCCGGAAGGGCATGACGGGGCTGCCGCGCATTGCGGCCGGCCTCGCGCGCGCCGGCGTGACGCGTGTTGGCACATGGCTCACGCCCAACAGCGACACACTGACCTATCGGCAGCATTTCGATCAGACGGCCGCGCGTTTGCGCGAGATTGGTACCGTGTTGAACGACCACGGCCTGCGTCTCGGGCTCGAGTACGTCGGCACGCAGCGATCGCTCGTCAGTCGTCGGTATCCGTTCGTGCACACGCTGGCCGAGACGCGTGAGCTCATTGCGGCGGCGGGCACCGGCAATCTCGGACTCGTCCTGGACACCTGGCACTGGTGGACGGCCGGCGACACCACTGACGAGATCCGCGCGCTGGCCAGTACGGACGTCGTCAGTGTCGACCTGAACGATGCGCCGGCGGGGATCGAGAAGCGCGATCAGCGCGACAACCAGCGCGAGCTGCCGATGGCCACCGGCGAGATCGATGTCGCCGCCTTCCTGGCGGCGCTGCAGGCGATCGGCTACGACGGCCCCGTGCGGCCGGAGCCGTTCAATCAGGCCGTCAACGCGATGGAGAACGACGAGGCGTGTGCGGCGGCAAGCGCGGCGCTGCACAAGGCGATCGCGACGCTGTAGCAATGGGAGAACGGTCGCGGCTGCGACCGTCTCATGCCTCGCCGATGCGCTTGGCCGCAGGCGTTGCAGGGGCGACGAACGGAGGCGCTGGGGCCGGGCCGGCCAACCAGCGGCGGATGATCCCGTTTGCCGGCAGTTCGATCTGTCGCCACACGACGACCGACAGCGCCACGACCATCGCGATGTACACGACGCCCGCGGCGACAGGGGGAAGTGCCGTCCGGAGATCCGAGCGTTCGTACCACCAGAGCACGGGCACGTGCAGGATGTAGATGGCGTATGCCGCGCCCCCGCCGGCGACCATCATCGGAGACGACAGCCACCGCCACAACGCACCGCCGCCGCACGCCAGGCCGAAGACGAGCATCACGCTGGTCAGCCGGATGCCGGCATCGAAGATGAGAAAACTGCCCAGGGCATTGCGGTAGAGCACGAGGAGCAGGCCGCCGGCGATGGCCGGACCATAGAGCCACGGACCGATCCGTGTGTGCGCAATGCCCGTGGCCTGCATCCGGTCGTAGAGCCGACCGGCGGCGACGCCAATGAGGAAGTCGCCGAAGTAGAGCAGCGGTTTCGCGATGGGCGGCTCGAGCTGCAGTCGCAGCGCGATGGGCAGCGCGAACGCGAGCGCCGCGGCCGCGGTCAGGCGTGGCCAGGTCGTGCGCCGGAGCAGCACGATGACAAGCGGGAACAGCCCGTAGAAGAAGACCTCGCACGTCAGCGACCACGCCGGCGTGTTCCAGTTGACGACCGGGGGGCGCCAGCCCTGGAGGATCAGCACGTGGTTGAGCACCAGGCTCGCCTGTCCGGCTGGCGGCCCGAGGGCGCCGCTCCGCAATTCGGTGCTGATGATCGGCACGAGGATCAGCAGGCTGATCAGGTAGACGGGGTAGATTCGCGCGAACCGCGCCACGGCGTAGCGGACCAGGGTCGGTCCGTCCCAGGCGGTCGAGTAATAGCGTCGCGCCAGAACGAAGCCGGAGATGGCAAAAAAGACGGTGAGGGCCACCCATGCGTTGTCCATGAGGGCGAAGGCCGCGGGACTGGCCGTAGTGAGGGGACCGAACATCCGCCCGTGCCCGCTCAGGTGATTGGTCACGACCCACAAGGCGAGCGGGAACCGGATGCCGGTGAGCGCCGGCATCATGTCGAACGTCACCGGCGAAGCGGATGCCGCGGTGCGCATCAGGAAGCCATGGTAGCAAGGGGGACGCGCGCGTCCGAACGGTACCGCCGTTTACTGCGGCCGCCGGAACCGCCCCGTGTACGCGGCGCGTGCAAGCACGTGCCCGTCGATCGCACCCATGATGGCCTTGCGCGTCGCGAATGCGTCCTCGCCCGGCGTGACGTCGAGCACGGTGTCGAGCGCGAACAACTCGAACACGTAGTGATGCAGCGGACCGGCGGCGCCCGCGCCAGGGCCTCGATAGACAGGACCAGTCACGCTCATCTGATAGCTGCCATCGGGCAGTTGCGATCCGCGCGGCAGACCTTCGGGCAGCCCGGTCGACGTGGCCGGAATGTTCCACACGAGCCAGTGCACCTGATCGTCGGTCGTGCGGTTGCGCACGAAGTCGAGGTCGTGCATGTGCAGGAAGAAGCTGCGCGTGCCGGCCGGCGCGTTCGCCCAGGTGAGCGCCGGCGACGTCCCCTCGCCCGGGGCGGCCCCCGGCGCCGCCTGACTGAACTGCACGGGAATGATGCCGCCATCCTCGAACGCCGTGGTCGAAAGCGTCATCGCCGCGGCTGGCGTCTGGGCGGTCCCTGTCGCTGTTTGCGACGCCGCGCCCGTTGCCACCAACCCGATGCAGAGTGCCAGCGGAAGCAGTCGTCGCATGCCCATGTCGTCGCTCCTTGATGAAGTTGGTGATAGCCGCCCGGCGTGGGGGCTCAGACTGTCAGCCTAGCGTATGTCATCCGGCTCTGGACGGGGCAACGCCATGGCAGGCCCGCTGACGTCCGTCGGCTACACGATAGAATGACGCGCAGGAACACGTGCACGAGTCCCCCCAGTGACCGCTTCGGATCGTCGACGACGATGGGCCCGTGTACTGTTGTTCACGACCCCGGCCTTCTGGAGCGTCAACTACCTGGTGGCGCGGGCGGCGCCCGACGTCATTGCGCCGCACATGCTGGCGTTCTGGCGATGGCTGTTGGCCGGGATGCTGCTGGCCGTCCTGGCCCGACGCGATATCGCCGCGCAGCGCAAGGCCTTCCGCCACGAATGGAAGCAGCTGCTCGTGCTGGGCGCGCTCGGCATGTGGATCTGCGGCGCCTTCGTCTACATCGGAGGCCGCACGACGACGGCCACCAACATCAGCCTCATCTATGCGCTGTCGCCCGTCCTCATCGCGCTGGCCTCGACGGTGACAGTCGGGGAACGGCTGGGCCGTCTCCAGGCGGCCGGTATCGGCATCAGCGTCGTCGGATTCTTTCACGTCGTCTTGATGGGGCAGTGGGGCAACCTGGCGTCCGTCCAGTTGACGCCCGGCGACTGGTGGATCCTCATCGCCGCGATCGCCTGGGCCGCCTACACGCTGCTGTTGAAGCGCTGGCCGTCGTCATTTGGCGAAACGGGACGACTCGCCCTGATCGCTCTGTCGGGTGTGGCCGTGCTGTTTCCGCTGACGATTGCCGAGGCCGTCTTCCTCATGCCGTCGGCGTTCTCCTGGCGCGCGGTCGGCTACGTCGTGGCGGCCGCGCTGTTTCCCGCGTTCGGCGCCTATCTGTCCTATTCGTTCATGCTGCGCGAACTGGGAGCCGCGCGCGTGGGCGTCGTGCTCTACCTCGGCCCCATCTACGTGGCGCTGATGGCGTGGCTGGTCCTCGGTGAACCCGTGCGGTCGTTTCACTGGGCCGGCGCCGCACTGATCCTGCCGGGGATCTATTTGGCGACGCGGCCGCCGACGGCGGGTGTGCGGGACGGGTAGCGCGTCCGATGGTCGCGATTGTCGCGACGGATGGCGAGCCTGCTAACCCGATCCTTCGAGACGCGTCAGACGGCGCTCGTGATCGTCGCCCAGCGCCTCGAGCGGATCGAGCCGTTGGGTCAGGCGCTCCTCCAGCCCCGCGAGTTTGGCATTCGTCGTGGCCTGCGCGATCCGGATCGCCTCGGCCGTGAGCTTGAGATCGACGCGGTGGGCTTCGAACTGGAGTTCGAGCTTGTCCAGCCGCAGTTC
>JBIQJY010000066.1:0-5443 GCA_044507065.1 Acidobacteriota bacterium
TGCACGAGTACGCCGGCTACCCACCCCAGCTCGCGCAACAGGCGGGACTGCACGTCGTGTGCGATGCGGTGCGACTCCCGGACCGTCATCGACGGATCGACCTCGATGTGCAGGTCGATGTGATACTGCAGCCCGGTCTTGCGCGCGAACTGCTTCTCCACGCCCAGGACGCCAGGGACGACCATCGCCACGGTTCGCACCTGGTCCAGCAGTCGTGGGTCGGGCATCGTATCGGCCAGATCGAAGGTCGTGTCCCACACGATGCGCACGCCGGTCACAATCACCACGAGTCCGACGGCAAAACCGCCGTAGTGGTCGGCGGCCATGAAGCGGTCCGGCGCCACGCGCGCAAGCGTCACGGCGACGAGGGCCGCCACCGCCGAGAGGATGTCGACAGTGTCGTTCCAGGCATCGGATGCGAGAGCGCGGCTGCCGATGACGCGCGCGGTACGGAACTTCAGCAGGGCCATCACGGCGCGCACCACAATCGTCAGCAGCAGCGCCAGCACGGCCATCCGGCCAGGCGCCGCATGCATGTCGTCAATTCCGTGGAGTGACCGCCACCCGATACCGATGCCGCCGGCGACCAGGATCAGGCCGACAATCAGCCCCGCGACCGTCTCGAGGCGTCCGTGACCGTAGGGATGGTTCGCGTCGGGCGGGCGGGAGGCCAGGACGAGCCCGACCAGAACGACCGACGATGCCAGCACGTCGCCGGCCAGTTCGACACCGACGGCCGTGACCGACGTTGAGCGCGACAGCAGCCCGGCCGCCACGTTGGTGACGGCCAGGACCGTGCTCACGGCTACGCCGGCTGCCGCCAGGCGCCGCCCGCGATCGACGTGAGCTACGCGCACGTCACGCCGGTGCCGCCGATACCGCAGTAGCCGCCGGGGTTCTTCGCGAGGTATTGCTGGTGGTAGTCCTCGGCGTAGTAGAAGTCGGTTGCCGGCTCGATCTCGGTCGTGATTGCCGGGTATCCATGCTCGCGCAGCGCGGCTTCATAGACCACGCGCGAGGCTTCGGCCGCCTGACGCTGCCGCTCCGAGAACGTATGGATGACCGATCGGTACTGCGTCCCGACGTCGTTGCCCTGGCGCATTCCCTGCGTCGGATCGTGGTTCTCCCAGAACACGCGGAGCAGCTGCGCGTAGCTGAGTTTCTCGGGATCGAACACCACCAGGACGACTTCGGCATGGCCGGTGAGCCCGGAACACACTTCCTCGTACGTCGGGTTGCGGGTGAACCCGCCCGCATAACCCGCGGCCGTCGTATAGACGCCCGGCAACTGCCAGAACTTCCGTTCCGCCCCCCAGAAACAACCAAGCCCGACCACGGCCTGCTCGAGCGTGGCGGGAAACGGCGGTTGAAGCGGGCGGCCGAGCACGAAGTGCCGCTCCGGCACCGGCAGGGGCGTCTCCCGCCCCTTGAGCGCCTCGTTCGGATCGACCAGAACAGATCTCTTGCCGCGCAGGATCAACGTTCCACCCCCTCGGCGGCCGGGTCGAAGGTGAGCGACGCCCCGTTCATGCAGTAGCGCTGGCCGGTCGGTGCCGGGCCATCCGGAAAGACGTGACCGAGGTGTCCCCCGCATCGTGAGCAGTGCACCTCGACGCGCGTCATCCCGTGTGTGCGATCGACGGTCGTCGCGACGGCATCCTCGGAAATCGGCGCGAAGAAACTGGGCCATCCCGTGCCGCTTTCGAACTTCGTGTCCGATTCGAACAGCGCCTGTCCGCAGCCGGCACAGAGGTATTCGCCCGCACGCTTCTCGGCATTGAGCGGGCTCGTGCCGGGCGGCTCGGTGCCGTGACAGCGCATTACGTGGTACTGGCTGGGAGAGAGCCGCTGCTGCCACTCCGCGTCGGTTGCCGGAAGGTCTGGCGAGGGCTTGCGGGTTGTCATCATGCCTCCTGTGATCCTTCCTCTATTGTGCGCCGTTCTGCCCGCGGGTGCACCGGCCGCGCCCCGCTCGCGCGCGAAACGGGCCAAAGCACGCTAGAATCCGTGCAATGTTCAGCCCCTTCCGGCTGCTCATGCTCGCCGTCCTGGCTTTTGGCGTCTACATGGGCTTCTACGCCGTGCCCGCCGCGGGACCAGGGCCGGCCGCGTTCGATCCGGCCGTCGTCGCGCGCCACGAGGCCGCAGCCTGGCAGGCCGGTCGCCAGCGCCAGGACTGGCCAGCCTTCATCAGCAGCACTCTCTACCAGCGGGAACTGCACCGACTGTCGTGGTTCCGCGCGGCGCAGTCGGGCTTCGCGCTCTCGCGCGTCCTCGTGCAGATCCCGCACATGACGATGCGGTACGACCGCCTGCTTCCCAACCTCGAGGAGATCGCGCGCGTCGAGCGAGACTGGCGCAACGTCGACTTCGATGCGCAGTGGGTGGCGCGCAAGCAGCTCAACTGGCTGTCGTTCGCCCGCAACCCCAGGCCCGCCCAGGGCGACGGCGAGCGGGTCATCTCCGAGATGTCGGAGGAACTTGGCGCACGGTTCGGGCTGCGGCCGGACCAGACGTACGGTGCGGCGCAGGGACGCGCCCAGGCGGTCAGCCTCGTCCTGGCGAGGGAAGACCCCGACTGGGACTTCGTGACGGGCCTGCTTCAGGGCGGCTACGAGAGCCTGCGGTCCATGCTCGATCGCGCCGCCGCCCCGCCCTACTGACGCGGCGGTCCGCTACTCGTCCAGCATGCCGAGCTGCCACATCGTGAAGATGCGCTGGTCCACCGCATCGCGCAGCCGGAGATTGAGCGGCTTGCCCTGTCCGTGGCCCGCCTCGCGGTCGACCCAGAGCAGGACAGGCTGATCGGCAGGATCGGACGCGGTCGCGGCCTGAAGCGCAGCGGCCATCTTCCGCGCGTGCAGCGCGTGCACACGCGTGTCGTGCTCGCCTGCCGTCAGGAACACGGCCGGATACGCGACGCCCGCGCGAACGTGCTGGTAGGGCGAATACGCGGAGAGCCACTCGAACTGCGCGGCATCCTCGGCCGTGCCGTACTCGGGCACCCAGTAGCGGGCCATCAGGAAGTGCTGGTACCGCAGCATGTCGAGCAGCGGCACGGCGACAATCGCCGCGCGGAACAGCTCGGGTCGCTGTGTCACCAGGGCGCCGGTCAGCAGGCCGCCGTTCGATCCGCCGGCAATCGCAAGCTTCTCCGGATTCGTGTAGCCGTTCGCCGCAAGCCATTCGGCAGCCGCGATGAAGTCGTCGAACGTGTTCTGCTTGCGGTCCAGCATCCCGGCTTCGTGCCACCGATCGCCGTACTCGCCGCCGCCTCTCAGGTTCGGCAACGCGTACAGGCCGCCAGCCTCGAACCACTGGAACAGCGTGGCCGAGAACGCCGGCGTATAACTGATGTTGAAACCGCCATACCCCCAGAGAATCGTGGGCAGCGCGCCGTTCTTCTCGAGCCCCTTCCGGTGCACCAGGAACATGCTGATGCGCGTGCCGTCCTTCGACGGATACCAGACCTGTTCGACCTCGACCTGCGACGGGTCGACTGGCACGTCGGGCCGGGCCCACAGGCTGGCCTCGGCGTCCGGCCTGGCCACGTCGAAGCGGAAGATGCTGGTGGGATAGTTGAAGCTCGTGAACGTGAGATATGCCTCCGTTCGATCCTCCTCGACGGCCACACCGGCCGACCCGATACCGGGCAGGTTGACGGTGCCCACCGGGCGACCGTCCATTCCGAAGACCTCGACAACGTTCGACGCGTTCTTCAGGTACGTGACGACGATGTGCCCGCGCGCAAATGCGACGCCTTCGATGACCGCATCCGATCGCTCCGGAACGATGTCGCGCCAATGGGTTTCGTCGGGCGTGGCCACCGGCGCCGCGACGACCCGACCGTTTGGCGCGCCCTTGGTCGTCTGCAGATAGAGCGACTCGCCAATGACAGTCCCGGCCGCCACGCCTTCGGATCCCGTGGACACGACGCGCCGATCCACTCGTCCGGTCCGGAGGAAATCGTCGAAGCTGGCCAGCCAGAGATCGTTCGATCGTGTGTCGGTCCAGTAGCCGAGCACGAGCCAGCGTCCATCGTGCGACAGGCTGGCGCTCGGCCCCCACGTCGTCGAGAGCCGCTCATTCTCCTCGCGCGTGAACTGACGGAACAGCACGGGATCGTCGGCCGGATTCGTCCCCAGACGATGGAACCGCACCTGGCCGGAGTACGGGTTGGCCGGATCCGCCAGGTTCTGATAGACGAAGCCGCTGTCGTCTGGCAGCCAGTCGGGCGCCTGCACCTTGTTGGGAATCTCGAGCGGCAGCTTCGCACCCGTATCGACGTCGAGCAGATGGAGCGTCGTGTTCTCGTCGCCCGCGCGATACGTGCCGTAGGCCACCCGCCGTCCGTCGCGGCTGGGCGAAACCCAGGTCACCGTCGTCAGGCCGGTCTCGTCGAGCCGCGCCGGGTCGATGAGCACCCGATCGTCGCCGTCCGGCCCCTCACGACGGTAGATGACGGGCTGATTCTGGCTGCCTTCGCGCTTCGAATAGAAGTACCGGTTGCCGCGAATGCCCGGCGCCGACACCGATCCGATCTCCATCAGCGGCCGCAGCCGATCCTCGAGCGCCTGACGGCCGGGCAGGTTGTCGAGCACGGCTCGCGTATAGGCGTTCTGGGCGTCGGTCCATGCCGCAACCTCCGGCGTGACCTTGCCCATCTCGGCTGGATTCGAGTTGTCGCCCTCGAGCCAGCGGTAGTTGTCCACCAGCGTGCGCCCGTGGACGACCTCAGAGACCGGATCGATCCGACTCCCTGGCGGACCCTCCCCGGATCGGGTTCGCCCCGCCGACGAGGAACACGCGGCCATGCAGACACAGGCGAGACAGGACAGCAGCAACAGGAGATTCACGCAGCAGACCCCCAATGTGATGTCGCATCAGGATAGCCGAATCGTCGACGACGACACGCCGCTCCGAGAGGCCGGCGCCCATCCGGCCACCGTGTTACGCTGCCTGCTGGATCCCGTCGCCATGCCAACGAACGCCAGGACACCGAGGACATCGTCGCGATGGTTGCTGCTGACGGCGGCTGCCGTGGTGATCGCCGGCGCCGCCGCGTTCTTCGCAACGACGCCCTCGACTGACGGCGAAGCGTCGTCAGCGGCTGTTGCGACACCAGGGGCGGCCGGCCCGCGCCCCGTCCGCTTCCGTTATGCCGTCGTCGCCACCTATCCGCACGACGCGAACGCCTTCACGCAGGGCCTGCTGTTTCGCGACGGCGTGCTGTATGAAAGTACCGGGTGTGGCGGCGGCGCGTTCGACGGCACCCGGTGCCTCGACGGTGGTTCGAGCCTGCGCAAGGTCGAGCTCGAGACCGGCCGGGTGCTGCAGCGCCGCGACATCGATCGTCAGTACTTCGCCGAGGGCCTCGTCGACTGGAACGACTCGTTGATCCAGTTGACGTGGCAGTCCGGCGTGGGTTTTGTCTACGACGTCG
>JBIQJY010000066.1:5543-18374 GCA_044507065.1 Acidobacteriota bacterium
TCCGCGCCGGTGACTGGACGTGACTACAACCATCGTCGGATCCATCAGGAACGAGTTTCTCCGTTATCGTGCGCTGGCCGAGGGCGCCATCACCCAGGTGGCCGATGCGGACCTCACGCGCGCGACATCGGAGACCGGCAACTCCATTGCCGTGATCTGCCAGCACGTGAGCGGCAATCTCAAGTCCCGCTTCACCCATTTCCTGACGAGCGACGGCGAGAAGCCGTGGCGCAATCGCGATGCGGAGTTCGAACCGCGCGTCCTCGATCGACAGGAACTGCTCGACGTGTGGGCCGATGGCTGGCAGGTGCTGCTGGCGGCGCTCGACGGGCTGACCGACCTCGACCTCGAACGCATCGTGACCATCCGCCAGCAGCCGCTGTCGGTGATCGAGGCGCTGCATCGCGCGCTCGCGCACGTCGCCTACCACACGGGACAAGTCGTCTATGCCGCGCGCGATTTCCGCGGCGCCGAGTGGACGTCGCTCAGCATCCCCCGCGGCCAGTCGGCGGCCTACAACGCCGCGCCGGATCGGGAGCGCGGCGAACGGCTCGCCGCGAGCGTCGCGGCGCCTGGTGCCGCGGTGACGACGCAGGCAGCCACCTTCAAACCGGCGGGATACACGTCGGTCGCGCCGTATCTCATCGTGGGCGACGCGAGTCGCACGATCGCCTTTCTCCAGGAGGCCTTCGAGGCGACGGAACTGCGCCGGTTTCCGTCTCCCGCAGGGACCGTCATCCACGCGGAAGTCCGCATCGGCGACACGGTCGTCATGCTCGCCGACGGCGCACCAGGCTGGCCGCCAGTTGCCGCGCACGTGCACGTCTACGTCGCCGACGTCGACACGACCTTTCAGCGCGCGCTGGCCGCGGGAGCCACCGCGGTCCAGGAGCCGGCGCGGAAGGACGATGATGACAAGCGGGGCGGGGTTCGCGACCAGGGCGGAACGACGTGGTGGATAGCGACGCGGGTCGTGTGACCTGGCGTCAGTTCCCGACGCCCACCACCCGCTCGATATCGGCCGGCCGCTTCGGCGCCTTCCCCGACATCACTTCGGGTCCCGCGGCCGTCATCAGCAGCGAATCCTCTATCCGGATACCGATGTCGGCGAATCGTTCGACCGCCGGGCGAATGTCGCGCGCGAGGCCAGGCTGCGTCTGTTCGAGGCGCGCCAGCGTATCCGGACGAACGTAGATCCCTGGCTCGACTACGAACGTAGTGCCGGGCTCGAGCGCGCCAAGTGATTCGTGCACGTCCATGCCGATACCGTGCACAGGCCCGTGGGGGAACCAGAGATCGATCTGCGAGCTCCGGCCCGTCATCGCATTGGCGTCGGTCACCAGGCCGACCCGCAGAAGGCCGGCGCCGATGACCGCCCGCACGGTGCTCGTGATCTCGGCGACGGTGCCGTTCGGCTTCGCCGCCGCGATTCCCGCCTCGAGTGCCTCGAGCACGATGTCGTAGATGACGCGCTGATCCGCGCTGAATCGTCCATTGACCGGCCACGTCCGTGTAATGTCGCCGGTAAGCCCCTGGAAGTTCGCACCCGCGTCGACCAGCAGCAGATCACCGTCCTCCATTCGGCGGGTCGATTTGAGATAGTGCAACACGGTCGCGTTGGGCCCGCTCCCGACGATCGAGGGGTAGCCCCACGACATCGCGCCGTTGCGGAGAAACCAGTACTCGATGGCGGCCTCCACCTCGTACTCCCAGCGACCCGGACGCGTGGCCTTCATGCCCTCGAGATGGGCCTCCGCGGCGATCTCGACGGCGCGGCGCATCACGTTCTGCTCGTAGGGCGTCTTGACGCGTCGCTGGCGCTCGAGCAGCGCGGATACGCTCGACAGCCGAAGGCCGGGCCGCGCCTCGGCCTGCTGGCGCGCCCACGCGACCTGGGCGGCATAGTCGCGGTCCGCGGCCAGCGGGCCGGCGGCGGGATCTGGAAGCATCGCCAGCGTGAGCGGCCCCGGGCGCGGCGCGACGGCGGCTCCGGCGGCCTGGGCCGCGGCCTCATCGGCTGACGCCGTCGCGGTCAGGAGGCCACGGAAGAACGACTCGAATGCCTCGTTGGTGCGCTGCGGGAACACCTGAGCGTCGTTGATGCCCGTGCGCGCCGCCACTTCCTCGGGAGACGGGATCGGGCCGTTCCACAGTTCCTGGAACGGATCGCGCGCGCGCACGAACAGGTATTCCCGGGGACCGGACGCACCCGGCACGAGGACGAGCGCCGCGGCCTCCTCGTCGAGCCCCGTCAGGTAGAGGAAGTTGCTTTCCTGTCGATACTCGTAATCCGTATCGGTCGAATAGACCCGCTTTGGCGCGCTCCACAACACCAGCACCGTGTCGGCGCCGAGCGCGTCCATCAGCGCCGCGCGTCGTTCGCGAAGGTCCTGGACATACGCAGCCGCGCCACCGAACGGCTCGATCTGGCCGGCGGCCGGCTGGAGCATGAGCAGGCAGAGTGCGGTGATGACGACCGGTGCACAGCGACGCATGGTGGGTGATGCGGTTCAGCTTACCCGATGGACGGCTCCGCGCCGGCACCCGAAGGCGGCGACGCCCCTCCTGTCGGGATCCGGATCTCGAACCGCGCGCCCGACCCCGGGAGGTTCGTGGCGCGCACGCTGCCGCCGTGGCGCCTGACAATGGCCTGGACGATGGAAAGACCGAGTCCGCTGCCCGACGGCAGGTGCGTCCCCGTCCGGGACTCATCGGCCTTGTAGAAGCGATCGAAGATTCGCGGCAGGTGCGCCGCGGGAATGCCCGATCCCGTGTCCTCGACAGCGATCACGTCCTCGTGGCCGCTGCGGCTGAATGAGACGGTGACTCGGCCGCCCGACGGGGTGTGCCGAATCGCATTGGCCACCAGGTTCTGCACCGCCTGCTCGATTCGTGTGCGATCGGCATGAATGGTCGCGGCGCCGGGCGGCTGGAGGGTGACCAGTTCGACGCCCCGCCCGCCGAGCGCGTGCTCGTGGCGATGGTGGAGCCGCTCGAACAGATGCGCGACGGGGACCGTCTCCATCCGCAGCGCTCCGCCGCCACCTTCGAGGCGGGCCAGATCGAGAAGGTCTCCGATGATGTGTTCGAGGCGCTCCGACTCGTCGCTGACGATGTCGAGATACCGCACGCGGGATGCCTGATCGATACGCACGTCGGACATCTGCAGCGTCTCGACGTAGCCCCGAATGGCTGCCAGCGGCGTCATCAGCTCGTGCGAGACATCGGCCAGCAGCTGACGGCGCGTCCGGTCGGCGGATTCGAGCGCATCGTTCCGCGCCTCGAGCTGCTCGGCCATCTCGTTGAAGGCGCGCGAGAGCGACGTGACTTCGTCGCCGCCGACCACCGGCGCACGCACGCCAACCTGTCCGGCGCCGATGGCGCGCGCCGCGGCCTGCAGCTGGCCCAGGCGCCGGTGCGTCGGACGGAAGATGACCAGCGCGGCCACCGCCGTGCCGACCGCCAGCAGCACGAAGGCAACGCCGGCCAGCAGCGGGCCCAGTGCGCGCAGGGCAAGCCAGATCGGCGGCGCGCCGCGAGGCACGGCAACCATTCCGACAACCTCCCCGCCCACGAGGATGCGGGCGTACTCGACGCCGCCGATCCCCGCGTCTCCCGGTCCGCCGCCGCCGCGCAGCCCGGGCAGCCGGCCGAACCCGCGCGCATCCCCGCGCGGATCGGAACCACGCCCGCGACCACCGCCACCCGCCCGTCGCCCTCGCTGGGGGTCGTCGTCATCGCCGCGTTCGGCCAGCAACCGCCCACGTGCCGAGCGCAACAGCGACGCCGGCGGCGGCACCCGGTCGCTCACGACCGTGCGTCCGTCGGCCATCGCGATCGCGAATGCCCTGTACGGGCTCGCGTACGTACGGTTGACGTAGACGGCCAGGTCCGCGCCGGAGTCTTCGACGAGGACCGCACCAACCTCGCTGGCGAGTGACGTGGCGAACTGCGCCGGGGTTCGTGATGGGAAGATGTCGGCCATCCGGCCGGTGAGCCAGAGGAACACCACCCCCTGGGCGCCGAGCAGCATGGCGAGCAGCGCCACGAAGCCGAACGCAATGCGCCAGTACAGGCTGCGGTACCAGACGACGTCAGCCATCGGTGAACTTGTATCCGGTGCCCCAGACGGTCAGGATCAGCTGCGGGTCCCTGGTATCGACCTCGAGCTTCTGGCGCAGCCGCTTGATCAACGTGTCGACGCTCCGTTCCGTCACGTGCGTCTCATTGGTCCACACCTGCTCGAGCAGCATCTCGCGCGTGAACACGATGCCGGGGTTCGAGGCGAGCAGGTAGAGCACGTCGAACTCATGGGGTGTCAACTCGATGGTCTTCGAGCCGACAACGGCCTGTCGGCGGGCCGGGTCGAGGCGCAGGGGACCTGCAGTGATGGGCGCATCATGACGGCTTGCGGCCCGGACGGCCGACGCACGCGGCCGGCGCAGGAGCGCACGAACCCGGGCCACCAGTTCGCGCACGCCGAATGGCTTGGTCAGATAGTCGTCGGCTCCGCTCTCGAGCCCGAGGACCTTGTCCGACTCCTCGCGACGGGCCGTCAGCATCAGGACGGGGACATCGCCGTTCAACCTGCTGCGCCGGATGGCCCGGCAGATCGTGACGCCGTCGACACGGGGCAGCATGAGATCGAGCACCACGAGGTCGAACCGCCGCGCCTCGACGGCGGCCAGTGCCTCGTCTCCGGTGCCCAGCTCGGTCACGGCCATTCCCTCGAGGCGCAGGTGCAGGGCGACCAGTTCCCGGATGTGCGGCTCGTCCTCGGCGACGAGCACATTGGTGGCCGGGACGATGGTGTCGTCGGCGTGATTCGCGGCGGTCATCGGTAATCGGGCTCCCCGGCCGGCACGCGCGGCCATCGTCGGTCGAACGAGTGCAGTGCCTTACTCATTGATAGGCCGCCCCGGCACGAATGGTGTGACGAAAGCGTGACAACCGCATGAAAGGACGGTGATTGCTGCGTTGCGCGCGCCCGATCGTAGAACGGTGCTGCGGATGGGGCCGTAATCGTTGTAACGCTCATGTTACAGGCAACCTCATCTCGCGAAACCCGTGACTCCGCAAGAGAAGTGAAGTTCGTACTGCCGGCCGACCGCGCCGAACGCGTGCTCGCCTGGGCCCGCTCGCGGCTCGCACCGGACACGTACGGCGGCGGGCCAGCCGGCGACGAGTACCGCACGACAACCATCTACTTCGACACCGAGACACGCGCGGTCTACGAGCGGCAGGGGTCGTACGGCCGCAGTAAATACCGCCTCCGGCGCTACGGTACATCCGACATCGTCTTCCTGGAGCGGAAGATGCGCACCAGCACGCGGCTGAGCAAGCGCCGGACCGCCATCGCCGCCCGTGAGGTGGAAGCGCAGCTGACGTCCGGCCAGGCGGCCGACCCGGCAATCCGATGGTTTGTCGACCGTCTGCGCGTGCGGCGGCTCATTCCGGTTTGCCAGGTCACCTATCGCCGGCACGCCCTTGTCGGCCTGAGCCCGAACGGCCCGATGCGGCTCACGGTCGACTACGACCTGACGGCCCAGCCCAACCGAACTCGTGTGTTCGTCGATGGGGAGGGCGTACCGGTGATTCCAGGCTTTGCCATCCTCGAGATGAAGTTCTGCGTGGATTCCCCGGCCGTGTTTCGCCAGATCGTGACCGACTTCCAGCTCTCGGCCGCGCCCGTCTCGAAGTACCGACTCGCGGGCGACGCCCTCGATGCCCTGGAAGCGGCATCGCGTCACGAGGAGCGCACACGTCAGTCGCGCCCGGGCGACGGTCACGCCACGGACCTGACGGGATACGCCAATGCCTGAGTTCCTGTCCTCGCTCGAGATGACCGGACCACTTTCCCCGCTCCACGTGCTCTTCCGCCTGCTCGTGGCGGCGGCACTCGGGGCCCTCGTCGCGTGGGTTTACCGTCGGACACGCACCGAGATCGCCCCTACGTTCCCGGCGACGCTGGTGCTGCTCGCGGTGCTCATTGCCATGGTGACGCAGGTAATCGGCGACAGCGTGGCGCGTGCGTTCAGCCTGGTGGGGGCACTGTCGATCGTGCGGTTCCGTACCGTGGTGCGGGATACGCAGGACACGGCGTTCGTCATCTTCGCTGTCGTCGTCGGCATGGCGTCGGGTGCCAGCGACCCGCGTATCGCCGCGATCGGCATCGTCGTCGTGGGCGGAGTGGCGTTCATCATGCGGCCACGGAACGGAGGCACCGGTGAGAGCGCGGGCCCGTTCGTGCTGAACCTGCGCGTGGGCGCCGGCCAGGACCTCGACGGCGAGGTCGGCGGGGCGCTCGACGCGGTGGCCTCCGAACGCCGGCTCGTCTCGGTGGGAACGACCCGTCAGGGCCTGGCGATCGAAGCGACGTATCTGTTGCGGCTGCAGCCCAGGCGCACGCCGGGCGAAGTCGTGAAGGCGCTCAATCGCATCGAAGGGGTGCAGAGCGTCGCGTTGACGGCACGTGAAGCAGTCGAACTCGAGTCGACAAGGAGTGTTCCATGACCCCGCGTTTCGCATTCGGACTGACACTCGCAGGGGCCGCCGCCATCGCGGCCCTCGGCAGCGGCGCCATGGCGGGAGCCCAGGGCCCCGGCTTCGGGTTCGGACCGGGAGCCGACCTCGAGATTGCCGACAAGTTCGACGCCGACGGAAACGGCCGGCTCGACGCGGAAGAACGGCGGGCCGCCCGCGAGTTCGTCGAATCGCAGGGCGCGACCGGGCGCGGCTTCGGCGGCAGGGGACGGGGCGGCATGGCCGGCGGAACGCCCGGGCCGCGCGTCGAACCGGCCTCGGTGCGGCCGGTTCCGGCGTCCGTCCCCTTCTATGATCCCGGGACGGTTCGTACGATCTTCTTCGAGATTGACTCGACCGACTGGGAGGCCGAGCTGATGGCCTTCAAGAGCACCGACGTGGAAGTGCCAGCGACGATGACCGTCGACGGCCGGCGCTACGAGGATGTCGGCCTCAGCTTCCGTGGCAACTCCTCGTTCTCCATGGTGCCGGCCGGGCTGAAGCACTCGATCAACGTCAGCGTCGACGCCGTCCACGACGGCCAGAACGTCCAGGGACACCGCACGCTCAACCTGCTCAACGGCAACGGCGACCCGAGCTTCATGCGGGGCATCCTGTTCCACGACATCGCGCGCGAGTACATCATGGCGCCGCTGTCGAACTTCGCGCAGGTGGTCATCAACGGCGAATCCTGGGGCGTGTTCGTGAGCGTCGAACAGCTCAACCGCGACTTCTTCGCCACGCGCATGGCGGGCGACAACGGCACACGCTGGAAAGTGCCCGGTAGCCCCGGCGGCGGGCGGGCCGGGCTCGAGTACCTCGGCGACGACCCGGAGGCCTACAAACGGTCGTACGAGATCAAGAACAAGGACAACCAGAAGTCGTGGAACGCGCTGGTGAACCTGACTCGCGTTCTCAACACGACGCCGGCGGACCGACTCGAGGCAGCACTGGCGCCCATCCTCGACGTCGACGGCGCCCTGCGCTTCCTGGCGCTCGACATCGTGCTCGTCAACAGCGACGGCTACTGGACACGCGGCAGCGACTACTTCCTCTATCTCGACGAGGCCGGGCGGTTCCACGTCATCGCCAACGACACGAACGAGACGTTCTCGAGCGCCGGCGGACGCGGGGGCCGGGGCCGCGGAGGTCGCCGGGGCATGGGTGCGCCGCCGCCTGCCCAGGCCGGGACCGACGTCCTCATCGGAACGCCCCCGGGAGGGCCCATGGGCGGTGGTGCCACCGTCGATCTCCTTGCCGGCCTCGACGATGCGACCAAGCCGCTGCGTTCGAAGCTGCTGGCGGTGCCCGCGCTCAGGGCCCGCTATCTGGCCTATGCGCGGGAAATTGCCACGACGTGGCTGGACTGGAACAGGCTTGGCCCGGCGGCCGAGCGGTATCACGCCGTGGCCGCCCCGTTCGTCGAAGCGGACACGCGCAAGCTGGCGACCACCGAGCAGTTCACGAGGAGTCTCGAAGAGCTGCGGGCGTTCGTCGACGCGCGGCGGCGCTACGTGCTCGCCTACCAGGCGCCATAGCGCCGGGTGTCGGGTGTCGGAAGCCTCCCGGGGGGCGCGCGTGCTCGCGCGCGCGCTCACCCGCGGTGCCCGCGGACGGTCCGCCGTCTCCGAGCGGGCATGTCGACTCCGAGCGAGCATGTCGACTGATGAAGGGGTACAAAAAAAGGGCCCGTCTGTTGTCAGACGGGCCCCTGGCAATAATCCCGGCGGCGACCTACTCTCCCACACAGTTACCCATGCAGTACCATCGGCGGTAGCAGGCTTAACTTCCGTGTTCGGAATGGGAACGGGTGTGACCCTGCTCCTATGACCACCGGGAAACGCGGCTGGGCTGCTACACCCAGGAACACCGCACTGAGCGGCGTTCAGATTCAACGTGTGGCGGCGGAACATACGCCCGCCGGCACCTGCGGTTGGCTCGCCGGCATACCCGGCGGTCCTTCCGCAAACTCACTCGTCGCGCTGCGGCGCCTGAGGCGTCGGGACAGCGGACGAACAACTGAATATCCTGCAAACGGTAGTTATCTCGTCACCACGTCCACGCGAGTGTTTCGTGTCGCGCAGGTGTGCCGGGTTGCATATCCCGGCGAAAAGAATCAATGGTCAAGCCTCACGGCAGATTAGTATCGGTAAGCTCCACGCCTCACAGCGCTTCCACATCCGACCTATCGACCTGGTAGTCTTCCAGGTGCCTTCAGGGGTATCGCTACCCAGGGAGATCTCAT
Organism: Acidobacteriota bacterium; assembly: GCA_044507065.1. Lineage (GTDB taxonomy): Bacteria > Acidobacteriota > Vicinamibacteria > Vicinamibacterales > SCN-69-37 > SCN-69-37. Next base: position 14,311 of record JBIQJY010000066.1, read on the forward strand.
CTCGTGGAGGGTTTCACGCTTAGATGCTTTCAGCGTTTCTCCCGTCCGCACGTAGCTACCGAGCACTACCCCTGGCGGGATAACTCGTACACTAGAGGTGCGTCCAACCCGGTCCTCTCGTACTAAGGTCAGCCCCACTCAAATCTCCTGCGCCCATGACAGATAGAGACCGAACTGTCTCGCGACGTTCTAAACCCAGCTCACGTACCGCTTTAACCGGCGAACAGCCGGACCCTTGGAACCTGCTACAGCTCCAGGATGCGATGAGCCGACATCGAGGTGCCAAACCTGAGCGTCGATGTGGACTCTTGGCTCAGATCAGCCTGTTATCCCCGGCGTACCTTTTATCCGTTGAGCGATGGCCCTTCCACGCGGAACCACCGGATCACTAAAGCCTGGTTTCCCACCTGCTCGACTTGTGAGTCTCGCAGTCAAGCTCGCTTCTGCTTTTGCACTCTATGGCTGATTTCCAAACAGCCTGAGCGAACCTTCGCGCGCCTCCGTTACAATTTAGGAGGCGACCGCCCCAGTCAAACTACCCACCTAGCAATGTCCCGGCCCTGGATGACAGGGCTCGGTTAGAACGCCGCAGCAGTCAGGGTAGTATCTCACCGTCGACTCCCCCGAATCCGAGAATCCGGGATCAAAGTCTCCTACCTATCCTGCGCAGACTGCGGCAGCATTCACTACTAAGATGCAGTAAAGGTGCACGGGGTCTTTTCGTCTTGTCACGGGCAACCGGCGTCTTCACCGGTACCACAAATTCGCAGTGCCCCTCGTTGAGACAGCGCCCAAATCGTTACTCCATTCGTGCAGGTCGGAACTTACCCGACAAGGAATTTCGCTACCTTAGGACCGTTATAGTTACGGCCGCCGTTTACCGGGGCTTGAGCTCGAAGCTTCGCCTTGCGGCTAACCTCTCCCTTTGACCTTCCGGCACCGGGCAGGAGTCAGACCCTATACGTCGTTTTCGACTTAGCAGAGTCCTGTGTTTTTATTAAACAGTCGCTTGGGCCTCTTTATTGCAACTCAACGATGCTTCGGGGGCAAGCCCCTACACAACGTCGAGCACCCCTTCTTCCGAAGTTACGGGGTCAGTTTGCCGAGTTCCTAAACGAGGGTTCTCACTTGCGCCTGAGGATTTTCTCCTCGCCTACCTGTGTCGGTTTGCGGTACGGGTACCTAAAGACTCCTTAGAGGATTTTCTCGGCAGTGTAGCGTCTACGACTTTGCGGGCCTTTCGGCCCTCGCTTCGAGCTCTCAGGGTTGAATGACTCACCGGATTTGCCTGGCGAATCCCCCTACACTCTCAACCCACACTTCCAGTCGTGGGCTCGTATAGCTTCCTGCGTCCCCCCTTCGTACAAACGTCTTTTTGGTAGTTCCGGAATATTAACCGGACATCCATCCGCTACGCCTTTCGGCCTCGCGTTAGGTCCCGACTAACCCTGAGCGGACGAACCTTCCTCAGGAAACCTTAGGCTTACGGCGGGGAAGATTCTCACTTCCCTTATCGCTACTTATGCCGGCAGGGTCACTTGTCTAGGCTCCACCAGTCCTTTCGGTCTGACTTCAATGTCTAGACAACGCTCTTCTACCAATCAATCATCCCGCAGGACAATTGAGTCGACGGCTTCGGTGGTGTGCTTGAGCCCCGTTATATTGTCGGCCCGAAGACGCTAGACCAGTGAGCTATTACGCTTTCTTTAAAGGATGGCTGCTTCTAAGCCAACCTCCTGGTTGTCACAGCATCTTCAGATCCTTTACCACTTAGCACACACTTTGGGACCTTAGCCGGTCGTCTGGGCTGTTTCCCTCTCGACAATGAAGCTTAGCCCCCACTGTCTCACTCCCGGACTGCGGTCATTGGCATTCGAAGTTTGATTGGATTCAGTAACCTGGTAAGGCCCCTAGTCCATTCAGCGCTCTACCACCAATGCCGACCATCCGAGGCTGCTCCTAAAAGCATTTCGAAGAGAACGGGCAATCACGAGGTTTGATTAGCCTTTCACCCCTACCCTCAGCTCATCCAAGCTGTTTTCAACCAACACTGGTTCGGGCCTCCACGCGGTGTTACCCGCGCTTCACCCTGGCCAAGGGTAGATCACCTCGCTTCGCGTCTTTTCCCAGCGACTTGTCGCCCAGTTAGGACTCGCTTTCGCTACGGCTCGCTTACGCTTAACCTCGCCACTGAGAAAAACTAGCCGGCTCATTATGCAAAAGGCACGCGGTCAGGCATTTCCTCCGATTGCTCGAAGGACATAGCCCTTCCACTGCTTGTAGGCATACGGTTTCAGGTACTTTTTCACTCCCCTCACAGGGGTGCTTTTCACCTTTCCCTCACGGTACTGGTTCACTATCGGTCGCTAGAGAGTATTTAGCCTTGCGAGATGGTCCTCGCAGATTCCCACGGGATTTCACGTGTCCCGTGGTACTCAGGAACCTGTCCAGCGAGCCAGCACGATTTCGTCTACGGGGTTTTCACCCTCTATGACCGACCGTTCCAGGTCGTTCGACTATCGTTCTGGTTTTTGACTCGCCGGCCTTGCGGCCAAACAGGCCCTACAACCCCGGAATGCAAGCATTCCGGTTTGGGCTCTTCCGCGTTCGCTCGCCGCTACTAGCGGAATCACTGTTGTTTTCTCTTCCTGCGGGTACTGAGATGGTTCACTTCCCCGCGTTGCCTTCACGGCCCTATGGATTCAGACCGTGATACGGCGGCATTACCCGCCGTGGGTTTCCCCATTCGGACACCCCCGGATCAAAGGTTGTTTGCACCTCCCCGAGGCTTATCGCAGCTTACCGCGTCCTTCATCGACTTCTAGCGCCAAGGCATTCACCGTACGCCCTTAGTAGCTTGACCATTGGAATGGAACTGACGCTCCCCGCCATTCCGGAGAATGCCGAGCCGCATCAGTCCCTCTTTCCAACACCCTACGTTCACGAACACTGCTGTGTTTGTGGATCAGAAAAAACTACCGTTTGCAGGATATTCAGTTGTCAAAGATCTTTCGGGGGAACTTCTCCCGCCGAACCCCAGGCGCACTTGCTTTGCTCGTGCCCCTGGACACCATCAGTGTATCGATGGCGAACTTGCCGGGCTCGGTCGCGTTCCCGCGCCACGAACCCGATTTCCCGATTGGCCAACCGCAGCTGATCGCACAGCGAACGGCCAGCGACACGTGGTGGAGAATACCGGCCTCGAACCGGTGACCTCCTGGTTGCAAACCAGGCGCTCTCCCAGCTGAGCTAATTCCCCGAGGACTTTGAAGGTGACGTTGCGGAAGGCGCTCCTTCTCAGCTGCAGCAGGCAGAGGTGGTGGGCCTGAGTAGATTTGAACTACTGACCCCACGCTTATCAAGCGTGTGCTCTAACCAGCTGAGCTACAGGCCCTCTCGAACGCTGTCGCCGGGGGCACCAGGCCCCCACCTGTCAAAGAACCCGCATTCCGGTTCTCTCAAAACTAGATAGAACGTGACAAACACAACCCTGAGTACCAGATCGATCTGATAGGGCGACCGGCTTCGGGCGACCGACTCCGGGAAACCCCGTTGTCTGCCGCCGTGGCCTGTTGCCGTCTCTAGAAAGGAGGTGATCCAGCCACAGGTTCTCCTACAGCTACCTTGTTACGACTTCACCCCAATCACTAACCATACCTTAAGCGCCTGCCTCCCTTGCGGGTTGGCGCAGCGATTTCTAGTACAGCCAGCTTTCGTGATGTGACGGGCGGTGTGTACAAGGCCCGGGAACGTATTCACCGCGGCATGCTGATCCGCGATTACTAGCGATTCCAACTTCATGCAGGCGAGTTGCAGCCTGCAATCCGAACTGAGACCGGCTTTATGCGATTGGCTTGCCCTCGCGGGCTTGCAGCGCTTTGTACCGGCCATTGTAGCACGTGTGTAGCCCTGGACATAAAGGCCATGCTGACTTGACGTCATCCCCACCTTCCTCCGGTTTGTCACCGGCAGTCTCCTCAGAGTGCCCAGCTTTACCTGATGGCAACAGAGAACAAGGGTTGCGCTCGTTGCGGGACTTAACCCAACATCTCACGACACGAGCT
>JBIQJY010000067.1:0-3579 GCA_044507065.1 Acidobacteriota bacterium
AACTGCGGATCGCGCTCGATCGCGCCGGCGAACCGCCGCCCTACATCCTCGTCGGTCATTCCTACGGATCGTTCGTGGCGCGCATCTTCGCCGCGCGCTACCGGACGGACGTCGCCGGACTTGTGCTGGTCGATCCGGCGCACCCCGAGGACTGGCTCCATCCGGCACCGAAGGAACAGGTGCGCATCGACCGCGGGGTGATCCTCTGTCGCCGGAGCGCCATGCTGTCGCGGGTCGGACTTGCGCACGTCGTGTCCGGCCTCGTGGGACGTGGCGCCCTTCGCGCGGCGCGCAGCGTGGTCAACGGTGTCACGCGCGGCCGGTTCGACTCCGATCTCGACGAGGTGCTCGCGCCGTTCTTCAAGCTGCCTCCAGACGTACGTCCGGCCGTGCGCCAGTTCTGGACGCGGCCGGCGTTCTTCGAGGCGCTGGGCAGCCAGATCGCATCGATGCCGGTCAGCAGCCGAGAAGTGATCGATGCGGTGGCCGGCGGGCTTGGCGATCTGCCGCTCGTTACCCTCACGAAGGCGCACGCCGACGACCATCACCTGCGTCGCCAGGACGACGTGGCGAGGCTGTCGAGCCGCGGTCGGCACGAAGTTGCGGCACGGTCCGGGCACTGGATTCCACTCGACGAACCGGAAATGGTCATCGCGGTCGTGCGCGAGATGGTCGAAACGGTCGTGCTAGCGTAGGAAGCTTGTCGCCGCACGCGTCGCACCGTCCCATGCTGTGGCTGGTGGCCACGGCCGTGTTCATGCAGATGCTGGACACGACCATCGTCAACACGGCCCTGCCGTCGATGGCGGCCAGCCTCGGCGAGTCGCCGCTGCGCATGCAGGCGGTTGTCGTCTCCTACGGACTGACGGTGGCGATGCTGATTCCCGCCTCGGGCTGGCTGTCGGACCGCATCGGCACACGGCACGTGTTCGTCGCGGCCATCGTGGTGTTCACGATCGGATCGCTCGCCTGCGCCGTATCGCGCAGCCTGAATCAGCTCGTGGCGGCGCGCGTCCTGCAGGGCATCGGCGGGTCGATGCTGTTGCCGGTGGGGCGGCTGGTGGTGCTGCGGGCCGTGCCGCGCGAAGAGTTCCTGGCCGCCATGACATTCGTCACGATTCCCGGCCTGGTCGGGCCGCTCATCGGACCGACGCTTGGCGGATGGCTGGTACAGGTGGCCTCGTGGCACTGGATCTTCCTGATCAACCTGCCGCTCGGCGCAGTCGGGGCCGTGGCCGCGTCGAGACTCATGCCTGACCTGCGGGGCGCCGTTTCGCGCTTCGATGGCGTCGGCTATCTGCTGCTTGCCTTCGGGATGGTGGCTGTGTCCCTGTCGCTGACGGCGTTGTCCGAGCGGGTGGCAGAGCGCGGCATCACCCTGGTGCTGCTCATCTCCGGGATGGCCGCCCTCGTGGCCTACTGGCTGCACGCCGCACGCACGGACCGGCCGCTGTTTCCGCTCGCGCTGTTCCGGATCCACACCTACAGCGTCGGGCTGCTCGGTAACCTGTTCTCGCGGGTCGGCAGCGGCGGCATGCCGTACCTGATTCCCCTCCTGCTGCAGGTCGGCATGAACTATTCCCCGATGCACGCGGGCATGATGATGATTCCCACCGCCATCGCGGGCATGTCGTCGAAACAGATCGTCGTGCCGCTCGTCCGACGCCTCGGGTATCGTCGCGTCCTGGTCGTCAACACGATCCTCGTGGGGCTCGCGATGGCGAGTTTCGCGCTGGTGCGGCCCGGGATGCCCGTCTGGATGCTCGTCGTGCAGTTCGGGTGCTTCGGCTTCGTCAATTCCCTGCAGTTCACGGCCATGAACACGCTCGCGCTCCGCGACCTGCACGGCGATCTCGCGAGCGCTGGCAACAGCCTGCTTTCCATGGTGATGATGCTGGCCATGAGCCTGGGTGTGGCGGCCGCGGGCGGGCTGCTCAGCCTGCTCGGCGGCGCGTCGGCCGCGGCGGGCGGCAGTGCCATGGGCGCGTTCCGGTGGAGCTTCGTCTGTGCGGGGCTGGTGACGATGGCTTCGGCCGCGATCTTCGCGCAGATCGAACCCACGCACCGCATTCCGGAGGCAACCGTCCGCGAGATCAATCCCGGGTGATATCAGCCCGGCACGTTGCGCGCGGCCTCCGAACGACAGAGGGCGCGACGTCGGAATTCAGGACTTGCGCCAGGCCGTCGGCGGCTGCCCGAACTCGCGCTTGAAGGCCCGGCTGAAGGCCGCCTCTGACTCGTAGCCGACCTCGAGGGCCACGCGCGCGATCGACTCGCCGCCGTCGCGCAACCGATCGGCGGCCACGCGCAGGCGCCGCCGCGCCAGGTAGCGCATCGGCGATTCCCCCACCAGCTCCGCGAACCGGTCGGCAAAGGCCGAGCGCGACGCGCCTGCCGCGCGCGCGATTGTCGTCACCGTCCAGCGTTGCGTCGTATCGCCGTGCAGCAGCGCGAGTGCGCGTCCGACGATGGGGTCGCCGAGTCCGGCCAGCCATCCGCTGCGCGCCGGCTGGGATGCGACATGCCGGCGCACGGCCTCGATGAAAAGCAGTTCGGCGAGCCGGCCCAGCACCGCCGTCGATCCGACGTGCTCGCGCGTGAACTCGCGTACCGCGTACCGGAACGAGCTCTCGATCCATTCACCCGCGGCCACGTCATCGACGGCAATGGTCATGACCGCGGGCAGCACGCGTGCGATGGGCGGATCCGGCACGGGGGTGCCGAGGAAACCGCAGAGCAGCCGGGTGCGAGCGCCGCCGCCGCCGTACTCCACGCGAGCCAGTCCGCCAGTGGCCGAACGCTGGACGAGCTCGCCGGCGTTGACCGGCCGGACGGCCATCGTGCTGCCCAGCCGGTGGGGATCGTTGCGCGGCACCAGGATGATGTCGCCGGCATGAACTTCGGTTGCCGGATGTCCGTCGAGCTCGAGGATGCAGCCGCCCTCGATGACGTAGTGATAGCCGATGACATGTGCGGGCGCGGATGTCGGCGGGCCGCAATCTTCGGGCGCCACCTGGCTCGTGACGCACCAGGGGGAGGTGAGGTCGGCTTCCAGGAAGACGCCGCCCGTCAGGTGCATTGCGCGGAGCAAATCGAGCAGCGGGTCCATGGTCGGCGGCCAACACGCGGAGCAACGGACAAACAATCCGGCGTCCCGGACATTCCGTCCCGACCGCGGCGCTCGTAGCGTACATCAGAAGAAGAGCGGCGCATCAGGCCGCCCTGGTCTCATACATCCGGAAATGGGGAGCACAGCAATGACAACCTCGACGTTGACCCGCACGATTCAGCCACACAACGAACGGCCCGCTTCGGTGTGGAGCACCGGAGGGCCGGCCTACGAACGAATCAGCCAGGGCATCGCCGATGCCATCGAGCATGCGGTGGTGCGGCTGGATCCGAAGCCAGGCGAACGCGTGCTCGACCTGTCGACCGGAACGGGGTGGGGCTCCCGTCTGGTCGCACGACGCGGCGCCCAGGTTACCGGCGTCGACATCGCGGCAGGCCTGCTCGACGTTGCGCGTGACAAGGCGCGGGCCGAAGGTCTCGCCATCGAGTACGTTCACGGCGATGCGGAGA
>JBIQJY010000067.1:3679-8222 GCA_044507065.1 Acidobacteriota bacterium
TCGTCGGGTGGCGGCGGCGAGAACGGGCCGCTGATCCAGATGAACGTGCTCAGGAGCACGAACGACCAGAACGCGACGTGCGCGACGGCTTTGAGCGGTCGTCGCGCGCGCAGGAACATCATGATTCCGACAACCCACAGCGCGCCCTCGACGACGAACGTGCCGGTGATCGAGTGCCACAGCCCCAGACCGTAGACAGCCGCGCCTGTTGTCGGCCAGATCGGCAGGTCCGGCCGGTGCGTGATGAGGTCGAGGACCCAGTGGCTGACGACGAGCACGCCGATGAGACCGGCGCCTGACGCCGACACACCGAAGGCCCGCGCAAGGGCCGCGAAGGCCACGGCCCACACGATTCCCATCAGCAGGCTGTGCGTCCACGGGTACGAATCGAAAGCGAGCGGGGTGAAGGCCGTGTTGCCGGGATCGACGCGGGCGTGCTCGATGCCGGCGAGCATGAAAACGGGCCAGATGAGATCCACCAGGCAGACGGCCGCCATCAGCCAGACAAGCGAGGTGGCCGGTCGGATCTTCTTGCCCGCCAGTGCCAGTGCGAGATGTCCAACGAACATGCGGTGAGGCCGCGAGTCTCGCCCTCGGCTATTCGGATCCGAGCCTGACGAAGCTGACGCCGACGCCGCCCGGCTCGGCCATGGGGACGACGGCAAACCGCGTGCGGCCCCGACCGATCGTCACCGACCGTCCCGCGACGATGCCGATGGCCGCGCCCGTGACGACGTCGCTGATGTAGTGCCGCTTCATCTGCACGCGCGACGCGCCAATCCACGTGGCGATCGCATAGGCCGGCACGCCGGCCTTCCATCCGTAGTGCGATCGCAGCACCGTGGCCGTGGCGAATGCCGATGACGTGTGCCCCGACGGGAACGACAGCGAGGTGCCATCGGGCCGGCGGCGCGTCGCCGTGAACTTGATCGCCTGGGTGAACGACTGAGAGACCACCTGCGCGCGAACGAGGTCGGCGCCAAGCTGGGAGATTTCGGGTTTATCGATCGCGCGCCCGATGAGGTAGGTGGCAAACGCGCCGCCGCCCTGCGCGAGCGCACTCCCGATGACGTTGCCCGGATGGAACACCCGGTCGTCGCCCCACGTGTTGCGCGCCGCCCTGTTGTCGAGGCCGCGCAGGCTCCACGCCGTTGTCGCGCCCAGGCCGAGCATCGTCAGGCTGTCTTCCGAAACGGCGCGCCGGAAGTCGGCGCCGAGCGAGCCGACGAGCTCGCCGAAGCCGGGATGATGGTTGGAGGTTTCGTCCTGCGACGGGGTGAAGCGCAGCCCGGGCGCGTCCGCAGCGGCCGGCTGGCATCGCGCAACGGCAGGCACCCCGAGGACGGCAACCGATACCAGCGACACGGCAAGGACACGCACCATCGGACCTCCAGACTCCCGGAACGTACAACGCCGGGTCCGGGCAATCTGTTTCAGCGTGGGCCCAGTTTACTCCTGTTCCGGGCCGTTCGGAGCCGAGCGCCGGCCGGCACGGGTACAATCGGCGCCACCCCATGAGCCATCAGTTGCCGCCCGCTGCCAGCCCGGTCCGCGTGCTCGGATTCTGGTCGGCCGTGGCGCTGGTGATGGGCAACATGATTGGCTCGGGCGTCTTCCTGCTGCCCTCGTCACTGGCGACTTTCCGCGGCCTGAGCCTCGTGGGCTGGCTCCTGTCGTCGGCCGGGGCCGTCGCGCTGGCCCTGGTCCTGGCGCGCCTGGCGCGGCAGATGCCCGCCGCCGGAGGGCTCTACGCCTACACCCGGGTGGCCTTCGGCGACGTCCCGGGCTTCCTGATTGGCTGGGGCTACTGGTTGTCGACCGTCGCCACGCTGTCGGCCCTGGCCGTGGCGTTTGTCGGGTATCTCGACCCGTTCGTGCCGTCGGTCGTACGGGCGCCGGGCGCCGCGGCGTGCCTGGCCGTCGCTGCCATCTGGATTCTCATCGGGGTCAACGCGGCGGGTGTGAGAACGGCGGGCCGGATGCAGGTTGCGACACTGGCGCTCAAGCTCCTGCCGCTGGCCATTGTCGGCATCGGCGGCCTCGTGTACTTCCGGGCCGATGCCTTCACGGCGCCACCGACGTCCGATGTCTCGACCGCAGGCCAGATCATTGCCGCGATGACCCTGACGCTGTGGGCGTTCCTGGGCCTCGAGTGCGCGACGATTCCGGCCGGCAGCGTGCGGGATCCCGCGCGCACCATCCCGCGGGCCACGGTGGTCGGGACGCTGGTGGCCGCGGCGATCTACATCGTGGCAACCGTGGGCGTGATGAGTCTCGTACCGGTTGACGCGCTGGCGGCCTCGACCGCGCCATTTGCCGACGGCGCGCGTGTGCTGCTCGGCGGCGGCGCATCGCAGCTGGTGGCAGCCGGTGCGGCCATCTCCTGCTTTGGCGCGCTGAACGGCTGGACGCTCGTCTGCGGCCAGCTGCCGATGGCCGCCGCGGCGGATGGATTGTTCCCGCGTGTGTTCGGCCGCGTCTCGCCACGCGGCACCCCGCTTGCCGGCATGGTCGTCTCGGGCGTGTTTGCGAGCATCCTCGTGGCGCTCAACTATTCACGCGGCCTCGTCGACCTGTTCACCTTCATCATCCTGCTGTCGACACTCAGCACGCTGATTCCCTATGCGTTCTGCGCGCTGGCTGTCTGGCTGATGCCCGGCCAGCCGCGGCCGGCCGCGGGCATGGCCGCAGTGGCTGCCGCGGCGTTCCTGTATGCGATGTTCGCGATGTACGGCGCGGGGCGGGACACCGTCTTCTACGGCTTCCTGCTGCTGATGGCGGGTCTGCCCGTCTACGTCTGGCTCAGGCGGTCGCACGCAACGAGCGCGACGAATCCCGGCACCTGACCGGCGTTGTCAGTTCGTGCCGGCACCCGGCCGGCCATCGGTTGCGGTGGTGAGCCAGGCCTGCGGCGCGCGATCGCCACGCCAGCGCCGTACCGCGCGCTGGAAGAACAGGCTGTTGGGCACCTGCAGATCGCTGCCGCTGCCGCGTGCGTCGGTGGCCACTTCACGCAGGGTCGTGAAAATGAGGTTGATGTCGGTCACCTGGCCCCTGAATCCGATCTTGTCGCCGCTCTCGACCAGCTCGATGTAGTCGTAGAGCCTGAATGCGCGTGTCGTGAAGATCAGCATCGCGCAGAAGATGTTCGACAGGACGCTCCACGCCGCGAAGAACGCCACGGCGCCGACTGCCGCAAAACCGGTGAATGCGGTCCACAGCACCGTGCCCGAGACACCGAGTCGTTCCAGCGCCAGGAGCAGCGCGGCCGCGTAGACGAGGAAGCCCGAAACGCGTCGCACGCTGACGACGACTTCCGGCGCCAGCCGGTAGCGCGCGCCGGCTCGTCCGATGGCGCGCCGGATCAGCCGCTGCAGCAGCCAGGCCGAGAGGACGATCAGCAGGACCTGGCCCGCCACCACGATCGCGCCCATCGATTCCTGAAGCCATGGCGGCAGTTGCTGTGTCATCGACGTGCTGCCTACTTCGCGGTGCGTTGCTGGGCCATCGCCGTCGGATCGAAGCTGAATGACATGGCCGGGCGCTCGCCGCGCAGCCAGCTCGAGAGTCCCTCCATGTAGAGGAAGAAGACCGGCGTGATGAAGAGCGTCAGCGTCTGCGAGACGAGCAGTCCGCCGACGACCGCCAGGCCCAGCGGCTGGCGCGATTCACCGCCGGCACCGAGGCCCAGGGCGATGGGCAACGTCCCGACGAGCGCAGCCATCGTCGTCATCATGATCGGCCGGAAGCGGACGATGCAGGCTTCGTACATCGCGTCGGCCGGCGCCTTGCCTTCGTTGCGCTGCGCTTCGAGGGCGAAGTCAATCATCATGATGCCGTTCTTCTTCACGAGGCCGACCAGCATGATCACGCCGACGAAGGCGTAGATGTTCAGGTCCACGCCGAAGACGAGCAGCGTGAGGAGGGCGCCGAGGCCCGCGGCGGGGAGGCCCGAGAGAATCGTCAGCGGATGGATGAAGCTCTCGTACAGGATGCCGAGCACGATGTAGATGACGAAGATCGCCATCACCAGGATGATGCCGAGGCCGCGCGTCGACTCCTGGAAGGCCTGCGCCGCACCCTGGAAACTCGTGCTCACCGAGGCGGGCAGTTCACGGGCGGCCTGCTGCACCTGCGCGACGGCGTCGCCCAGCGATACGCCGGGCCGCGTGTTGAACGAGATGGTGACCGAGGCCAGCTGCCCGGTGTGATTGACCGCGAGAGGGCCGACGCCCGGCGAGGTCCGCGCGAGGCTCGACACCGGCACCTGCCGGCCTTCCGGCGTGCTCACGTGCAGGAGGTCGAGCGCCGACGCGTCGCGCTGGTACTCGGGCGCCACGCGCAGCACCACCTGGTAGGCATTGTTCGGCGCGTAGATCTGCGACACCTGGCGCGAGCCGAACGCGCTGTACATCGCGCCCTCGACCTGGTCGGCGTTGATGCCGGCAGCGGCCATGCGCGCACGGTCGAACTCCACGTTGATCTGCGGGTTGGTCAGCATCAGGTCGCTCGTCACGTCCTGCAGGCCCGGCAGTTGATGCAT
>JBIQJY010000067.1:8322-12149 GCA_044507065.1 Acidobacteriota bacterium
CGGCCGGTGTTGCCCGCCGACCCGCCGAAGCCGCCGCCAACCGACGAGGTGACCGATGCGACATTGGGATCGGCGCGGATGATGTCGGCAATCGCGATCTGGTGCGCGACGACGGCGTCGAAGCCGAGACCCTGGGCCATCTCCGTCTGCGCGTTGATCTGCCCGATGTCCTGGCTCGGAATGAATCCCATCGGGATGATGCGGAAACAGTAGACCGTGGCCACGACGAGCAGTCCCGAGACGGCCATCGTCGTGCCGCGGTACACCATCGTCTTGTGCAGCAGCCAGCCGTAGGCGTCGCGCGAGGCATCGAATGCCCGTTCGATTGCGTTGTACAGGCGGCCGTGCTGCCGTTCGCCCTCCGGCTTCAGGTAGCGCGCCGCGAGCATCGGCGTGAGGCTCAGTGAGACGAAGCCCGAAATCAGGATCGAGACGCCCATCGTCACCGCGAACTCGTAGAGCAGCCGGCCGATCACCCCGCCCATGAACAGGACCGGGATGAACACGGCCACGAGCGACAGGGTGATCGAGACGATCGTGAAGCCGATCTCCCGCGCGCCTTCGAGTGCGGCGGTCATCGGGTCGGCGCCGAGCTCCATGTGGCGCACGATGTTCTCGAGCATCACGATGGCGTCGTCGACGACGAAGCCGACGGCGAGCGTCAGCGCCATCAGTGACAGGTTGTTCAGGCTGAAGCCGAGCAGGTGCATCGCGGCGAACGTGCCGATGATCGAGGCCGGCAGCGCCAGGCTGGGAATGACCGTGGCCGACAGGTTGCGCAGGAACAGGAAGATGACGAGCACGACGAGCACGACCGTGAAGATCAGCGTGAGCTGGATGTCGTGGATCGACTCGCGGATCGACTGCGAGCGGTCGAGCCGGATCTGCAGGTTCAGCGCGGCCGGCAGCTGCGCCTGGATCTGCGGCAGCAGCCGCTTGATGGCATCGACGGTCTCGACCGTATTGGCCCCGGGCTGGCGGTTGATGGCAATCGAGATGTTGCGGGCGCCGTTGAACCAGCTGGCCTGCTTGTCGTTCTCGACCCCGTCGTAGACGCGTGCCACCTCGTCGAGTCGCACCGGGCGGCCGTCGCGATAGCTGACGATGAGTGGCCGGAACGCCTCGGCGTCCATGAGCTGGCCGTCGGTCTTGAGGGCGAGCGTGCGGTCCGGCCCGTAGAGCGTGCCGGTCGGGCGGTTCACGCTGTTGCGGCCGATGACGGCGGCCACGTCCTCGAGATCCAGGTTGCGCGCCGCAAGCTGGCGCGGATCCACCTCGATCTGTACGGCGTGCTTCTGCGCGCCGAAGATGTTGACCTGAGCCACGCCCTTGATCGTCGAGATGCGCTGCGCGATGTTCGTCTCGGCGTACTCGTTGATGGCCGACAGCGGCATCGTCTCGGAATTGAGCGTGAGGAACAGGACCGGGAAGTCGGCCGGGTTCACCTTCTGGAACGACGGCGGATCGCGCATGTCGGGTGGGAGGCCTCGCGTGCGCGAAATGGCCAGCTGCACGTCCTGCGCGGCGGCGTCGATGTCGCGGTCGAGGTCGAACTGCAGCGTGATGGCCGTACTGCCCGTGTAGCTCGTGGAACTGATCGACGACACGCCGGCAATGGCCGAGAACTGCTTCTCGAGCGGCGTGGCCACGGCCGAGGCCATGGTTTCAGGATTGGCGCCCGGCAGCGCCGCCGTGACCTGGATGGTCGGAAAGTCGATGGCCGGCAGGTCGCTGACCGCCAGCGACCGGTACCCGATGATGCCGAAGGCGACAATCGACAGCTGGATCAGCGTCGTCGTGACCGGCCGTTTGATGAACAGGGCGGAGAGATTCATGGGCGTTGCCTCGCCGGACGTCAGCTGGCCGGCTTGATCGACACGCGGGCGCCCGGCGTCAGCCGGAGCTGCCCATCGGTCACCACGGTTTCCCCGGGCGAGAGGCCGGCGCGCACGACCACGTCATCGCCGGCCGTCCAGGCGAGCTCGACCGTGCGCATCTCGACCGTTTCGTCCGCCTTCACGACGTACACATACTGCCCCTGCTGATTCGATTGCACGGAAGCCGTCGGCACCACGACGGCCTTCGGATCGACCGACAGCTGCAGCGTCACGTCCACGAACGCGCCAGGCCAGAGGCGTCGGTCGGCATTGGCAAACGATGCCTTCAGGCGGATGGTGTCGGTGGCCGGGTCGACGGCGTTGTCGACGAAGTCGAGGGTCCCGGTGAGTGCGGCTTCGGCGCTGCCCGACGGCACCGCCAGCACGCGCAGCGACCCACGCGATTGATCGCGGCGCAGTTCCGGCAGCAGCCGCGCGGGCACGGCGAAGGACACGAGCGCCGGCGCCACCCGGTTGATCACCACGAGCGGCGTCGTGTCGTTCGGCCGCACGAGCGATCCGCGGTGCACGAGCAGTGCGCCGGTGCGGCCGGCCACCGGCGCCGCGATCGTCGTGTACTGCAGCTGCAGCCTCGCGTTTTCCACCTGCGCCTCGTCGGCCGCGATTGCCGCGCGATAGACGGCCAGTTCGGTCGACACCCGATCGAACTCCGACCGCGAGAGCAGGTTCTGCTCGAGCAGCTGCCGCGCCCGCTCGGCCTGAACCGTAATGCCATCGGCCTGCGCGCGGCTGCGCGCAAGTGCAGCCTCGGCCTGCTGCAGCGCCACCTCGAACTGCCGCGGATCGATCCGGAAGAGCACCTGGCCGGCTGCCACTTCCTGCCCCTCGGTGAAGTCGACCGACAGCAGTTCGCCGGTCACCTGTGACCGCACGGCCACGGTCGAGGACGGCTCGACGTTGCCGACCGCGCGCGTCTCGACCGCCATCGACTTCTCGACCACGGGCGCCGTGATCACCACCACCGCCGGTGGCGCGGCCGCCGCCGTGGCGCTGGTCGTGCTGCCGCGCGAACAGGCCGAAGCGGCCACGAGCACCATGAGGGTCAGGAGAAGCGGCGCCTGGACGACGCGCGCCGTTTCGCGAAGAGAGCCGGACATACTCATGCTGGTCTCACAGGATTTTCCGGGAGTAGACGCGGTAGATGTTACGCCAGTCGGACAGCATGCGGTGATGTCCCGGGGAGTAATGCCGATAGAATCTTCGCGCGGTCTTCGAATGTGCGTAAATGAACGGCGCATGCCATCGTCCTGCGGCCGCCTTGCGGGGCCGTTCCTGCTCATGGCGGTTCTGCTCGCGGCTGGCTGCGGCGCGGCCTCGCCCGCCGGGCCGATCACCACGGTTGCGGCGGTGCTCCAGCTGCCGCCGCGGGGCGACCAGGCCTATCCCGTCCGCCTTCGAGGCGTCGTCACCTATATGTACGAGCCGACCGAAGTGCTCGTCGTCCAGGACGGACCGGCCGCGGTATTCGTGGACCTGACCCGCGCCACGTTTGCCGCCGTGGAGGTCGGCAACGAAGTCCTCGTCGAAGGCGTGACGGGACCAGGACAGCCCGCGACGGTCATCGTCGCCAGCCGCGTGACCGCCGAGGGCGTGGGGACGCTGCCGCCGGTCCGGCCGATTGCCGCGACCGCCCTCGGTGACCCGGCCGTCTCGAACGTGCGCGTCGAGGTGAACGGACAGGTCCTGCGCTCCAGCCGCGAGAACGACGGCCGTCTCACGCTGACGCTGTCGAATGGGGACACCACGTTCCTTGCCCGCATCAATGCGCCGGGCGCTTCGCTCGGCGATCGACTGATGGATCGCACCGTGCGCATTGCCGGCGTGGCCTCGTCCAGCTTCGATGCGCTCAATCGGCCCATCCGCCTGCAGGTGGCCTCGACGGCCCTGGCCGACGTCGTGGTTGTCGACGATGACGCACCGCCCGCAGCG
>JBIQJY010000067.1:12249-15717 GCA_044507065.1 Acidobacteriota bacterium
GGCGAGCGCGCGATGCCCGCGCCGCTGCGTGTGCCCATCGTCGACCTGATAGGCGGCCGCTTCGACAGTCAATGGATCGAGGCCGACGGCATCGTGCGTCAGGTCTCACGCGAGGGCGACAGCGTTGCCGTCGACATTGCCTCCGGCCTCTATCGGTTCACGGTCCTGGTCGTCAATCCCGGCGACGATCCGCTGCCCGATCACATGGTCGACAGCCACGTGCGCATTCGCGGTGCGGCCTCCGCGGCCTTCAATCAGAAGCGCCAGGTGCTCGGCTTCCGCATCGTCGTGCCGTCCATCCGCAACATCGTGGTGGCAAGCGAGGTGCCCACCGCCCCGCAGGCGCTGCCGGTGCGATCGATTGCCAGCCTCATGCAGTTCGAGCCGGACAATGCCAATGAAGGTCACCGGCTTCGGGTGCAGGGCACGGCGCTGCTGCAGACGCCGGGCGGCGCCATCTACCTGCGCGACGATTCGGGCGGACTCGTGGCGCACACGTCGGGCGGCACGCCCGTCACAGCCGGTGATCGACTCGACATCGTGGGGTTTGCGGCCGCCGGCCAGTACCTGCCGGAACTGCAGGACGCGAGCGTCCTGGGGCGGCAGCCAGGCCCGGCGCCCGAGGCGGAATACGTCACGGCCGACGAGGCGCTCAGCGGCAACTACCACGCGCAACTCGTCCGCATCGCGGCGTATCTGGTCGACCAGAGTCACGGATCCGCCGAATCGGTGCTGATGCTCCGATCGGGCCGGCACACCTTCAGCGCCACGCTCGATTCGGCCATCGACTCGGCCGGGCTCTCGACGATGCGGCCGGGCAGCCTGGTCGAGGTGACCGGCGTGTGCCTGGTCGAACCCGACGCGTCGGTGGGCGGTGCGTCCTACGTGACCATCTCCGACTTCAACCTGCGCCTGCGGTCGCCCGACGACGTCGTGATGGTGGCGGCCGCATCGTGGTGGACGGTGACCAACGCGCTTCGCGTGCTGGTGGTGACGCTCGTGCTGGTGCTCGCCTCGCTCGTCTGGGTGTGGAACCTCAGGCGGCGCGTGCGAGTCCAGACCCGGTTCATCCGGGAGCAGTTGCAGACCGAGGCGGCGCTCCGCGAGGCGGCGCAGGAAGCGAGCAGCGCAAAGTCCGAGTTCCTGGCCAACATGAGCCACGAAATCCGCACGCCGATGAACGGCATCATCGGGATGACGGCGCTCACGCTCGACACGGACCTGACGCCCTACCAGCGCGACTGCCTGACCGCCGTCGATTCGTCCGCGCAGTCGCTGCTCAGCGTCCTGAACGACATCCTCGACTTCTCGAAGATCGAGTCGCGCAAGCTCGATCTCGAATCCATCCCGTTCCTGCTGTCGGACACGGTCGGCGAGGCGCTGCGGCTGTTTGCACTCACGGCCGAGCAGAAGGGGCTGGAGCTCATCGTCGACCTGCCGCCGACCGTGCCGGACTCGGTCGTGGGTGATCCCGCGAGGCTTCGACAGATCCTGACCAACCTCGTCGGCAACGCCATCAAGTTCACCGCGCAGGGCCACGTGCTCGTGTCGGTGGAGGAGGAAAGCAGCGACGCGACGACGACCACGCTCCACGTGCGCGTCAGCGACACGGGCATCGGCATTCCCCACGAGCATCAGGCGCGGGTGTTCGAGGCATTCAGCCAGGCCGACGGATCGGTGACGCGACGGTTTGGTGGCACGGGCCTGGGGCTCAGCATCTCGTCCACGCTCATCGCGATGATGGGCGGGCGTATCTGGGTGGAGAGCGAACCGGGTGAGGGCAGCACGTTTCACTTCACCGTGGTGCTGGGCCGCGGTGCGCCGCGTCCGGAACTCGCCGGCGATCCGCAGCTCGAGGGCAATGCCGCGCTCATCGTCGATGACAACGCCGTGAATCGACAGATTCTCGAGCGACGGCTTGCCGACTGGCGCATGCGGCCGTCGTCGGCGGGTGGTGGTCGCGAGGCCATCGAGATGCTGGGACGCGCGGCCGCTGCCGGTCGGCCATTCCCGCTCGTCGTGCTCGATGCCCAGATGCCCGGGATGGATGGGTTCGAGGCCGCCGCGGCCATTGCCGCGGATCCCGCGCTGGCCGGGACGCGCGTCCTCATGCTGAGTTCAGCGTCGGCAGGGCCCGAGGTGAGCCGGAGCCGTGGCGCGGGTATCGACGTGTACCTGACGAAACCGGCCAGCACGGCGGACCTGCTTGCCGGGCTCACGCGCGCGATGGCCCCGCGGAAGACGCCGCGGGACGCCCGCGGCCATGCGGATGCGGCCGGCGCCCTTCCGGTGTCCCTGGTGTCGGCACCCGCCCCGCGCCGAATCCTCGTGGCCGATGACAACGTCGTGAACCGCCAGCTGGCGGCGCGCCTGCTCGAGCGCCGCGGCCATACCGTGACGCTGGCCGATGACGGGCAACAGGCGGTCGATGCAGCCGCGGCGGGCACATTCGACGTCCTGCTGATGGACGTGCAGATGCCCGGGCTGGACGGTTTCGAAGCGACGGCGGCCATCCGCCGGCACGAAAGCGTGCACGGCGGCCACCTGCGGATTGTCGCGGTGACGGCGCGCGCGCTCAAGGGCGACGCAGAGCGATGCCTGGCGGCCGGGATGGATGGCTATGTGAGCAAGCCGTTCGAACCGGCGCGCCTGTTCGCGGCGGTAGAAGCGGATGTGCCAAGCGAGGCGGCGTCCGGCCCGGTGCATCCGGCCTGAACGCCGCCGAAGCATTGTCACGGTATTGTCCAACTTCTGGTCTGCACGGCCCCCCACGATCCAATATCAGACCCGTTCAGTCCGACTTGCCGCTGTCGGGGCTGTCGGTTGTCTTTGATAAAGCGGATCTTTCCTCATCTACGGACTCAGTGATCCCATGATTTCGTCGCCACATTCGTCCAGCCTCTACGTCTGCCTCTTTCTCGCCGGCACCCTGCTGTCATCGCCCGGCATCGCCGGCGCGCAATCGGCCGGCACCGCTCCGCCGACGCCACCGGCCGCGCCGCCGGCGCAATCCGGAGCAGCCGAATCCGGTGAAGAACAGCAGCGCTTCTTCGACACGGTCACGGTGAGCGCGACGCTGAACGCCTCGCCCGTGATGGAAACGCCCGGCGCGGTGTCGGTCGTCGACTCGGCAACCATCGAGCGGCGCCTGGTCGAGAACATCGCCGACCTCGTGAAGTTCGAGCCCGGCATCTACGTCGAAACCGTACCGACCGGCGTGGGGCTCAATGGCTTCAACATTCGCGGTATCGGCGGCAACCGCGTGATGACGCAGATCGACGGCGTCCAGACCTCCGAGCAGTTCGACTTCGGCCCGTTCAACATGCATCAGCAGTCGCTCGACCTCGACATCGTCAAGTCGGCCGAGATCGTGCGAAGCGCCGGGTCGTCGCTCTACGGCAGCGACGCGCTCGGCGGCGTGGTGTCGTTCTTCACGAAGGATCCGTCCGACTACCTCCGCGGCCGCTC
>JBIQJY010000067.1:15817-17066 GCA_044507065.1 Acidobacteriota bacterium
TGTCGTGGAACGCCTACGTGCAGCAGAACGAGACGGACCAGGTCATCGACGAAGTGCGCCTGTCCTCGATCACCGTCAATCGGCGCGGCACGATGAACTTCGAGCAGCGCGGCTACGGCGCGTCCGCGCAGGGACGCAAGGCCGTCGTTGCCGGCGAGCATGCCGTCCTGTTCACGTTCGGCGGCGCCTACAAGCAGGACTCGTTCGAGAACCTTCGCGACAGGCACGACGTGAACGCGGCGACCGGCGCGACGGTGCCGACGATGCTGGTGCTGCCGACGAAGTACTTCCCGACGAGTGACGTGCGCGAGGCGGGCGTGTATCTGCAGGGTGAGATGCGCGTGGGCCGACTGCTCGTTGTTCCCGGCGTGCGCTACGACTACTACGGACTCGATGCGGACCAGGGCGACCAGGTCTACATCGACAGCGGCAATCCCGTTCCTGCGGACATGTCGGCGGGCGCCGTGTCGTCGAGGGTGGGCGTGTCCTACTCGGTGACGAACAACGTGACGCTGCACTCCCAGTACGCCGGCGGGTTCCGGACGCCCGCGTTCAGCGACGTGAACAACGGTTTCGCGAACGTGGCGGCGGGCTACATCGCGCTGTCGAATCCCGAGCTGCGGCCGGAGACGAGCGACAACTTCGATTTCGGCGTCCGTGCCGCGAACCGCCGTGCCGGGTTCGGAGTCACCGGGTTCGTGAACCTCTATGACGACTTCATCGACATGGCCACCGTCGGGTTCAATCCGGCGACCGGCCTGCTCGAGTTCCAGAACCAGAATCTCGCCACCGTCACCATCAAGGGCCTCGAATTGCAGGGCGACCTGGCGTTGACCGACACGCTGCGGCTGCGCCTCGCCTACACGGTCATCCGCGGCAACGACGTCTCGGGCGATACGGACGTGCCGGTCTCGTCGGTGGCCCCCGACCAGGGCACGATTGGCCTGCAGTACACGTCGCGCGCACGGCGCTGGGGATCGGACCTGATCATCCGCGCCGCGGCGGGACAGACGCAGGAACGGGCGGGCGATGGCATGTTCGCGCCCGACGGTTTCGCAGTGGCCGACCTGACCGGCTGGGTGACGCTCCAGCCCGGCGTGACGTTGCGCGGCGGCGTGCTCAATCTCACCGATGCGACCTACTACGAGTGGGCGAACGTCCGCGGTCGTTCGGCCGCTTCGCCGGTCATCAGCCGCTACACGAGTCCCGGCATCACCGGCATCCTCTCGCTGGCCTACGGCTGGTAGGG
>JBIQJY010000068.1:0-16679 GCA_044507065.1 Acidobacteriota bacterium
TCATCGGCCTGCTCATCAGCAACACGGTCGGCGTGCCGACGTGGCTCATGCCCGCGGTGCGCACCGAGTACTTCATCAAGGTCGGCCTGGTCCTGATGGGCGCCACGATCCTGTTCGGCGGCATCATGCGCGCCGGCATCATCGGCATCGTCCAGGCGCTGCTCGTGATCGTCGTCATCTGGTACGCCGCCTTCTGGATCGCGAAGAAGCTGCGCGTCGACGACGAGTTCGCGACGATGCTGGCGACGGCGGTGTCGATCTGCGGTGTCTCGGCCGCGATTGCGGCGTGCGGCGCCATCCAGGGCGATCGGAAGAAGCTGTCCTACGTCACGTCGCTCGTGCTGATTGTCGCGGCGCCGATGATGATCATCATGCCGTGGGCCGTGCGCGCCTTCGACATCCCCGAACTGGTCGGCGGCGCCTGGGTCGGCGGCACGATCGATACGTCCGGTGCTGTCGTTGCGGCGGGCGAGCTCATCTCGGAGTCGGCGATGAACGCCGCCGTCATCGTGAAGTTCTCGCAGAACGCGATGCTGGGCGTTGCGGCGTTCGCGCTGTCTGTGTGGTGGACGTTCCGTCAGGGCGGCGGGACGGGTGAACGACCGTCGGCGCGCCTCATCTGGGACCGTTTCCCGAAGTTCGTAATCGGGTTCATGGTCGCCTCCGTCGTGTTCTCGTTCGTCCTGAGCGCGCCGGTGGTGACCGAAACGGGCGGCCTGGTGCGCGCGCTGCGCACGTGGTGGTTCGCCCTTGCCTTCGTCTGCATCGGACTCGAGACGCGCTTCCGCGACATCGTGAGCATGGACGAGGGCCGCCCGGCGTGGGCATTTGTCCTCGCCCAGACGCTCAACGTGATCTGGACGCTCGTCATCGCGTGGATGCTGTTCGGCGGCGTCCTGTTTCCCGCGCCGGATCTCTGAGGCCCGGCTGTCGCCTAGTCGCCCACGCGCACGACGATGTGACGCCAGCGGCCCTGGTTGAATCGCAGGACGCTCAGCGCGCAGCGGGTGGCGTGACCGGCCAGGATGGCGATCCAGATGTCGAGCGGATCGAGGCGGCCGGCCTGCTGCATGACGAAGCAGAAGCCCAGTGGAATCACCACCTGCGACACGATCGAGATGTACATCGGACTCTTCGTGTCGCCGGTCCCCTGCAGGCCTCCGGTGTAGGCCAGCGCGACGGCCACGAACAGCCCCGACACGCTGAGCACGCGCAGCAGCTGCACACCGAGCTCGACGACGGCTGACTCGGTCATGCCGAAAACCGCCAGGAGGGGACGCGGGAAGAAGAAGAAGCACAGCCCCAGCGCCGTGGCCAGCGTGAGTCCGTAGCGCGCGGCCACGTGAACGGCTTCCTCGGCGCGATCGGCGTGGCCCGCGCCGAGGTTCTGGCCCGCCGCTGTCGCCGCGGCGCCCAGCAACCCGACCGACGTCCACGTGACGAACGCGAACAACTGCCCGTACGAGATCGCGTAGGCAGCCTGCGCGGCGGCGCTCTGCTCGAGCGCGCCGATGAAGGCCAGCAGGAACACGCCGCCGATGTTCATCACAACGCCCTGCACCCCGGTCGGCAGGCCAAACCGGAAGAGCGACCGGATGATGGTCCAGTCCGGCCGGTAGCCCAGTCCGCGCGGGAACGAGACGACCCACCCGCCACGCCACAACCGCCACAGGCCGTACGACGCGACGATGCCGGCCGCCAGCACCGTCCCGATGGCGGCGCCCGCCGTGCCGTACGCAGGGATGGGGCCGAGGCCCGGGATCAGCACGACGTTGAACACGATGTTGAGCACCGTCATCACGATGCCGAGCACCATCGGCGTGCGGGCGTCGCCGGCCGATCGCAGCGCGCCGCCGATCATGAAGAACAGCAGCGTGCCGATGACGTACAGGCACGAGATGCGCAGGTACGGCAGCGCCTGGGCCTGCACTTCGGGCGCGGCGTTGACGAACCCGAGCAGCCACGGCGCCAGCAGGTAGCCCACCGGCGCGATGACGCCAATCGACAGACCGGTGGCGGTGAGGAACGCCTGATAGACCGTCCGGTCCGCCATCAACTCGTCATTGGCGCCGACGAACCGTGCCACGAGAATGCTCATCCCCGTGAACAGCGACATCGAGAAGACGATGACAACGATGAAGATCTGGAGCGCGACCCCGATGCCGGCATTACCGGTGTAGCCGACGAAGTGGCCGACCATGGCGTGGTCGACGATGCCCTGCATGCCGCCGATGATGTTGGTCAGCATCGTGGGCCAGGCGAGCTTCCAGACAGCCGTGCGCAGCGGCCCCTCGACGATCGAACGATCGTAGCGCCTGCCCTGAACCTGAGAGGTAATGCACGGATCGGCCTCAGCCGGAGCCGCTGTCGGTGTGTCTGGCGCGGACACGGTCACCGACACACTGTATCGATATTCCGCGCGCGGATCGATGCGGATGCACGACCCGTCGTCTTCATCTGTTCTTCAGGTTCCCGACCGCGGGGTGCGGCCGGGAACACAGGCGTGCTACTTCCTTCCCGCGACGAGTCGATAGAGAAACAGCAGCACGATGGCGCCGACGATCGCCATGATGTAGCCGGCTGCTTCCTCGGGCCCGTACCAGCCCATCGCCCGGCCGAGATAGCCGCCCACGAGCGCCCCGGCAATCCCCAGGGCGATGGTGACGATGATGCCGCCCGGATCCTTGCCGGGCATGACGAGCTTCGCAATCGCACCGACGATCAGGCCAAAGACAATCCATCCGAGAATGCCGAGCATGGCTGAGTCCTCCTCGGCCGCCGGGGGCCCGGCGGCGCTAGTGTGACGATTGGGGAAACGCAGGCCGTATCATACGCCCGCGCGCGACGCGCCGGGCCAGGGTCCCGCGAGCTCCATGATCAGCTGGATCCGGCTGGCGCGGGCGACCAGTGTATGCTTCCGGCAACCTGTCGGACAGGAGGAACTCATGCGGCTCGAGCCACCCCCGACCTCCGCCACACTCGCCCTGGCGTTCGTCGTAGCCGCCGCCCTTGCCATGTCGGCGTCCGGCGGCGTCATCGCACGGCAGGAGATGCCGCCGCGGCCGAACATCATCCTGATCCAGGCCGACGATCTCGGCTACGGCGATATCAGCGCCTACGGACAAACCAGGTTCCGCACGCCGAACATCGATCGGCTTGCGGCGGAAGGCACGCGGTTCACGCAGTACTACTCGGGCAGCACGGTCTGTGCGCCGTCGCGTGCCGCACTCATGACGGGGCTGCACACCGGCCACGTGTGGATCCGCGGCAACGGCGAGATTCCCCTGCGCAGGGAAGACGTGACACTCGGCACCGTGCTGCAGCGCGCGGGGTACCGCACGGCCGTGATCGGCAAATGGGGTCTTGGCCGCCAGGATACGGCGGGCCGGCCGGATCTCCAGGGCTTCGAGCACAGCTTCGGCTTTCTCGACCATCGACAGGCGCATCGCCAGTACAACGACCACCTGTTCCGGAACGGCGCGCGCGTGGCAGTCGATCCCGGGGCCTACGTCAACGACCTGTTCACCGAGGACGCGATGGCGTTCATCGATCGAGGCGATGACCGGCCATTCTTCCTGTACCTGAACTACACCGTGCCTCACGCGGAACTGCGCGTCCCTGAAGACGCCATCGCACCGTTCCGTCCGCTGTTCGAAGAGCCGCGGCCATTCACCAGCGCCGTGGCCGATGCGCGGACCGACCCGTACGAAGGCACCTCGCTCGGCTACAGGTCGCAGCCGCATCCACGCGCGGCGTTTGCCGCCATGATCACCCGCATGGACCGCGATATCGGGCGTCTCGTCGATCGCATCGACGAGACGGGGCGCGGCAACCGCACGCTCGTGATCTTCACGAGCGACAACGGGCCACACCGCGAAGGCGGCGCCGACCCGGCGTTCTTCGACAGCGCGGCGGGCCTGCGCGGCATCAAGCGCGACCTGTACGAGGGCGGCATCCGCGTTCCCATGATTGCGCGCTGGCCCGGCACCGTTCCGGCCGGCCGCACGAGCGATCACGCATGGGCGCACTGGGACATGCTGCCCACCATGGCCGACCTCGGCGGCGGCACGACACCAGGACCGATCGACGGCATGTCGATGACGCGCGCACTGCGGGGCATCGCCCAGCCGACGCACGAGTACTTCTACTGGGAGTTCCACGAGCGTGGGTTCCAGCAGGCCGTGCGCACCGGCAACTGGAAGGCCGTGCGCAGCAAGGCCGGCGCGCCGCTCGAGCTCTACGACCTGACGCGCGACCGGGAGGAATCCACCGACGTGGCCGCCGGCAACCCGGAGGTCGTCGCGCGCATCGACACCTACCTCGAATCGGCGCGGACGCCGTCGGAACGCTGGCCAGCGCCGTAGCCGGCGATCCGCACGTGCCAGGCCCACAGGAGCGAGACGCCGCACAGGATGAGCCCGGTCAGCAGGCCCCACCAGAGGCCGATCACTCCCATGCCGACCGTGAAGCACAACGTGTAGCCGAGTGGCAGGCCGAGCAGCCAGTGCCCGACGAAGTTCGCGATCATGGGCGCCCGGGTTTCACCGAGCCCGCGCAGCACCCCGGTGGCTACCGCCTGCAGGCCGTCGAACAACTGGAACAGGGCCGCCACGACGAGCAACGATGCGCCGAGCGCGAGCACCGCAGGGTCCTGCGAGAACAGGCCGACAAGCACGCGGGGGATCGTCAGGAACAGCACGCCGGTCAGCGCCATGAATCCCACACCGACAGCCACGGCGGTCCACCCGGCGCTCCGGGCAGCGACCGGATCGCCAGCCCCGATGTGCGTGCCGACACGCACCGCACCGGCCGACGACACCCCGAGCGGCACCATGAACGCGAACGCCGCGATATTGATTGCGATCTGGTGTGAGGCGGTCGACACCGGCTCGAGGCGCCCGGCGAGCACGGTCGCCGCGGCGAACGCCCCCACCTCGAGCGTCACCTGCGAAGCGGCGGGTATCCCGAGCCCCAGCAGCCGCCGCAACCGGCCGACATCGACCGTCCTCGCCACGCGCGAGAGGCCGCCCTCGAGCCGGCGGTCGTGCAGGACGATGGCGCCGAGCAGCACGCCCATCATGTAGATGCGCGAGACCAGCGTCGCCCACGCCGCACCGGTCACGCCCAGTTCCGGCATTCCCCAGTGTCCGTAGATGAGCGCCCAGTTGGCCAGCACGTTGATGACGTTGGCCGACACGAGCGCCATCATGATGGGCCGCACGACATGCATGCCCTGCAGATAGCGCCGGAACGCGGCATACAGCAGGAGCGGCAGCGTGCTCCAGATCACGACCGACACGTACCCGCCGAGTGGCGCCCGCACGTCCGGATGGAATCCCAGGCGCGGTATCGCCCCGAGCACGACGAGGCATACGCCAATCAGTGGAATCGACGCCGCGACGGCCAGCCAGGTGCCCTGCACGAGCCATCGATGGCACTCGTCGACGTTGCGCGCGCCGAAGGCCTGCGAGACGACCGTATCGAGGCCCAGCAGCAGCCCCATCCCGAACACGGCAAACGCCATGTGCAGGGCCGTGCCAACGCCAACGGCGCCAATGGCCGCCGGGCCCAGAGGTCCCACCATCACGATGTCGACGATGCCCATCGACATCCAGCCGAGCTCGGCCACGACGACCGGCCCGGCCAGACGCAGCATGGGTTTCAGTTCCGATTGAAGTGACATGGGACGTGACTGCGAAACGTGATTGCGCGATGGTGATTGCGAAACTGGTGATTGCGACAATGGAGGGGCGGGGCTTCAGCCCTGCCCTGCCCTGCACCGTCCTGCCCTACCGGCGAATGGCGACGAACCGCAGCCGGACGTAGTCGATCACCCACGCGCCGGTGTCGTCGACGATGCGCGGGGCGAGCCGTTCGTCCACGCGCGCGAGCACGGCGCCGATCGATGCGGCGGGCAACTGCTCGAGCACCGAGGGCCCGAACATCCGCCACCATCCCGCAGCCGTTTCGCCCTGCGCGAGCGGCGTGGGACGAGGGAAATAGTCGAGGCGGCGGATCTCGAACCCGCCCGATTCGAGCCGGACCGCGTGCTCGGCCGGCGTCGGAAAGTACCACGGCAGCAGGGGCTGGTGCAGCCCGAGGTCGGCCACCGCGCCACGCATGCCGTCGATGAGCGCCGCGACATTCCCGCCGGCACCGAACTCGGCGACGAAGCGCCCGCCGGGTCGGAGCGCGCGCGCCACGGCCACGATGACGTCATCGGGTCGGGTCATCCAGTGAAGCGCCGCGTTCGAGATCACCGCGTCGACCGGATGGGGCACGGTGAACGACTGGGCGTCGGCGCGATCGAACGCGATCGCGGGGAACTTGCGACGCGCCTCGGCAATCATCGCCTCGTCGCGGTCGATGCCTCGCACCTCGACGCCCGTCTCGGCGATTCGGGCCGTCAGATCTCCCGTGCCGCATCCGAGATCGACGACCGACTCGCCCGGGCGCGCGCCGAGCAGTTCGATGAGCGAGCCGGCGAGCGTACTGACGTAGCTGAAGGCACGATCGTAGGCGCGGGCGTCCCAGGGCTGCGAGCGTGTGTGCGCGGCGGCCGGATCGCCGTTCCCGCTCATGACGGATCGTCCTGCGGCGGCGGCTCGCCGTACGGTCCCGGCGCCATGGGAATGACGCGCCGGTGCACGACGCCGTCGCGCACGACGAGCACGATCGTCTGGGTGTTGCGGATGTCGTCGGCGGGATTGCGGTCGAGCACGACGAGATTGGCGCGGCGTCCCACCTCAATCGACCCGAGTTCGCCGGCCTGGCCGATCGCGCGGGCGGCGTTGAACGTTGCCGCGCGAATCGCCTCGAGTGGCGTCAGCCCCGCACGCGCCACGAGCAGCTGCAGTTCGGCGTGGAGATTCGGCGTCGATCCGCCCAGCGCGTCGGTGCCGGCGACAATCCACACACCCGTTTCGCGCGCCAGCGCGGTGACCGCCGCACCATAGGCCACCTGCCTGTCGATGCGCACGCGGTCCGAGTCGCCCGCGAGTCCGGCAGCCTGCGCGCCGATGTACAGCGTGGGCTCCAGCATCACGCCGCGCTCGCGCATCGATTGCAGCACATCCCGGATTGGCCCGGCGTCCGGCGGGACGGCTGTCATCGCCGCCTCGATCCCTCCGGGCCGCCCGAACAGCGCCTCCGGCACCCCCGCCCGGCCCTGCCACACCAGCTGGTCCGCATGCGACATCGTCGTGGGCCTGGCACGGACGACATCGCCGGGCGTGGCGGGAATGACAGTGGATTGACTCCAGACCTGCAGGCCCTGGCGCCGCGCCTCGTTGGCGATGTCGCCCACACTCGAGCGCGTCAGGAACGAATCGAGCGCGACGCCCGTCGCGCCAAATGCCTTCGCACGCGTGACCGCGTCCCTGATGTTCGTCCGCCGATCGACACGGACGAGCCAGGGCGCCTCGGCCAGTGGGCCGTGATTGGCGAAGAACGGGGCGCGCCGATCGGTGAACCAGTGCGCCTCCGGGCCCGCAAAGACGGCAGCCGTGAAGATCGCGGGGGAGGCGGCCCCGGGCAGTTCGGCCGCACGCGCCAGCTCCGCCACGAGCGCGCCGTTGCCGCCCATGTCCCGCACGGACGTGACACCCCCGAGCAGCGTGGCCTGCATGAGCGCGTTGAGGACGCCGCGCGGCCGATCCGTCGATGCGAGGTGCACGTGCGCGTCGATGAGGCCGGGCATGACGTACTTGCCGGCAACGTCGAGATCGATGGCACCCGGCGGCGACGTCTCCCCCGCCGCAATGATGTCGGCAATGCGGCCGTCCCGGATGACGAGCGTCGTGCCGGGACGCGGCGGGTTGCCGAGACCGTCGATCATCGTGACGTCGCGCAGGACGGTCACGGCAGCGGCGGGCGTCTGGCTCGACACCGGGCTCACCAACCCGGCCATAGCCGCCAGGGCAACGACCGCGGCGACTCTCGTGACGTAGCTCACGGAGTGAGAGTACGCCATCAGGTGCGACGGCCGACAGCCCGAAGGCGCGAGTCGTGCACCGGCCTATGCCCGGTCGCGGACAGCAACGACCTGGTACCGCGGCGACCGGGCCGACGGCGCTTCGTCGGTCCCCCAGAGGACGAGATATCTCTCCGGACGAAGGCCGGCCGCCTCGAGCAGGAGCGCAATCTCCTCGGGGCGAAAGACGTTGAACTGGATGTCTTCCTCGGCGCCGTCCGGATACTTGAACCGATGACAGCTTCGCCCCTCGTCCAGCCATCGGTCTATCGTGGCGCCGCGGGCGTCCACCACGCTGGCCTGCTCGTTCGCCGCAAGCCAGTCCGGATGATAGAGGTCGAGCATCAGGCGGCCGCCGGGACGAAGCACCTGCGCGAGCCCGGCGAACGTCTCGACGTCCTCGTCATGTGAGCCGAAGCCGATGCTGTTCCAGAGCGAGATGGCCGCATCGAATGTCCAGGGCAGGCGGCCCACGTGCTTCGCGTCGAGGCCCACGAACCGGCCACCGGGCGTCGCTGCCCGCGCGCGCCGCAGGGCATGCAGGCTCGCATCGATGCCCGTCACCCGATATCCGCGGCGCGCCAGCCTGCTGCACACGCGACCGATGCCGCAGCCGACGTCGAGCAGCCTCGGATGATCGGCGGGCGGCGCCATGCGCGTGATGCTCTCGACCTCGAGGTCCGTGAACCTCTCCGGCACGTTCTCGGCGAATGCGTCGAACCAGGCCGTCGAGTATCCGGGCGAGTACGTCATGGAACCCCTCTGGCGCCTTGCTTCACGGCTCGCGTGGCTAGGAACGACGGTGCGTACATCGCCAGCGGCTTGCCGGGCCAGTCGTCCTCGAAGAGCGCCGTGATGGTGAGGCCGGCCTCTATCTGACCGCCGATCTGCTCCTCGAGCGAGTGGCTGAAGATGAACGGATCGCCGCGCTCCTCGAGTTCACGCAGTTCGTGCTCATCGAGGTGCGTGGCATCGGCGTATGGCAGGCGATGACGGACGATGAGTTCGCCGCGGTCGGCCGCGGCTTCGTCGAAGATGAACGCCAGCGGATTGATGAAGCCGGCGAGCAGCACGCCACCGGACACCAGCACGCGCGCAGCCTCCCGCCACACCGGGCGGATGTCCGGGACGAAACAGTTCGAGCAGGGGTGGACGATCAAATCGAAACTGGCGTCGGCCAGCACGCCGAGATCGCGCATGTCGCCCTGAATGGTCTCGATCGGCAGGCCGTCGCGATCGGCGACGAAGCGATCCTGCGCGAGTTGCCGCGGCGAATTGTCGAACACCGTCACGCGGGCGCCGGCAGCGGCCAGAATGGGCCCCTGCTGGCCGCCCGATCCGGCCAGGCAGAGCACCCGGGCGCCGAGGAGCGGCGGGAACCAGGCCCGTGGCACGCCGCGCCTCGGGGTGAGCACAACCTGCCATTCACCGCGCCTGGCCGCGTCGACTTCGGCTGTCGTGACCGGAACGGTCCACTCGTTGCCCCTGGCGACCATCCGGTCCCAGGCGCGCCGGTTGTAGTCGACGACATCCATCCGGCTACTTGATGGTCCAGAGATAGACATTCGCGCCGTCGGCCTGTTCGGTCCGTTCGGCCGGCCAGCTGGCCCCCATGGTGAAGGCGTGCGAGACGACGCGCGTTCCCGGTCGCAGCTCGTCCTTGAGCCGCGGCATCAGCTTCTCGTTGAGCCGCTGCAGCAGGTAGAGGGTCACGACGGTGGCGTCGCGGATCTCCACCTTGGGATCGAAGATGTCACCACGGATGAGGGTGACGCGATCGGCGACGCCCGCCCGGCGCACGTTTTCGGTGGCCTCGGCAATGCGCTGTGGATCGATGTCGATGCCCACGGCGCGCGCGCCCATCCTGGCGGCGGCAATGACGAGCGCGCCATCGCCACAGCCCAGGTCGTACACCACATCGTCTTTCGTGACGCCGGCCAGCTTCATCATCGCGTTGGCGACTGCCTCGCGCGTGGGCACGAATACCACGTCGCGCGGGCGCACAGGCGTGTCGGACTCAATCACGGTCTGCGCGGCAACGGCCGCGGGCAGCAGCAGGCTGACGGCCAACAGCAGGGGCGCAACGGACTTTCGCATGGCAGGTCCTCCGACGACAGTATGTCAGCCAGCGCGCCGAGGCCGAAGCGCGCGGCTCAGCCCCCGACCGCCGCGAGCTCCGCGGGACCGGCGCCGAGTCAGAACCGAAACGTGGCCGCAGCGCCCGTTTCGGTGGGCATCCGGTCGCGCGGCACGACAATGACCTGGGCGCCGCGCTCCATGGCCATCGTTCCCAGGTCGTCGATGACATCGTCGATTTCGGGGTCCGACATGTCCCCGGGCGTGATCTCACCGGTCTGGCTGTCGATGCGGCCGGGAATCTCGCGATCGGCATCGATGAGCAGCGTGGCGACGCGCCCGGATACTACGGCCAATGCGATCTCGGCGAGATCGGCAGCGGCCATCTGCCGGCCCCGCGCGTGTCCGTACGCGTCGAGGAGCGCGCCGAGGCGCTGCTGGTAGGAGGGCTCGACGGCCTGCCACGCGCGTTCACGAAGCTCGTCGATCGTCAGCGCATCCGGATGCACATCGATCCCCGGCTCGATCAGGAACGGGTTGTGGCTGATCCGTCGGAACACGGTCCGATGCTCGGGCAGGGTGGCCAGAATCAGCGGCAGGCCGGACGGCCGCGAATGTCCCTCGAGCACTGCCCGGTCCACGGCCCGGAAGTATCGCTCGGTATCGATCTGGACCTCCTGCGACTTGCCGCCGTGGCCCTGGTAGGAAAACTGGGAACCGGTGCCACCGTAGGCGGCCACTGTCATGTGCGGCTGCGTGCGATCGGTACCCACGACGTCGGCGCTCGTCTTCGGCACGTCGGGCGCGGGCGTCACCTCGTCGAGCACGTCACGATCACCTTCGAAGAGACGAACCGCCTGCCGGTGCAACCCGAGGACCTGATAACGATCGGCCGATTGCAGGATGCGTATCAGCGGCTTGAGATGAAACGTGCCGGCCACAACGGCCAGATCGCGCATCGGTCGATGCAGCCGATACACGCGGAAGAACCCGGGTGCACCGAGGACCGCCAGTCCGCCGCGCATGTGCGTCCAGAACAGGTCGTCGGCCGCGAGGGCCCGGAACGGTTCAATCAGTGCTTCGACGTCGGCCGCCGGATACTTCAGCGCGAGCGACGCCTCCAGTTGACGCAGCAGGTTGCGATACCGGATGGGGTCCTGCTGGTTGTCCGGATGGTGTCGGTGCGTCCGCTGATACAGCGTGAGGCACGGCGGCTGGCCCTCGGTCAACAGGCCCCTGGCGTAGTCGTTACGAAGTGAATCCACGGAGTCCTCCTCGAAGGACACACTGACAAGCGAAGAACGCGCCACCGCCGGACTCGCGCCGACTCGACTCCGGACGGCGCGCCGCTTCGCCTTCTGGGCACTCCGGACCACACATGAGCCCGGGCGTCCGGCAACGTGGACGACGAGCCGCTGACGGCCTACTGGCGGAGTTCCCGGTGCGGGTCCCGGCCATCGGCCAGCATGAACAGCGCCGCCATGCGACGCGCCGGCACCAGGCGGATCAAGGCCGTTCGCAGGCCCACGACCGCCGGGCTGCGCGTGGTAGTGGCCCATGCGGCGCGTCGGCCGCGCACGACGAGCCGGTTGGCGCGCGCGGCCCGAACCTGCTCGTAGCGACGCAGCGCACGGGGCACGTCGGCCGCGTCGGCCAGCACCACACCCAGCGCCACGGCGTCCTCGATGGCCTGCGCCGCGCCCTGGCCGGTGTGCGGCAGCATGGGATGCGCGGCATCTCCGAGCAGCGTGACCGGTCCGTCGCCCCACTGCACGATCGGATCGCGATCGAACAGCACGTCCATGCGCATGTCCTCGGGCCGCGTGGATTCCACCATCGCGCGGAACGTCGCGTCGAGCCGGCCAACGAAACGCGCGGCCACGGAAGTCGCGGATGATTCGCCCGCGACTTCGCGAGACAGCAGCGACATGTACCAGTACACCGTCCGCGATCCCGCCCGGGCGATCGATGCCTCGATCCCGTCGCCGAGATACGTCGCGGCACTCACGTCACCCATCAGGTGCAGGGCGTCGTGCGCCACGCCCCGAATCGCGACGTAACCACCTGGACGAGGCGGCGGCTCATCCGGATGCAGCTGCCGCCGGATGACCGACGCGACCCCGTCGGCGCCCACGAGCACGTCACCGGCTTCGCGACGTCCGTCGGCCAGGACAACCGAGACACGGTCTCCCGACACGTCGAACCCGGTGACGGCACTGTCGAGCGCGAGCGACCCCGGTTCGACGGTGTCGAGCAGGGCGCCGTGCAGCGCGGGACGCGTCGCCACGATCGCGCGCGCACGGCCCAGCGTCTCCGCGAGATGCACGCGCTTCAACGGTGTCCCGTCGCCGCGCCTGATTTCAGCGATCTCGGTGCGATGTCCCTCGGCAAGCAGGCGCTCGGCCAGCCCCAGTTCCTGCAGCGCGGCCATCGCATTGGCGGCGAGGTTGAGGGCAAAACCCAGCTCGCGCGGACTCGCCGCGCGCTCGAAGATGCGCACGCGCCAGCCGACGCGCTGCAGCGCAATGCCCGCGGCCAGCCCCCCGATACCCGCGCCGGCAACCAGCGCTGTGCGTGGCTCGCTTCTCATCGACGTCCGATCGCGTACAGAATACCCGCCTGGCCGAGCAGGTGCGGATTGTCGCGCGCCTCGCGTTCGATCGTCTCTCGATACTGTCGCTCGAACGACGCCAGCTCGGCGGCGCCAAGCTGCCGGACGGCGCCATGTCCGGCCGACCCGAGATTGGATTCCCACGCGAAGCGCAGGTCCGCCGGTGTGAACTCGATTGTCTCGGTCGCGATGCGGATCGGCTCGAATCCGGCATCCTCGAGAACCTGTGTGCACGCATCCACCGATCCGACCGGCTCGCTGGGGTCCTGCAACGTCACGCCATATGCGGCGGCGCAGTTCCGGAACAGCTGACCGGCGCGCGGCGATCCCGCACGCATCGACGAGAACGCCACGATGCCGTCGGGCACCAGCAGCCGATGCCATTCGCGCAGCGCCTCGGCGACAGGCAGGTAGAGCAGGCCCGCGGCGCACGTCACGACATCGAAGCTGCCCGACGAGTACTGGGGCAGGTCCACGACGTCACCCTCGACCAGTTCGACGTTTGTCCGCTGTGCCTGTGCGACGGCTGCCCGGGCTTCGCGGAGCATTCCCGGCGAGAGATCGACGCCAACGACGTGGCCCTCCGGTCCAACGACAGTCGATGCCGCCAGGGCGGCAAACCCGGTTCCCGTCGCCGCATCCAGCACGCGTAGCCCCTGCCCAAGACGGCACAACCCCACGAGCCGCTCGGCACACCGCCGGTGCCACTGGTTGTTCGCGTAGCCGGCCGCACGCGCGTCGAACGAGTCCACGATCTCGCGCCTGGCCCGGCCGGGCACATCGTCGAATGACATGCCACCAGTATCGCGCGTGTCGCTAAATCAGTGTCGCCATGCGGGGATGCCGGCGCCGGATCAGGTCGGCAGCCGCCGATTCATCGCGCATCATCGCGAAGTCGGCGAACTCGAAGCCTGGCGCCACGACGCAGCTCACGAGCGTGTAGGCGCCGGTGCCGCGAGCCGCCTGCCACTGCCCCGCGGGAACCACCCGCACGGGCTCGGCGTCTTCGTCGAACGGTCCGAGCCTCTGCACGGCAACGTCGGCGAGGGCGGGATCGGCAACCAACAGCTCGAGCGCGGCACCCTCGTGGAAGTGCCACGTTTCGTCCGACGCCACGCGGTGCCAGCGACTCACCTCGCCGGCCGCCAGCAGGAAGTAGATGACCGTGAGCGCGTGGCGATCGCCGCGCGACGCGTCGGCCCGCACGATCGCGTCCGTCCGATGGATCTCCCGGAACCGACCGCCTTCGGGGTGCGGTGCCAGTCCCAGCGTCGCAATCAGGTGCGCGACGCGCGGATGCGCGGCTGGGTCGCTCATGGCGTCGCCGACAGCATCAGCAGCCAGTCTCCCTCACCGGGTGCGTCGAATCGGACGATGCCGTTCGACGCGGAATCTGCGACAGGCTGCGCATTCGACCGCTCGCCCGACCGCGGATTCACCCACAGTGCCGCTCCCTGTGGCAGTGTCGCGGCCCGCAGGGTCACCGACGGCACCTCGGGCGTGTAGGCCACGAGCAGATCCCGTTCGGCCGTGGCCGCCACCGAAATGAATCTCGACGGCACATCCAGGCCGGGCTGGTCGACCAGCGCCTCGGGCGCCGGACGAAGCCGCCAGAACTCGACGGACGTCATGGCGTCGGCCACGTGTTTCATCTGTTCCGCGCCGGGCATCATGATCGCCTCGCGCCACGGCAGGGGCGTTCCGCTGCCGGCGTGATCTGTCGGCGGACCCGACCCATCGTCCCACCCCCACACACCGTGGCCACCGTAGCTCACGCCGGCCGTTGGCGCGTTGAACAGGCTCCAGTACACCGCCCGCCGCACGTGTTCGGCGGGAATGGGCTGCTTCGACTGGTAGGCGATGTGATGTTCGTACGGCGGCTCGAGGTTGATGAACGGGCGGTGAGGTTCGAGTGTCCAGTCGCGTGAGGGAGGACCTTCGGTAATCCACCGCAGCGTGCGGTCATCATCGCCGTGCCCGCTCTGATAACCGAACACATCGAGCCACGCCTCGTGGCGGAACTCCTCGAATGGCCAGTGCATGCCGCCCGGATGCATCAGGACCGGCGCATGAGGGCCGTCGCCGAAAACGCCGTGCCCGATGCGCTTCCACCGTTCGGCACGATCGCCGCGGTAGTCGCCATCACCCCCGAGGAACCAGACGCTGCTGTAGCCCTGCCAGCGCGCCACCATGTACTGCGCCAGGCGGATGGCCTGGTCCTCGGGCAGCGAGAACCCGGGATTGACCTGCGGGTTCGATCCACCGCCGATGGCCCAGAGCAGCACGGGCACGTTCAGCAAACCACGACGGCCGAGCGCGGCGGCGCGCGTATCGAGCCGCTGGAAGAAGCCGGGATTGACGACGATGCGATCGTGTCCGGTGAAGGCGGGCTCGCCGGTGCGATCACCTTCGGGCGATGCGCGCCACTGCGTGGCGACCCACTGCACCGCGGTGAACCCCTGGCGCGCGCGCTCATCCGCGTAGTGCTCGAACTCGTCGGGCGTGGCCAGCAGCGCGGCGTTCCAGCCGGTGTCGGCCATCCAGAAGAACGGCGTGCCGTCAGCATGCTCGAGAAACGTTCGCGAGGCCGAGACGCGCACGGGGCCGTGCAGGTCGAATCGCGATTCTCCCGACGATGGCACGACATGGAAACGGCCCGTTCGCCCGTGCAGACCCGCGTCGGCTTCGGGCACGGCCCGCGTGGTGTAGGTCCAATCGCCTTCCTCGCCCGGCGAGAATCGCACGCGCCAGACGGAACCGCCATCCCAGAAGCCGCGGACCGTCTGCGCCTGCCCCGAGGGCGCCGTGAACGTGACGAACAGGTCGCGGTCCTGCAGGGCGTTCTCGAAAGGCGCCGTGCTGGCAAAGGCCGCTTCGAACACGCCCCATCGCTCCACGTCTCCGGCCGCGACGCAGCCGGCGACGGCCGACAGCAACGCCGCGAGGCTGACGACGCGCATCAACGAGGCTGCTGCGGCGCGAACTCTGAACACGGGCATGGGAGGGCCTCCAGAGACCCTCGCAACGGGCCTCGGACACGGGGGTGGAACGCGCTGATGATGCGCAAGGTTCCCACAATCAGCGGGCCCGGGTCGAGGAGCCCGGGAAGCCGCCCTCGACGCGAGGACTACTGCGCCAGCCGCAGGTACGCCTCGGCGTAGCGCCGCCCCAGTTCACGCGCCGCCTCGGCGGAAAAGTGAAGCTGGTCGCCCTTGTCGGCGAGTCCCTCCGACGACACGAACGCGACGCCCGGTGTATCGGCGGCCACGCGCTGGTGCGCCGCGTCGACCTGCACGTAGCCTGACGGCCACGGCTTGCCCTCGAAGCGTCCGAGTTGCCCGATGATGAACGGCAGCGCGGGGGCGTCCAACTCGGTACGGAACCTGGTGATGAGCGATCGCAGCCGCGCCTCGTAGAGCGGTGCGCTGGCATCGTTGCCGTCCGACTCGCCCTGGTGCCACAGGATGGCGCGCAGTCGTCCCTGCGGCATCGCCGCCTTCGCGCGCGCCACCGCGTCGTCCCACGGGTAGGCGCCGGTTTCTTCATAGCGCACACCCGGTTCCCACGCCGTGATCGGCGAGCCTCCGACAGCTGTGGGGATCAGGCCGATGTGTGCTGCCGGAAGCGCCTCCGCAATCGCCACCCCGAACGCGCGGCCGGGTCCGACCGCGGCGATTGGTTTGTCGAAGTGCATCGGATCGACGGCCGGCACCCACGCCCCGGCGCGATCGAACATCCAGACGCGTGCATGCGGCGTGCGGTCGTCCGGAGCGACGTCGCCTCGTCCGGCCATGTTCGACTGACCCGCCAGAAGGAACAAGTGCAACCCGGCAGGCGCGGCCGGGTGCTGAAACGCAACACTGCGATCGATTGACATGAAAGTAGCCGCAAGGATGACGAACGGCAGGAGCCTGCGCATGTAGGAGACCTCGGAGGTTGCCGGCGTGCGGGGGTCATTCTAGCTGGAGCGAGGGAAGGTGCACGCTTCGCACCGGTGACGGCGATTGCTGCCGCGCCGAT
>JBIQJY010000069.1:0-16601 GCA_044507065.1 Acidobacteriota bacterium
ACGAAGACACGAAGGACAAATGGGAGGGGCCGGCCGATGACGTCACCCTTGCCAACCCGAATCGTCTTCGTGCCTTCGTGTCTTCGTGATTCACGTTCGTCCGCGCCGAGCCCCCGTCGAGGCCGATCTCGCGGGACGAGCACCGTCCGCCTCGTGAAGCACGAAGGCACGAAGACACGAAGGACAAATGGGAGGGGCCGGCCGATGACGTCACCCTTGCCAACCCGAATCGTCTTCGTGCCTTCGTGTCTTCGTGATTCACGGCGGCGGCCGCTGCAGGTTGTCTGGCCGCTCACGGTCGGCCGATAATCGGTCGCATCAGTCCAATCGACGCGCGGCACCGGCCGCGTGAGGAGCCGTGATGTACCAGGTGTCTCCCTTCTCTGCGACGATCCGTCGCGTTCTCTCGACCATCATCGTGCTGTCGGCAATCGCCGGCCTCGGCCTG
Source organism: Acidobacteriota bacterium (assembly GCA_044507065.1). GTDB lineage: Bacteria > Acidobacteriota > Vicinamibacteria > Vicinamibacterales > SCN-69-37 > SCN-69-37. Next base: position 449 of record JBIQJY010000069.1, read on the forward strand.
CTGGCGCGGGCGCAGGCCCCGGGGCCGCCCGGCGCCCCGGCGGGCAACCCGAACGTCGGCGCCGACTTCTCGCCGAAGCCGCCCATCGCCGCCCGGACACCGCAGCAGCAGGCCGACACCTTCCTGCTGCCGGCCGGCTACCGCCTCGAACTGGTGGCGGCCGACCCCGACATCAACAACCCGGCCGTCATCGACTGGGACGGCAACGGCCGGATGTACGTGTCGGAGTTCCGCAGCTACATGATCGACGCCGATGCGACCAACGAGCACGATCCGATCAACCGGATCAGCCGCTGGGAAGACACCGATGGCGACGGCACCTACGATCGTCACACGGTCTTCGCCGACCACCTCGTCTTCCCCCGCATGATCCTGACGATCGACAACGACTGCATCCTCACCAACGAGACGCACTCCGACGACGTCATCAAGCTGTGCGACACCAACGGCGACGGCGTCGCCGACACCAACACCGTCTGGTACACCGGCGTGGGGCGCGGCCGCGACGGCAACGTCGAGCACGAACAGGCCGGCTTCCTGTGGGGGCTCGACAACTGGATCTACAGCACCTACAACGCCTTCCGTTTCCGCTGGACGCCGGCCGGCATCCAGCGCGAGCCGACAGCGCCGAACGGCGCCTCGTGGGGACTGACCCAGGACGACGATGGCAAGCCGTGGTTCATCAATGCGGGCGGCGAGCGCGGGCCGGTCAACTTCCAGTTCCCGATCCAGTACGGCGCGCTCACGCTCGACGATGGCTTCGAGCCGGACTTCCAGGTGGTGTGGCCGGCGCCATCGATTGGCGACATGCAGGGCGGGATGCGGCGCATCCGGCAACCGCTCGGCGCGCTCAACCATTTCACGGCCACGGCCGGCGCCGACGTCGTGCGCGCGCATCGTGTGCCCGAGGATCTGCAGGGCGACCTGCTCATCACCGAGCCGGTGGGCCGGCTCGTCCGCCGCGCACGCATCGTGTCGACGGACGGGCTGACGCAGCTGCAGAACGCGACGCCCGGCTCCGAGTTCATTCTCGGCACCGACCCGCTCTTCCGCCCGGTGAACATCAAGACGGGACCTGACGGCTCGATCTACATCGCCGACATGTACCACGGCATCATTCAGGAAGCGCAGTGGGTGCCGCGCGGGTCCTACCTGCGCGCCAAGGTCGAGCAGTACCAGCTGGACAAGATCAACAGCCACGGCCGCATCTGGCGGCTCCGCTACGACGGCACGCCGGCCAGCCCGGCCTCGCTCGCCACCGAAGTGCCGGCCACTGCCGCGATTGCGCTCGACCTCACGCGCCCACGCATGCTCGAGGAATCGGCGGCGGAACTCGTGGCACACCTGTCACACCCGAATGGCTGGTGGCGCGACACGGCGCAGCGCCTGCTCATCCTGAAGCAGGACCAGTCGGTCGTTCCCGCACTGGCGACCATGGCCTCGTCGTCGGACAACCTGCTCGCCCGCTTCCACGCGCTCTGGACGATCGAGGGCCTGGGGGCACTCGATGCCACGCTCGCACGCGAACTGCTCGCCGATACCAACCCGCGCATGCGCGTGCAGGCGCTGCGCGCGAGCGAAACGCTCTACAAGGCCGGCGACCGCTCGTTTGCCGCCGACTACACGAAGGCCGCCACCGACGCCGATGCCGACGTGGCCGTCCAGGCCATGCTCACGGCGAACCTGCTGCGCATCGCCGACGCGAAGGCGGCCATCGGCGCCGCGATGGCCGCAAGCCAGGCACGCGGCGTTCAGCAGATCGGCGCCTTCCTGCTCAACCCGCCCGCGGCGCCCGCGGTGGCAACCGACGGGATGACGCCCGAACACCGCGCGCAGATCGAACGCGGCGCGACCATCTATCGCGAACTGTGCTTCGAGTGCCACGGCGAGGACGGTCGCGGCGAGCCGCTCGCCGGCGGCGCGCCCGGCGCCACGATGGCGCCGGCGCTTGCCGGCTCACCCCGCGTGCAGGCGCATCGCGACTACGTCATCAAGACGCTGCTGCACGGGCTGACCGGACCGATTGCCGGCCGCACGTTCGTCCAGGTGATGATCCCGATGGGCCAGCAGACCGACGAGTGGGTCGCCGACGTGGGGTCCTACGTCCGCAACGCGTTCGGCAACACCGGCACGTTCATCTCGGCGGCCGACGTCGCGCGGGTGCGCGCGGCCTCGGCGGACCGGACCACGATGTGGACGGTGGCCGACATCGACAGCACGCTGCCGGTCGCCCTCCAGCCGCAGGCCGATTGGGGCGTGACGGCCAGCCACAATCCGGGCGCAGCGGCATCGGGCCTTACGCTGCGCGGCTGGACCTCGGGCGAGCCGCAGCAGCCCGGCATGTGGTTCCAGGTGGATCTGCCGGAGGCCGTCATGGTGACCGAGGTGCAGTTCGACGCGGCCGGCGGTGGCACGCTCGGCAGCGTGGCCCGCGGCCGCGGGCGCGGACGCGGTGCGGCGCCGGCGGCGCCCGCCGGACCGCCGCCGAGCCTCGGGTTCCCGCGGCAGTACCAGGTACAGGTGTCGACTGACGGCACGACATGGAGCGCGCCGGTGGCCCAGGGCGCCGGCGCGCCGCTGACGACGGCAGCCTTCGCGCCCGTGCGCGCGAAGGCCGTGCGCATCACCCAGACGGCGCCGGCCGATCCGGCCGCGCCGGCCTGGGTGATCCAGAACCTGCGCATCTACACCGCGCCCGCGGCGCCCTAGCACCGGGTCGCGGCGTGGGCGTGCGTACGAGGGGCGGACCCGGAGGTCCGCCCCTACTCCCTCGGAAAGGCCGCGTGGGCGTCGGCCACCTGACGCCAGATGAACGCCGCGCGCGCCGCGCGGCGTTCGTGTTTGTGCCCCACGTCGGTACCCGGAATCGCGTGCATGTCGATCTCGGGACGGACGGCCAGGTGCAGGCCCGTGCGCTTCGCCTTCCGCGCTTCCCCGATTTCGTACTGGACCGTCTCGGGCGGCGGCAGGAAGTCGTACGTCCCAAGCGCCATCGGGTAGAAGTGCGTGGGCCGGGGCGCGCGTTCGGCCATCACCTGGAACATCTCCACGCTCTGCGGGTCGAACGGCGCCACTTCCACCACGCCGTCGGCGTTCCGCCTGTCGCGCCCACCGCTCGGCGCCACGTAGATGCAGTGGCCGCCCTCGGCCAGCAGTTCGCCCATCCGCTCCATCGTCCGGCGGTTGTGGTGTATCTTGCGCGCCCGGTCCTCGGGCGGGTGGTCGATGTAGCGTTTCGAGTAGATGCAGAGCAGGTTGCGCCCCATGCTGAACGGCACGGGGAGCGGGTCGGTTGTCACACGCGCCCCGGCCACGAAAATCATCTCCTTGCCGATCGCCGGATACGAGGCCTCGAGCAGCAGGCTGATGGCCTGCGGATCCCCCTCGGTCTGGTGGTTCGACAGCAGGACGACGTTCTCGCGCGCGCGGAGCTGGGCATCGATGCGCGCCAGGATATCGAGGCCCGTTACGGTCGATCGCGTCTTGTCGACGAGCGGCCGGAGGAACTCGACGCCAAAGGTGTAGTAGTCGAACGGTTCGGTGACCTGCCGGTGGTAGGGCTCGAAGACGAACGGCGTGGCGCGCCGCTCGGCGACCCGGTCGACGAAACCGTGCAGCAGGTGATCGTGGTCGGCCGGGTCGAGGCCTGCCTCGCGGAGCGCCTCGTTGTAACTGTCGAAGAACTGCTCGATGATGCCGCACACGTGCGCGGGCAGCTCTCCGCGCGCGACGAGCGCGTGGAGCCGCTGGCGCGATCGCGCGGGCGGGGAAGAAGCGATGTGTGTCATGACGGAGCGCGTGGCCGGCACCTCGTTTCGGCCCGCGGCCGTGGCATCGACACCGGCCGGAGGCCCCCGCATGATGGGGTGCCGATGACGAACGTGTCAACATGATGGTCCATCCCCGGCAAGACCGGTAACAGGAGGCCAGTTGCCAGCTGCCACGTCGAAACGCCCCGGTACGTCATCGGCGGGAATACCCCACGCCCGCGGCGAGTTCCTCGATCTGCCGCGCCTGCACGTCGCGGCGCGCGAACTGGCGTCCAAGCTGCATCCGCTCGATGCATCGCGGTCGCGCTTGTCGAAGCCCGGCCACCTGAAACGGCTGCGCCAGCAGAAGCGCGTGCTCACGGAGGCCTACCGCGCGGTGGCCGACGACGTGCATCGCGGCGAGGCGGTACCGCCGGCAGCCGAGTGGCTGCTCGACAACATCCACCTGATGACCGGCGAGGTGGACGCCATTCACAAGGATCTGCCGAACGGGTACTATCGCCGGCTGCCCAAGGTGCGCAGCGGCGAATATGCCGGTACGGCGCGCGTCGAAGTCATGGCGCACACGCTCGTCGACGTGAGCGATGGCCGGCTCGATGCCGATCGGCTGCGCGCGTTCGTCGTTGCGTTCCAGTCGATTGCGCCGCTGACGATTGGCGAGCTCTGGGCCTGGCCGAGCATCGTCAAGGGCGCGCTGGTCTATCACCTCGCGGAGCTGTCGGAAGGCATCCTCAGCGCGCGTCGCCAGGTGGCACGGGCCGACGCGTTTCTCAGCCGGCTGGATACGTCGTCGGGCGAGCTGCCGCCGCTGCCGGCGCTCGACGACAGTTCGACGCTGCCATTCGTGGTGCGCCTCCTGCAGCGCATCCGCGAGTACGGGCCGCTCGCCGCTGGCGTGCGCCTCAACCTCGAGGCCCAGCTGGCCGCGCACCGCCTGTCGCCCGAAGACGCCATCCACGTCGAGGGACAGCGCGCGGCCGTGGACCAGGCGTCGATGGCCAACGCCATCACCAGCCTGCGCTTCTGCGGGACGCACGACTGGAGCCGGTTCTTCGAGAGCGTGAGCCAGGTCGAGGAAATCCTCCGGCACGATCCGGCCGGCGTGTACGCCCGCATGGATTTCGCCAGCCGCGACCGGTACCGTCGGTCGCTCGAGGCCCTGGCCGACGAGACCGGCGAAGGACAGAATCGCGTGGCGCAGCGATGCGTGGACCTCGCGCGTCGCGCCGCGGCGGGCGGCGCGCACACGCGCGAGTCGCACGTCGGGTATTACCTGATCGGCCGCGGTCGTCCCATCCTGGAGCGGCAGGCGGTCCGCACGCCGACGCTGCGCCAGCGCGTCACGCGCGCGCTGCTCGCGCACCCGACGCCCACCTACCTCGTCCCGATCGGCCTGCTGACGGCCGCGCTCGTGGGCCTGGCGGTCTGGTACGGCCACTCGGCCGGCGGCCTGGCACGCGCGCTCGTCTGGATCGCCGTGCTGGCCCTGCTGCCGGCAAGCGACCTGGCCATCGCCATCGTGCATCGCCTGATGACGAACCTGATTCGCCCACGGCGGCTGCCGCGCCTCGATCTCGAGCACGGCGTGCCGCCGGAGGGACGCACGATGGTGATCGTGCCGACGCTGTTCGGCAGCGTCGAGGCCGTCAACCGCATGATGGCGCACATCGAGGTGGAGGGACTGGCCAACCAGGACCCCAACGTCCACTTCGCGGTGCTCAGCGACTTCACCGACGCGGCCGCGGCCCACGTGCCAGGGGATGAAGCCATTCTCGCGGCGGCGCGCGCCGCCATCCGCCGTCTCAACGACCTGCACGGCAACGGCCGCCAGGACCGCTTCTATCTCTTCCACCGCGAGCGGCAGTGGAACGAGAAGGAAGGCCGCTGGATGGGCTGGGAGCGCAAGCGCGGCAAGATCGAGGAATTCAACCGGCTGCTGGCCGGCGCCGCCGATACGACCTTCAAGTTCATCGAGGGCGACCTCTCGCTCCTCCGGTCGATCCGCTACGCCATCACGCTCGACAGCGACACGCGCCTGCCGCGCGACGCGGCGCGCGAGCTGATCGGCATCATGCTGCACCCGCTCAACCAGCCGACGATCGACCCGGTGCTCGGCCGGGTGACCGAGGGGTACGGCATCCTCCAGCCGCGCGTCAGCGTGACGATGGCCAGCGCCGCCGGGTCGCTCTTCGCGCGGGTGTACGCGGGCCACACCGGCGTCGATCCGTACACGACGGCCGTCTCCGACGTCTACCAGGACCTGTTCAACGAAGGCATCTACGCCGGCAAGGGACTGTACGACGTCGAGGCGTTCCGCGCCACGCTCGAAGGCCGCGTACCGGAGAACGCGCTGCTCTCGCACGACCTGTTCGAGGGGCTGCACGCCCGCGCCGCGCTCGTCAGCGACGTGGAGGTCGTCGACGACTATCCGGCCAGCGTGCTCGCGCACGTGCGCCGGCAGCAGCGCTGGGTACGCGGCGACTGGCAGATCCTGCTCTGGCTGTTCCCTGTCGTCCCGACGACGACTGGCGTGGCGCGCAATCGCCTGCCGCTCATCAGTCGCTGGAAGATTTTCGACAACCTGCGTCGCAGCCTGATGGCACCGGCGCTGCTCGTGTGGCTGGTCGCCGGGTGGACGGTGCTGCCGGGCCGGCCGATCGTCTGGACGGCCATGGCCCTTGCCGTCCTGTTCGCGCCGATACTGCTGACGCTCGCGCGCGTGCTGACCGCACCGTGGCCGGGCCAGCCGCTGCGCGTATTCCTCCACCGGCTGGCGTCGGACCTCGAGACGGCCGGCGCGCAGAGCCTCGTCACGCTCATGCTGCTGCCGTTCCACGCGTGGGAAATGGCGCACGCGATCATCCTCACGCTGGTGCGCCTGGTGTTCACGCAGCGGCGCCTGCTCGAGTGGGAGACGGCGGCCAGCGTGGCGGCGAGCCTGGGACCGAACGCCCCCATTCGCATCACCACGTTCCTGACGAAGATGGCCTCGAGCCCGCTGCTGGCGCTGCTGGCGGCGGTGCTCGTGGCCCTCTCACCGCGATCGGCGTGGCTCGTCGCGCTGCCCTTCCTGCTCGTCTGGACGGCGGCGCCAGCCGTCGCCTTCTGGCTGAGCCAGCCGCCGCGCACCCAGCGGCCCGATCTGGACCACGATGAGCGCGTCCAGTTGCGCCGCATCGCGCGCAAGACCTGGCACTACTTCGAGACGTTCGTCGGGCCCGACACACACTGGCTGCCGCCCGACAACTTCCAGGACACCGGCGACGGCATACTGGCGCAGCGCACCTCGCCGACCAACATCGGCATGGGTCTGCTCGCCACGCTTGCGGCCCACGACCTGGGGCTGCTGACGACCGAGGAGCTCATCGAACGTGTGGACCACACGCTCGATACGTGCGATGCGCTCCAGCGGTACGAAGGTCACCTGCTCAACTGGTACGACACGCAGACGCTTGCGCCGCTGCGGCCCGCCTACGTGTCGACCGTCGACAGCGGCAACCTCGTCGGCGCGCTCGTCGCACTGGCCGGCGGCCTGGCCGGCATTGCCACGCGGCCGCAGAGCCAGGCGCAACTGGTGGCCGGCCTCATCGATACGGCCAACGCGGTACGCGCCTCGACGACGCTGACCGACAACCTGTCGTCCGAGGCGGCCGCCGCACTGTTCGAGCTGCGCTCGACGGCCGATCGGGTGATCGCCGATCTGTCGCAGAGCGCCGAAACCGGATGGCCGGCGGGGTTTCCCGCCGACCCGCTGCGCGCACTCGATGAGGCGCTCGACGAGGCGAACCCGAAGGCCAGCCTGCCCGCCGAGTCGCGTGCCTGGGCCGCCGCGCTGCGCGAGGGCCTGCTGCGGCTGTCGGGCCCGGGCTCGTTGCCCGGACTGTCCGGGCGGCTGCTCGCGCTGGCGCAACGGTGCCGTGCGCTGGCCGACGAGATGCATTTCGGCTTCCTGTACGACCGCACCCGCCAGCTGTTCTCGATCGGCTACCGGCTGGCCGACGCCGAAGAGCCGGGCCGGCTCGATCCGTCGTACTACGACCTGCTCGCCTCGGAAGCGCGCCTGGCGAGCTTCTTTGCCATCGCGCGCGGCGACGTGCCGCAGCGGCATTGGTTCCGGCTGGGCCGGCCGGCCGTGAGCGTGGCCGGCGCACCCACGCTGCTGTCGTGGAGCGCAACGATGTTCGAGTACCTGATGCCGGTACTCCTCATGAAATCCTTTCCGGAGACGCTGCTCGACACGACCAACCAGCGCGTGGTGAGCCGCCAGATCCAGTACGGCCGGCAGCACGGCGTGCCGTGGGGGATCTCCGAATCGGCCTACAGCGTCGTCGACCGTCACGAGACGTATCAGTACAAGGCGTTCGGCGTCCCGGGACTGGGCATGAAGCGCGGCCTGGCCGACGACCTCGTCGTCGCGCCCTACGCCACGGCGCTCGCGCTGCCCATCCGTCCGCAGGCGGCCATCCGCAACCTCGCGCGGCTGACGGAGCTCGGCGTCGAGGGCCGATACGGCTACTACGACGCGATCGACTTCACGGCCCGCAAGTCGCGCGACCCCGACGAGCCGCACGCGTCCGGATCGCCGCAGGGCGTGGTGGTCCGCACCTGGATGGCGCACCACCAGGGCATGTCGCTGCTGGCCATCACCAACGTGCTCTACAACAACGTGATGGTGGAACGGTTCCACGCGGATTCACGCGTGCAGGCCACCGAACTGCTGCTGCAGGAGCGGGTGCCGCAGTACGCAGCGGCCGCGCCACCGAGGCCCGCCGAGCAGACGCGCGCGCTGTGGGCGCCGCCGAGCATTCCGGTCCGGCGATACCGCACGCCGCACACCGCCACGCCGCATGCGCAGTTCCTGTCGAACGGCTCGTACGTCACCGTCGTCACCAACGCGGGCGGCGGCTACAGCAACTGGCGGCAGCTGTCGATCACGCGCATGCGCGACGACCGCACGACCGACCCTGGCAGCCAGTTCCTGTACCTGCGCGACGTGCGATCGGGCCTCGTCTGGTCGGCCACCTACCAGCCCACGCGTCGCGAGCCGGAGGACTACCACGTCTCGTTCACGCCGGAGAAGGCCGTCTACCGCCGCACCGACGACGGCATCGCCTCGCAGCTCGACATCGTGGTGTCGGCCGAGGACGATGTGGAGATTCGACGCCTGTCGCTGACCAATCGCAGCGGGCGGACGCGCGAGATCGAGGTCACCAGCTACGCCGAGATCGTGCTCGGCACGCCGGCCGATGACCTGGCCCATCCAGCGTTCGGCAAGCTGTTCGTGCAGACCGAGTACGTGGCGGATACGGCCGCGCTCATCTGCGGCCGCCGCCCGCGATCGGCGTCCGAGCCCGGAGCCTGGGCCTTCCACGTGCTGAACGTGGAGGGGCGGACGCTCTCGCCGACCGAGTGGGAAACCAGCCGCGCCGAGTTCATCGGGCGCGGCCGGACGACGGCGAATCCCGCGGCGCTCGAGGGCGAACCGCTGGCGGGCACGACCGGCGCGGTCCTCGATCCGGTGGTGAGCCTCCGGCAGCGCCTGCGCCTCGAGCCTGGGGGGTTCGCGCGCGTGTCGTTCGCCACCGGCGCGGCCGAGACGCGGGGCGCCGCGCTGGCGCTCGCCCGGCGCTACCGCGACAAGGGCGCGTCGGCGCGCGCGGCCGCCACGGCCTTCACGCACAGCCAGGTGCTGCTGCAGCACCTCGGCATGACCACCGAACTGGCGCGGCAGTACGACCGGCTCGCCTCGCGCGTGCTGTACGCGGACGATTCGATGCGCGTCGATCCGGAAGTGCTCGCGCGCAACCGGCAGGGCCAGCCCGGACTGTGGGCCCACGGCATCTCGGGCGACCTGCCCATCGTGCTCGTGAGGGTGCTCGGCGAGAACGACATGACACTCGTCCGCCAGGTCCTGCAGGCGCAGGAATACTGGCGCCTGAAGGCGCTCCGCGCCGATCTGGTGATCGTCAACGAGTTCCCCTCCGACTATCTCGACGAGATGCACCACACGCTGGTGGCCCTGGTCGACGGCGAGTCGTGGAGCGGCTGGCGCGGACGGTCCGGCGGCATCTACCTGCTGCGCGCCGACTCGCTGTCGGTCGACGACCGCGTGCTGCTCGAATCGGTAGCGCGCGCCGTCCTGTCGGGCGATCGCGGCGAGCTGGCCGAGCAGCTCGACTCGGCGGTCCGGACCATGACGCCGCCGCGCCTGCTCGAGGTCGACAGGGATGCGCAGCGCCGGGCGAAATCCGCCGCGTCGCCCGTGATGCCGCCATCGCTGATGCCCAATGGCATCGGCGGATTCACCGAGGACGGGCGCGAGTACGTCATCGCCCTCAGCAGCGGCGTGGATACGCCCGCGCCCTGGGTGAACATCCTTGCCAACCCGGACTTCGGCAGCGTGGTCACCTCGTCGGGCGCGGCGTTCACGTGGGCGACCAACAGTCGCGAGAACCGTCTGACGCCATTCGCCAACGATCCGGTCACCGACACGACGTCCGAGGCGGTCTACGTGCGCGATGACGAGACGGGCGAGGCCTGGGGCGCCACACCGGGCGCCCTGCGCCGCCGCCCGGGCGACAGCTGGATTGTGCGGCACGGCGCCGGCCTCACCACCTTCGAGTGCGTGACGGCGATGATCGAACAGCAGACCACCGTCTTCGTCTTCCCTGACGCGCCGGTCAAGGCCATGGTGGTGACGATCACCAACCAGTCCGACAGGCCGCGGCGGCTGAGCCTGTTCTCGTACAACGAGTGGCACCTCGGTCCGCCGCGCCCGCGCTGGTCCCTGTCGGTCGTCACCTCGGTCGACGCCCGCACCGGCGCCATCGTCGCGCGCAATCCGTGGAACGTGGACTACCCGGGACGCGTCGGGTTTGCGTGGTGCGGCGAACCCGTGCGGTCGTATACCGGTGACCGCACGGAGTTCCTCGGCCGCCACGGATCGGTCGATGCGCCCGCGTGCGTCACCCTCGAAGTCCTGTCGAACCGCGTGGGCGCCGGACTCGATCCGTGCGCGGCGCTGCACACGCAGGTCACGCTGGCGCCGGCCGAGACCCGACGCATCGTATTCCTGCTGGGCGAAGCGGCGTCGGCCGACGACGTGGCTGCGCTCATCGAGCGGTGCGGACCGGCGGAGGCCGTCGAGGATGGCCTGCGCCAGGTCACCGAGCAGTGGGATCGCATCCTGGGTGCGATCACCGTGCACACGCCCGACGACTCGTTCGACCTGATCGTCAACCGGTGGCTGCTGTACCAGACGGTGAGTTCGCGCCTGTGGGGCCGCACCGGCTACTACCAGCCCGGCGGCGCGATCGGCTTCCGCGATCAACTCCAGGACGTGATGGCCCTGGTCTATGCACGCCCCGACCTGTACCGCGCCCATCTGCTGCTGGCCGCGAGCCGGCAGTTCGTCGAGGGCGATGTCCAGCACTGGTGGCATCCCCCCGGCGGTCGGGGCACGCGGACGCGCTGCTCGGATGATCTGCTCTGGCTGCCCTACGTCACGGCGCACTACGTCAAGACAACAGGCGACCGGGCGGTGCTCGATGAAGTGGTGCCCTTTCTCGGCGGACCGATCCTCGGCCCGGATCAGCATGAGGTGTACGACCAGCCGGTGGCTTCAGGGCAGTCGGCTTCGCTCTTCGAGCACTGCGTCCGCGCGATCGATCGCGGCCTCACCGTGGGCGCGCACGGCCTGCCGCTCATTGGCAGCGGCGACTGGAACGACGGCATGAATCGCGTGGGCCACGAAGGCCGCGGCGAAAGCGTGTGGCTCGGCTGGTTCCTGCTGAGCGTGCTCAACGAGTTCTCCGACATCGCCGAGGACTACGGCCGGGGCGACCTGGCCATGCGGTACCGCGCCGACGCGCGCCGGCTCACCGACGCGCTCGCCCTGGCCTGGGACGGCGCGTGGTACCGTCGCGCCTATTTCGACGACGGCACGCCGCTTGGCTCATCCGAGAACGACGACTGCGCCATCGATTCGATCAGCCAGTCGTGGGCCGTGCTTTCGGGCGGAGCGCCGCCGGCGCGCGCCGAGCGCGCCATGGACGCGGTGCGCGCGCACCTCGTGCGCCGGCACGCGCGGGTGATCCTGCTACTGACGCCGCCGTTCGACAAGGGCGCCCGCGACCCGGGGTACATCAAGGGCTACCTGCCAGGCGTCCGCGAGAACGGCGCGCAGTACACGCACGCGGCGCTCTGGACCATCATGGCCATTGCGCGGCTCGGCTACGGCGACGAGGCGGTCGAGCTGTTTCACATGCTCAACCCGGTCAATCACACGCGGACGCGCGCCGACGTCGAGCGCTACGTCACCGAACCCTACGCGATGACCGGCGACGTCTACGCGCATCCGCAGCACACCGGACGCGGCGGCTGGTCGTGGTACACCGGGTCGGCCGCCTGGATGTATCGCGCGGGTATCGAGAGCATCCTCGGCCTGCAGCGGCGCGGGACGACGTTCTCGGTGACACCGTGCATCCCGGCCGGCTGGCCCGAGTTCCGGATCGAGTGGCGCTTCGGCACCAGCCTCTACCGCATCCACGTCGTCAACCCGGACCATCGATCGAGTGGCGTTTCGGGCGCCACGCTCGACGGTGCGCCCGTCGACCCGCGCGTCATCCCGCTCGTCGACGACGGGGCCGAGCACGACGTCGCGGTCACGATGGGCGGGGGTGGCCGGCAGGCTTGACAACGGGACGGCCAATACATAACTTACTTAGGCATTAACCTCTTATGCCTAAGAAGCCCCAGCGCGACCTCATCCAGGGCAGCCTCGACATGCTCGTGCTCCGCACGGTCTCTCGCACCGCCATGCACGGCTATGCCATCGCCGTCGCCATCCAGCAGCGTTCGGACGACGAACTGAAGGTCGAGGAGGGCGCCCTGTATCCGGCCCTCCACCGCCTGGAGCTCGCGGGCCTGCTCGACAGCGAGTGGAAGATGTCCGAGCACAATCGCCGCGCGAAGTTCTATCGGCTCACACCCGCCGGCCGCAGGCACCTGACGGCCGAATCGGCCAACTGGAACCGTCTCGTCGCGGCGGTCGCCCGCGTCATGGAGGCCTGATGACCTGGTGGACGAGAGTGCGTCGGCGCCGTCAACTCGAGCAGGACCTGACCGACGAGATCGCGTTCCATCGCGCGATGCGGGCCGACGACGCCCATGCGCCGTCGTTCGGCAACGAAACGCAGATTCGCGAGACGACACGCGACCTGTGGCGGTTCCGCGCGCTCGAAACCACTGGCCAGGACCTGCGGTTCGCGCTGCGCGGTCTGCGCCGGCAGCCCGGATTTGCCGCCCTCGTGATCCTCACCCTCGCGCTGGGCATCGGCGCGAACACGGCCGTCTTCAGCGTGCTCAACGGCGTCGTGCTGCGCCCGCTGCCCTATCCGGAGCCCGAACGGCTCGAGTTCGTGACCACGCAGTTTCCCGGCCTCGGCTTCGATCGCTTCACGATGTCGCTGCCCGAACTGCTCGAGTTGCGCGAACACAACCAGGTGTTCGAGTCGGCCGGCGGGTATGTGAACGGCACCGCGACGTTCGGCGGCCTGGAGCCGACGCGGCAGGACGGCGCCGGCGTCACGCCCGGCCTGTTCGATGCGCTCGCTGTGCGTCCCGCGATCGGGCGATCCTTTGTCGACGACGACTTCCGGCCGGGCGCCGATCCCGTGATGCTCATCGCCGACCCGCTGTGGCACCGCGAGTTCGGTGGTGATCCCGCGGTCATCGGCAGGCGTGTGGACGTCGATGGCGCCTCGCGGCTCATCGTCGGCGTGATGCCACCGGGATTCGATGTCCACGCCGAAGGCCACGCACTGTGGATTCCGGCCACGGTCGACCCGGCCCGACTGGTGGATTCGCGGTCGAATCATTTCCTCAACGTCATTGCCCGGCGACAACCGGGGGTCGATCGAGCGCGCGCGCAGGCGGACATCAACAGGTTGATTGCCACCTGGCGGCAGTTCTCCCCACAGGGCCACGTGCCGTCGGATCCCGCCCACCGACTGGCGCTCACACCGCTCGGCGACGACGTCATCGGCGAAGTGCGCGGGACATTGTGGCTGCTGCAGGCGGCTGTCGGTCTCGTGCTGCTCATCGCCTGCGTGAACCTGGCCAGCCTGTTGATGGCGCGCGCCGACAGCCGCGCCCAGGAACATGCGCTGCGTGCCGCGCTCGGTGCGTCGCGCGGGCGCCTGCTCCGACAGATGATCACCGAAGGGCTGGTGCTGGCAGGGGTCGCGGCCGTGGTCGGCGCGGGCCTGGCGAAGATCGGCCTGTCGCTGCTCGTCGCGTCATATCCCGACGTGCTGCCGCGGGTTGGCGAGGTCGGACTCGACGCCCCCGTGCTCGCCTTCACCGCCGGGCTCACCGTGGTGGTCGCCGTGGTGTTCGGCCTCGTACCCTTCGCGCACCTCGCAACGGACCGCATCGGTCAGGCGCTGCGCTTCGCCAGCCACCGGATGACTGCCGGTTCGGCGCGCGCACGCGTCCGCACCGCGCTCATCGTGGCCGAGGTGGCCCTGGCGGTCCTGCTCGTCACGGGCGCGGGACTGCTGCTGCGCAGCTTCGTCAACCTGACGCACGTGGACGTCGGGTTCGATCGCTCGGGCCTGTCGACCTTCGCGCTCCAACTGCCGTCGGCGCGGTACGACCCGACCGCGCGTGCGCGGTTCTACGACGACCTGGCCGAGCGGCTCTCGGCGGTTCCCGGCGTGCGTCACGTCGCGACGATGACGGGCCTGCCGACCCAGCGGGATCTGAACGCCAACGACACGGACTTCGCCATCATCCCGAACGACGGCGGCAGCGACGACTTCCCCGCCGAGAACGTGGACTACTACCAGACCGTCTCCATGGGTTACACGGACGCCCTGGGCGTGCGCGTCATCCGCGGACGAGGCTTCGAGCCGTCCGACGTGGGCGGGGCCCCGGCCGTGCTCGTCAACGAGGCGCTGGTCCGGAAGTTCTTCGAGGGGCGGGATCCCATCGGCCAGCAGGTGCGCGCGGGGTTCGACGAAGGTTCACCCTGGTACTCCATCGTCGGAGTCCTCGAGAACATCAAGCACGACGGCGTTGCCGCCGACGCCGGCACCGAGATCTATTTCCTCAACGATCAGCAGCTTCGTCTCACCAATTCGGCGCCGGGCGGACGGTTCGTCGCCGTTCGATCGGACGTCCCGCTATCGACGCTGGCGCCGCACATCCGCGCCGCGGTGGCCACGCTGGATCCGTCGCTGCCTGTCACGGCACTGCAGACGATGGACGCGTCGGTGGGTGCGTCCATCGCGCGGCCGAGGTTCCTGCTTCTGCTGCTCGGGCTCATGGCGAGCCTGGCCCTGCTGCTGGCCGCTGTCGGGATCTACGGCATCCTCGCCTATCTCGTCACCGAGCGGCGGCAGGAAATCGGCATCCGCATGGCGCTCGGCGCCACACGCGGCAACGTGGTCGGCATCGTCCTGGCGCGCGGGCTCGGGGCCACGGTTGCGGGTCTGGCCTGCGGGCTGCTCGCGTCGCTCGCCCTCACGGGGCTGCTGGCCACGCTGCTCTTCGGGGTGACGCCGAACGATCCCGTCACGCTGGCGGCGGTGGCCGGTCTCATTCTCATCGTGGCTGCCGCCGCCTGCGCGGTGCCCGCCTGGCGCGCGAGCCGGGTCAACCCGATCACGGCGCTGCGGTCGTAGGCGCGGTCGGGCCGTCGCCGATGGCCTACTGCCTCGAGAAATCGAGCGTACCGGTCATGGTCTCGCCGTTGAGGATGCGGCTGACCGTGCCGGTCATCTTCCGCCCGTCGACGCGCACCGCAAACCTCAGCAGCGGCGAGCCGTCTCCGGGAGGCAGGACGTCGAAGCTGATGGCGTCGCCCTCGCGCACGACGTCCTGCGCATCGAACTGCCGCTCGATATCGGGCCCCGCGGTGACAACGAGCGTACCGGCGTCAAGGCGCATGACGATCGTCCCGTCGACCGGTGGCTCCTCGGCGGCGGCCGGTGTGACCGTGCCACTGTAGGTGCCCGATGGGTCGGCCGGCGAGGGCGCCGGCAGCTGCCGCATGTCCCGCGCGCCAGGCGCGAGCGGCCCGACCACGACGGCATCCAGCACCTGGCCGGCGAGCGGCGGCGCAAGCGTCAGGGCAATGACGAGAACGATGGCGGCGAACACGGCAAGACGAATGGCAGTGCGCATGGCGGCGACCTCACTGATCAATACGCGCGACGCCACGTCGGGTAAACGCTGCGGTTCCGGACGCTGTCGCTCCCACAGAACACGCCCCGCGGCCGAAAGTTTCTTCCCGCCGCTGCGCCGCGCGGACGAGGGCGCAGCCGGGTTGGGCGCGGCCGTCTAGGACTGTCGGAGGGCAGTACTCGGGTCGACGCGCG
>JBIQJY010000070.1:0-16488 GCA_044507065.1 Acidobacteriota bacterium
AGTCGCCTGAGCAGGTGCATCATCGGGCACGAGTTGGTGAAGCCCGACTGCAGCAGGTTCAGTCCGACGAAACCGGTCAGCCAGAGGAAGTGCGCGTTGACGAGGACGCCCAGCAGGACGCTCGCGGTCACGAACGCGCCGGCAATCAGTCGCAGCCAGCGTTCAACAGTCATGGAGTGTCTCCGGTATTGGTGTGGCGGTGGGTCAGGTAGTAGGTGATCGGGACGGTCATTCGCGACAGCAGCAGTGAGGCGACCTCGCCCGCCATCAGCGAGATTGCCAGGCCCTGGAAGATCGGGTCGAACAGAATCACGGCGGCGCCGACAATGACGGCCGCGGCCGTCAGCGCCATCGGCCGGAAACGCACGGCGCCGGCATCGACGACGGCCTCGGCGAGCGGCATGCCTTCGCGGATCCGCAGTTCGATGAAGTCGACGAGGATGATCGAGTTGCGCACCACGATCCCCGCGCCTGCGATGAAGCCGATCATCGATGTCGCCGTGAAGAACGCGCCGAACGCCGCGTGCGCCGGCAGGATGCCGACGAGCGAGAACGGGATCGCCAGCATGATCGTCAGTGGCGTCGTGAACGACTGGAACCACCCGACGAGGAGGATGTAGATGAGCAGGAGCACCGCGGCAAACGCGATGCCGAGATCGCGGAACACCTCGTAGGTGATGTGCCACTCGCCGTCCCACTTCATCGCGTACTTCGTGCTGTCGTCCGGCTGTGTCGCGTTGAACACGTCGAACGCGTAGCCTTCCGGCAGGGCGATCGCCGCGAGGGCGCGATTCATCCCGAGGATGGCGTAGACGGGACTGTCGACCAGGCCCGCCACCTCGCCGGTCACGTAGGTCACCGGGCGCAGGTTCTTGTGATGGATGCTGCG
Source organism: Acidobacteriota bacterium (assembly GCA_044507065.1). Classification (GTDB taxonomy): domain Bacteria; phylum Acidobacteriota; class Vicinamibacteria; order Vicinamibacterales; family SCN-69-37; genus SCN-69-37. The sequence goes on from JBIQJY010000070.1 coordinate 890, forward strand.
CTCCCGGTGGCCGTCGATCACGTCGACCAGTTCGCCGACGGCCACCGACGCGCCGTGTCGGGACGTCAGGCGCAGATCCTTCATGGCATCGAGCGACCCGCGCCGATCCCGCGGCAGGCGCAGCACGATCGGCACGTCCTCGCGCGCGCTGGCATCGTGCAGGAGTCCGGCCGACATGCCTCGTCCCGCCAGCGACACGAGCGAGGCGACCTCGCCCGCGGAGCGACCCGCCATTGCCGCCTTTTCGTCATTCACCGCCAGCCGAAGGCGTCCGTGCGGCTCCTCGACATGCCAGTCGATGTCGACAACACCCGGGGTCCGCTCGAAGATCGCGCGCACCTGTTCGGCCAGCGCCGCCCGGCGATCCGGATCCGGACCGTAGACTTCGGCCACGAGCGTCTGCAGTACCGGCGGGCCCGGCGGCACCTCCACGACCTGGATGCGTGCCCCGAGCCGGGTGGCCAGCGAAGCCAGCCGTTCGCGCAGGCGCACGGCAATGGTGTGGCTCTGCTCGGTTCGCTCGTCGCGCGGGCGCAGGACGACCTGCAGGTCGGCCAGGTGCGGGTCCTGCCGCAGGAAGTAGTGCCGCACCATGCCGTTGAACGTGTAGGGCGACGCGGTACCGGCATAACTCTGCACGCTCGTCACCGCGGGATCGCGCAGCGCCTCGTCGGCGAGCGCGCCGGCGATTCCGGCCGTCGCCTCGAGCGGCGTGTCTTCCGGCATACGGACCATCACCTGCAGCTCGCTCTTGTTGTCGAACGGCAGCATCTTCACGGAGACGAATCCGGCCGGCACGAACGCGACTGCGACCAGCAGCAGGACGGTGACCAGCGCCAGAAAACCCAGGCGATGCACGGGATCGGCAATGAGCCGCCGCATCACCCGCCGATAGAGCCGCGTCACGCCGTCCTCGCGCGCCGGCTCGTCCGCGTGCGGCCGACCGAGCAGGCGTACGGCGGCCCACGGCGTCACCACGAACGCGACAACGAGCGAGAACAGCATCGCGGCCGACGCCCCGATGGGAATGGGCCGCATATACGGCCCCATGAGGCCACCGACAAACGCCATGGGCAGGATTGCCGCCACCACCGCGAGCGTGGCGAGGATCGTCGGGTTGCCCACCTCATCGACCGCCGCGATGGCAACCGATGTGGCCGACGCCTCCGGCGCCCTTGCCCGCATGTGCCGCACGATGTTCTCGACGACGACGATTGCGTCATCGACGAGGATCCCGATCGAGAAGATCAGCGCAAACAACGTGATGCGATTGAGCGTGTAGCCGTACATCGCGAAGACGAACAGCGTCAGGGCCAGCGTTACCGGGATTGCCGCGAGCACGACGAGCGATTCCCGCCGACCCAGGACGATCCAGATGAGCACCGACACCGACACGACGGCGAGCAGCATGTGCCAGAGCAGTTCGTTGGACTTGTGCGCCGCCGTCTCGCCGTAGTTGCGCGTGACCGAGATCTCGAGATCGGCCGGCAGGAAGTGGCCCCGCAGCGCCCCCACGCGCTGCTCGATCGCCGTCGTCAGCGCGATTGCGTTGGCACCGGCCCGTTTGGCGATCGAGAGCGTGACGGCCGGATACGCGTGGCCGGAATGCGGGTGCTGCATGACGTAGCTGGCCGGCTCGCCGGCGCCATCGGCGACCGACGCGACATCCGACAGCCGGAGTGGCACGCCCTGTCGCGACACGAGCACGAGGTTCCGGACGTCGTCGACCGACTCGAGCCACTGGCCGCTGTCGACAGTCCATGCACGATTCGCCGAAACGATCTGTCCGCCCGGGACGCGGACGTTCGCGGCCGCGAGCGCGTCGCGAATCATCAGGGGGTCCACGGCGTGGGAGGCCAGGCGTGCCGGGTCGATGTCGACGGTGATCTGACGCGGCCGGCCCCCGATGACCGTCGTCTCCGACACGTCCGCCAGTTCCTTCAGCGATTCCTGCAGCTGTCGTCCGAACGCGCGCAGTTGCGCATCGTCGTAGGAGGCGCCCCACAGCGTAAGCGCCATGATCGGGACGTCATCGATCGAACGTGCCTGGACGAGCGGTGGGGAGGTGCCCGGCGGCAGCTCCTGCGCGCGGGACTCGAGCTTCTGGTTCAGCCGTACGAGCGCGCGCTCCGGATTCTCGCCGACGAGGAAACGGACGGTGATCATGGCGCGGCCGGCCTGCGAGGTCGAGTAGAGGTACTCGACGCCGGGCACTTCCCAGAGCCACTGCTCGATGGATCGCGTCAGGCGCTGCTCGACTTCCGTGGGCGACGCGCCGGGCATCGCGACGGTCACGTCGACCATCGGCACGATGATCTGCGGCTCCTCCTCGCGCGGCAGCGCCACGACGGCAAAGGCGCCGAGGCCGAGCGATGCCAGGATCGCCAGCGGCGTGAGTTTGGAGTGAATGAATGCGGCCGCCACGCGCCCGGCCATCCCGCGCGTCGGGGTCATCGGCCGCCCTCGACGATATGAGCACCGTCCGACAGCCAGGCGGGCGGCTGTCGCACGACGCGGGCGTTGTCGTCGAGACCGGCCAGTACCTCGAGTTGATCGCCGACGTGGGCGCCCGGCGCGATCGGCTGCAGGCGGACGCGGCCGTCGTCATCGACTACGTAGACGAACGTCAGCTGGCCGCGGCGGACGGCAACCGAGGCCGGCACGAACACGCCAGGCCGCGGGGGGCCTTCGAACCGCGCGCGGCCGAACGTTCCGGACCGATGCTGCACGGTCGAGGGAAGATCCAGCCTGACGAGGAAGCTGTGTGACGCCGGATCGATCCGCTCGATCTCCGACACCACCGCGTCGATCCACGCATGCCGGTCGTCGAGCCACACGCGGGCGGGCTGGCGCGGCGAGACCATCGCCGCGCGGGCCGCGTCGAGCGTCACCTCCAGCTGGAGTGCCGCCGGATCCTCGAGGACGATCAATCGCACGCCCGGGGCCGCCATGTCGCCCGGTTCCACGGCACGTTCGGTGACGACCCCGTCGAACGGCGCCGTGAGTGTCGTGTAGGACAGCGTGGCGGATGCCGCGTCGACAGCAGCACGGGCGGCGTCGAGCGACGCCACGGCACCGGCATGACCGGCGCGCGCGGATGCAAGTTGCGCCTGCGCCTGATCGAGCGCGGACGTCGCCCCATCGAGTTCGTGCGGTGTGGCCGATCGCCTGTCGTGCAGTGCGCGGATGCGTTCGTGTGTTGCCCTCGCCAGCGCCAGCGCGGCCTCAGCGGCCTCTACGGTGGCCCTGGCAGCGCGGACGTTCTCCGCGCTGCCGATCGACGCGGCCTCGGCACGCGCACGTGCGGCCTCCATCTCACGACCCTCGAGGACGACGAGCGGTGCACCGCGGCGCACGCGATCGCCGGCCCGCACGTGCACTGCCACCACCGGGGCGAGCACGCGGCTTGCAATCGTCGCGGTCGTGCGCGCGTGCAGGATGCCGCCCGCTTCGAACGTGGCGGGGCGTTCGGTGGTCTGCACGCGGATGGTGGCAAGGGGGGCGGCGGAGGTTCGTGCCTCTTGTGGTGCTCCACCACTGCAGCCGGCCGCCAGCACCGCGGCACTCAGAATCGACGGAAGAATCGGTTTCACATGGGCCTCGAATCTCAAGGGGTTCGACCGACAGCGCGTGCCAGCTCCGCGGCGCTCACCATGGCGTCGATGGCCGCGGCCGTGCGCTCCGCATCCGCGTCGAGGACTGCACCCTGCGCCCGGAGCAGGTCGGTCACGCCTGCCAGGCCGGCTTCGAACCGGTCGCGCACGATGCGCTCGCTCTCGCGGGCCTGATCGACGGCCGCCCCGCCGGCCGCAAGTCGTGCCGTCGCGGAGCGCTGTGCGGCCAGTGCCGCGACGACTTCGGCGTGGACCAGCGCGCGGGCCTCGTCAGCCTCGGCGACCGCCCGTGCTTCCGCGTGCGCCGCAGCCGCCATGCTGGCGCGCTCGGCTCCGCCGAGCGACAGACTCCAGCTGACCTCCGCTCCGACCAGCCAGGACGATGCGCGCGTATCGAAGCGCATGCCATTCACTTCGAGACCGCCCTGAGCGGTCACGCGCGGCAGCAGCGACGCCCGTGCCAGGCGGCGTTCGGTCCGGGCCAGTCGTTCGAGCAGCGTGGCGTGGCCCACGGCCGGGCGTCGCGCGTCGGCCTCCGCCAGCAGCGCGGCGAGTTCGACGGCCTCGGCGGGCGCGCCCGGAGTCGGGGCGACGAGCTGGTACACGCGATCGATGGGTGCGCCCATCAGGCGATTGAGATCGGCGCGGGCCATCGCGTTCTCGCCTTCGGCTCGCGCGACGCGCTGGGCGAGAGCGGCGATGTGGGCTTCGAGCGCGAGTACGTCGGCATCGGTCGCCATTCCGGCGTCGCGACGGTCGGCCGCTCTGGCGCGGTCCGCCTGGGCGGCCTGGTGGGCCGCCAGCGCCGCGCGGCGGCTGGCGTCAGACGCGACAACGCGGCCGTACACCTCGACCGTCGCAAGCGCGAGCGTCGCCCGCGCTTCGGTGAGCGTGAGCGTCGCGGCGTCGCGCGCGAGGATCGTCCGGTCCACCTCCGCACCCTGTCGTCGGTCGAAGATCAGCTGCTGGAGGACAATCGATGTCCGATGAACGCCGACCGCATCCGGGTGGTTGAGTGCGTCGACGGCGAAGTTCCCCGAGCCGAATCGTCGGGATGCCAGCAGCGAGCTGAAGACGAAGACGGGCTGGTTGCCGCGCTGCCACGCTTCGGTCACGCTGACGCGCGGAAACCAGCTTGCGCGTGCCTCGTCGATGCGCGCGTCGCGCTCGGCGACTCCCGCCCGGGACGCGCGAATGCCGGCATTGTTCGCGATGGCCTGCCGTGTGGCCTGCTCGACGGTCAGGATGTCCTGGGCCCGGACGGGAACGGCCAGCAGCACGAGGAGCATGCCGGTCGCAGCCGGCCACGAGGCGAGTCTCAGCATGTCCAGAGAGAGATGCAGCTGGCACCGGGAAGGTGACACGGGACCTGTACAATCGGGTCCATGTCTGCAGCGGCCGACCCGGCGCGCGTCGTCGACGGGGCGCGTGACGCCGATCGCGGCGCCTACGCCTCACTTGTCCGCGACGCGGCAGGTGGGGACCGCGCCGCGATGGAGCGGCTGCTGATGCGCGCGCAGGAAGTCGCCTATCGCTTCAGTTTTCTCGTCTGCGGCCATGCCGCCGACGCCGAGGACGTCATGCAGGACGCGCTGCTGAAGACGTTCCAGCACGTCCAGCGCATCAGCGACCCGTCGGCCTTTCGCACGTGGCTGTACTCGACGGTGCGCAATGCCTGCCTGATGAAGCGCCGGCGGCGCGTGGGCGAGCCCCCGGGGTTCGTGCCGATTGGCGCGGACGCCACCGACGAGGCGCCTCCGGTCGACGTGCCGGACGAAGCGACGCCAGTCGACGAACAGATGATGCAGGCGGCCGTCGGCACCCGGCTGCGTGCGGCCCTGGAGGCGATTCCGCCGGCCTATCGCATGATCGTGGTACTGCGCGACATGGAGGGCCTGTCGACGCGCGAGGTGGCGACAATCACCGGGTATTCGGAGCCCAACGTCAAGCAGCGCCTGCGCCGCGCACGCCTGATGCTGCGCCGGCACATGGAGGGCACATGACGACGCCGCGAACGCAGGCGTGTCAACAGACACTGCGGGACATTTCCGCCTATCTCGATGGCGAGCTCGCCCCGGACGCGTGTGATGCCATCGAGCGGCACGCCCTCCACTGTCCGGGTTGCGCGGCGCTGATCGACGGGCTGCGGGAGACGGCCGGCCTGTGCCGCAAGGCTGCAGGGGCGACGATGCCCGAGGCCGTTCGCGAGCGCGCCAGGGCAGCCATTCGCCAGTTGCTCGATCGCGGTCCGCAGTGAGGCCTATGAGCACGGGAAACCAGCAGTCGTCGGAATCGTTCGACGACACGCCCGCCACGGAGGAGGCGCCCGAGCGCGCGCGGCCCAAACCGTGGCGCACCGAGGGCCTGCCACCACCGCGACCGCCCGAGAAGCCGAGGTGGCGCTGGTCGACCGTTGCCGTGTGGCTGGTGGGCTACCTGATTCTGTTCGGCATCCTCACGGTTCAGGACGAGCTGTCGGGGCCGGAGGCTGTCTCCTACACCGAGTTCAAGAAGCAGGTGGCCGGAAGGAACGTCGGCGACCTGTTTGCCCGCGGCAACTCGATCCAGGGCGAGCTGAAGACGCCGGCGCCGCTTCCCGAGCAGGAAGACGCGACCTACCAGCGGTTCTCCACCGAGCGCCCGACGTTTGCCACCGACGATCTGCTCGCCGAGCTGACGCAGGGCGGAGCGACCGTCCGCGCGACCCCGCTCGTGCAGCAGCGCGGGATGATCGCAAACCTGCTCATCTCCTTCGCGCCGATCCTGCTGCTGGTCGGCTTCTATGTCTGGATCTTCCGGCGGCAGCGCGGCGCCATGGGGGGCATGCTCGGCGCGCAGAAGCAGAAGCGCGTCGACCCGGAGAGCGTCCGCGTGACGTTCGAAGACGTGGCGGGCATCGACGAGGTGGAAGCCGAGATCAACGAGGTGGTCGACTTCCTCAGGAATCCGGCGAAGTACCGGCGCCTTGGTGCCCGCGCGCCCAAGGGCGTGCTGCTCACCGGCGCCCCGGGCACCGGCAAGACGCTGCTCGCCCGCGCGACCGCCGGCGAGGCCGGCGTGCCGTTCTTCAGCGCCAGCGCGTCGGAGTTCATCGAGATGATCGTCGGTGTGGGCGCCAGTCGCGTGCGCGAGCTGTTCACCGAGGCGCGAAAGGTCGCACCGGCCATCATCTTCATCGACGAGATCGACACCATCGGCCGCGCGCGCGGGGGCGCCCGGGCGGTCGGCGGGCACGATGAGCGGGAACAGACGCTCAACCAGATCCTGACCGAGATGGACGGGTTCTCGGGGCACGAGGGCGTGGTGGTCCTCGCGGCGACCAACCGGCCGGACGTGCTCGACCCGGCGTTGCTGCGGCCCGGTCGATTCGACCGCCAGATCGTGGTGCACCCGCCGGATCGTTCCGGCCGCGTGGCCATCCTCGAGGTGCACACGCGGAAGGTTCCCCTCGCGCCGGATGTCGATCTCGGCCAGGTGGCCGCTTCGACGCCCGGCATGACAGGCGCCGACCTGGCGAACCTGGTCAACGAAGCCGCACTCCTGGCGGCCCGCCGCCAGCAGGACGCTGTCGAGCAGCGGGACCTGATGGACGCGCTCGAGAAGGTCCAGCTGGGGACGGCCAGGAACGTCGTGATTCCCGACGCGGAGCGCCGGCGCACGGCGTACCACGAGGCCGGTCATGCGCTCATCGGCATGCTGCAGCCCGGCGCCGACCCGGTTCGCAAGGTCTCGATCGTTCCGCGCGGCCGTGCGCTTGGGGTGACGGTATCGACGCCCGAGTCGGATCGATACGGGTACGACGCGAACTACCTGCGCGGCCGCATCATTGGCGCGCTGGGCGGCATGGCGGCCGAGCAGGAGGTCTTCGACATCGTGACGACCGGTGCCGAAAGCGATCTCGAAATGGTGACGCGCATTGCCCGATCGATGGTCGGACGCTGGGGAATGTCCGAACGGATCGGCCCGCTCTCGGTACTGCCGCCCGAGGGCGACCCCCGGATGGCCGGTATCTCGGACGGCCTGCTCGACGCGGTCGACGAGGAGGTGCGCCGGATCACCGACGAGTGTTATGCGGAGGCGCGCCGCCTGCTGCGCGAGAACCGCGACAAGCTCGACGCCATCGTCGTGCAGCTGCTCGAGCGCGAGAGCCTCGACGAGCCGGAGATCTATGCGGCTGCCGGCATTCCCCGTCCGGCCGTCACGCATCCGCCCGCGCCCATGCCCGCCTAGCGCGCGGCATGACGCACCGGGTCGATGGTGATAATGTCTGACGCGTCGGCGATCGTTCGCCGAGCGCGCGTGCGGCGGGTCCGAGCAAAGGGGTGGAATGCCTGCGTCATCGGCAACGACGTTGGTCCGGACATCAGGGCGTCGTCAGGCCATCGGGCCGATCGCCTGGGGAGTGGGCGCGACGCTCGTCCTCTCGGCCCTCATCCTCATCGGGTCCCGCAACCTCGCCCACTTCGACGCCGCACTCGTCGGCTACACCTTCTCGGTACTGTTTGCCACGTTCGGCCTGACCTATCGGTACGCGATGTGGCTGCAGCGCCCGCCCACGGCCGTCTACTGGCGCCGCGGCTGGCAGGCGTTCTTCCGCCGCGGCATGCGGTGGCGGAACTTCGGCACCTGGATCCGGCGGATGGGCACGGACGTGCTCGCCAACCGCTTCATCCTTCGGCGCGATCGACTGCGCGGCATCACGCACATGCTGATCATGTGGGGATGCCTGCTGGCCGTGGCCATCACCTTTCCGCTCGTGTTCGGCTGGCTGCACTTCCGACCCGTTCCGGGTGACCTCTCGCTCTACGAGACGGTGGCGTTCGGATTTCCCGTCTTCCGGTTTCCGCACGACTCGATCGTCGCCTTCGTCGTCTTCCACGGCCTGGTGTGGTCGTCGTTCCTGGTGATTGCCGGCGTGATGCTGGCCGTGCGGCGGCGGATGCGCGAGGAAGGCGCCGCGGCGCTGCAGCGGTTCGCGGAAGACTTCATGCCGCTCATCCTGCTGTTTGCCGTCAGCCTGACGGGCCTGATGCTGACGGCCAGCTATACATGGATGAAGGGGTATGCCTACACGTTCATCGCGATCCTGCACGCGATCACCGTCATCGGCACATTCCTCTGGCTGCCGTTCGGCAAGCTGTTCCACGTCTTCCAGCGGCCCGCACAGCTGGGCGTCGGGTTCTACAAGGATGCGGGGCGGGCGCAGGAACTCGCGCACTGCCGCCGGTGCGGGCACGCCTTCAGCTCGCGCATGCACATCGAGGATCTGATCGAGGTCGAGCGCCGGCTGGGGTTCCGCTACGAACTGCCCGGATCGGACGGCCACTATCAATGGATCTGCCCGCGCTGCCGCCGGGCGTCACTGGCGATGGCGCAGGGCGCGTTGTGGTCGGGCCGGCGGGGCGGTGCGCCGCTGACCGGCATCGGGTCGCTGCCGATGCCGGTGCACGCGAACCCGGCGATCGGGCAGGGGCCGCTCGGCGCCGAAGACGCCGAGAACTTCTTTCCCTAGCGGCCCGACGGGGAGCAGCGCGCCTTTCGAGGAGTACGTCGACGTCATGGACAGCCGGGCACGAACGACCGACACGATCCCTCCGCTCGATGAGTCGACCATTGCGGCGTTCGGGCCGCATCGTGCCTACGCGAGCGACAGCCGGCTCGATACGGGCGTCGAGCCGGACCGGTCGGTGAAGACCCACTGCTGCTTCTGCGGGCAGCAATGCGGCATGCAGCTCCAGGTGAAGGACAACGTCATCGTCGGCATCGAGCCGTGGTACGAGTTCCCCTTCAACCGCGGCATGATGTGCCCGAAGGGGATCAAGCGCTACCTGCAGCAGGCACACCCCGATCGGCTCGTGCAGGCCTACGAGCGCGACGCGTCCGCGCCGGGCGGATTCCGGGCGACGGCCTACGACGCGGCCATTCGCCGGACGGCGGCCGAGATCGACCGCATCCAGGGGGCGCACGGCCCGAATGCGTTCGCCCTGCTCTCTGGCGCGAGCCTGACCACCGAGAAGACCTACCTGATGGGCAAGTTCGCCCACATGTGCCTGCGCACGTCGAACATCGACTACAACGGTCGGCTGTGCATGGTGAGCGCCGCGGCCGGCAACAAGAAGGCATTCGGGATCGATCGCGCGGCCAACCCGTGGGAGGACATCCTCGGCGCCGGCGTGATCCTCATCGCGGGGGCCAACGTCGCCGAATGCGCGCCGATCACGACCAACTACGTCTGGCAGGCGCGCGAGCAGGGCGCCCGCGTCATCGTGGTCGATCCGCGCATCACCCCCATCGCGCGGACGTGCGACCTGTTCCTGCCGGTGAAGCCGGGCCGCGATACCGCCCTGTTCAACGGCATCCTGCACCTGATGATTGCGCGCGACTGGCTCGACCACGCGTTCATCGCGGAGCACACTGTCGGTTTCGACGCGGTGGCCGCGCAGGTCAGCGAATGGACGCCGCGCCGCACCGCCGAGGTCACCGGCATTGCGGTGAAGTCGATCGAACAGGCGGCCGAGTGGTGGGGAACGGCCGAGACGAGCTTCCTCTGTCACGCGCGCGGCATCGAGCATCACAGCCACGGCGTGCAGAACGTGATGAGTGCGATCAACATCGTGCTCGCGTCGGGCCGCATCGGCCGGCCGAACTGCGGGTACGCGACGATCACCGGACAGGCCAACGGCCAGGGCGGACGGGAGCACGGGCAGAAGTGCGACCAGCTGCCCGGTGGTCGCGACCTGGCCAACCCCGAGCACCGCGCGCACGTCGCGGGGGTGTGGGGCATGGACCCCGCCGATCTCCCGCAGCCCGGCGTCGACGCCTACGAACTCATCCGCCTGATCGACAGGGGCGAGATCAAGGGCCTGCTCAGCATCTGCTTCAACCCGGTCGTCTCGCTGCCCGACAACAACTTCGTGCGGCAGGCGCTGCAGAAGCTCGAGTACTTCGTGGCGATCGACTTCTTCCTCAGCGAAACGGCGCGCTACGCGCACGTGGTGCTGCCAGGATCGCTCCAGGAGGAGGACGAGGGGACCGTCACGCAGGCCGAAGGGCGCGTCATCAAGATCAACAAGGCCGTCGACTGCCCGGGTGACGCCCGGCAGGACTGGCGCATCATCCAGGACATCGCGAAGGCCCTCGGTCGCGAGCGCGGCCTGACGTTCGCCGGTCCACGCGAGATGTTCGACGAGCTGCGGCTGGCCTCGAAGGGGGGTGTGGCCGACTACTCGGGCATCACCTACGAGCGCATCGAGGAGAACTACGGCGTGTTCTGGCCGTGCCCGAGCGAGGTGCCCGCCGGCGTGCCGATGCCGGGCCCGCAGGGCACGCCGCGGTTGTTCGAGGCCGGCTCGTGGAACCCGGTTGCCAGGGGCGCCGGGCCGTTCTACTTTCCCGACGGTCGGGCGCGCTTCAATGTGACGCCCTACGAAGGTCCGGCCGAGGATGTCGACGAGGAGTTTCCCATCATCCTCACGAGCGGGCGCGTCGTCAGCCAGTTCCTCTCGGGGAATCAGACGCGGCGCATCGGCCCACTCGTCGATCACTACCCGGAACCTCGGATCGAGATGCACCCGCGGCTGGCGGCCCGCCTGGGCATTGCCGACGGCGACTGGGCGACGGCCGAGAGTCGGCGGGGCAACTGCACACTGCGCGCCGCCGTGGTGACGACCATCCGACCCGACACGGTGTTCATCCCGTATCACTGGGCCGGTCGCAAGAGCGCCAACCAGCTGACGATCTCCGCGCAGGATCCGATCTCGAAGATTCCCGAGTACAAGGTGTGCGCCGTCCGCGTCCGGAAGGCAGCCGGACCGCCGGACCACGCCGCCGCGCTCGAACCACAGCAGTAGCCAGGGGACCCATCATGCCCGTGCCCGCGACCCTCGAGTTCTTCATCGATCCCGGCCGATGTATCGGCTGTCAGGCGTGCATCCAGGCGTGCACGGAGTGCGATTCGCACAAGGGCCAGTCGATGATCCAGCTCGACTACGTGGACCGTGCGCACTCCACACAGACGGCACCCGTCGTGTGCATGCACTGCGATTCGCCAACGTGCGCCGAGGTCTGTCCGGCCGATGCCATCAAGCGCACCGAGGACGGCGTGGTGCAGACCGCGCGCAAGCCGCGGTGCATTGCCTGCAACAACTGCGTGCTCGCGTGTCCGTTCGGCGTGCCGAAGATGCAGACGCGGATGAACCTGATGATGAAGTGCGACATGTGCTACGACCGCACGTCGGTCGGCCTGAAGCCGTGGTGCGCATCGGTATGTCCGAGCCAGGCGCTGGCGTTCGGCACGCGCGAGGAGATGGCACGGCTGCGGCCGCAGGCCACGCCGGTCAACACGTTCCAGTTCGGCGCGCAGACGATCCGCACCAAGGTCAACATGATGGTGCCGCGCGAGGCCGCGGTCGAGGTCGTGGACGTGACGGCGGCCATGCACGAACCCACGATTGGCCACGCGATCCTCGACGACGTGTTCGCGGAGGATGCCGACGGGGGTGACCTGTGATTCAGAAGCAACGGGGCGGGGGCGACGCCCGCGCACTCGACAGCGGAACCACGCCGCCCGACGGCCGTCCCATGGCGGAGCAGCCGAAGTGGCGGCGCGACTTTCCAATCGACTGGGCGCAGGACGAGTACGTATCGCGACGGGAACTCGTCAAGTTCATGGTGCTCACGAGTGCCGCGTTCACGGCGGGCCAGTTCTGGATCCTGCTCGAAAGCGTGTTCCGGCGCCCGGGCGCAGCGGCCTCCGGCGTGGCCATCGCCACGGTCGACGAGCTGCCGATCGGCGGCGCGAAGACGTTCACGTATCCCGAGGGGAGCACGCCGCGCCTGCTCGTCCGGACCGGTGCGGCCAGCTTCGTCGCCTACGACCAGCAGTGCACGCACCTGCTCTGTCCGGTCGTGCCGGCCGTCGAGCTTGGCCGGCTCCACTGCCCGTGCCACAACGGCTGGTTCGATCTGGAAACGGGCCGGCCCGTCGCCGGTCCGCCACAGCGGCCGCTGCCGCGGGTCCTCCTCGAGGTCCGCGGCGGTTCGGTGTTCGCCACGGGCGTGGAGGAATCGACGACATGACCCGGCGCCCCCGGATGGTCCGCTCGCAACGGATGACGATCGTCAACGCCATGCTGGTGTTCGTGGCCCTGATCGTCATCCTGCAACTGTGGCTGCTCACCGCCACGATGAATGCCTACCTCGGAGGTGACACGGGCACGGTGGTGCCGGCTGCACTCGGCAGCCTCGCGTGCCTCGTCCTGAACGCCGGGTTGCTGTGGTACCTGTTCGACCTCGACTCGTGAGCGCGGCGCCCCCCGTTCCGCTTCGACGCAGGCTCGCGGCCGCTGTTGCGGACCTGTTCCCGGGCTATTTCTCCCTTGTCATGGCGACCGGCATTGTCTCGATTGCCGCGCACCTGCAGCAGATGCCACGCATCGCATGGCTCCTGTTCGGCATCAATGTCTGTGCCTACGCCGTGCTGGCAATCATGTTCGTGGCGCGGCTGTTCGTGTACTTCCCGAGGGTGCTCCAGGATCTGGGCAGCCACGCGCGCGGACCGGGGTTCTTCACCGTGGTGGCCGGGACCTGCGTGCTGGGCAGCGAAATCGTGGTGCTGACGGGACGTCCGGGTGCGGCGCACGTTCTGTGGATGGTCGGCATCGCCCTGTGGCTCGTGGTCATGTACGCGTTCTTCACGGCAACCGTGATTCGCACGTCGAAGCCGACGCTCGAGGTCGGCATCAATGGCGCCTGGCTGCTGGGGATCGTGGCCACCCAGGCCGTGTCGGTGCTCGGCGCCCTGCTCGTCCCGCAGCTCGCCAGCGGCCGGAGCGCGGTGCTGTTCTTCGCGTTGTGCCTGTACCTGCTGGGCGCGATGCTCTACCTCACGATCATCACGCTCATCTTCTATCGCTTCACCTTCCTCGAGCTCACGGTCGACCAGATGACGCCGCCCTACTGGATCAACATGGGCGCGGTGGCCATCACGACACTGGCGGGCGCCACGTTGTTGATCCACGCGGAGCAGTGGCCATTCCTGGTGATGCTGCGGCCGTTCCTGGCCGGCTTCACGCTGTTCTTCTGGGCCACCGCCACGTGGTGGATCCCGTTGCTGCTCATCCTCGGCGTGTGGCGGTACGGCGTCCGGCGCTTTCCCTTCCGCTACGATCCGCAGTACTGGGGGATGGTCTTCCCGATGGGCATGTACACGGTCTGCACCATCAGGCTGGTACACGCCACGGGCCTCGAGTTCCTGGCGATGATTCCGCGGGCCACGATCCATGTGGCGCTGGCCGCCTGGACGTTCGTGTTCGTGGCGATGATCCGGCACCTCTGGCTGGAGCTGCGCCCCGCGCGCTCGCGGCTCGCGGGATCATCGTAGTCAGTGACGTGCGCGGAAGCGCGTCCACGTTACCGGGCGGATCTCGGGTACGATGGCCTTTTCCATGCGGGGTATTCCACGGCGTATCGTCGGATTCCACACCGATGAAGAAGGTCACTGGGTGGCCGACCTCGAATGCGGACACGGTCAGCACGTGCGGCACGACCCGCCGTGGCAGAGCCGCCCGTGGGTGTTGAGCGCCGAAGGGCGCCAGGCGTTCATCGGCAAGACGCTGGGCTGCGTGCGCTGCGAGGAGACGTGATTGCCGGGAAGGGGAACTGCTGAGACATGACTGACAGGAAGATCATCGCCGTTATTGGTGCCACCGGAGCGCAGGGCGGGGGGCTGGCGCGCGCCATCCTGGCCGACCCGGAACGTCGCTTCGCCGTGCGCGCGATCACGCGCAAGACCGATTCGGACAAGGCGCGTGCGCTCGCCGAGGCGGGCGCCGAGGTCGTGGCCGGTGATGCCGACGATCCGCCCAGCCTCGACCGTGCGTTTGCGGGCGCCTACGGCGCGTTCCTGGTCACCAATTTCTGGGAGCACCTGTCGACGGACCGCGAACTGAAACAGGCGACCGCCATGGCACGCGCCACCAGGACCGCCGGTCTTGCACACGCGGTCTGGTCGACGCTCGAGGACACACGTCTCGATTTTCCACTCGACGATCCCCGCCTCAAGACGCTGCAGGGCAGGTACAAGGTGCCGCACTTCGATGCCAAGGGGGAAGCCGACGCGGTCTTCGCGGCCGAGGCCGCGCCGACCAGCTACCTGATGGCCGCCTTCTACTGGGAGAATTTCATCTACTTCGGCCAGGGGCCACGCAAGGGCCCCGACGGCAACCTCGTGCTCGCGCTGCCGCTCGCCGGCGGCAAGCTGCCGGGCATCGCGGCCGAGGACATCGGCCGGTGTGCGTACGGCATCTTCCGGCGCGGGCCCGCTGTGGCAGGCCAGCGCTTCGGCGTGGCCGGCGACGTCCTGTCGGGCCCGGAGTACGCGGCCGCCTTCTCGCGTCATCTCGGTGCGCCCGTCTCGTTCTACGACATGCCGTTCGATGAGTACCGGGCACTCGGCTTCCCAGGCGCCGACGACATGGGCAACATGTTCGAACACCACGCCATTCTCGGTGAGCAGTTCCGGCGTAATCGCTCGCCCGAGGTCGCACGCGCGCTCAACCCGGCGCTCCAGTCGTTCGACACGTGGCTGGCCGCGAACGCGTCGCGCATTCCGATTGGGTGATCCCGCCTCGGCGCGTTCCAGGGTTCAGGCGGGCGCCGACAGCTTCATGAGGACGAGGCCCGACACGATGAGCGCCGCGGCCACGATTCGCATGGGCGTCAGCGCCTCGCCGAGAACGACGACGCCGACGATGAAGGCTCCCACGGCGCCGATACCGGTCCAGACCATGTAGGCCGTCCCGAGCGGCAGCGTCTTCATCGAGATCGACAGCAGGCCGAAGCTGGCGAACATCGCGAGGAACGTCACGACGCTCGGTCCGAGCCGCGTGAAGCCCTGGGAGAGCTTCATCGTGAACGCCCAGACGATCTCGAGCACTCCGGCGGCAAGCAACAGCATCCAGGCCATGTCGGCCTCATTCTCGCATG
>JBIQJY010000071.1:0-16187 GCA_044507065.1 Acidobacteriota bacterium
CCGTCGCCGATCTTCTGGATGCCGCCCACGATCAGGCGCTCGCCCGCCGACAGGCCGTCGGTCACGACGTAGCCGTTGCCCTGCACGCGCTCGACGACAACCGGCTTCTGGCGCGCGATGGTGGCTCCCTCGACCGTCTCGACGACATACACGAAGTACGTCCCGTTGATCCGCGTGGCCGCGACAACAGGGACGAGCAGGCCCGGCATCGCGTCGAACACGACGGTTGCACGCACGGTCTGATCGGACCGGAAGCGGCCGGCCGGCGCCTGGATCGGCGCCTTGATCAGCACGGTCTGCGTGGCCTCGTCGACTGTCGCCGAGACGAAATTGATCGTCTCGGTGGCCAGCACGTCGCCGGTGGCGCCCAGGATGCGCACGGGCAGGCCCGTGTGCAGTGAAGCGGCCTGCTGCACCGGCACGTTGATGTAGAGCTCCAGCGTCGAGTTGTCGTCGACCGTGGTGAGGACCGTCGTGCGCGTCACCCGGTCGCCGACGCGCACCGGAATGTCGCCGACGACACCGGCCGACGGCGCGACGACGCGGTAGTAGTCGAGCTGCGCCTGCTGCTGCCGGATCTGCTCCTCGGCGGCCTGGAGTGCCGCCGCCGCGGTGCGCTCGGCCGTGGCCGCCAGCTCGAGCTCCTGCTGGCTCGTGGCGCCCACGTCGTAGAGCGCCTTCGCACGCGCCGACTGCTGGCGCGCATATTCGGCGTCGGCCGCCCGCGCGGCCCGGGTCGATTCGAGCGCGGCCAGCGCCGCCCGCTCTGTCGGCGCATCAATCTCGAACAGCGGCGTGCCCTGCGAAACACGCGTGCCCGACCGTACGAGGATGCGCACGAGGAACCCCTCGGCCTGCGGCTGGATCGTGGCCGACCGCCGCGACTTGATCGTGCCGACGAACTCGGCCGTGCGTTCGAGCGGCTGCGACTCCAGCGCGACGGCCTCGACAGGCATCGGCGGCATGCCCGCCGCGGCGGCCTGTTCGTCCGGTGCGCCGCCGCACGCGGCGGCGAAGACGGCCGCGAGAACGGCCAGCAGGGAAAGCACAGTACGTCCGGCTCCACGATCGGACGAGGAGATCGAGCAAATGGAAGAAGTCGACATATGAATATGAGGTCCTGAACGAACCACGGTTCGTTCAACGTGTGCCCGGGGCCGAATTAGTCGGAGGGCGGATGACGCTGGGGAAGCGACCGGCGGGCGAACATCCGCCCACCAGTTTAATGCAAAGTGAAACGATCGCATCGCCTGTTTCGTTCAGGGCACCTCTCCCCCGACCCGGGCCGTCATCGTCACTTTCCGGTTGCAAACCGGGACATAATCGCGACCGGTGAAGAACGCCCCTCTCGACAGCCAGGTCGCCGATGTGTACGCAGAACTGCGGCGCCTCGCCGCCGGTTACGTCCGGCGCGAACAGTTCCAGAGCGTGCAGGCGACCGAACTGGTGCACGAGGCATACCTGCGACTGGCCGGGTCGGACGTCTCCGGGTTCAAGGACCGCTCCCACTTCGTGGCCATTGCCGCCATCGCCATGCGACGCCTGCTCGTCGAACGCGCGCGGCGGCGCCGCGCGGCCAAACGCGGCGGTGCTCCCATCCAGGTGACGCTCGACGACGCCCTGCTCGTGGGGCAGCATCCGGCCGCCAACCTCGACCTCGTGCTGCTCGACGACGCGCTGACGCGCCTGGCCGATCTCGATCCGGATCACGCACGGATCGTCGAACTGCGGTATTTCGGCGGCCTGTCGATCGAGGAGACGGCCGAGGCCATGGGCATCTCGCCGGCTACGGTCAAGCGGCACTGGACGGTGGCGCGCGCCTGGCTGCTGCAGCAGATCGAGGGGGATGCGCCTCGATGACCCGTTCGCCGCAGGATCGCCAGCGCTGGCGTCGAGTGGCCGACCTGTTCGAGCGCGCCCTGACCGTGCGCGAGGCCGATCGCGCCGTATGGCTCGAAGCGGCGTGCGGCGGCGACGCCGCGCTGATCGACGACGTGACGGCGCTGCTTGCGGCCCACGAACGCGCGGGATCGTTTCTCGAATCGGGTCCCGCCGTCGGGACGCCGCCCGACCCGGCGACCATTCCCGTCCCGGACGCGCCGATCGGTCCCTATCAGGTGATCGACGTCATCGGCGCCGGCGGCATGGGCGTCGTCTACCTGGCCGACGATCGCCGGCTGGGCCGCCGCGTCGCGCTCAAGGTCGTCGACCCGGCGCTGGCCGGCGACCCGGTGCGCACCGAACGACTGCGGCGCGAGGCGCGCGCGGCCGCTTCGCTCGTCCACCCGAACATTGCGACCGTGTTCGCCCTCGAGGAGATCGACGGGCGGCTGTACATGGCGAGCGAATACGTGCCGGGCGAAACGCTCCGCGCCGAACTCGGGCGCGGGCCGCTGCCTGTCGAACGCGCCGTCGAGACAGTGACCGCCGTGGGCCGCGCGCTGGCCGCCGCGCACGCCCGCGGCATCGTGCACCGCGACCTGAAGCCCGAGAACATCGTGCGGACCCCGGACGACGTGGTGAAGATCCTGGACTTCGGCCTGGCGCGCACCGCCGATGGCGGCGACGGGCCCGGCCTCACGATCGAGGGCACCGCCCTCGGCACGCCGGGGTACATGTCGCCCGAACAGATTCGCGGCGGCGCCGTCGATGCGCGGTCCGATCAGTTCGCCCTGGGGGTGCTGCTGTACGAACTGGTGTCGGGCACCCACCCGTTCCGCGAACGCCACGCCGCGGCCACGCTGGCGCGGGTGCTCGAGGGCGATCCCCCACCGCTCGTCGCAGCGCCGGATGCGACCCGACGGGTCGAGGATCTCTTCGATCGCGTCAACGCGGTCATCACGCGAAGCCTGCGCAAGCGCCCGGCCGATCGGTACCCCGATGTCGCCGCTTTGGTCGCGGCGCTCGCGCGCATCGAGGCGTCCGACACGATACGCCCCCTGGCGATGGCGCGCTCGCCACGCGCGCTCTGGTGGTGGCAGTTCCACCAGGCATCGGTCGCCGCCAGCTACGTCCTGCTGCTCGCCCCGCTCTGGCGCCTGCGACACATGGCCCCGGCCGGTGGCGGCGTCGCACTCTTCCTCGCCGCTGTTGCCGCCGCCGTCATTGCCGGTGCGCTGCGGTTGCACCTGTGGTTCGCGATGCGGCAGTACCCGGAGCAATGGCTCGAGCAGCACACGCGCGCGCGTCGGTGGATGCGCGGTGCTGACGTGATCTTCTGCGCCGTGCTGGCGGTGATGGGGATTGCCGCGGCGCGTGCCGACGACCCGTCGGCCGGCCTGCTCATCGCGGCCGCGGCGGCCGTGGCCGTGGCCTTCGTCGTGGTCGAGCCGGCCACCACGCGCGCAGCGCTCGGCGGCGGGCGACGATAGGACGCGACACGCCGAAGCGGCGCGGTCCCTTGCTATGATGAGCCGTTGCAGATTTCGATGTTTTCCCGGGCTCGTTCGCGTACGCTCGCGGCGGTGACAGTCGGCGTCGTGGCCGTGGCGATGGCCATCGCCGCACCGGCTTCGCAGAGCGCGAATTACACCATCTACGCGAGCGACGGCCCACGCACGCTTCCGTTCCGCACCTCCGGCAACATCGACTTCGTCTCGCTGCAGCAGGTGGCCACCCTCTTCGGCCTGACGCTCGCGGAGGATTCGCTCGTAGGCGGCCTGACGGTGCGCGGGCGGGGCCAGACCATCCTGCTGATCCCCGGCCAGTCCTTCGCGTCGATCGGCCCGGGCCGCATCGTGTCGCTCCCCGCGCCAATCGAGCGCGACGGCGACACCTGGCGCGTGCCGATGGACTTCCTGCGCGTGGCGGTCGGCCCGGCGCTCGGCACGCGGATCGAGGTTCGACGCGCCAGCCGCGTGGTGCTCGTCGGCGACGTCCGCCTGCCGCGCGTGACGCCGCACTTCGAGCGGCAGGGCCCGGCCGGCCGCCTTCTGATCGACGTGCAGCCGGCCACGCCCCACCAGGTGACGCGCACCGGCAACCGGCTCGTCGTACGCTTCGACGCCGTGGCTGTCGACCTCGTACCGGCAACGGCCCTCGCGCCCGAGTTCGTCACGGGGGTGCGCGTCGACGGCACGACGGTGATTGTCGACCTCGGACCATCGGTCGACTCCTACCGGGTCGAGGATCGCAGCCCGACACAGCTGCACATCGAACTGTTGCCCCCCGGACCGCCGCCGCCTCCCACGCCGCCCGTTCCGCCGCCGGCGCGGCCGGACGCTCCTGCCCCGCCCGCCATCGACCTGGGCACCCCCGGCGTGTTGCGCACGATCGTGCTCGATCCGGGGCACGGCGGTGATGACCATGGCGCCGTCGGCCCCGGCGGCACCATCGAGAAGGATCTGGTGCTGGTGTTTGCCCGGCAGCTCAAGGCCACGATCGAGCGACGGATTGGTCTGCGCGTCCTGCTCACGCGGGATCGCGACGAGGACGTGCCGCTCGATCGACGCGCCGCGCTCGCCAACAACAACAAGGCCGATCTGTTCATCAGCCTTCACGCCAACGCGTCGGTGCGTCCGGCCACGCGGGGCGCCCAGGTGCTTTCGCTCCGGCTCGACGACTACACGGGCCGATCGCCGGCCGCCGGGTCGGCCGAAACGCCGGTGCCCGTGCTCGGCGGCGGCACCCGGATCATCGACGTCCTGCCGTGGGACACCGCGCAGATCGGATTCACCGGCAAGTCGCGCGTGGCCGCCGACATCCTGCGGCGCCACCTGACGGCGGCCGCCATCCCGCTGCTCCAGACACCCGCTTCCGAACTGCCGCTCCGTCCGTTGGTTGGCGCGAACATGCCGGCCATCCTCATCGAGCTCGGCATGCTCACCAACGCGGATGACGAGCGCGCGCTGAACGCCTCGGCGCACGCCGGCCGACTCATCGATGCAGTCCTCGGCCTCATTGCCGAGGTCCGCGAGGGGATTCCCGCCCCACCCGTGGAGGCGCAGTGACGACCGGCGACGACTCGGATCGCTTCGAACACGTGCAGCCGCCGCCCGCGACGGGCGCCAGCGCCCCGCCGCCGCCGCGCACGAACGGCACGCGATGGGCGGCCGGAGTGCTCGTTGCCGTCTCGCTCGCCTTCGTGCTGTGGTTCGTTGCCACGCGGTTGCCGGACTGGCTGACGACCGACGATGGCGGCGCCGATGTCGCGACGACCACCGAGAGCACCGGCGACGCCCGGCGCATCCAGGCCACGCTGTTCTACGTGGCCGACGACGGCGCGACGCTCGTGCCGACGGGGCGCAACGTGCTCTACGGTGCAACGCCGGCCGAACAGGTGCGCCGGCTCGTCGAGGCGCAGGTGGCCGATCCGCCCGCGGGCCTCGTCTCGGCCATTCCCGCCGGCACGACGGTCCGCGCCGTCTTCCTGACCGACAGGCAGGAGGCCTACATCGATCTCGGCGGCACGATCGTCAGCGGCCACTCGGGCGGCTCGCTCGACGAGGCGCTGGCCGTCTACGCCATCGTCAATGCGGTCACGGTGAACCTTCCCGAAATTGCCGCGGTACAACTGCTGGTCGAGGGACGCGAGGTCGACAGCCTGCGCGGCCACATCGACCTGCGGGCACCGCTCGGCAAGGCCCTCGACTGGATCCAGAAAGGACCCTCCGCTCCATGACACGAACCGACGGCCGCCTCGCCAGTGCCGTGCGCACCATTCGCATCACGCCCGATTTCACCGCACACGCCGAAGGCTCGGTCCTGATCGAGGTGGGACAGACGAAGGTGATCTGCACGGCCTCGGTCGAAGACCGCGTGCCGCCGTTCCTGCGCGGCGCCGGCAAGGGCTGGGTGACGGCCGAGTACGGGATGCTGCCGCGCGCGACCAATACGCGCATGACGCGGGAGTCGACGGCCGGCAAGGTCGGCGGCCGCACGCAGGAGATCCAGCGGCTGATCGGCCGTTCGCTGCGGGCCGTCGTGGCCATGCGCGATCTGGGCGAGCGCACCATCTGGGTCGACTGCGACGTGATCCAGGCCGATGGCGGCACGCGCACGGCGGCCATCACCGGCGGGTTCGTGGCGCTCGTGCTCGCGCTCGGGCGTCTTCGGGATCGCGGCACGCTGCCCCGTGTGCCCGTCACCCACTACGTGGCCGCAACGAGCGTGGGCATCGTCGACGGCGTCCCCATGCTCGACCTGGCCTATGAGGAGGACTCGCGCGCCGAGGTCGACATGAACGTCGTGAAGGTGTCGGACGGGCGTTTCATCGAACTGCAGGGCACGGCCGAGACCCAGCCCTTCAACCGCGACCAGCTCAACGAACTCCTGGCGCTGGCCGACGCGGGCATCAGCGATCTGATGGACCTGCAGCGGCAGGTCATCGGCCATCTCGTGTAGAGGCCGGGCCCTACTCGATCTTCAGATCAATCCAGCAGCCGTCGAGCGGCGTGAGGAACGGATCGGCGTCGTAGTCGTACGGCACGCTGGTCAGGAGCGTGGCTGTCGTGCCGTCGAGAGCGACCGCCGCGGTGGCGGCGCGCGAAGCGGCCCCGGCCGTGGCGGCGCGCAGACGCGTGGCGGCCGAGTCGAGTGCCGTCGCGATGGTCTCCCGGGCATCCTGCAGGTGGCGGCGCGTGGCCACGTCGGTCACCGACGGCAGCACGCGTGCAATCTGCTGGTCGAGCGCCCGCAGTTCGCCCCGCAGGAGCGACCGGACTTCCGCGCTCGGCGTCGAGCTGCCGTTGAGCCGCGCGTCGATTGTCGCCAGGTGCGCGCGCTGCACGTTGCGGCGATAGAGATGAATCGGCACGGCCGGCGTCCGCAGCTCGCGCCAGATCCCGGCCCGCAGGTCGGTCAGCAGCTGCAGCGGCGTATAGGCGTCAGGCTCGACCATCGACTGCTCCACCATCCGGTCGAGCCGCGTCGCCTGCAGCAGGGCGTTCATCAGCGACGTCTGCGCGGCATCGATGCGGTTGACGGCACCGACCGGTTCGATCCGATGCAGCAGGTCCGGTTCGACGAGGAAGGTCGGCGTCTTGAAGGCGTGTTCGAGCAGGAACGCCACGGCCGCCGCCTGTCGCTCGCGCGGCACGGGTGTGAACCGCACGCCAGGCTGCCCCACGTACAACTCGCGTGAGTCGGTACCGCCGACCACCGCGCTCACGTGCCCCATCTCGGTGCGCCACTGCCCGACCAGACGGCCGTAGAGTTCGCGAAGCTGCTCGTAGGACTCGCCGGGACGCGCCGCGATGTCGACTAGCCGGCCCGCCACGCGCTCGAGGTTGGCCAGGCCGAGCGCGGTGGCTTCCGTCGGGTCGCTGTCGCCAATCGCCTCGCGCTGCTGGCCCGGGTCGAACGGGAACGTCGCCCCCTCGCCCTCTGTCGACGTCATGAACCGCAGCCACGGCGTGTCGTCCTGCTGGCGCGCCCAGGCATCCAGGGTGGGACGTTCCTCGTCGGGCGTGGTGGCCTCCGGGATTGGCGCGTACCCCCAGCGGGTGGCCCAGATGTCGTAGGGGCCGACCTTCGGCACCAGGTCGTCGACCGCAATCCCATCCTCGGGCTGCGCCACGTAATTGAACCGCGCGTAGTCCATGATGCTCGGCGTGTGCCCGTTCTGGGCCACCCAGGCCGGATCGCGCACCTGCTCGACCGTATAGAGCGAACTGGCGCGCATGTTGTGGCGGAAGCCCAGCGTGTGGCCGATCTCGTGCGAGACGATGAACTCGACCAGCCGGCCCATGAGATCGTCGGGCAGCGGCAGCGACTGGGCTCGCGGATCGAGCGCACCGGCCTGCGTGACGTACCACATCGTCAGCAGGTTCTGGACGTTGTGGTACATGAGGACGTCGGCCTCGAGGATTTCTCCGCTGCGCGGATCGCTCACGTGAGGACCCTGCGCGTTCTCGACCGTCGACGGCAGCCAGCGCACGACCGAGTACCGGACGTCCTCGGCGTCCCAGTCCGGATCCTCGGCGGCCGTCGGGGCATCCTTCGCGATAATCGCGTTGCTGAATCCCGCGGCCTCGAACGCCGGCTGCCAGGCCTCGATACCGCGCTTGATGTAGGGCACCAGCTTCGAGGGCGTCGCCGGATCGATGTAGTAGACGATGGGCTTGACCGGATCGGACAGCGGCGCTTCGGGATCGATCTTCTCGAGGCGGTAGCGCGTGATGTAGGTGCGTCGCACGGCGCGGTGCTCGTCGCGGCCGTAGTCGTACGTGACGTTGGTGAAGTAGCCGACGCGCGAATCGTAGAGCCGCGGAACCATCGGTGTGTCGGGCAATTTCACCAGGCTGTGAAAGACGACCACCGTGCCGCTCGCCCCGCGCATCCCCGCCCGTGTCGGCGAGGCCGACCCCGACGTGTACGTCTGGGTGACCTGCACGTTGACGTTCTCCGGGAACGACACGACCTTCTCGAGGTACGACCGGCTCTGGTCCATACCGCGCGCGCCGAGGTTCGCCCGCGGCGAGAACTCCGCAATTTCGCCCAGCAGCAGCGACGTGACGTCGATGACCGGGTTGTCATCCGGGCTCGACACGACCACCGTGAAGCCGCGGACGATGGCCGGCGTGTTCGCGTCGGCCACGGCCTGCGCGATCGGTTCTGACGGGTCGGCCACCACGTCGTAGTTGACCACCCGCAGGAAGACGCGATTGGCCTGCCGATCCCAGCGCACGACCCGGTCGGCCACTGGCTGACCGCCATACCCGGCACCGAGCGTGGTGCGCTTGATCTGGGTCACCCAGAGCAGGTCCTTGCCGAGCAGTTCCTTCGGGATTTCGAAATAGATGCTGTCGCCGACGCGGTGGACCGTGAAGAGGCCCTCGTCGGTCTTCGCCTCGGCCGTGAGTTGTTCGTAGGTGCGCTGGCCGCCGCCGCGGCCCCGGCCGGCGCCCGGGATCGGGCCGGGACCTGTTGCCGTCGGCGCGACCACCGGCGGCGGGTCGGGTGCGTCGGGCTGGTCGGGGACCTCGGGTGACGGAGCGGGGGGTGTGTCCTGGACGGCGAACACCGGATTGTCCGGTGTCACCACGGCCTGCGAGACCGTGCGCCCCACCTCCTGCGCCGACAATCCCGCCATGAGTGCCGACGCGCCCACGATGGAGAGCAGCCACGAAACCGACCCGCCCGTACGAACCATCTGTGTCCCTCTACTTGCCGGAGACGCCTGTTGCGCTGCCGTCCTGCCTGTTGCCGTTCTGGACCCGCCGCATTATACGGGTCCGCCTGACGCGTCCGCATGATGCATCATCGTTCAGACGTGCGACACGACATTTGGCCGGCCATTCTCGTTGCGACCACCAACGCGGGCAAACTTCCCGAAATTGCACACGCGCTCGAGGGCGCACCCGTGCGACTCCTCACGCTTGCCGACGTGCCGCCGGTGCCCGAACCGGATGAAACGGGCACGAGCTTCGCGGAAAACGCCTTGATCAAGGCCAGAAGCTACGCCGCGTCCACCGGCCTGCCAACCGTGGCCGAGGACTCGGGCCTGGTCATCGATGCACTCGACGGCCGGCCGGGCATTCACAGCGCGCGATACGCGGGGGCAACCTACGCCGACAAGTTCGCGAACCTGTACCGGGAACTCGCGCCACACCCGAAGCCGTGGACGGCGCGATTCGTGTGCGCGCTCGCCTTTGTGGCCACGGATGAGGCGGCACAGGACGGCGCGCCAGCCGACTTCGCCTGTGAGGGGACGGTCGAGGGCGAAATCGCGGCCGGACCGCGCGGGCAGCGCGGATTCGGCTATGACCCGATCTTCTTTCATCCCCCGTCAGGTGCCACGCTCGGCGAGGTGGATGCCGACAGGAAACGCGCGGTCTCGCATCGCGGCGCCGCGTTCCGTCAACTGCGCGCGTGGCTCCTGGCGGGTCCGGCCGGACGGACCTGACCGCCGCGCCTCTCTACCGGCTCAGGCGCGTGACGACACCCGACTCGACCTCGATGGTGTAGATGGCCTGCCGCTGGTCGGGCGTGGGCTCCTCCCCCGCCGCCGGCGACGACTCGGGCACCAGTACGAAGGCGACACGCGACCCGTCCGGCGACCACCGCGGATCGATCACCGCGCCGCGGGCCATCGAGACCAACGGTTCCGGGTCGCTGCCATCGGCATTCATCGTGTAGATCTCGGCGCGCCGGTTGCGCGTCGTGACGAAGGCCAGCCGTGTCCCATCGGGCGACCAGGTCGGGTTCATTCCGTTCTGCGGGTCCATCGTGAGCCGCCGGCGTTCACCGGTCTCCAGATCGAAGACATGGACGTCGCGGTCCACCTGCACGGCCAGGCGGCGGCCGTCGGGTGAGAACTGGGGCGCCCAGTTGGACAGATCGGTCGTCAGCCGCTCCACCCCGCTGCCATCGGCGTTCATCACGTAGACGTCGGCGCTGGCGCGATTGTCGCGGTTCGAGGTGAAGGCAATCCGGCGGCCGTCGGGCGACCAGGCCGGTGCGCTGTCGTGCGCCGGGTCGTGCGTCAGCCGCGTCGGATTGCCGCCGTTGACGTCCATCACGTAGATCTCGGAATCGCCGTCGCGGTCGGTTTCCCAGACGATGAGCGTTCCATCGGGCGAGACGGCTGGTGCCGAGTCGTTGGCCGGATGGCTGGTGAGGCGCCGCCGCCCGCCGCCGTCGGCGTCCATACGGAAGATGTCGGCCCGGCCCTCGTCGGTCTCGGCCGCAAAGACGATCGCCCGGCCATCGGGGAACCAGCCGGGCGCACCGTCGCGCGGGATGTCGCGCCGACCGTACCACCAGTACCCGCCGATCATCGCGACAAGCGCCAGGACGACGACGAACACTGCGCCGATGCGGCGCTGGCGCAGCTGGCGGTCGACGCGGTCACGCGACCGGCGTCTGGGGGAGGACTCTCGGACTTTCTGGGACATGGCGATCTCACATTGTTGATCACCCCGGCCGCGCGGCCGCGCTGCCGGGTCGAAGGTCGCGCCCGGGGCGCGAGAGGCGACAGCATTGTCTGCGTTCGCGGCGTCGTGCCGCGATAGCATGCTTGCTGTTCGATCGGCGCCCGCACGCGGCGCCGCAACCCGCCCGGGAGGCACCATTGAGCCCTGAGAAGTCCGTAGCAGCCGAACACGTCGCAGCGTCCGACCTCGCCATGGTCGTCAACGGCGGCGATGCCTCGTCATCGTCGCTCATGCGCATCGTGGAGATCATCCGCGAGCAGTTCAAGACCGACGTGTGTTCGCTGTACCTGCTCGAACCGGACCGCGCCAACCTCGTGCTGGCCGCCACGGTGGGCCTGCGGCCCGACAGCGTGGGCCGCGTCCGCATGCTGCTGACCGAAGGGCTGTCGGGCCTGGTGGCCGAGGACCTGCGCGCGGTGCGTGTCGCCGACGCGCGGACGCACCCGCGGTTCAAGTTCTTCCCGGAAGCCGGCGAGGAGTCCTACCGGTCCTTCGTCGGCGTGCCGGTGCTCGACCGGGCGCTGCTCCAGGGCGTGCTGGTGCTGCAGACGATCGAGCCGCGCACCTTCACCGACGAGGAAGTGGAAACGCTCGTCGACGTGGCAGCGCTCATCGGCCCGCACGTCTCGGAAGCGCGGGCGCGGGGGCACTTCGTGGCGCCGACGCACCAGAAGCTCTGGGCGCTGGCGCAGAACGTCTGGTGGAGCTGGGACCAGCACGCGGCCAGCCTCTTTCACGAGCTCGATCCCGCCCTCTGGGCCGCCGTCGATCACAACCCGATTGCGCTGCTCGACCGGATGCCGACGCAGGCGCTCGAGGACCGCGCCACCCAACTGGGGCTGCACAGCCGCATCAACTACGCGTACCGGCGCATGCAGGAGTACATGCACACGCCGGACACGTGGGCGGGACGCCATGCCGGGGTCCTGCGCGCGCGGCCGGTGGCCTACTTCTCGGCGGAGTTCGGCCTGCACGAGTCGCTGCCGATCTACTCGGGCGGCCTTGGCGTGCTGTCGGGCGATCACATCAAGAGTGCCTCGGACCTGGGCGTGCCGCTCGTCGGGGTCGGCCTCTACTACGACCAGGGCTATTTCCGCCAGCGCCTCGATCGCGACGGGTGGCAGCAGGAGGAGTACATCGAGGTCGAACACCGGCTGCTGCCGCCGCAGCCGGCCACCGTCGGCGGCACGCCGGTCATCGTGACGATCGAGACGCGATCGGGCACGATTGCCGCGCGTGTCTGGGCGCTCGCCGTGGGCCGCTGCACGCTGCTGCTGCTCGACTCGGACGTGGAGGGCAACAGCCCCGAGGACCGCGACCTGACGTCGCGGCTCTACGGCGGCGACGTCCGCGTCCGCATCCGCCAGGAACTGCTGCTCGGCGTCGGCGGCGTGCGCGCGCTCCATGCGCTCGGGATCGATCCCGGCGTCGTGCACCTCAACGAGGGACACAGCGCGTTTGCCACGCTCGAACTGGTGCGGCACCGCATGGACCGCGAGGGGGTGGACGCCGGCGAGGCCATGCGCCGGGTGTCCGCGCAGGTGGTCTTCACGACGCACACACCCGTACCGGCCGGCCACGACCGGTTCGCCCCCGACCTCGTCGAGGAGCACCTGGGTCCGCTGCGCGACGCCCTGCGCATCGATGAGCACACGATCCTCTCGCTCGGGCGCATCGATCCCAACAACCCGCACGAGACGTTCTGCATGACGGTTCTCGCGCTCAAGCTGAGCCGTCGGGCCAACGCCGTGTCGTCGCTGCACGGCGAGGTGTCGCGCGCGATGTGGAAGGACCTCTACCCCGGCGTCCGCGAACACCAGGTGCCCATCGGCCACATCACCAACGGCGTGCACGTGGCGAGCTGGCTGGCGCCCGAGATGCGTCACGTCTACAACCGGCACCTCGGGCCGGACTGGCTGCTCAAGGGCAGCCATCCGCAGACCTGGCTCCCGATCGACGACATCGACGATGCGGAAATGTGGGAGACGCACGAGGTGCTGCGCACCCGCCTCATCAAGTTCGTGCGGCAGCGCGCCGCGAGGCACGCCGAGCAGCGCGGCGAGTCACCCGAGTACGTCGCGCAGCTGCGGCAGGCGCTGAGTCCGGACGCGCTCACCATCGGCTTCGCGCGCCGGTTTGCCACCTACAAGCGGGCCGACCTCATCCTGCGCGACATCGAGACCATGGCCGCGCTCGTCAATCACCCGCGGCGCCCCGTACAGTTCATCTTCGCCGGCAAGTCGCACCCGCACGACCGGCCCGGCAAGGAGATCCTGCAGCGGATCGCGCAGCTGATGCGCGATCCCGTGTTTGCCGGAAAGGTCATCTTCGTCGAGGACTACGACATCAACGTCGGCCGCCACATGGTGCAGGGTGTCGACCTGTGGGTGAACAATCCGCGACGGCCGCTCGAGGCCTGCGGCACGAGCGGCGAGAAGGTCGTGCTCAATGGCGGCCTGAACTGCTCGGTGCTCGACGGCTGGTGGGCCGAGGCCTACGACGGCCACAACGGCTTCGCGATTGGCCTGGGTGAGACGCACTCGAACCCCGACGTCCAGGATGCGCGCGACGCCGACGCGCTCGTCAAGGCACTGACGCACGAGGTCATCCCGCTCTACTACCTGCGCGACAGCGACGGCCTGCCCCGGGAATGGATCGCGCGCATCAAGCGCGGCATCCGCACGATGGGCTGGCGGTTCAGCGCCGACCGGATGGTGATGGACTACGTGCGCCACACCTACATCCCGGCCGCGGGCGGCACGAGCTGTCAGGTCGGGTAGGTCGGAAGGTGGCGAGGCTACGAGGCTGCGAGGCTACGAGGCGATGAGGCGACGCATCCGTCGTCGCCTTGCAGCCTTGCAGCCTCGTAGCCTTGTAGCCTCGCAGCCTCGCAACCTTCCCCCTCACATCCCCAGTCCTTCCTCGAGCCCGAGGTGGACGTTCATCGACTGGACGGCGGCGCCGCTGGCGCCCTTGCCGAGGTTGTCGAGCCGCGCCATGAGCATCACCTGCCCGCCGCCCGCGTCGGCGAAGACGAACAGGTCCGCGCGATTCGTGTCGTTGCACGCCTGGACGTCGAACGTTCCGGCCGCCATCGTGTCCGGATCGTTCAGTTCCATCACACGCACGAACGGTTCGCCCGCGTAGTACCGCGCGAGTTCGGCGTGCAGGCGGGCCGGGGTGCTGCCGGGCGCAAGCGTCGACCTGTGCAGCGGCACACTCACGGCCAGTCCCTTGTAGTACGCCGCGACAATCGGCTGGAAGACCGGCGGAGTGGTCAGGCCGGTGTGCGCCGTCATCTCCGGCAGGTGCTTGTGCGACAGGGCCAGGGCGTAGGGACGCGGCGATTCGAGCGTCGGGTCGCCGCCGGCGCGGTACTGCTCGATCATCTTGCGGCCGCCGCCGGAGTAGCCGGTGATCGACGTGGCCGAAAGCGGCAGGTCGGCGCGAATGATGCCGGCCTCGACGAGCGGGCGCACGAGCAGGATGAAGGCCGACGAGTGACAGCCCGGGTTGGTGATGCGCTTGGAGGACCTGATTCGATCGCGCTGCCCTGGCGCCAGTTCGGGGAGGCCGTACACCCAGTCGGGGTGAGTGCGGAACGCGGTGCTGGCGTCGATGAGACAGGTCTTCGGGTTGGTCAGCAGCGCCGCGGCCTCGCGCGAGGCCGCATCCGGCAGGCAGAGGAACGCGACGTCGGCCGCGTTGAGCAGGCGCGCACGCTCGGCAGGATCCTTGCGCTTGTCCGGATCGATCCGCAGCAGCTCGACATCCGGCCTGGCGGCCAGCACGTCGCCGATGCGCAAACCCGTCGTTCCCTCCTGCCCGTCCACATACACCACGTGTTTCATGACGATCGACGCCTCCGGGGTCGTCCTTCAAGTGTATGGGAAAAGCGAAACACCACGCGGTTGGCCACACGCACTTCCCGGATCATCTCGGGGCCGGCCAACGTGAACAGGGCCGAGACGACGGCGGACGTGTCGCTCGCGTGCTCGAGAGCCGAGGCGAGGACCCCGTCGGGCGCCACCTGCAGCAGGACGAAATCAGCCGACTTGCCCGGGGCGAAGTTGCCGGTCTCGGCCTCGAGCCCCATGGCCTCGGCCCCGGCCAGCGTGGCGAGATACAGCATGTGCGCGGCCTCGAGCATGGCCGGGGTGGCGGCCAGGTTCTGCACGAGCCGCGCGTGGGTGGCCTCGCGCATCAGGCTGAAGCCGAGGCCGGCGCCGACATCGGTCCCGAGCGCCACTCGCACACCCGCCGCCAGGTGCCGCGCCAGGGGAAAGACGCCGCTGCCAAGCGCGGCGTTGCTCGACGGACAGTGCGCGATGGCGGCGCGCGACGCGGCCACGCGCTCGATCTCGGCCGGCCGCGCGTGGACGTTGTGCGCGAGGATCGTGCGACGGCCGACCAGTCCGTATCGTTCATAGACGGACAGATAGTCGGGCGCCCAGGGAAACAGCCGTGCGACGGCGTCAATCTCGTTGCCGTGCTCGTTGATGTGCGTCTGCACGCTCACGCCAGGGAAGGCGTCGAGGAGCGCCTGGCACACCTCGAGCATGGCTTCGCTCGTCGACACGGCGAATCGCGGCGTCACCGCATAGCGCAACAGGCCGCGGCCGTGGAACCGGTCGATGAGATCGACGCTGTGGTCGTAGGCCTCCTCGGGCCGCATGTGGAGCGCGGCTCCCAGACCACGATCGGAGACGACGAGACCGCTCGCGATGCGCAGTCCCGCCGTTTCGGCCGCCTGGAACAGTGCCGCAACGGCCTGGGGAAAGTGCGCGCCGAAGACCGACGCGGTGGTCGTGCCGTGCGCCGCGAGCGCGCGCACGAAGCGCCGAGCCGTGTCGACGGCGCAGGCCGGCTCGGCCATCCGCGCTTCCTCGGGCAGCGCCACGTGCTCGAGCCAGTCGAGCAGGGGCTGCCGCGACTGGCCGATGATGCGCAACTGCGGGAAGTGGACGTGGGTGTCGATGAACCCCGGGAGCAGGTAGCCGCCGCGCCAGTCGGTGAGCGCGGCCGTCGGAGCCTGCGTGCGGACGAGGTCGAACGGCCCGCACGCGGCGATCCGTCCCCCCTCGATCAGCAGTCCTCCATCGTCATGGGCGACCAGCGCCTGGGCGTCGCGCCAGGGGTTTCCGGTGACGTGCAGGATGGACGCACGGATGAGTTCGGGGGCGGGCATGGCGCAGCGACCTTCGGTCGGCTATTCTGTCAGCTTGTCGGGGCGTGGCTCAGCCTGGTAGAGCGCTCGCTTTGGGAGCGAGATGTCGCTGGTTCGAATCCAGTCGCCCCGACCACTTTCCCGCT
>JBIQJY010000009.1:0-78436 GCA_044507065.1 Acidobacteriota bacterium
GACGCCGCGCACCCCGCGCGTCAATGCCGCCCTCCAGCATCGTCGAGCCACGAGGCGACGGCTGCAGCCAGCGGTTCCGGCTCGTCGGACCCGATGCGGAACCGCCGCCCGCTCCTGTAGGTGAGCTGGATGCCGCGCGTCCCGGAGACGTTCCACAGCCAGCCGCGCGGCGTCCACCGGATGCCCCAGCCCCAGATCCAGCTGTTGCGCACGACGTCCACCCGCGAGACGTCCCGAAGGACGATACGCCGGCGGATCAGGCCGACGCCCATGCGCACGTCGAGCACACCGTCGGCGACGCGAGTGGTAAGCGTGGCCATCTGGGTGAGCACCACGATCAGCAGGATCGCCACGACGGCCGGCCCGGCCTCCCGCGTGACGGCCGCAGCCACTGCGGCAAGCACCGCGCTCGTGCCAACCATGGCGATGATCACCATTCCCGTCTGCGTGTGCTCGTAGCGCACACCTTTCCGCGCCGGCATCTGCGATGATTCCCCGATGATGCTACCCGACATCCGCTCGCGACGCCGACTTGGCACGACCGACCTGCACGTCGCCCCCCTCTGCATCGGCACGGCTCCACTTGGCGACATGCCCGACGCCTACGGCGTGAGCGCCCCCGAGCCGCTCGCGCTGGCCACGCTTCGCGCCGCCTTCGACAGCGCGATCGGCTTCCTCGACACGTCGAACAACTACGGGGATGGCCGGGCAGAGCGCCGCATCGGCATGGTTCTGCGCGAACGCGGCGGCCTGGGTGACTGGGTCGTGGCGACGAAGGCGGACCGCGACATGAAGACCGGCGACTTCAGCGGAGACCGGATGCGGCGATCGATCGAGGAGAGTCTCGAGCGACTGGGACTCGACCGGCTGCAGTTTGCCTACATCCACGATCCCGAGCACAGCACGTTCGAATACATCACGGGGCCGGGCGGCGCCCTCGACGCAATGCAGGACCTGCAGCGTCAGGGCGTCATCGGCGGCCTCGGCATCTCCGGCGGCCCCGTCGATCTGCTCATCCGCTACGTGGAGACCGGGGCGTTTGCCGCTGTCGAGACCCACAACCGGTTCACCCTGCTCAACCGCTCCGCCAACCCGCTGCTCGATGTCTGCGCCGCCCGCGGCGTCGCAGTCGTGAATGCCGCGCCGTATGGCAGCGGGATCCTGGCCAAGGGCCCCGATGTCGCGGCGCGCTACGCCTACCAGGACGCGCCCGCGGCCCTGGTCGATCGCACGCGCCGCATGGCCGCGATCTGCGCGGATCACGATGTGCCACTGGCGGCCGCAGCCCTGCAGTTCTCGATGCGCGACCCGCGCGTCACCTCGACCGTCGTGGGGATGACACGACCGGAACGTGTGGCACAGACGCTCGAGCTGGCAGCGGCCCGCATCCCTGACGCGCTCTGGCCGGCGCTCGACGCGGCCGGCTACGACATGGACGATCCGGAAGCGAATCGGTGGGGATAGAGGACAGACTGTAAGGCTGCAAGGCTGCAAGGCTGCAAGGCTGCGACCTTCCCGGCCGCGTCACACGTCCAGTTCTTCGGCCTCTTCCGCCCGCTCCATGATGAAGCGGAATCGTGCGGATGGGTCCTTGCCCATCAGCTCGTTGATGACACGGTCGGTCACGATCTGATCCGCGATCTGTACCTTCAGCAGCCGGCGCGTGCGCGGATTGAGCGTCGTCTCCCACAGCACCTTGGGCATCATCTCACCCAGGCCCTTGAAGCGCGTGATGTCGGTTTTCGCCTTGCCGCCGATGCGCTTGAGGATCGCGTCCCGGTGCCCGTCGTCGGTCGCCCAGAAGGTCTCCTTGCCGGCATCGATGCGGTAGAGCGGCGGCTGCGCGAGGTAGACGCGGCCGGCGGCAATCAGGCCCGGCATGTGACGGTAGATGAACGTCAGCAGCAGCGTGGCAATGTGATGACCGTCCGAGTCGGCGTCGGCCAGGATGATGACGCGGCCGTAGCGCAGGCGCGAGATGTCGAAGTTCTTCCCGATGCCGCAGCCGAGCGCCGTCACCAGGTCGGCCAGTTCCTTGTTCTCGAGCACCTTCGCCAGCGACGCGCTCTCGGCGTTGAGCACCTTGCCGCGCAGCGGCAGGATGGCCTGCCGCGCGCGGTCGCGGCCCTGCTTCGCCGATCCACCGGCCGAGTCGCCCTCGACGATGAAGATCTCGCTCTCCTCGCGCCCCGACATGCTGCAATCGCTGAGCTTGCCCGGCAGCGTCAGGCGCTGCGACGTGGCACTCTTGCGCGTCACTTCCGCCTGCGCCGCGCGGCTCGCCTCGCGCGCGCGGGCCGACAGGATGATGCGCGCCACGATGGCATTGGCCATCGTCGTGTTGTGGTTCAGCCAGTGCTCGAGCGCCGGGCGCACCATGCCGTCGACGATGGCCGTCACTTCCGGATTGTTGAGCTTGTCCTTGGTCTGCCCCTGGAACTGGGGTTCGGGGATGAAGATGCTCAGCACGCCGACCACGCCCTCGCGGATGTCCTCGGCCGTGAGCGTCACACCCTTCGGCGAGAGCTCGTGCGTGTCGATGTAGTTGCGGATCGCCTTGCCGATGCCGCCACGCAGGCCGTTTTCGTGCGTGCCGCCCGATCCGGTGGGGATCCCGTTGACGTAGCTGCGGATGTGTTCGTCCGTCGATTCGGTCCAGCGCAGCACGACGTCGAGCTTGAGTCCGCTCTCCTCGTGATCGCGTGTGAGCGAGAACGGTGATTCGTGGACGGGCGAGGCCTTGCGATCCTCGAGAATCCGCCGCAGGTAATCGACGATGCCTTCATCGTGCTGGAACACGTGCCGCTCGGGCCGGCCGTCCTCCCCTGCCTCGATCTCGAAGACGATCTTGAGCCCCTTGTGCAGGTAGCTGGCCACCTCCAGGCGGTCGCGGATGAGGGACGGATCGAACTCGACCTTGGGGAAGATGGTGGGGTCCGGATGGAAGAACACGGTGGTACCGGTGCCGCGCGCCGGCCCGAGCTTCTTCAATCCGCCCTGGGGCACACCCTGCTTGAAGCGCTGCTCCCAGGTGGCGCCGTCGCGGCGCACGGTTGCCACCAGCTCGCGCGATAGCGCGTTGACGACGGAGGCACCGACGCCGTGCAGCCCTCCGGCCGTCTTGTAGTTCTGCCCCTCGAACTTGCCGCCGGCGTGCAGCGTGGTGAAGATCACCTCGAGCGCGCTGGTCTTCGTCTGCGGGTGCTTGTCGACAGGGATTCCGCGGCCGTCGTCCTGGATCGTGATCGACGACCCGCCCTTGTGCAGCACCACCGCAATGTTCGACGCGTGGCCGTTCATGGCCTCGTCGACGGCGTTGTCGAGCACCTCCCAGACGAGATGGTGGAGGCCGGCAGACCCGACGCCTCCGATGTACATGCCGGGCCGACGACGGACCGGCTCCAGGCCTTCGAGAACGGTGATGTCTTTCGCGGTATAGGTGGACACGACGGCTACGAATGGTAGCAGGCCCTCAACGCGGGCGCAGCGGGGCGCCGGCCGACGGCGACGCCGCGCGCCAGTCGAAACCCAGGATGTCCGCAAGCGTGGCGGCAA
Source organism: Acidobacteriota bacterium (assembly GCA_044507065.1). GTDB lineage: Bacteria > Acidobacteriota > Vicinamibacteria > Vicinamibacterales > SCN-69-37 > SCN-69-37. The sequence continues at coordinate 3,556 of JBIQJY010000009.1, forward strand.
TCTGGCTCTGGGACACGGGGTCGTGGTTCGTCCATTCCCCGCGCGCCTGCCAGCCGGGCACCGCGAAGGCCGCCCACACCCGTGCGGCACCGTCGACAGTCGCGCCGTGGTCGCTCCAGTCCGACGGTCCGTTGCCCCGGCCGTGGTCGGTCACGATCACGAGCGCGGTCCGGCCCCGGTAGTCGTCCTGCGCCTGCAGCCACGCCCACAGCTCGCGCAGCCAGCCGTCCACCCGATGCAGATGCTCGATCACCCGGACGTAGCGGCCCTGGTGCGCCCAGTCGTCCGTGTCGTTGAACGCAAACCACTGCACCACCGGGCGATGGCGGGCCAGGTGCGCCATCCCGAGCCGGAAGGTGAACGCGTCGTAGCGCGAACCGCCCCAGGGAGGCATGGTCTCGCGCTGCAGCCTGTCGATGGCCTGCGTGGCCGCGTCGGAGGACGCGTAGGACTGGAACCCGGCGTTGGTGAACACGTCGTCGTCGCGCGAGGCCGGGATGGACTGGAACGAACTCCACGACCCGAACAGGGCGACGCGCTCCGGCGGAACGTCAAGCGACCGCCGCAGGAACTGCAGGATTGTCTCGTGCGGATAGCGGCGGTTGTCGTTCGAGTCGATCTCGTCGTCGTGGGCCACGCCCAGCATCAACTCGGCGTAGCCCGGATAGCTGAAGCGATGGCGATTGCCAAGCCGCACGACGCTTCCCTTCGCGGCGTTGCCGGCAATCGATCCGTGCTGTACGAGCAGCTCGTCCCAGAGAAACGGCATCAGGACCCGGCGGCGCTCGGCGGCATCGGCCCGCCAGTAGTCTCGATGGAGCGGATGGTCTTCGACCTTGTCGTCGCCGATGCCGGCCTGGAGCAGGTCGCGGTCGAGACCGCCGAACATCTCCTGCGTCCTCACACCGTCAATCGAGACGACAATGAGCCGGTCGGCGGCCGTCGCCTGCGCGCCCGACGGGACGGCCGCGACAACGACGAGACCGACAGCAGCCACACCGAGGACGGTTCGGGCGATCCACCCATGCATGCCGTCTGCTCCCCCAGCCATCCGCAACGCCCGAGCGCCGGCATTGTCAGAAGGACGTGCGCCCCGCGGGCGCCTCAGTGTAGCGCGACAGCGAGGCTGCGACCCGTCCTAGGCGGACAGCTTGACGAGCCGCAGATACGGACGCAGCTCCTGCCAGCCCTGGGGGTACTTCGCGCGGGCTTCGTCGGCCGACAGCCCGGGCGGAATGACCACCGCATCGCCCACGTTCCAGTTGACCGGCGTCGACACCTTTTCCGCGTCGGTCAGCTGCAGGCTGTCGATCGCTCGAAGCAACTCCGCGAAGTTGCGACCCGTGCTGGGCGGGTAGGTGAGGACCAGCCGGATCTTCTTCTGCGGATCGATGACGAACACGGCCCGTACCGTCACGGTGGGATCGGACTCCGGATGGATCATGCCGTAGAGACTGGCAACCGATCGATCGGCGTCGGCCAGCATCGGGAAGTTGAGTGCGTGCCCCTGCGTGGCCTCGATGTCGTCCTCCCACCGGCGATGGGCCTCGACGGCGTCGACCGACAGCCCCAGCGCCTTGACGTTGCGCTTGTCCCATTCGGGCTTGAGGCGCGCGACTTCGCCGAGTTCCGTCGTGCACACGGGCGTGAAGTTCTTCGGATGGCTGAAGAAGATGGTCCAGGACGTACCGGCCCATTCGTGGAAGCGGATGGGGCCGTGCGTACTCTGCTGTTCGAAGTCCGGGGCGGTCTGGCCGAGCTGCAATGACATCGTGTCCTCCTGCCGACGACGGGGCGTCGTCGAATCAATCGTTGAAATGGCGGCCCTCGACCACCTCGGCCACGTAGCCGGCGCGAATGGCGAAGTCGCCAATCGGTTCGCCCGCGTGGCGTTCGTGCGCATAGCGCGCGAACAGGCCGTCGAGCGCCTCGAGGATCGCCGGTTCGGCCGCGTTCTCGAGATACATCCGGTTGAGGCGCTGGCCGTGCGCGCCGCCGCCGAAGTACAGGTTGTACTTGCCTGGCGCGCGGCCGGTCAGGCCAATCTCGGCGATGTAGGGACGCGAGCAGCCGTTCGGGCAGCCGCTCATCCGGATGGTGATCGGTTCGGATCCGAGGCCGTGCCGCTCGAGGATCGTTTCGATCCGATCGATGAGCGAGGGCAGGTAGCGCTCGCTCTCGGCCATGGCCAGGCCGCAGGTCGGCAGCGCCACGCACGCCATGGAGTTCAGGCGCAGCGCACTGCGCCGGTTGAGTGCCGCCAGTCCGTGCTCGGCCAGCAGCGCCTCGATGCCGGGTCGCGCGGCGGCCGTCACACCGGCGACGATGATGTTCTGATTGGGCGTGAGGCGGAAGGTGCCCTCGTGCACCCGCGCGATGGCGCGCAGCCCATCCATCAACGCCGGTTCGCCATTGGCAATCCGGCCGTTCTCGACGAACAGCGTGAAGTGGTCGCGCCCGTCGTGGCCGCGCACCCAGCCGAGCGCGTCGGCGTTGGACGTGAAATGGAACGGGCGCGCCGGCTCGAAGGCAAATCCCTGGCGTGCCTCGATCGCCGCGACGATCCAGTCGAGTCCCTTGTCGTCGATGGTGTACTTGAACCGCGCGTGCAGGCGATCGACGCGGTCGCCGTAGTCGCGCTGCACGCCCATGACCGCGTCGATCACGGCCGTGACGCGGTCGACCGGCACGTAGCCGATGACGTCGGCCAGGCGCGGATAGGTGTGGGGCGCCGAATCGGTGCGGCCCATGCCGCCGCCGATGGCCACGTTGAAGCCGGCGAGGTGCCCGTCGCGCTCGATCGCGATGAAGCCGAGGTCCTGCGCGTACACGTCGATGTCGTTCGACGGGGGCAGGACGAAGCCGATCTTGAACTTGCGCGGCATGTAGGTCCGGCCGTAGAACGGCTCTTCGGGCTCGGACGTCGCCACGCGTTCGTCGCCGTACCAGATCTCGTGGTACGCCCGGGTCTTCGGGATCGCGTGGTTGCTCGCACGCCGGGCGAGGTCGTACACCTCCGCGTGCAGGGCCGAGACGAGCGGGTTGACCGAACACATGACCCCGCGCGAGTCATCGCCGCAGGCGGCAATCGTGTCGAGCAGCACCTCGTGCAGCCCGACGATCGTGTCGCGCAGGTGGCGCTTGAGGATCCAGTGGAACTGGATGGTCTGCCTCGTCGTCAGGCGGATGGTGTTGCCGCCGTAGGCGCGCGCGAGCGCGTCGAGCTGGAGCCACTGCCCGGGCGTGCAGACGCCGCCGGGCATGCGGACACGCACCATGAAGCAGTAGGCGGGCTCGAGCTTCTGCCGTCGCCGTTCGTCGCGCAGCTCGCGATCGTCCTGCTGGTAGATGCCGTGGAACTTCAGCAGCTTCGGATCGGTACCGGGCACCGCCCCGGTGATCTGGTCGAGCAGGCCGAGGGCGATGGTCCCGCGCAGCTGGCGGCTGTTGGCCTTGAGTGTTTCATCGGGTCCGAGGGCCTCGAGCGGCTGCGACACGTCTCGCGCACGGCTCACGTCCGGGCTGGTCGTACTCATGGCATCTGGCTCTAGTAGACGTCGCGCTGATAGCGGCGATCCTGCTGCATCGCGCGCAGGTAGTCCTCGGCGCCCTCGCGGTCGCGGCCGCCCGCGCACTCGATCACCGTGGCAAGCGCCTCGTGGACGTCGGGCGCCAGGCCCGTCGCATCGCCGCAGACGTAGACGTGCGCGCCCTCTTCCATCCACGCGTACACGTCGCGCGCGCGTTCGATGATCCGGTGCTGGACGTAGGTCCGCGTGGTCGTGTCGCGCGAGAACGCCACGTCCATCCGGTCGAGGACCTGACGCTTGAGCAGGTCCTGCCACTCGGTCTGGTACAGGAAATCGGTGCGCGAGTGCCGATCGCCGAAGAACAGCCAGCTGCGGCCGCTGGCCTCCCGCGCATCGCGCTCCTGCATGAAGGCACGATAGGGCGCGACCCCCGTGCCGGCGCCAATCATCACGATGGGCACGTCGTCGGCCGGCAGACGGAAATGCGGGTTGGCGCGCACGTAGACGGGCAGCGTGACGCCGTGCGGGCAGCGATCGGCCAGGTGGCCGGATGCGACACCCGTTCGCGACAGCTCGTGCAGCACGTAGCGCACCGTCGAAACGGTCAGGTGGACTTCATCGGGCACGAACGCCTGGCTCGACGCAATCGAGTAGAGCCTCGGCTGCAGCGGTCGCAGCGCGCGAAGCACGGCATCCGGTGCCACGCCTGTCACCGGGTACAGCCCCAGGATGTCGATGGCGTGATGGGTCCGCAGGAACGTCGAGCGCTCCGCGGCGTGCTCCGGCCGCGTCAGCCGCTTGAGCACGGCCGAGTCCGACACGCCAGCCCACTCTTCGATGAAGCGTGGCGTGGCAATCGTGATCTCGAAGTCGGCCACGAGCGCATCCCCCAGAGTGGTGACCCGATCCTGCACGCGAACGGGCGCGTCGGCCGGCAGGCCGACCCGGTCGAGGAACGCGGTTACGAGCGACGGATCGTTGCGTGCCACGACGCCGAGCGCGTCACCCGGCGCAAAGGCCAGGGCACCTTCGGGGAACGACAGCTCGATGTGCCGGGTCTCGCGGGTCGATCCGCGCCCGGTCAGCACGAGATTCTCGGCGACGACGGCGTCAAGCGGACGCTTGCGGTCGACGACGGGCGCGGCGGCAGGACGGGGCACCGACGCGCCCGTGGCCTGTGCCTGCGTCGACACGAGCGTGTCGACGACGGCATCCATCCACGAGGCCGCGGGCGCGTCGAAGTCGACATCGCACTGCACGCACGCATGGAGGCGCGTGGCGCCCAGAGCCTCCAGTCGTACATCGATCCTGCACCCGGCCGCGCAGAAGTGTTCGTACGAGGAGTCGCCCAGGGCGAGCACGGCGTACCGCGTCGGCGCCAGGTTCGGCGCCTTGCGGCTGTCGAGGAACTCGAAGAAGCCGACGGCCGGCTGGGGTGGATCGCCGTCGCCATACGTGCTGGTGATCACGAGCAGGTCCTGCTCGTCCTTCAGCCGACGCGGCGCATAGTCGGCCATGTCGACGACAACGGCTTGGAGGCCGAGCACCTTCGTTCGCTCGGCCAGCGTGCGCGCGAGCGCCGCGCTGTTGCCGGTTTCGCTGCCGTAGAGGATGGTCAGGCGGCGGGCGCCGGGAGTACTCCCCGGGGCCGCCCCGGCAGCGGCGGCGGGCGCCGACGCCAGTCCGGCCGGGCCGCTCAACCCGAGCAGGAAGCCGCTCGCCCACAGTGCCTGCGGCGCGGTCAACGACCGCGCCAGCGCCTGAAGGGCCTCCCATTGCTCCGGAGCGAGGATCCCGGGCCGCTGGGCCGCGTCGGACGCCGGCTCGGTGAGCACGGACGTCACCACGTGCCGCCTTCTTCCCCGACCCGCGACGATCGGCTGTTGATGGTTGTGTGTGAAAGTGTGACCACGATCGAACGAACGCCGATCGTGTCATCGCGATCCCGGCACGACAAGCGAATGTTCTTGCGCGATGTACCCAGAATTCGTGATGGATTGCACGGGTCGGGTTACCATCGGCGTCCAGACGATGGATATCGATCAGGCAAGAACGTTCCTGGCCGTTGTCGCACACGGCAGCTTCGTCGCCGCGGGCGAACAGCTGCACGTCACGCAGACAGCCGTGAGCGCCCGGATTCGCAGCCTCGAGGACCAGCTGGGCATGCGGCTGTTCGTGCGCGACAAGTCCGGGGCGCGCCTGACCTCCGCGGGCGATCGGTTCGTTCGGTACGCGACAGCGCTCGTGACAGTCTGGGAAGACGCGCGACAGCAGGTCACGCTGCCGGCCGGCCGCGCCGACGTGATTCGGATCGGCGGCGAGCCGAGCCTGTGGAATCCGCTGCTGGCCGACTGGCTGCTCTGGATGCATCGGCACTGCCCCGACGTCGCCGTCCGCGTCGAGGTCGAGATTGCCGGCCGGCTCGTCGAGCGCCTGCAGGACGGCACCCTCGACATCGCAATCGTCTACGGCCCGCCGCAGCGGCACGGCCTGATCGTCGAGTTGCTGGCCGAGGAAAAGCTCGTGATGGTGACGACCAGCGGCGACGGCCGGTGGGACGCCGACACCTACGTTCACGTCGACTGGGGCTCGGCGTTCACGTCGAGCAGCCGCGCGGCGTTTCCCGACCTCGGCAGTCCTGCCGTGTCGACATCGCTCGGCCCGCTCGCGCTGATGCACCTGCTCGCGGTCGGCGGCTCGGGCTACTTCCGCTCGGGCGCGGTGGCCGAGCTCGTGGCGGAGGGGCGCGTCGTCAAGGTGCCCGGCGCGCCGGAGTTTTCGCACTCGGTCTACGCCGTCTACCCGTCGCGTCCCGGGCAGGAGACCCTCGAGCGCGTGCGCGCGGGCCTTCGGGCCAGCATGGGCGGACCCTCGTGATAGTGTGCTGTCCGGTCCGATGACTTCGACGTTGACGTCCCGGGAACGCAGCACCCTCAAGGCCCGTGCCCATCACCTCAAGCCGGTCGTCCGCCTCGGACAGGCCGGGCTGTCCGACCCGTTCATCGCGGAAGTCGATCGTGCGCTGGCCGATCACGAGTTGATCAAGGTGCAGGTCGATCTCGACGATCGCGAGGCGCGCAGCGCCGCGGGCCTCGAGATCTGCAGCTGTACCGGTGCGACAGCGGTGCAGCAGGTTGGCAAGGTGCTGGTCTTGTGGAGGCCGAAGCCCGACGATGCCGGCACGCCGTAGCTACGGCGCGGCAATACAGCTTTCGAGCAGGATGTCGGTCGTCATGCCCGCGCAGAAACACTTGAGCGTGATCCGGGGGGTTTCCGCGGCCGCCGCGAGAATGGCGTCGGCCTGCTCGTCGAGCAGGCGGGCGTGGATGCCGGCCGTTTCGGTCTGTCCGAAGTAAACGTAGCGGTCGTCCGGATCGTCCGATCCGGTGCGCGTGACCGTCCCGGTCACGATCACGGCCTTGCCGTTGTAGGTGCGTTCGGCCTGCTCGCGCATGTCGCGGAAATCCTGCCAGAGCAGCGCCGCCGACAGCCGCTCGACAGCCGGTGCCGTGACGATGCGGCCGTCCTGCGCGGGCCGCCGATCGGTGCAGGTCGCGCCGACGAGCGACGTCACGAGCGCGACGAATACCACCACGACGCCGGACGTCCTGGTCACGCGGCCTCCACTACGACTGCACGAGCAGGGCGCCCGGATCCTCGACCAGTTCCTTGATACGCACGAGGAACCGGACGGCTTCCGCCCCGTCGACAATGCGGTGGTCGTATGTGAGGGCCACGTACATCATCGGCCGCAGCACGAGCTGGCCATCGACCCCCACCGGACGATCCTTGATGGCGTGGAGGCCGAGGATGCCGACCTGCGGCGGGTTGAGGATGGGCGTGCTCATCAGCGAGCCGAACACGCCGCCGTTGGTGATGCTGAACGTGCCGCCGCGGAGATCCTCGAGCGTGAGCGTGCCGTCCTTCGCGCGCAGCGCGACGTCGCGGACGCCAATCTCGATGTCGGCAAACGACATCAGGTCCGCGTCACGCAGGACGGGCACCACCAGTCCTTCGGTGGCGCTCACGGCGATCCCGATGTCGTAGTAGTGCTTCAGCACCATCTCGTCGCCCTGGATCTCGGCGTTGAGGCGCGGGAACTCGCGCAGCGCGGCAATCGATGCCTTGACGAAGAACGACGACAGGCCGAGGTTCACGCCGTGCGTCGTCTTGAACGTTTCCTTGTGGCGCGCGCGCAGCGCCATCACGGCGCTCATGTCCACCTCGTTGAACGTGGTGAGCATGGCCGCTGTCTGCTGCGCCTCGACGAGGCGGCGCGCGATCGTGGCGCGACGCTTCGACATGCGCTCGCGGGTCTCGCCGCGGTCGCCGGCCGGGCGCGCGACGGGCTTGGGCGCGGGCGGCGCGGGTTTTGACGCCGGAGGCGCGGCGGCCGGAGCCGGGGCGGCCGCAGGCGCCGCGCTCTTGACGACGTCGGCCTTGGTCACGCGGGGTCCGTCGGACTTCACGCTGGCGAGGTCCACGTTCTGGTCGCGCGCAGCCTTGCGCGCCGATGGCGTGGCGGCCACGGGCGCCGAGGCGACCTTCGCCGCCGGCGCGGCCGGCTTCGCGGCGGCCGCGGGGGCCGCCGGGGCCGGTGTCGAGGCTGCTTCGCCCTCCGCCACCACGCCCAGGACCTCCCCGATCTTCACGTCGGAGCCGGCCGGTTGCGTGATCTTCTGCAGCACGCCGTTGCGCGGCGCCGAGACCTCGACGTCGACCTTGTCGGTCTCGAGCTCGACGAGTGGATCGCCGGTGGCCACCGCGTCGCCCTCGTTCTTGAGCCACCGCGACACGCGCGCATCGACGATCGACTCGCCCATTTCCGGAACCACGATATTGACTGCCATTCTTGGGGACCTCTGCTACGACCGCTTCGTCGTGCGCTTGGCGGCCGGCGCCTCGACGCGTGTCTCGAAGGCGCGCGCGATCAACCGCTCCTGGTTCTGGGCGTGGCGCGCGGCCGATCCTTCGGCGGGGCTCGAGCTGCGCGGCCGGGCGAGCACGGCCAGCCGACGCTGCCCCACCAGGCCCTCGAGCTGCGGCCGGACGAAGTCCCAGGCGCCCATGTTCTCCGGCTCTTCCTGCACCCAGAAGACCTCGTCGAGGTTCGGGTAGTTCTCGAGCGTCGCCAGCATCTCGCGGACCGGAAGCGGATAGAGCTGTTCGACTCGGCAGATGGCCACCGTGTCGGCCGATTCGCGGAGCGGGCTGGTGAACAAATCGACGGCCACCTTGCCGCTGCAGAAGATCAGGCGGCGCACGCTGCTCCGCCGCGGCTGCGCGCCTTCGTCGTCAATCACCTTCTGCCACCGGCCTTCGGCCAGCTCGCGCGGCGTGGACGCCGTGAAGGGATGGCGCAACAGGCTCTTCGGCGTCATGACAATGAGCGGCAGCGGGTCCTTGATGAGCAGGGCCGCCTGGCGGCGCAGCAGGTGGAAGAACTGCGCCGCGGTCGTACAGTTGGCGACGCGCATGTTGATGTCGGCCGCCAGTTGCAGGAACCGTTCGGGCCGCCCGCTCGCATGATCGGGCCCCTGCCCTTCGTGGCCGTGCGGCAGCAGCAGCACGAGCGACGGCTCCTGCCCCCACTTGGCGCGCGCCGACAGGACGAACTCGTCGAGCATCAGCTGCGCGCCGTTGATGAAGTCGCCGTACTGCGCCTCCCACACCACGAGCCGCTCGGCCGCCTGCACGCTGTAGCCGTACTCGAAGCCGATGGTCGCCAGTTCACTGAGCGGACTGTTGTAGATCTCGAAGGCGGCGTTCGCCTGCGGCAGCGCCTGCAGCGGCACGTGCGGCGCGCCGGTGGTCGCGTCGTGCAGCACGGCGTGACGATGGCTGAAGGTGCCGCGCCCCACATCCTCGCCGGTGAGGCGAATGGGCGTCCCGTCCTCGAGGATCGAGCCCAGGGCGAGGTCCTCGGCGGTGGCCCAGTCGATCGTCCGTTCGTCGGGCGTGCTGAACGCCTGGCGCCGCCGATCGCGCGATCGTTCGAGCTTGCGATGGACGGTGAAGCCGGACGGCGTCGACAGCAGGGCCTCGTTGAGCGCCGCGAGTCGTTCGAGCGGCACGCGCGTCCGCGTCTGCGCGGCGGTCCCCGGCGCGGCGATCTCGGGCGTCGGCTCGACGAAGTCGCGGTCGGTGTCGAGCGTGTCGTAGGTCCGCTGCAGCCGCTCCATCCGCTCCTGCACCATCGCCAGCGGCTGTCCCACCGGAATGGTGCCGCGCGACTCGAGCGTCCGCGCCCACATCTCCCGGGCCGTCGGGTGCCGCGCGATCTGCTCGTACATCTTCGGCTGCGTGAACGCCGGCTCGTCGCCTTCGTTGTGGCCGTACCGCCGGTAGCCGACCAGGTCGATCAGCACGTCGCGGCGGAACTTCTGGCGATAGCCGAAGGCCAGCCGTGCCACGAGCACACACGCCTCGGGATCGTCGGCGTTGACGTGGAAGATCGGGATCTTGAACCCGCGCGCCAGGCCGCTCGCGTAGAGCGTGCTGTAGGAATCGCTCGGCTCGGTGGTGAACCCGATCTGGTTGTTCGCGATGATGTGGATCGTGCCGCCCGTCGCGTAGCCCCGCAGCCGGTACAGATTGAGCGTCTCGGCCACCACGCCCTGGCCGGGGAACGCGGCGTCCCCATGGACCAGGACCGGCAGGACGGCGTCGGGGTTGAACTCCGGCGGTCCGCTCTTCGACGAATCGGTGCCCGCCGCGCGGGCCATACCCTCGAGCACGGGGTTGATCGCCTCGAGGTGGCTCGGGTTGGGCGGCATCGAAACGACCAGCCCGACCTGTTCGCCGCCGCTGATCGCACGCGACGCGCCCAGGTGGTACTTCACGTCGCCGGCCCACTGCACGCCCTCGAGGTCCAGGTGATTGCGAATCGGATCCTTGAACTCCGCAAGAATCTGCCGGTACGGCTTGCCCATCACGTGCGCCATCACGTTCAGGCGGCCGCGATGCGCCATGCCGATGAAGACCTGTCGCTGGCCGGCCTCGGCGGCCTCGGCCAGTACCTCGTCGAGGATCGGCACCAGCATGTCCACGCCCTCGATCGAGAAGCGCGTCTTGCCGGGATACGTCCGGTGCAGGAACTTCTCGAAGACCTCGACGTCGGTCAGTCGATCGAGCAGCGCGACCGGATCGATCGGGTCGTTGGGCGCCCGGAACTTGCCGGTCTCGATGACGTCGCGCAGCCAGAGCCGCTCTTCCGGCACGAAGATGTGTGCAATGTCGTAACCAATCGTGCCGCAGTAGATCGACCGGAGCTTCTCGACCAGGTCGAGCATGGTCTCGCAGCCCTCGGCGACAGCCTCATTGATGAGCGTCGCGGGGACGAGCCGGAGCTGCTCGGCGGTGATGCCGTGGCCCTCGGGATGCAGCAGCGGATTGCCGCGCGGGCGGCCGCCGAGCGGATCGATGCGGGCGGCCAGGTGGCCGTAGCGCCGGATCGACTCTGCGAGGCTGATGGCGCCGACAGCGATGCGGATGTCGAGGCCGTCGGCCAGCGGCGCCCGCGGCCGGGGCGCGCCGCTGATCGGCGAGGCCCCGGGCGGCGTCCACGTCGTGAACAGCTGCCGCGTCTTCTCGTCGACCGACTGCGGGTCGGCGACGAACCGATCGTACAGCTCGAGGACGTACCCCTCGTTGACGCCCTGAAAGTCCTTGGAATCGAGTGACATACGAACCGTGCCCCACCTTGGGCTGAGCTGACGATCTTACCCTGCTTCGGCCATCGCGCGCCGCAGCCGCACTGCCCCGGCCTTCTTATCGGTCAGTCGCCGGGTTCGGTCATCCTCCTGGGATCGACCCAGCGATCGAAATCTTCAGCCGAGACGAGCGCCAGCGCGACGGCGGCCTCCTTGAGGGTCGTGCCATCCTTGTGCGCCTTCTTCGCAATCTTCGCGGCATTGTCGTAGCCGATGTGCGGATTGAGCGCCGTGACGAGCATCAGGCTCTGCTCCAGGTTGGCCTGGATGCGCCCGACGTTCGGCTCGATCCCGACGGCGCAGAACCGGTCGAAGTTGGCGGCCGCATCGCCGAGCAGCTGCAGGCTCTGCAGCACGTTGTGGATGACGAGCGGCTTGAAGACGTTCAACTCGAAGTTCCCCGACGCCCCCCCGATGCCCACCGCGACGTCGTTGCCCATCACCTGGGCGCAGACCATCGTCAGCGCTTCGCACTGTGTGGGATTGACCTTGCCCGGCATGATCGAACTGCCCGGTTCGTTCTCCGGGATCGTGATCTCGCCGAGGCCCGAGCGCGGACCGGAGGCCAGCCAGCGGACGTCGTTGGCGATCTTCATCAGGGCCGCGGCCAGCGTCTTGAGCCCGCCGTGCAGCGCCAGCAGGGCCTCGTGGCCGCCGAGGGCGGCGAACTTGTTCGGGGCCGTGCGGAACGGCAGCCCGGAGAGCGCGGCAATCTGCTCGGCACTCCGCTGCGCGTACTCGGGATGCGTGTTGAGGCCGGTGCCGACCGCCGTGCCGCCGAGCGCCAGTTCGTAGACAGCCGGCAGGGCGGACTCGATGGACGCACGCGCCAGATCGATCTGCGCGACCCAGCCGGAAATCTCCTGGCCGAGCGTGACAGGCGTCGCGTCCTGCAGGTGGGTGCGGCCCACCTTCACGACGTCGGCAAACGCCCGCGCCTTGGCGTCGAGTGTCGCGCGCAGGCGATCGAGCCGCGGCAGCAGGTGGTGCACCGTCTGTTCGGCCGCGGCAATGTGCATCGCGGTGGGAAACGTATCGTTCGAGGACTGCCCGCGGTTGACGTCGTCGTTGGGATGGATGGGCTGCTTGCTGCCGATGACGCCCCCGGCCAGCTCAATCGCGCGGTTCGAGATGACCTCGTTCGCGTTCATGTTGGTCTGCGTGCCGCTGCCCGTCTGCCAGACGAACAGCGGGAAGTGCGCGTCGAGCGTGCCGGCAATCACTTCATCGGCGGCGGCCACGATCAGGTCGACCTTGGCCTTCGGGAGCGTGCCGAGGGCGCCGTTGGTGAGCGCCGCGGCCTTCTTGAGGATGCCCAGCGCGCGAATCATGGGACGGGGAAAGTGTTCGCGCCCGATGCTGAAGTGATGGAGCGACCGCTCGGTCTGCGCGCCCCAGTAGCGGTCGGCGGCGACCTCAATCGGGCCCATGCTGTCGGTTTCGATGCGGGCGTTGGTGCTCGGCAGGGCCGCGGGTTTCGTATCCATCGCATCAATGTTAATGCGGGCGACACGCGCGCGGCTACAAACGAAAGAAGCCAGGAGCGCGGGCTCCTGGCTTCCTGATCAGCACGGGCGTCCGGTGGGACGCGGTCAGTTGGCGGGGGGCGTCGCGGGCGCGCCACCACCACGAGCACCGGCGCCGCGGCCGCGCTGCGGCACGACGGGGCCGGCCTCGGTCAGCGCGAACGAGCCGCGGCCCCAACCCTCTTCGGGAGCCTTCGCCGGCGTCTCCGTGCCACGATGGCAGGTGAAGCACGACAGCTTCTCCACGCTCGCGTCGTCGCCGGGCTGCCGCGCCGACGCGTTGAGGTCCATCGTCATCTTGATCATCGCGCGCGCGATTTCCTTCTCGGGCTTCGTGTCGAGCGCGTAGTCGAGGCGCGGGTTCTGCCCGGGGTTGGGCGGTGGCGCGTCGGGATCCTCGGCATGGCAATGCGAGCACTGGACGCCCAGGCTCGTGTTGAAGGTCTGCATGAGGGCACCGACCTGCTGCCGCGACCAGGTCGTCGGCAGGACCTTCAGATCCATGGGTGCCTGCGCCGGCGGGCCCTGCGCCACGACGGCGGCGCCAGCCACCCAGACGGTGCCGACCAGGACGAACAACGACGAGAATTTGCGCATAGGAATCTCCGGGTGCGAACTACTGATGTGGGCACTATCCTACAACCAAGTTGTCGGAGTTTTGTCAGGGCGCGTGAACGTGGGCCGCGGGAAATACTAGGGCCCGGTACCGCGCGAGGCGGGCGCGGTGTCATCGGCCGGCACTGTCGGCCCGGCCGGCGTGAGCGTGAACCGTCCGCGTCCCCAGCCCTGCGAGGGCGTGAACGCCGGCGTCTCCGTGCCGTTGTGGCACGTGAAGCACGAAACGATTTCGTCCTCCAGGTCCTCGTTGATCGCCATCACCAGCGAGATCATGCGGCGGCTGACCGCCTTCTCCTGCTTGTCGTCGGAGGCGTAGTCGAGCAGCGGCGCCTCGCCAGGGGCGGGCGCCGGCGCATCGGGGTCCTCGGCGTGACAATAGTCGCAGTCGACGCCAAGGCTGGTGTTGAACGTCTCCATTACGAGATCCACCTGTTCGCGCGTCCAGTCCTTCGGCAGGACCTCGAGCTGCATTGGCGGCGGGGTGCCGGCACTCGATGGTGTCGACTGCCGCATCGCAAGCGCGCTCGCGGCCAGCCAGACGACGGCCGTGGCGATGAAGACGGTCTTGCTGCACAGCAATCCGTTGCGCATCGCGATCCAGCCTACTCCGGAAGCGTTGGCACATCGACCGGAGGCGGCACCACGCGCACGAACTGCCCGCGCTGCAGCAGCTCGCGGCCCTTGCCGCCGCGGCTGGTCACTTCGTACTTCGCCGTGCTGATCGTCTGCTCGGCGCCGCGCGTGGTCTCCACGGTCATCAGGTCGCGATCGCCAGTCGATGCGATGAAGCCGAGCAGCCGGTCCTCGGCGGGCTGCAGCTTGATGAGGATGACGCCTCGGCCGGGTCCACTGAGGAAGTTCACCTCGTCGAGGCTGCACAGCATCGCGCGTGCCTGCCGTGTGGCGGCAATGATCGTCTCGTGCCCGGTGACCCGTGCGACACCCACCACCTCGACGCCATCGGGGACTCGTGCGAACCGGCGGCCGGCGCGCGTGCTGGCCTCGACGAAGGGCTCGAACGAAAAGCGCAGGCTGTAGCCGTCGCTCGTGACCGCCAGCGCGTGGACCGGCGGCGGCATCTCCGGATTCTTCGCGGTCACGACGCCGATGATGCGCGGGTCGAGGCTGAGCGCGGCGACGACCCGCTCGCCATCCTTGAACTTGAACAGCCGCTGGATCGGCTCGCCATAGCCGGTCGAGGCCGGCACGTCGGCAATGCGGATCGTATAGGCGGTCCCGAAGTTGGTGAAGAAGACGACCGAGGCGCGCGTACTGCCCGGCATCACGGCCAGGACGGCGTCGCCCTCGCGCACGCGCGTGGCGCCCACGTCCTTCACTTCCTTCTGCCGCTTCACCCAGCCGTCGCGCGTCACCAGCACGACGTTGTCCTCATCGACGATGAAGTCGTCGTCGGTGAACGAGTCGTCGGCGACGGCGCCCACGATCTCACTGCGGCGCGGGTCGCCGTAGGCCTTGCGGATGTCCTCGATCTCCTCGCGGATGATGGCCCAGCGATCCACCCGGCTGCCGAGCAGCCGGCGGATGGCGGTGGCTCGCTTCCGCTTGTCGGCCAGTTCCTGCTGGATGACGAGGATTTCGAGCCGCGCCAGCCGATAGAGCTTCAGCTCGAGGATCGCGTCGGTCTGCTCCGCGTCGAGCGAGAACCGCTTCATGATCTTCTCCGCGGCGTCCTGCTTGCCTTCGGACTTGCGGATGATCTTCAGGATCTCGTCGAGCGCGTCGAAGACGGCCTCGAAGCCCTCGAGGATGTGAATGCGTCGTTCGAGCGCCTTCAACTCGTGCTCGAGGCGGCGCGTGACCACCTGGAAGCGGAAGTCGAGGAAGTGCCACAGCACCTGGTGCAGGTCGAGCCGCTCGGGCTTGCTGACGAGCGGATTCTCGGTGGGAATCAGGCAGGTGAGATTCACCGGGAAGGTCGACTGCAGGGGCGTGTGCTTGAACAGGTACGCCATCACCAGCTTCGGATCGGCGTCGCGTTTCAGTTCGAGCAGGATCCGGACGTCGTCGGTCGAGATGTCGCGGACGTCGAGCAGGTGCGGCAGCTTGCGCGAGAGCACGACGTCGGCAATGCGCTCGACGAGCGTGGCCTTGTTGAGCGTGTAGGGGATGCTGGTGATGTAGATCGTCTTCGCCGAGCGCGTCTCGGGACCTGCCTGCCAGGTGGCGCGAATGCGCACCGACCCGGATCCGGTTCGGTAGATTTCCTTCAGCTCGTCCGGCGAATTGACGATCTGGCCGCCCGTCGGGAAGTCGGGTCCCTTGACGTACCGGCAGAGTTGCGCCGGCGACATGTCGAGATCGGCGTCGATCATCTTGACGAGCGCGGTGCAGACCTCCTGCAGATTGTGCGGGGGGATGTTGGTTGCCATTCCCACGGCAATCCCCGTTGCGCCGTTGACGAGCAGGTTCGGAATGCGCGCCGGCAGGACGACCGGCTCCTCGCGGGTGCCGTCGTAGTTCGGACGGAACGGCACGGTATCCCGATCGATCTCGGCCAGCATCTCGTCGCTGATGCGTGCCAGCCGACATTCGGTGTACCGCATGGCCGCGGCGCTGTCGCCGTCGAGCGACCCGAAGTTGCCCGATCCATCGATGAGCGGATACCGCAGCGAGAAGGGCTGCGCCATGCGAACGAGCGTTTCGTAGAGCGCCGAGTCCCCATGCGGGTGGTAGTTGCCCATCACGTCGCCGACGACCTTGGCGCACTTGCGGAACTTCGCGTCGGCCGTGAGGTTCTGCTCCCACATCGTGTGCAGGATGCGGCGCTGGACGGGTTTCATCCCGTCGCGCACGTCTGGCAGGGCACGCGAGGTGATGACCGACAGCGCATAGTTCAGGTATTTCGCCTGCGCCGCCTCGTGCAGCGCCACGGTCTCCTCGCCGCTGCGCGGCGGCGTCGGGCCGTTGTCCACATCGGAATCGAACAGGGACGGATCTTTCGACTTACGTTTTGCCACGGGAGAGATATTAGAACGGGTGCGTCGGGTACGTCGGGTACGTCAGGTGCACGGCGCCCTCCGGCTCGACCCGGCATCCGGGGGGCTCGACGCTCCGACGTCGTCCTCCGTCTGATATCTTCTGCCCTGCCTCATGGCGACGGGCCTCCTCAGCCGTGCGTCTTTGCCCGTCGCAATCGTCGCGGCCCTTGCCGCGGGCTGGTTCACGTTCGCCCGCGCCTACACGTCGTTCGAACCCGCGCGGCTCAGGCTGATCTCATCGCCAACGCCCGTCGGGGATGGCACATTCACCCTGCACGGGCCGCTGGCCGATGACGAAGGGGCGCTCGCACCACCGTTCGCCGTGATCGTACGTGCGGGCGGCAGCGCGCGGCCCCAGACGATACGCATCTCCCTCGACGGACAGCGGCTGTGCGACGTGCGGATCGACACCGGCCCGGCGCGACGCTTCGACTGCGTGATGCGAGGGCCCTGGACGCCGTCCACCGATCACACGCTGACGATCGCAGGGACCGCGGCGTGGTCGCTCGACTACCTCGAGGTCGCCACGCATCACGGCCGTGCCAGGGACGTGCTCGACCTGTTCATCGTGCCGCCAGGCTCGACGGCCTACACACGATCGGCCTGGCCCGCTGTGGTCGTCGGCGTCTGTGTTGGCCTGCTCCTGCTCATCCAGCCGGCGGCGATGCCTCGCCGCATGAGGCACGTGCACGCCGCACTCGTCGTCCTCATCGGCGTGATTGCCATTCTTGTGGCCATCTCCGCCTGGGTGTCGAACTACCTGTTGATCGTCGCCACGCGCACCGTTGTGCTGGGCGCAGCCATCGCACTGGCTCCGCGGATCTGGACCGTCGCCGCGGTGCTGGTGCCGGCCTTCGCGCGCTGGCTGACGCCCTCGCGCCGGCGCCTGGGGGCCTGTCTGCTCACAGGCCTCGTCATCGGCGCCGCGTTTCACGGCGTCGTGCGCGCGCGGCTCGCCCCGTTCGACGGCAACTACAGCGCCCTGTTGGTGATCGAACGCGGCCGGTTCGAGCGCAGCCCGCTCGTCGCGCATCGCCAGGACCTGCGCGACACGCTCGTGCTCGACGAGAGCGGCTACGACGGGCAGTTCATGTACTACATGGCGCTCGACCCGCTGCTGCGCCAGTTCAAGGACGACCCGCAGCAGTACGGGCTGGTGGTCGATGCACCGGCCTACCGCTATGGCCGCATCGGGTTCAGCTGGATGGCCGCCATCGCGGCGCTCGGCCGCTGGCAGTACCTGCCGGGAACGATGGCGTGGCTGGTGATCGTCGGACTTGCGCTGGCAGGCGTTGTGCTGGCGCGGCTCGCGCAGGCGCACGGACGGCCGGCGGCGCTCGGCCTGCTGGTGCTGCTCGTGCCGGGCTTCTGGCAGTCGATCCAGGTGGGACTGCCCGAGCCGATTGCGGCTGCCCTGATAATCGCCGGCTGCTTCGCGTTCACACGGCAGCGCTACGCGACAGCCGCCGTCGCCCTGGCGCTCTCACTGCTCGTACGTGAAACAGGCGCCATCATCGTCATCTGTCTGGCCGCAGCACTGTGGCGGCAGGGTGGCGCGCGTCGGGCGATCGCATGGCTTGCGGCGACGGCCGCGCCCGTCGTCTGCTGGCGGCTGTATGTCGGATCCGTGCTGTATCCCGCGCTCGGCGCCGCGGCGTTCTTCCAGAATCCGCGGAACCTCGGGATGCCGTACGAAGGCGTGTGGACGATGGTGTCGGCAAGCTGGGGTGGAACGTACTTTGACGGTCATACCGACATGGTGCGCGCGGCGCTCTGGTTCCCGGTCGCCCTGACGGTGGGCCTGGCGGCGGCACTGCGCCTGTTCTGGTCGAGACGCGACGCATTGTCGGTCGCCGCGTGCCTCTACGGTCTGATGGCCGTCTCGCTCGACTACGCTGCGGTGTGGGTACACGTCGGCAATGGCCAGCGCGGGTCGTACGAGTTGTTCGTGGCCATGGCGTTGCTGACGGCAACGTCCGCGCGGACGCAGTCGAGGACCGACAGGCTCGTGACGTGGGCCTTCTGGGTCGTTACCGCGAGTTACGTTTTCTACGGTGCGTTCGACGCGGGGAATCTCGTCAGGGCGATGGCGATGGCGGTGGGGTGACGCCTCGACGCTCCCGCCCTCCCCCCGTGCTACTCTCCGCCCTGCGCCTGTCTTCCCGGAGACATCATGCCGACTCCCGCACGGTCCGTTCGGGAACTCGCCGTCGGTTTCATCGTTGTCGGGACCGTCTGGTCCGCGACGGCGCAGGGTCCGTCCACGCCACCGGACCAGGTCTTCCGCGGGGCCGTTGATTTCGTCCGCGTCGACGCCTACCCGCGCCGCGACGGCCGCGTCGTCGAGGGGCTAACGGCCGCAGACTTCACGGTTCTCGAGGACGGCATCCCGCAGGCGATAGAAACCTTCGAGTTCGTGCGCCACTCGCCCGATCCAGCCTTCGAGCGCCTCGACCCACGCAATCGCGCGGAAGCCGAGCGGTGGCTCGCGGACCCGAAACGTCGTGTATTCATCGTCTACCTCGACCTCTACCACGTCAGCCGATCGTCATCGCACCAGATCCGGGGACCGCTGCTCGAGATGCTCGCTCAGGCAATCGGCCCGTCGGACGTCGTCGCCGTGATGACACCCGAGACGCCCATCGGCGATCTCGCGTTCACGCAGACGCTCAACACCGTCTCGGCGGAACTCGAACGCTACTGGGAATGGGGACTGTTCGACGCACCGATCCAACCGCGAACGCCCGCCGAAAGACAACTGGCCGCCTGCGGCGACGCACGCGACGGCTACGAACGTATCCTCAGGGACTTCCGCGACGATGTCCTGTTCACGAGCCTCGAGTCGCTCGTCGCGCATATCGGTGCGCTTCGGCCGGATCGGACCAACGTCATTCTGCTTTCCGAGGGCTGGCACAACCGACGCGGTGGCATCGACATCCGCAACCTCGGGAACCTGCCCGGACGAAGTCGCATCACGCCAGGCAGGCAGATCGCGCCGCAGGTTCCGACCGGCGCCCAGTTCGGCCGCCCGGACCCGATAGTCGGGCACGTTCCGTCGTGCACCGAGCTGCTCGCACGACTTCAGATCGACTTCGACGATCGGTTCAAGCGGCTCTTCCAGATCGCGAACGCGAACAACGTCAGTTTTCACCCAATCGACGTCGGTGGGTTGAGGACGAATGCGATCGGCGCCGAAGCCCGCTTTCCAGATCAGGGGGCGATGCCGACCGGCTCGCCCGCCACACTGCAGGAACTGGCGGAGAACACCGATGGCGTGGCGACGATCAATGCCAACGACGTCGGGTACGGATTGCGGCGGGTGGTTGAACACACGGCCGCCTACTACCTGATGGGTTATGCCTCGACGAACACGGCAGCCGACGGACGGTACCGGCGCATCGATGTCCGTGTGAACCAGCGCGACATTGACGTCACCGCGCGACGCGGATACACAGCGGTGTCGGCGCAAGCCCAGGCATTGGCCAACGCTCGATCAACACGCGAAGCGATACCGACTCCGGTGGCCGTCGCCCTCGGGGCACTCTCGCGATGGGAGTCCGGCGAGGGGCTGTTCGCGTCGGCGACGAGCACAGCGGCTGGCATCACCGTCGTGGCCGAACTGGCGCCTCGAGAGATCAGGAACGGCCGCTGGCGCAGCGGAGGGGATCTCAGCGTCGAACTGATCGGCGAAGTCAACGACTCGCGCGGCGTAAGCGTCAGGTTCACGCCTGGCAGTTCGAGTGCGCTCGTCAGTGTTCCAATCGAGAGCGCACAGCAGCATCCGTGGCGCGTGTACGTACGCGCGATGAACGGCACTGACGAGTTGACGACGCGGATTGACGTGCCGGCGCGTGGCGTATCGAGCCTCGGTGCGGCGCAGTTCTTCCGTATTCCAGCGATCGGCCGCCCGATCCCGCATCCGATCGTGGCCCCGATTTATCGCCGCGGGGAACGGCTGCGGGTCGAGTGGCAGCCGGCCTCGGAATCGACTGTTCGAACGATTCACCTGATCGATCGGCGCGGCCAGACGCTCGCCCCTGGCGCCGCGTTATCCCACACCTTTGACGCGTCCCTTGGCAGCCTCACAGTGGAACTGCACGTCGCGGCGCTCGCGGCTGGCGACTACGCGATCGAGGTGGCGACAGAACGCGAGGCCGATCGACAGGTCCTGGGATTCCGGGTGGAGCGGTAGGACGATCAATTCTTCCAGTCCGCGACGAACACGTTCGTGTCGCCTTCCTTCGCCTGGTTGCGGTTGGATCCGAAGACGAGCTTCGTGCCGTCGGGCGAGAACATCGGGAAGCCGTCGAAGCCGTCGAAGAACGTCACCTGCTCCTTGTTGCCGCCGTCGATGTCGACCATGAACAGGTCGAAGTTGTTGCTGCGCGGGTTGGCCGCGTTCGATCCGTAGATGATGCGCGTGCCGTCCGGCGTGAAGAACGGCGCCCAGTTGGCGCCGACACCCGTGTCGGTCACCTGGCGGACGTTGCTGCCGTCGCGATCCATCACGAAAATCTCGAGCGCCGTCGGGCGCCAGATGCCCTGCTTGAGCAGCGAGAAGTAGTTGTCGAGGTCAGCGCCCGGCGCGTACGCCCGGCCGCGCCACACGATCTTCGAGCCATCCGCCGAGAAGAACGGTCCGCCGTCAGGGCCGGGACGATTCGTCAGCCGGCGAACGTCCGAGCCGTCGCCGTTCATCGAGTAGATCTCCATGTCGCCGTCGCGCGTGCTCGTGAAGACGATGCGGCCGTCCTTGCCGACGGTGGCCTCGGCGTCGTAGCCGGGCGTGTCGGTGAGGCGTGTCAGCCCCGTCCCGTCGATGTTGACCTTGAAGATGTCGTAGGTGTCGTAGATCGGCCAGACGTAGCCCATGTCGCTGCTCGGCACCGGCGGGCATTCCGGTCCGCCCAGGTGCGTCGACGCGTAGACGACCGACTTGCCGTCCGGCGTGAAGTGGGAACAGGTCGTCCGTCCCAGCCCGGTACTGACCATGCGGACGTCCGATCCGTCGACCTTCATCGTGTAGATCTGGTCGCAGGCGTGCGCGCGGTTCGACTGGAAGCTGATCATCTGCCCGTCGAACGAGAAGTACGCCTCGGCGTTCTCGCCCGCGAACGTCAACTGGCGCACGTTCGACAGGTGGCGCTCCTCGCCCGGATAGAGCAGGTTGGCCGGCGCGCTTGCCGCCTGTGCCGCAGGAGCCTCGTCGGCGCCAACGGCAGGCTGAAACGCAAGGACGAGACCGGCAAGGGCGAGCGAGACCAGCAGAGACGCAGCGCGCGAAGTCGACATGCCTCCGATCATAGCTGGAGCGCCTCCGGCAGCCAACAAGGCGTACCCGACGTACCTGACGTACCTGGCCCACCCCGACCACATCCGATCGCATAAGCTGCCCGTATGCGGTTCCGCGCTGTCGCGGCGGTCGTCGTGCTCCTGCTGGCCTCGGCCCTGGCGTTCGGCCAGGGGCGCCGGTTCGGGCGGTTCGACATGCTGCGGCCGTCGATGCGGCCGGAGGCCAACATCGCCTACGACGGTCGCTTCACGTTCGTACGCGTGTCCTACGACACGGCCCCAGGCGGCTACTGGTACCGCGGCCAGCCCGCGTGGATGCACGGCTACCCCACAGCCGAACGCAACCTCATGCGCATCATCGAGGCGCTCACGACCATCACGCCGCACGTCGATGACATCAATACGCTGTCGCTCGAGGACCCGGCCATCTTCAACTATCCGGTCATCTACATCATCGAGGTCGGCTGGTGGCAGATGACCGACGCCGAGGCCGTGGCGCTGCGCGCCTACCTCGACAAGGGCGGCTTCGTCATCGTCGACGACTTCAAGATGCCCGGCGGAATTGGCGGCGGAGGCTGGGACCACTTCGCCGCCAACATGCGCCGCGTGCTGCCCGAGGGCGAGTTCGTCGACCTCGACGTGTCGCACCCGATCTTCCACCAGTTTTTCGACATCGCCTCGTTCGAGATCATCCCCCAGGCCTACAACGCGGGCCGGCCCTATTTCCTCGGCCTGCACGAGGACAACGACGTGTCGAAACCGCTGCGGATGGTCGTCCACTACAACACCGACATCTCGCAGTTCTGGGAATGGTCCGAGCGCGGGTTCCGCTCGATCGCGGACACCAACGAGGCCTACAAGCTCGGCGTCAACGCCATCCTCTACGGCCTGACGCACTGACGTCAGATGCGACGGATCATCCACGTGGACATGGACGCGTTCTACGCGTCGGTCGAGCAGCGCGATCGGCCGGAACTGCGCGGACGCCCGGTCGCCGTCGGCGGATCGCCCGCCTCGCGCGGGGTCGTCGCGGCGGCCAGCTACGAGGCGCGCGTGTACGGCGTGCGGTCCGCCATCCCGATGTCGCAGGCCGTACGCCTCTGTCCGGATCTGGTCATCGTCGGGGCGAACTTCGGGCGGTACCGCGCCGTGTCGCAGCAGGTGCTCGAAATCTTCCGGTCCGTCACGCCGCTGGTCGAGCCGCTGTCGCTCGACGAGGCGTATCTCGACGTGACCGAGAACGCGTGGAACGAGCCGATTGCCACGCGCGTGGCCCGGCGCATCAAGGTGCTGATTCGCGAGACCACCGGGTTGACCGCGTCAGCCGGCGTCGCACCGAACAAGTTCCTGGCCAAGATCGCCTCGGCCTGGCAGAAGCCCGACGGGCTCACCGTCATTCCGCCCGCGCGCGTCGAAGCCTTCCTGCAGCAACTGCCGGTCGAAGCGCTCTGGGGCGTGGGACCGGTCACGGCGCGGCGGCTCCGCGAACGCGGCATCGTGCGGCTGACCGACGTCCGGTCGACCGATCAGGGCGTGCTGCGATCGGCCGTCGGCAGTCAGGCGGACTGGCTGCTCCGCCTCGCCCGCGGCGAAGACGATCGCCCGGTCCAGCCCGATCGCGCCGCCAAGTCCTCGTCGAGCGAATGCACCTACGCCGACGACCTCACCGACATCGGCCGTATCCAGGAGGAAGTGGCCACCATGGCGCGGTCCAACGCGGAGTGGCTCAGGCGCAAGGGCCTCTGGGCGCGGACGGTCACCATCAAGGTGCGCTACAGCGACTTCACCACCGTCACGCGCAGCCACTCGTCGGCACCGACCGACGACACCAACAGCATCGTGGCACGCGCCGTCTCCCTGCTCGACAGGACGGACGCCGGACAACGGCCCGTCCGGCTGCTCGGCGCCGGCGTACACGGGCTGATGTCGCCCCGGCCGGTCGAATGGGACAGGCTGCCCTTCGACGACGCCGATCAGGACGCCTCGGTGTAACGGGCGGCTACCGGTCCCATCCCTGCAGTTCGCGGTTGACGATGGCGGCCATGCCTTCAATCCAGGCGGGGTCGCTGTTCAGGCAGGGGATCAACCGGTAGTCGCCGCCGCCGGCATCCTGGTACTGCTTCCTGCCGAGCGATCCAATCTCCTCGAGCGTCTCGAGGCAATCGGTCGGAAACCCGGGACAGAAGACCGCCAGACGGTCGAAGCCGCGTGTGGCCAGCGCTCTCAACGTCTCGTCGGTATACGGACGCAGCCATTCCTCCCGGCCGAACAGCGACTGGTACGACTGAGTCAGACGGTCGGCCGGCCAGCCCAACGCCTCGGCAAACGCCCGCGTCGTCGCCTCACACTGCGAGGGGTAGGGATCGCCCAATTGCGCATATCGCTGCGGAATGCCGTGGTAGCTGAGCACGATGTGATCGGGAACCCAGCCGCTGAAGTGCCGCCGCGCGGAGTCGACGAGCGCGCCGATGTAGGCCGGGTCGTCGAAGTAGGACGGCACCACGCGGAGCGCGGGCACCACTCGCCGCCGCCCGAGGATGCGGAAGACTTCCTCGAGGCTCGATCCCGTCGTCGCGCTGGCGTACTGCGGATACATCGGAAAGGCGATGAGGCGATCGCAGCCGCGCGCGAGCAGCGACTCGATGGCGCTCTCGATCGACGGGTTGCCGTATCGCATCGCCACGGCCACCTGCGGCGGTGTGTCGACCGACAGGCCAAGCCGCGCGGCCAGCGCGTCGGCCTGGGCCTGCGTGCCCACGGCCAGCGGCGACCCCTCGGGCGTCCAGACCGACGCGTACAGCCGCGCCGATTTGGCCGGCCGCCGCGGCAGCACCAGCAGGTTCAGGACCAGCCACCACAGCGGCCGTGGCGTGTCGACGACACGGACGTCCCAGAGAAACTGCCGCAGGTAGCGGCGCAGGGCCGCGGGGGTGGGCGCGTCGGGTGTCCCAAGTTGCAGGATGAGCACTCCGAGACGCGAAGGCGTCGCCATGGCGCATCAGCGTATCAGCGGGCAGGCTGGCGGCGTGCGTCCGGACAAAGCGGTGACAAATCACGGGAGCCGGCCGATAGAATGTTCGGGTGCGTCTCGCGCTGATTCACCGTACTGCTGGCGCCGAGCCGCCGTTGCGGGCCGGACTGCCCGCCTGGCGAACCTGCCTGCGCGAAATCCATTTCCTGCCGGCCCACGGCGCGACTCCGGAATCCGGCGTGCTCACCGACGCCGACGCCTACGCCCTGCTGCTCGAAGTCGTCTGCGGCCTGCGGTCTCCGCTGCTCGGGGAAACGGAGGTTCAGGCCCAGTTCAAGCAGTTCCTCGCGTCGAAAGAAGCCTCGGGTAACCGATGGATCCGCCGCGTGGGCCAGCGGGTGCTGGGCGACGCGAAGCGCATCCGGCACAAGCACCTGCAGGGTTTCGGCGCGCACTCCTACGGGTGGCTGGCCGCGCGGCACTTCCGCGGCGACCGCGTTGCCGTCGTCGGCACGGGGGCATTGGCGGCGCAGGTGGCCGGGTCGGCACCCGTCACGAGTGCGGTCGACGTCTGGGGCCGCAGCGCGGATCGGCCGCTCCCGGAACGCGAACTCCCGCCGACGTTCACCCTGCTGACGGATGCCGCGGCTTCTTCCGCCCGCCCCGGCACGACGACTCTCGTCATCGCGGCCCCGGTTGAGGCCGACGCCCTGAACCTGGTCGCGGCCTGTTATCCGCGACTGCTCAATGTCGTGGACCTGCGCCCGGCCGACCAGCAGACGCCCGTCGACCACCCGGCGCCCGTCCTGGTGCTGGCCGACCTGTTCGCCGAGGCCGCGCGAACCGACGCGGCAGCCGCGCTGCGGCTGCGCGCCGCGCGCGCGGACATTCGCGATCTGGCCCTGGCGTTTGCCGGGCGGGAGGAATTGCGTCCCCTCGGGTGGGACGATCTATGCGCGTGAGGTTGCTCAGTCGAACGAGCGATCTCGCCGTGCTCCAGGCCGACACCGTCGCCGCGGCCCTCAGTGCGCGCTGGCCCTCGCTGTCGATCGAGCGGCTGACGCGGTCGTCGCTCGGTGATCGCGATACCCGGGTGGACCTCTGGCAGGCGCCGGACAAAGGCGTGTTCACGAGCGACTTATCCGAGGCGCTCACCGCGGGCGTGGCCGACGCGGTCGTGCACTCGTGGAAGGACCTGCCGATTGCGGGCGTCGAGGGCACGCTCGTGGCCGGCACGCTGGAACGCGCCGACCCGCGCGACGTTCTGCTCATCCGCCGCGGCACCCTCGCGACCCGTCCATCGACACTCACGGTGCTCACATCGTCGCGCCGGCGTGCGTGGCAGTTGCAGCAATCCGTCGCGCCGCTGCTGCCCTGGACCGTCAGCAGCGTGGAAACCGTGCCGGTACGCGGCAATATTCCGACGCGGCTCACGCGCCTTCTCGACGGGCGGGCCGACGCGCTCGTCGTCGCCAAGGCCGCGCTCGATCGCCTGCTGTCCGATTTCGCCCGCGCGGAGATACGCGCGCACGTCCGGCAGGCGCTCGACCAGTGCGCCTGGATGGTGCTTCCCCTGCGCGAGTTTCCGACGGCGCCGGCGCAGGGCGCGCTGGCCATCGAGGTCGCCGCGGGGCAACGCGAGGTGCTGCGGCTCGTGCAGGCGATCTCGGATGCGCCCACCGAGCGCGCCGTCAGAATCGAACGCGACATCCTGGCCGGTTACGGCGGCGGTTGCCACGAGGCGATTGGCGCGGCGGTGCTCATCCGCGACTACGGCGTGGTGACGAGCGTGCGAGGCTGCCTGCCCACGGGCGAGTCGCTCGAGCGCTGGTCGCTCGAATCGACATCCGTCCGACCGCCGGCCGCTCCGTTGTCGGCCATCTGGCCGCGCCCCGATGAACGCGACTTCTCCGTGCGGCGTCCAACGAGGGATACCGTGCCCGTCGACGATCGCGGGTGGTGGATCGCGCGCGCCGATGCGCTGCCGGCGGCCGTGACCCCGGGCGAGACGCAGCTCATCTGGGCGGCCGGTGCGCGCACGTGGCATCGGCTCGCCGCCCGCGGCGTCTGGGTCCATGGCTCATCGGAAGGCCTGGGCGACACCGAGGCGCCGCGCATCGAGGCGCTGGCGGGTCGCGCAGTACAGTGGCTGCGCCTGACGCACACTGGCAGCGGGGATCCGACCGCATTTCCCGCCTATGCTGTCGACACGCGCTTTCCGGAGGACCTCGGGGCGCGGACGCACTTCTACTGGACGAGCGGCAGCGCGTTCCGGGCGGCCGTGGCCCGGTACCCCACCATCGGCCGCGGCTGGCACGCGTGCGGCCCGGGACGTACATCGCTGGCGGTTCGCAACGGGATTGGCGACGCCTCGCGCGTCAGCATCTGGCTGGATTACGAGCAATGGCTCACACACGTGACGAAGTGACACTCGCGGCCGCGCCATGGTCGCGCCTCCGGCTGCGCCGCACGGCACACCTGCGCGACATGGTGGCGGAAACGACGTTCGGCGCCGCGCAGTTGATTCAGCCGGTGTTCGTGGTCGACGGCCTGGCCGGCAGCGAGCCAATCCCGGGGCTCGGGGATACCGCACGACATGGGCGCGACGCCGCGCTCGAATCAATCGCCCGCGACGTGGATGCCGGCGTGCGCCACTTCATGCTGTTCGGCGTACCGGCGACGAAGGGCACGCGCGATCTGCGCTTCGACGATCTGGCGCGGACCGTGGCGGCCATCAAGGCGCGGTTCGGCGACGCGCTGCACCTCTGGGTCGACATCTGCCTGTGCTCGGCCACCGCGCACGGCCACTGCGCGCTGCTCGACGACAGCGGCGAGATCGATCTCGGCCCGACGCTCGACGCGCTGAGCCGTGCCGCCGTCGATGCGGCGGGGGCGGGCGCCGACGGTGTCGCGCCAAGCGACATGATGGACGGCCGCGTCGGTCACATCCGTTCGTCGCTCGATGCGGCGGGCCATGGTCGCGTGCCCGTCATGAGCTACAGCACGAAGTTCGCGAGCAGCTTCTACGGCCCGTTCCGCGGTGCGGCCGATTCGGCGCCGCAGTTCGGCAACCGGCGGCACTATCAGATCGACGTGCGGTCCCGTCGCGACGCGATCGAGTCGAGCGTCCGCTGCGCCGACGAGGGCGCCGACCTGCTGATGGTCAAGCCCGGCCTGTCGTCCATCGACCTCATCGCGCCCATCGCCGACGCCACCGGGCGGCCCGTGGGCGCCTATCAGGTCAGCGGCGAGTACGCCGGCCTGACGGCGCTGGCCGAGCAGGGATTCGCCGACTTCGATCAGGTGCTGCTCGAGACACTCCTCGTGTTCCGCCGCGCCGGCGCGGCGTTCATCATCACGTACGGCGCGCGGCGCGCGCGGCAGCTGGGCCTGGCATGACGACAAGCACCGACCTCCACGGGCGGGCCCTTCGCACGGCGCCCGGCGGGGTGCACAGTCCGGTTCGCGCGTTTCGCAGTGTCGGCGGGACCCCGGTCTACATGCAATCGGCGGCCGGCGCACGCATCACGGACGTCGACGGCCGCAGCTACATCGACTTCTGCCTCAGCTTCGGGCCGCTGATTCTCGGCCATCGCGACGACACCGTGCGCGAAGCCGTGCGCCTCGCCGTCGAGGACGGCTGGTCGTATGGCACGTGCGAGCCGTATTCGCTCGCGCTGGCCGAATGGATCATCGCCAGGGTCCCCTGGGTCGAGCGCGTGCGCTTCGTGTCGTCGGGCACCGAAGCGGTGATGTCCGCACTGCGCGTGGCGCGCGCGGCCACGGGTCGACCCCGCATCCTCAAGTTCGAGGGCTGCTATCACGGGCACGCCGATCAGCTGCTCGTGCAGGCCGGGAGCGGCCTGGCCGGCCCGGTTGCCGCCAGCAGCGCGGGGCTGCCATCCGAGACCATTTCAGCCACGCTCGTCGCACCGCTCGACGACGAAGCGGCCTTCGACGCGATCCTCGACGCACACGGCGCCGAGATCGCCGCCGTCATCGTGGAGCCCGTGCCGGCCAACTACGGGCTGCTGCCGCCGCGGCCCGAATGGCTGGCGCACGTGGCCGCACGCGCGCGCGCGGCGGGAGCCCTCGTGATCCTCGACGAAGTCATCACCGGGTTCCGCAGCGGCCTGCGGGGCGCGGCCGGGACGTTCGACATCAGGCCCGACCTCGTCTGCTACGGCAAGATCATTGGTGGCGGGTTTCCAGTCGGCGCCTACGCGGGACGCGCCGACCTGCTCTCGCTCGTCGCGCCAGAGGGCCCCGTCTACCAGGCCGGGACGCTCAGCGCGAACCCGGTCGGCATGCGCGCGGGGCTCGCGACGCTCGAGCGCATGGAATCACTCGACGGGTGGCGGGTGCTCGAGACGCGCACCGCGGCGTTCGTCGACGCGCTGCGCCAGCACCTGTATCCCCTGCTGCCCGACCTCGGCATCGTCAGGCACGCGTCGATCTTCTGGTTCTGCCGGGGCGCCGAGCCGCGCCAGCCCCAGCGCATTCCCGCCGGGCATGCCGACTGGTATCGCCGCTTCTTCCATGCTGCCCTGGCACGCGGCATCTACCTGCCACCGTCGGCCTACGAAGTCTGTTTCCTCTCGCACGCGCACGACGACGTCACGCTGGACGAAGCGGCGGGAGCGCTGGCCGCCGCCGCACGGGAATCGGCATAGATGGCGCTGCCGGCCCCCCGCACGCGCGTGCACTACGTGGCGGCCGTCGCCTGGCTGGTCTTCACGGTATCGCTCGCCTCATGGTGGCTCAGCGTCGGCCTGGCGCTGACCGACAGGCACCGCATGTTCCTGTGGGAGGGTGCGGCGTTCATCGTGGTCCTGCTGGTTGGCGGGGTGGCCATCCTCGTGGCGATCCGTCGCGAGAACCGCCGGCACCAGGCACTCGAAACCTTCTTCATGGCGTTCACCCACGACCTGAAGACGTCGCTGGCCAGCGTGCAGCTGCAGGCCGAAGGCCTCAGGGAAGATGGACCCGATCCGGCCCAGTCCGGTCCGATTGACCGGCTCCTGCAGGACACCGTGCGGCTGCAGATTCAGCTCGAGAACTCGCTGTTCGTCGCCCAGCCGGACGGCCGCCTGCTCAAGGAGCGACTCGACCTGGCCGCTGCCGTCGACCGGCAGCGCGAGGACTGGCCCTCGCTCGACATCATCGTGACGGGCACGGGTCACGTCCTCGTCGATGCGCGCGCGTTCGAGACCGTGCTCCGCAACGTGCTGCAGAACGCCGTCATCCACGGCGGCGCCTCACGCGTCGACGTCGGCATCGAGCGCACGAACGCCGGCGTCGTACGACTGACCCTTGCCGACAACGGCCGCGGCATGACGCCCGAAGGCCTGGCGCAACTGGGCGAGCCGTTCGCCCGGCCCGGTCCAACCAGCGGAACGGGCGCCGGCCTCTACGTCAGCCGGCGGCTCGTGACGCGAATGGGCGGCGACATGCACTTCGCCGTGTCGGGCAGCGACAGCGGGCTCGTCGTCACGATCGACCTGCCGGAGGCGCGATGACGCCGCGCGTGCTGCTCGTCGAGGACGATCTGTCGCTCGGGCAGACGCTGTACGAACGGCTGCAGAAGGAGAAGCTCGACGTCAGCTGGGCGCAGACGGTGGCGGCCGCCGAAGCGGCACTCGAATCCGGAAGCTGGGATCTTGCCGTTGTCGACGTGAAGCTGCCGGACGGATCCGGATTCGGCCTCGCGCGACACATCAAGCGCACGTCGCTCACGCCGGTGATGTTCATGACGGCGCTCAACTCGGCCGAGAACCGGCTCGAGGGTTTCGAGATTGGCGCGGACGAATACCTGCCCAAGCCGTTCCACCTCAAGGAGTTCATCCTTCGGGTGCGCCACGTGCTGGCCACGCAGCGCACACCGAAAGTCCTCGACGTCCGCGGCCGGCGCATCGACCTGCACGCACTCAGCGTCACCGGGCCCGGCGGAGAACGTGTGTTCCTGCAGATTCGCGACGCCCGCGTGCTCCGGCTGCTGATTGCCGCCGCGCCGAACGTCGTCGACCGCGCCGAAGTACTCGACCGCGTGTGGGGCCACGATCAGTACCCGACGACGCGCGCCGTCGACAACAGCATCGTGCGCATCCGTCAGGCCCTCGGCGATGACGAGGGCGAGTTGATCCGATCGGTCCGCGGCGTGGGTTATCAGTGGACGCCGGCTGTCGAGGAACAGACATGAATCGTTTCGTGCGTGCAATCGCTCGCGAGCGTCTCGATGTGCCGCCCATCTGGCTGATGCGGCAGGCCGGGCGCTACCAGCGTTCCTACCAGGCGCTCCGGCGTCGGCACACCTTCGAGCAACTGTGCCGCGAGCCGCACCTGGCCGCACGCGTGGCGCTCGACTCGGTGGATCAGTTCGACTTCGACGCCGCAATCCTCTTCAGCGACCTGCTGTTCCCGCTCGACGCACTGGGACTGCCGGTCAGTTACGACGATGGCGGACCGAAGCTGGCCCGACGCCTCGACGCGGCGCGGCTCCCGAAGCTGCGCGACGTGGACCAGGCCGCCGCGCGCCTGGCGTTTCAGGCCGAGGCCACCGCGCTCACACGCTTCGAACTGTCCCCGTCGAAAGGGCTGGTCGGGTTCATCGGCGGCCCGTGGACGCTGTTTGTCTACGCCGTCGAGGGGACGCATGCCGGATCGCTCGTCGCGGCGAAGACGTCCATGCCGCTCTATCGCCAGTTCGCCCGCATCCTCGTGCCGCTGCTCGAGCGGGCCGCACGGGCGCAGCTCGAGGCGGGCGCCGACATGGTGATGGTGTTCGATACGGCAGCCGGTGAGCTCGCGCCAGCCGACTTCCGCCGGCTGCTCGCCCCGGATCTGCGCCGGCTGTCGGCTGCGCTGCCGGGCCGGCTGGGCTACTTCGCCCGCGGCATCCAGGCCGCCCATCTCGGCGGCAGCGCGTCGACGCGCGACATCGGCGACTGGCTGGGACTCGGCGTCGACTGGCGCTGGGACATCGCGTCGGTCATCGGGACACGGGGCCGCTCGGGGTTCGTCCAGGGCAATTTCGATCCCGCCAGGCTGCACCTGACGGGTGCCGCCCTGCGGCGCGCAATCGGCGACTACCTCGCCCCGATTGCCGCCCTGTCACCGGCGCGCCGGCGCGGGTGGATCTGCGGGCTTGGGCACGGCGTGCTGCCCGGGACCCCGGAAACGAGCGTGCGCGACTTCGTTCGGTTCGTCCGGAGGCAGCTGGCATGACGCTTTCCGACCTGCTCGAGAAGTACGACGTCCCGGTTCCGCGGTACACGAGTTACCCCACGGTGCCGCAGTGGCACGACACGCCGTCGATCGACGAGTGGGCGTTGTCGCTCGCGCAGGCGGCCGCCGCGCCTTCCGCCTCGTTGTCGATGTACGTGCACCTGCCGTTCTGCGAGTCGCTGTGCTCGTTCTGCGGGTGCAACAACGTCATCACGCGCGATCACGGCCGCGAGGCGCCCTACGTCGACACCGTGCTGGCCGAGCTGCGCGCCTACCTCTCGCGCGTCCCCCCACTGGCCGGACAGCCGTTCCAGCAGCTGCATCTTGGCGGCGGGACGCCGACGTTCCTCTCGGCGGCGTCGCTCGTGAAGCTGGTGCGGGGGATCTACGCACTCCTTCCACCCGATCCGGGCGGGTTCGAAGGCTCGATCGAGGTCGACCCGCGCGTCACGACCGACGAACAGCTCGCGGCCCTTCGCGACCTCGACTTCCGGCGCGTGTCCCTCGGCGTGCAGGACGTGGACGCCGAGGTGCAGCGGCTGGTCAATCGCATCCAGCCAATCGAGATGACCGAACGGATCTGCGCAACGGCCCGCGCGCTCGGTTACGAGTCGGTGAACCTCGACCTCATCTACGGGCTGCCGGGCCAGACTCCGGCCACAATCGCGACGCTGGCCGACGCGGTCGTGCGGCTCAATCCCGATCGGCTCGCCGTTTACAGCTTCGCGCGCGTGCCGTGGATCAAGCCGGCGCAGCGCCGGTTCAAGGACGACCAGATTCCCACGGGCGCCGAGAAGCGCGCGCTCTACGAGGCGATCCGGGCGCCGCTCGTGGCGGCCGGGTACGTCGAGATCGGCCTCGATCATTTCGCGCGTCCATCCGACGCGCTGGCCACCGCGGCCGACGAGGGACGACTGCATCGGAACTTCATGGGCTATACCGAGGTGCGCACGACGACACTGCTCGGCCTCGGCGTGAGCGCGATCTCCGAGACGCCCGACTGCTACCACCAGAACGAGAAGGTGCTCACGACCTACGAGCAGCGTGTGCATGCAGGCGAGATTCCGACGCTGCGCGGGCACCGGCTCTCGGCCGACGACCAGGGTCGGCGCGACCGGATTGCCGCGCTCATGACGCGTTTCCGCGCGCCCATCTCCGCGGGCGGGATCACCGCCGACGCGACGCGCATGGCCGAACTGGCCGCCGACGGACTCATCGAGGTGGCCGGCGACGACATGGTGGTGCCCGGCCGCGGCCGCGCGTTTCTGCGCAACATCGCCACGGCGTTCGACGCCCATCTCCCGGGTCAGGATCCCACGCGGCCCACCTATTCGACATCCGCATGAAATCCGCGCGCGTCGTCGGCGCCGGTCTGAGCGGACTGGCCGCGGCATGGTGCCTGCGGGATGCCGGCTTCGACGTGGAGGTCATCGAGGCCGCCGAAGAGCCGGGCGGCCTCATCGGCACGATGCACACGCCACACGGTCCTGTCGAGCGCGCGGCGAATGCCTTCGTCTGGACCGAGACGACAGCCGCATGGTTCGCGCGCCTCCACATCGCGCCGTCATTCCCGCTCGATGCCAGCCGTCACCGGTTCATCTATCGCGACGGCCATCCGCGGCGATGGCCCCTGCGCCGCGGCGAGACGTTTGCAATGGGTGCGAGAGCCGGATGGACGTACCTGACGCGACGGATGCGGCCGCGGCCCGGCGAAACCGTTGCGGCCTTTGTCAGCCGCGTGGCGGGACCGGCCGCCGTCGCCTGGTTCGTTGCGCCCGCCCTCCAGGGCATCTACGGCGCCCCGGCGGATCAGCTGTCGGCCGAGGCCGTGTTCGGCGGATGGCGGCGCGCACGTGGCGGCAGCGCCGCGCCGCCCGGCGGCATGGGCGAGTTCATCGACCGGCTCTACCAGGCGCTGTGCGCGCGTGGCGTGTCATTCTCGTTCGGGGCGCCGGTCGACTACATCGGTGGCGCGCTGCCCACGGTGGTCGCGACCCACGCGCGCGCCGCCGCCGCGCTCGTCGCACCGCACGCGCCGGCGCTCGGCTCGGCGCTCGGGCGCGTGCGGCTCTCCGGGCTCGAGACCGTCACCGCATTCTTCGAGCCGCGCCCCGACGACATCGCCGGTTTCGGCGTGCTCTTCCCGCGCGGCTGCGGCATCGACGCGCTTGGCGTGCTGTTCAACACGAGCATCTTCCCGGGACGAGGCACGCAGCGGTCCGAAACGTGGATCTACTCGCTCGCCGACGGTGCCTCCGCGGCGCCGGCCGCCGACCGTGTGTCGGCCGATCGCGAAGTCCTGACGGGTCGACGCCAGGTGCCGCTTGGCCTGTTCGCCACGACCCGGCCCGAAGCCCTGCCCGTCTACGACGCAGGCATTGTCGCGGTGCAGGCCCACGTCGCGGAACTGCCGCCGTGGCTCGCGCTCTCCGGCAACTACCTCGGCCAGATTGGCGTGTCGACGCTGCTCGCTCGGGCGGAAACGACGGTGGCTTCGCTCATCGCCCGGGCGTCCGCCCGACGCTGAGCTTCGACCGGCGCGGTCTGGAACGGTTCCACACGCACCTCGTCCGACCGGCTCGGCGGGAAGAACTCGCGTTCGCGTCGGCGAATGGCCTTGTAGCGGCGGAATGCCGCACGCTCATCCTCGAGCCGCAGCCAGGTGCGGAGTGTCGCCCCACGAAAGGTGTGGCGCAGCATGCGCAGGCCGTGGCGCAGCACGAAGACGGGATCATGCGCCACGACACGGGGCAGGTGCCGCACCTTCATCCACCGCTCGGCGCGCCAGCGCATGTATTCCACCTCCTCGGCCGCCATGTGCTCGGTGCGCACGACAGCCGTCGTTCCGTCGTACTCCGTGACGTCGTCGGATACGACGAGGCCGCGCGCACGGAAGTCCCGGGTCATCGGCGTGCCGGGGTACGGCGTGGGGTGCTGGATGTACGGCCAGTCGACGTAGCGTCGCGCGAAGGCCAGATTCGCCTCGATCGACTCGCGTGTGTCGTCCGGATTGCCGACGATGAGGCCGCCGACGACGAGCATGCCGTGCCGGTGCAGCAGCTCCACCGCGCGGGTGGTCGCGTTGCCGACCGTGCGCCCGCCCTGCCGCTCGGCGTTCTTGGCGTTCGCGCGCAGAAAGGCGAGATCGCCCGCCACCACGTTCTCGATACCGAGGAACACGTAGCGGAAGCCCGCGGCGCGCATGCGGCCTGCCAGCGCGTCGCCACCCGACGCAAACGCGCTCGTCATGCCCTGCACGACGTAGTCGAGATCGTTCAGGCCGGCCGCCACGATCGCGTCGCAGAGTGCGCCGAAGCGCGCGACGTTCAACGTGATGTTGTCGTCGACGAGGAACACGGCGCGCGCGCCGCGATCGCGGGCATCGCGGATGTCGTCGATGACGCGCTCGATGGGCCAGACGTGGAAATTGCGGCCGCGCATCTCGATGATCGAGCAGAAGCTGCAGTCGTACGTACATCCACGTGATGTCTCGACAATGTCGATGGGCCGGCCGAGCAGCGTGTAGCCGGCCAGGACGCGGGCGTCGCGCCGCGGCGGCTTCACCTCGCTGGCGAGGGCACTCACCGGGCGGGGCGGCGTGCGGACGAACGCCGCGCCATCGCGGTACGACAGTCCGGGGACCCCGGCGGGACTTTCACCCCGCTCCAGTACCCGGAGCAGGTCGCGGAACGTGATGTCGCCTTCGCCGGACACAATCACGTCGACCCCCGACCCGGGTGTCTCCCACACCTCCGGCGCGAGGCTCGGGTCGTACCCGCCAACAACAACGAGGACGCCGGGCCTGACCGAGCGCACGAGATCGATGATGCGGCGGGCCGTCGCGCGCTGGAACGTCATCACCGAAAGACCGACGACGTCCGGTGCGCACTGGTCCATGAGGCGGAGCACGGTGGCGGCCACGGCCTGCTGCGCCAGCACGAGATCCGCCACGGCGACGCGGTGGTGCGGATCGACGTTTCCGGCGAGCGAGGCCAGCGCACCATTCGGCATCCGCATGGTGAGCGTGGGTGTGTGCTCGAACGAATCGGGCATGGAGAACAGCAGGACGTTCATCGAGCCCTCCTTGCGCGCGTCGACGCGCGTGCCGCTATGGCTGCGTCACACCGGCGAGTGCAGGCCGCGGCAGCGCGACCTGCCTGGCGCCACGCAGGTACGCAATGAGACTTCGCACGTCGTCGTCGTCGAGCTGCTGCAGCAGGCCTTCGGGCATCATCGACACGTCCGATGGCACGATGGCCTTGATGTCGCCGCGGGCGATCGACACGCGGTCGTTCGACGTCTGCACGGTCACGACGGCCGGATCCTGCACGTTGGCAATCCCGGCCACGATGCGTCCGTCGGCGAGTTCGACGGTGGTGGTGCGGTACGCGTTGGGAATCTCGGCGTTGGGGTCCACGATGTTGTGCAGCAGGTAGTCGAGGTTCGCCCGATTCGATCCGGTGATGTCCGGACCAATCGACCCGCCGTCGTCGAAGAGCGTATGACAGGCGGCGCACACGTCCCGGAACACCTCACGGCCCCGTGCGGTACGCGGCCGCGGCAGGTCGGCATCCTCGACGAGCGCCTTGTAGCGTTCGACGGCCGCGAGCGTCCCGGCTCGACTGCCCCGGGCGACTCCCCAGACCGATTCGAATGTCGTCGTGACGTCCGGCTGATCGAGCAGCCGGATCTGCCGCGCGATGTCGGCGGTGACGTCGCGCGCGGGCACGCGGCCCGCCACGATCGCATCCACCAGCGGCCGCGCGAAGTCCGGCCGGGCGGCCAGCGTCAGCAGGGCGTCGCGTTTCTCGGCGGGCGGCAGCGACGGGTAGATGTCGAGCAGCGCGGCGGGCGTCCGCACGTCGGCATAGGACGCGAGCCCGCGGATGGCGGCGGGGCGCAGCCGCCGGTCGCCGAGCGCGTTGATCAGCAGCGGCGGCAAGCCGGCGTCGCGCACGTTGAGCAGCGATGCGAGCGCCCGGCCGCGGGTATCGGCCGGCAGTGTCGTGTCGGCCAGCGTACGGCGGGCGTCAGCGACGGCCGCCGGGCTGCCGAACGTCAGGGCGAGCGCCTGCACGTCGGCCCGGATGCGCGCGTTCTGGCTCGCCGCGAGTCGGCGCTCGACGGCGTCCCACTTGTCCGGCAGTTTCACCTGGCGCTGGCCGACAAACGCCGCCTTCATCCCCGCGAGCATGGCGACGGTGCGATCGTCATCATCGATCGTGGCGAGCGTCGCGGCGAGCAGGTCGACGGCCGCACCAGTCCCGAGGGCGGCCACGCGCCGCGCCGTGAACTCGAGCGCACGCGGCGCCGACGACTCGAGCGCAAGAGCCAGCGCGCCGTGCATGTCGGCGGCAACAAGCGGCTCGGTCGCATACCAGAGCATCATCGGCAGGTTGTGGTCCCCGGCCGTCACACTCGCGTGCAGTGCCTCGACAATGCCCCAGCGCTGCAGCGGGCCCAACCGCTGCGCGGCACTCGCCAGGTAGAGGCGCACGACAGGCGATTCGTCCTGACGAGCCGCCTCGGCAAGCCGCCCCGCGAGTCGCCGGGAAATGCCGCCGTCCTCTGTGGCGAGTTGCACGGCCCAGGCGCGCAGCTGCGGGTCCTCGTCGTCGAGCAGCGTCATCATGTCCGCTTCGGTCAGGCCCGACACGACGTGCAGCGCCCAGAGCAGGCGCAGCCGCGCGGCGGTGCCCCCCGCGTCGAGCATGTCATCGGCACGCGCGACCGCGGGTGCGGGTCCGTCGAGTCCCAGCAGCGCGCGCAGCCGGGCCGTCGTCTCGGCCCGCAACGTGCCGAGCGCGGCTCGCTCCTGCAGGACGCGCCGCGCGTGACGCACGTGCCATTCGTTGCGACGCAGGAGCGACCGTACGAGCTCGGCGTCGGTGAGCGCCTGCACGTCCACGCGAGTCGTCGGCGTGTCGCCGTAGACGATCTTGAAGATGCGCCCGTTACCGCGATCCGGGACGTCGGGATTGTTGACGTGGCACTGTTCCTGGTCGTACCAGTCGATCAGATAGACCGATCCGTCCTGGTCGTACTGGAGGTTGATGACCTGGGATGCCGGATCGTTGAAGTCGAGGAAATCGTCGGCGTGCCGGCCGACGTAGCCGCTGCCCTGCGGCTCGAGCACGTCCACGTTGATGCGCGCGCCGTGGATGTTGTTCATGAACGTCAGGCCGCGGTACCGATCGGGCCAGCTGGCGCCCTGGTAGACCATCAGTCCGGCATGCGCATGACCGCCGCCGGCCGCCTCGCTGCGGTTGTTGCCGGCCCACGGTGAACTGCCGATGTAGTGCAGGTGGTCGCCAATCGTCTCGAGGTTGGCGTAGAGGTGCGGATTGAAGTGCTCGCCGGCCTGCCGCTGATAACGACCGCCCTGGACGATGTGCCACAGGTGGGGAATCACGCAGGCGACGGCGACGGCGTGACCGTTCTCGTTGAAGTCGAGGCCCCACGGGTTGCTCGTGCCCTCGGCGAACACCTCGAAGCGGTGCTTGGTCGGATGGTACCGCCAGATGCCGGCGTTCAGCCGCTGCCGATCGACAACGGCCGTGCCCGGCGCGCCCACGACGCTGTGGGTGAAGACGCCGTGCGCGCCGTAGAGCCAGCCGTCCGGCCCCCAGATGAAGCTGTTGAGCGTTTCGTGCGTGTCTTCGTAGCCCCAGCCGTCGAGCAGCACGCGCGGCGGACCGGCGGGTTTCGGCTCGGCTCCATCGGCAAGCGGAATGAAGAGCAGGTAGGGCGCGGCGCCCACCCAGACGCCGCCGAATCCCACCTCCAGACCGCTCACGAGGTTCAGGTCGTCGACGAAGACCGTCCGTCGATCGAAGTCGTGGTCACCGTCGGTGTCCTCGAACACCAGAATCCGGTCCCTGCCCTGCCCTTCGGGACGACGCTCGGGATAGGCGTAGGCTTCGGCAACCCACACGCGGCCGCGATCGTCGATGGCAAAGGCAATCGGCTGGCGCACGTCCGGCTCCCCGGCAAACAGTTCGGCGCGAAACCCAGGCGGCAGCGTCATGGCCTTCACCGCCTCGAGCGGGCGCAGGCCGACGAACGGCGGCGGCACACGGGCGGGTGGCGCCGGCGCTGACGTCGTGACGGGCGTCTCGATACGGCGCTGGACGTGCAGGAACGTGCCCTTCTTGTTGCCGACCACGACGTCCGGCAGGCCGTCACCGGTCACGTCGGTCGCCAGCACCTGCGTGCCGACACCCGAGTCGTCATGAATCAGATGCGGCACGAACTCGACGTTGCCGCCCTGGCGCACGAGCTGGAACCAGTAGACGACTGCCGGCGCATTGGGCTCGGGGTCGCCGTCGCGCCCGTGCGCCCAGAAGCGCTTGCCAGTCACGATATCCATGGCGCCGTCGCGGTCGACATCGGTCAGATCGATCGCGTGGATCTGGGAGAACACCACACCGTGCGGATTCTGGTCGGCGCGTTCGCCAACGATCAGGTGCTGCTGAAACGACGTCGCCGCGCCGGTCTTCACCTGCTCGTACCAGGCCAGCCCGTAGCCATGCGCGTCCCGGCTCCCGATCACGTCGGGCAGTCCGTCCGCGTTCACGTCGTAGACGTGGAACTGCGCGCCGCCACCGAAGTCGGCGTCGTGCTTCGTCCAGACCGGATGGCCCTCGAGCGAGGCGGGCTGTTCCCACCAGCCGTCGGCCTCGATGAGATCCGGTCGCTTGTCGCCGTTGACATCACCCACGCCCAACCCGTGCGTGTAGCGCCCCCACTCGCCCTTCGGGGTGATTGGACGAAACGTCCACGGTTGCGTGGGGTCGGTGGCTGTCTGCTCGACATAGCCGAAGTACCCGCCGGAGTTGCAGACGATCTCGGGTCGGCCGTCGCCGTTGATGTCGACGAAGGCCGGTGACTCGTTGTCGACGGGACTGAAGACGAGATGCCGCGTCCAGTGCTGGCCTGTCGAGCGCGGGTTCTCGTACCACGCCGCGGCTTCCCCCGGCAGCCCGATCACCAGGATGTCGAGCCAGCCGTCACCGTTGAAGTCGCGCGTGAAGGCGAGGAAGTTGTCCGAGTACTTGTTGGCAACACCGAGCGCGCCCTCGAAGCCGGGAATCGTGGTGACCGTTCCGTCCTCGCGCTTTCGCTCGAAGAACGCCGTGGCGGGATAGAACTCGTGGCGGTCGGTGAACTCGGGACCTGCGTACCAGAACGGGCCCGACACGATGTCCATCTGGCCGTCGCGATTGATATCGCCGGCTGCCGCCCCCTCGCCCCAGAAGTGTTCGCTCAGCTGCCGTGTCTCGAATCGCTGCGGCTCGGGTGCCGCCGGCGCCTGTTCGGCGCGGAGGTGCGTGACGAACCGTGTTGCCGCGGCCACACCGACACAGACGAGCGCGACGCCGACGGCGACGCGGATGAAACGCCCAGGGGCGTGGCGCATGATCACGGGGCAACCCTCCCGCGCACGCTGGCGTGCGCATGCATCGCGTCGGCTCCCGCATCGACGAGCGGGGCGCGGCGTGATCGTCGTGTTCAGATTGGCGCTATGGTAGCAGGGGTGTCCCGCATGAACCGAGCCGTTTCGCTGTGCGCAACGTTTGCCATCGGCCTGAGTACGGCGATTGGCGCCCGGATGCCCCAGGCCGCCCCGGTGCCGCTGTTCGACGGCCGCACGTTCGACGGCTGGCAGGGCGACATCGGGCGCACCTGGCGCATCGAAGATGGCGCCATCGTCGGCGGGTCACTCACCGAGCCGGTGCCGCAGAACGAGTTCCTGGCGACGACGCGCGAGTTCGGCGACTTCGTCCTCCGGCTGGCGTTCAGGCTCGAAGGCACCGAAGGCTTCGTCAACTCGGGCGTCCAGTTCCGCAGTCAGCGCCTGACCGAGCCCGCGCACGAGATGGTGGGCTATCAGGCCGACATCGGCGACGGCTACTGGGGCGGGCTCTACGACGAGTCGCGTCGCAATGTCGTGCTGGCGCTGCCGGATCAGAAAGCCGTCATGGCACACGTGAAGGTCGGCGACTGGAACGACTACGAAGTGCGCGTGGAAGGCCGGCGCATCCGGCTGACGCTCAACGGCCATCAGACGGTGGACTACACGGAGCCCGATGCGTCCCTGCCGGCCAGTGGCCGGATCGCGCTGCAGATCCACGGCGGCGGCCGGGCGCTGGTGCGGTTCAGGGACATCACGATCGAAGAGCTTCGCTGAACGACCGTCGGCAGCCGATCACCGCGAGGCCTGCTGCGCGGCCGGCGCCTGGACGGGCACGCCGCCAAGCGCCTTGTAGACGGCAATCATGCTCGTGAATACGCCGGCCTCCGCGCCGGCGACCGCATCCTCTGCCTGCAGCTGCGTGCGCTCGGCATCGAGCAGCGACAGGAAGTCGGACACGCCCTCGCGGTAGCGCACGCGGGCGATGTCGGCCGCACGCGTGCTTTCGCGTGCCTGCTCGACCAGTGACACCAGCCGTCGCTGCTGTTCGCGATAGCCGACCAGCGCGTTCTGCACTTCTTCTATCGCCAGCAGCACCACGTGCTCGTACTCTGCGGCTGCTTCCCGCGTGGCAGCTTCGGCGCCGCGAAGGCGTGCCCGTGCACTTCCGATGTCGAGCCCCGCCCACGAGAGCGCCGGGGTCACCGAGTAGGCCACCGAGTCACCCCGGCCGAACAGGCTGCCGCGTCCCGCCAGCAGTCCGAGGAAACCGGTCACCGTGATGCGCGGATACAGGTCGGCCGCGGCGATACCCTCGCGGCCCGTGGCCGCCGCAAGCCGCCGCTCGGCGGCGCGGACGTCTGGCCGGCGGGTCAGGAGCGTACCCGGCTCGCCGAGGGCGATCGCCTTGCCCAGCGCGGGATAGGCACGGGGCGTAAGATCCGCCGCCAGGTTACCGGGACGCTCGCCGACCAGCACGGCCAGTCTGTGGGCGCGACGCATGAGCGCCGCGCGGATGGGTGGAAGTTCGGCCTCGATGGCCGCGACGCGCGCCGAGGCGCTGGCCACGTCCTGGGCCTGGCCGATCCCGGCGTCGAGCCGGACCCGCGTCAACCGCAACGTTTCCTGCTGGTTGACGAGGCTGCGTTCGACGACGCCCTGCTGCTGCTGCAGGCCGCGCAGTTCGAAGTAGTTGCGCGCCACCTCGGCCACCACGCTGACACGCACGTCGTCGAGGCTCGCCTCGAGTGCCTGGGCGGAAGCCGACGCCGCCTGGATGGCCGAGCGGACGCGCCCGAACACATCGATCTCCCAATACGCGTCGAAACCGGCGCGGTAGGTGTCGATGGCTCGACGCTCGTCGGAGAACCCGGGCGCGGGTCCGTCCGTCCGGTTCACGCTGGCACCGACGGGCGCTTCCGGAAACCGGTCGAGGGCCGTGTCATCGAATGCGGCGCGCGCCTGCTCCACGCGCGCGACTGCGACGCGTACGTCACCGTTGGCGTCGAGCGCGCGCTCCACAAGCGAGTCGAGCACGGGATCCTCGAACTGTCTCCA
This sequence comes from Acidobacteriota bacterium, assembly GCA_044507065.1. Lineage (GTDB taxonomy): Bacteria > Acidobacteriota > Vicinamibacteria > Vicinamibacterales > SCN-69-37 > SCN-69-37. Next base: position 45,899 of record JBIQJY010000009.1, read on the forward strand.
CCAGCGGAGGTCGAGCGGCCGCTCGACGACGAGGGCAGAGTCGAGCGCGTGCAACTGCGCGGGCGCCACCGCCGGCTGCACGTACGGCCGGCGCGTCGCGCAGCCGGCGAGCGAAAGTACCAGAAATAGCAGGGACAGGGATCGCATCAGTGGCCTCCCGCATCGGCCATGGCGGCAACCGGCGTGGCCGTTCGCGCGCGCCCGGCCCACCGGTCCGCAATCGAGCCGACAATGACGTAGAAGACCGGCGTGAGGAACAGCCCGAAGATCGTCACGCCGAGCATGCCGGCAAACACGGCGATGCCCATGGCCTGGCGGACTTCGGCGCCCGCACCGGATGAGTAGACGAGCGGGACCACGCCCATGATGAACGCGATCGACGTCATCAACACGGGGCGCAGACGGATGCGGCAGGCGTCGAGGATGGCGTCGAGCCTGCGCCGGCCCTCCCGCTCCTCCTGCCGCGCGAACTCCACGATCAGGATCGCGTTCTTGCAGGCGAGGGCCGCCAGCACGAGAAAACTGATCTGCGTGAACACGTTGTTGTCGCCGCCCGTGATCCACACGCCCGCCAGCGCGCAGAGGATGGTCATCGGCACGATCAGGATCACGGTGAGCGGCAGTGTCCAGCTCTCGTACTGCGCCGCCAGCACGAGGTAGGCGAACAGCACGCACAGCGGGAAGATCAGGATCATCGTGTTGCCAGCGAGGATCTGCTGGTAGGTCAGCTCCGTCCACTCGAACGTCATGCCGTTGGGCAGTTCGGCCTCGAGCACTTCGGCAATCCGCGCCTCAGCCTGGCCCGAACTGTAGCCGGGCGCAGGCCCGCCGTTGATCTCGGCGGCTGGAAAGCCGTTGTAGCGCATCACCTGGTCGGGGCCGTAGCCGCGACCGACCGTCACGAGCGATCCCAGTGGCACCATCGCGCCGCGATCGCTTCGCGTCTCGAGGCGCCGAATCTGCTCGGGCTGCATCCGGAACGACGACTCGGCCTGGACGTTCACCTGGTAGGTGCGCCCGAAGCGATTGAAGTCGTTGACGTACAGCGATCCGAGATAGACCTGCAGCGTCTCGTACACGCTGCCGAGCGGCACGCCGTACGTCTTCGCGCGTTCACGATCGACGTCCGCCCGGATCTGCGGCACGTTGACCTGGAAGCTCGAGAACAGTCCCGCCAGCTCGGGCGCCTGCCGGCCCGCGGCCAGCCCGTTCTGCAGTTGCGAGAACAGCGTCTCGAACCCGAGGCTGGCACGGTCCTCCACGTAGAGCTTGAACCCGCCGACCGTGCCGATGCCCTGCACGGGCGGCGCCGGGAAGATGGCCACGTAGGCTTCCTGGATGCCGGCGTACCGCTCGTTGAGCGCCGCGACGACGCTGTCGGCGTCCATGCCGGGTGCCTGGCGCTCCTCGAACGGCTTGAGGATCACGAAGTTGATCCCCGCATTGGGCACGTTCACGAAACCGTTGACCGAGAGGCCGGGGAACGCCACCGAGTGCTGCACGGCCGGGTGCTCGAGCGCAATCGCCGACATCTCGCGAATCACGGCCTCGCTGCGGTCGAGCGTCGCCGCGTCGGGCAGCTGCGCGAAGGCGACCAGATACTGCTTGTCCTGTGTGGGTACGAAACCCGAGGGCACGCGCGAGAATCCGAACGCCGTCAACCCGACCAGGCCGACGTAGACGACAACCGCCACGCCGGCCACACGCAGCACCCGGCCGACGCCGTGCGCGTAGCCTTGCGACGCCCGTGTGAACACGCGGTTGAAGCCGCGAAAGAACCAGCCGAAGAGCCGGTCGATTGCCCGCTGCAGACGGTCGGGCGGCGCGCCGTGCGGCCTGAGCAGTACCGCCGCGAGTGCGGGACTCAACGTCAGCGAGTTGAACGCGGAAATCAGCGTCGAGATGGCTATCGTCAGCGCGAACTGCCGGTAGAACTGGCCCGACAGCCCGCTGATGAATGCTGTCGGGATGAAGACGGCGCAGAGCACCGCGGCAATCGCGACGATCGGGCCCGAGACCTCCTCCATCGCGCGTCGCGTGGCCTCGAGCGGCGGCTGCCCCAGCGCGATGTGCCGCTCGACATTCTCCACCACCACGATGGCGTCATCGACGACGATGCCGATGGCAAGGACCAGGCCGAACAGTGAGAGCGTGTTGAGCGAGAACCCCAGCAGATGCAGCACCGCGAAGGTGCCGACCAGCGAGACGGGAACCGCCGCAAGCGGGATAATCGACGCCCGCCACGTCTGCAGGAACACGATCACGACGATGACGACCAGCAGGATGGCTTCGAACAGCGTCGTCACGACGGCGCGAATCGATTCGCGCACGAAGACCGTCGGATCGTAGACGATGCTGTAGTCGATGCCCTCCGGAAAGGACGCCTTCAACCGCTCCATCGTCTCGTAGACCTGTGCCGAAGCGTCGAGCGCGTTCGATCCCGGACGCTGGAAGATGCCGATGGCGCCGGCCGGTTCGTTGTCGAGCAGACTCCGCAGCGAATAGACGCTCGCCCCGAGCTCGATGCGCGCCACGTCCTTCAGCCGCGTAATCTGCCCGTCTGGTGTCGCACGCACGACCACGTCGCCGAACTCCTCCTCGGTGGTAAGGCGTCCCTGCGTGTCGATCGAGAGCTGAAAGGTCGCATCCGACGGCGCCGGCGGCGCGCCCAGGACGCCGGCGGCCACCTGCACGTTCTGTTCGCGGATGGCGGCAACCACGTCGGACGCCGTGAGCCGGCGCGAGGCGAGCCGGTCGGGATCGAGCCAGACGCGCATGCTGTACTCGCCGCCGCCGAACACCTGGACGTCACCGATGCCCTCGATGCGCCGCAGCTCGTCCCGAATGTTCAGGTGGGCGTAGTTCGAGAGATAGAGCAGATCGTACCGGTCGTCCGGCGACGTGAGGTGGACCACCATCAGCAGGTCGGGCGACGACTTCTCGGTCGTCACGCCGATGCGCTGCACCTCGGCCGGCAGCCGCGGCAACGCCTGGGCCACGCGGTTCTGCACCTGCACCTGCGCCTTGTCGAGGTCGGTGCCCAGCGCAAACGTGACGGTCAGCGTCATCGTGCCGTCGGCCGTGGCCTGCGAAAACATGTAGAGCATGCCTTCGACGCCGTTGATCTGCTGCTCGAGCGGCGAGGCGACCGTCTCGGCCGTCACCCGCGGATTGGCGCCCGGATAATGCGCCCGCACGATCACGGTCGGCGGCACAACCTCCGGATACTCGCTGATGGGCAGGCGTCCCATCGCGATGGCGCCGACGATGAAGATGACGAGCGACAGGACGGCGGCAAAGATCGGCCGGTCGACGAAGAATCGTGAGAGGTTCATGGCCGGCCTTCTTCCTGCAGCCGCGCGGCCAGTTGCCCGGCCGCTTCTGTCGCGTCCATGGCCACGACCTCCGGATCCACCGTCATGCCGGGCTGCACACGCTGCAATCCGCTGACGACAATGCGCTCGCCGGGCTCGAGGCCGTCGCGCACGATGCGCAGGCCGTCGGCGAGCGGCCCGAGCGAGACGGGCCGGTACTCGATGGTCCTGTCGGACGTCACGACGAAGACGAATCGCTTGTCGAGGTCGGTGCCGACCGCGCGATCCTGGATCAGCACACCGGGATGGGCACTGCCGCTCGGCAGCCGAAGCCGGACGAACAGGCCGGGGGTCAGTTCACCGTTCGGGTTGCGGAATATCGCGCGGCCGCGAATCGTACCCGTGCCGGGGTCGAGCCGGTTGTCCAGGAAGTCGAGGCGGCCCTCGAGCGGGTACCCCTCATCGCCGGCAAGCGCCATCCGGATCGGCTGGGTCGTGTTGCGTGCCGTGTCGCGACGGCCCTCCCGCGCGAGATCGACATACTTGAGAAAGATGCTTTCGTCGGCGTCGAAGTGCGCATGGATCGGATCGATCGACACGATCGTCGTCAGGAGCGTGGCCTCGCCAGGCCCCGACGAGACGAGGTTGCCCTCGGTCACGATGGCGCGACCGACCCGGCCGCCGATGGGTGCGGTGACACGGGTGAACTCGAGGTCGAGCTCGGCCGCGTCGAGCGCGGCATCGATGGCCGCGGCCTCCGCGGCCGTCTCACGCAGGAATGCGGCGCGCCGGTCGAACTCCTCGGCCGACATCGCGTCCTCGGCACGCAACCGCTCGGCGCGCTGCAGTTCGGTGCGCGCGCGGTCACTCACCGCCTCGGCACGGCGGCGCTCGGCGGCGAGCCGGTCGACCTGCGCCTGGAAGGGCCGCGGGTCGATCTGGAACAGCAGATCGCCGCGCCGCACGATGGCGCCTTCCTCGAACCGCACCGCCGAGACGTAGCCCGACACGCGCGGACGAACCGCGACGGTGTCGACGGCCTCGAGCCGTCCCGTCACTTCGTCCCACTCGGTGACCGGCCGGAGCGCAACCTCGGCCACCGTCACCTTTGGCGGTGGAGGCGGGGCCGGCTGCGCTGCCGGCCGTGCGCAGCCGACGATGGCAAGTGTGGCCAGGAGGACGGCGTGGAGAGGGAGGAAGGATGATGAGGACGTGTGGATGCTCATGACGCCCTCAGCATCGCGCCGGAACGAGGCGCAAACAATCGGGCACTGGGCGCACCGCCAGCTCCCTCGTGCGCCCGAAAACGTGATGTGGCGTCGGGCGGAGTGCGATCTACGACTTTTGGCCGAGGCCGGCACCGGCCGTACTGCTGGATAATCGATCCTGTCGGACCACCCACCCCGAGGAGTGCTCATGGAAGACACACGAACGCGCGCCCACTGCGAAGCCGGCATCGACCACCGGGAACCAGCGGGCCGTGCGGCCGCGAACGCCATCGACACGCTCGACGCCGACGGCCTCCGCCAGGCGCTGCGCACGGAGATCGACGAGCGTCGTCGCGTTCAATGCATGGCGCAGATTCAGGATCAGGCCGCCCAGCTCGCGCTCGATCTGCTGGTGACCGAGCCCGACATCACGGGTTTCTTCGCGGCGTTCACCAAGACGCTGGTCGAGGAATGCGACAGCCATGCCTGCGGCGTGTGGATCGTCGACGAGCACGGCTCGCATTGCGATCTCTGGATGGCGCACCTCCACGGCGAACTGCACCAGCCCGGCAAGGACGGCTGGCAGGAACTCGCGCTGCCGCGCGAGGACATGTCGGCGCACCTGCTGGCCTACGCTGAGGGGTGGGCGCGCACGGTGGAGTACCGCAGCGACGACGCCCGCCTGCCCGAGAGCGTCCGGGCGTTCAACAGCCGCGAACAGGTGGAGTCGGTGACGGTGGCGCCGCTGCTGCTGGGATCGCGCGCCCTTGGGTGGATCGCGATGTCCACCGGGGACGCGGCGGCCTGCCAGCAGTCATGGCGCGTCGCGCTGCTCGAGGCCATCGCGCGACAGGCGACGCTCGCGCTCTACCAGAGTCGGCTGGCCGAACGCCGGCGTCTCGAGGACCGTCGCAAGGCCATCCTCGAAGAACGCAACCGGCTCGCACGCGACATCCACGACACGCTGGCACAGGGCTTCGGCGCGATCCTCATGCAGCTGCAGGCCGCACAACGCCAGGCCGGCGTATTGCCGACCCGGCTTGCCGGTACGCTCGATACGGCGGTCCACCTGGCGCGCACGCACCTGATCGAGGCACGACGGTCGGTTGCCGCATTGCGGCCGAACGCCGCCGACGGCCAGGACCTCGCGACGGCGCTCGCGCGGCTGGCCGAACTCGCGCGGCTCACCACCGACGTCCCCATCGACGTGATCGTCGACCCGATGCCGTCGCTCGACGTGGGTGTCGAGCGCGAGATCATCGGGATCGCGCAGGAGGCGCTGACCAACGCGGCGCGGCATGCCCATGCGCGCCGCATCCGGATTCACGCGTCGGCGCCACGCGACCTCGGATTCCGGCTGTCGGTGGCCGACGACGGGCGTGGCATCGCGTGGGACCGGCGCAACGGAGGCTTCGGGATGACGAGCATGCAGGAACGAGCCGAGCGCATCGGGGCGTCGCTCACGATCGTAACGGCGCCTCGTTCAGGCACCGAAGTGGTGCTGGCCTGGCAGGCCGCGCCCGCGCACGCATGATGCCTTCGGCACCGGAGACCGCACCGCCACGCGCGCGAGTCCTCGTCGTCGACGACCACGCCCTGCTGCGCACGGGCGTGGCGAACATCATCGACCAGGAGCGCGACCTGCAGGTGGTGGCCGAGGCGGCCAACGGCGTCGATGCGCTGGCCGCCTACGAACACCACCGGCCCGACGTCACGCTTCTGGACCTGCGCATGCCGGAGATGGAGGGGGTCGAGACGGTGCGCCGCATCCGTCTGCTCGATCCGCGGGCTCGGGTGATCATCCTCACGACGTATGACACCGACGAGGACATTGCCCGGGCGCTCCGGGCCGGCGCGAAAGCCTACGTGCTCAAGGACATCGCGGCCGACGCGCTGATTGCCTGCATCCGCGATGTCCTCGCCGGCAAGACATACCTCGCGCCCAGTGCCGCGGCCAAGCTTGCAGAGGGCGTCACCCGCGTGCAGCTCACGCCGCGCGAGCTTGCCACGCTGCGATTGATGGCCGACGGCCAGGCGAACAAGGAAATCGCCAGCGCCCTGGGCATCAGCGAGCGCACCGTGAAGACGCACTCGAGCCACCTGTTCGAGAAGCTCGGCGTGACCAGCCGCACCGAGGCCGTGCGCGTCGCCACCCGGCGCGGTCTCGTCCGGCTCGACTGATCCGCCGCAGCTACCGCTTCACCGCGCGCACTCGGGTCATGAAGATGGGCGTGACCGGTGTCTCGCCGTCGAGGGGCACCCGGGCGATGTCCTCGACGACGTCCATCCCCGCGCTGACCCGCGCGAACACCGTGTACTGCCCGTCGAGGGCGCGACACGATCCAATGCAGATGAAGAAGGACGTCGACCCGCTGTCGGGTTCGGCGCCGCGCGCCATCGACACGATGCCAGGCTCATTCGGCGTATCGGTGAATTCGGGAGGCAGGTTCCCGATCAACCGCTGCTGCGAGGCCAGCAACGGCTGGCTGCGATAGTAGAGCGCGCCCGTCTGAATCACGAAGTTGGGCGCCACGCGGTGGACGGCGATGCCGTCGTATACGCCGGCGGCCACCATCTGCAGGAAACGTCGCACGGTAACGGGTGCCTTGTCGGGCAGCAGGTCGAGTTCGATCGTCCCCCTGGTGGTTTCGAGGACGGCCTTGTAGGCGGCGAGTTCCTCGACGGTCTCATTGACGAATGGCTCGGCAGGTGTGTCGCGGATGGTGACGCGCGTGATGGCGACCCGCTCGTCGGGCAGCCCCTCGGCGTTCGCGTTGACGGCCGAGATCGCCTGCACCACCTCCAACCCTTCGACCACGCGCGCGAAGACGGTGTACTGCCCGTCGATGCCGGGCTGGTCGGTGGCGCAGATGAAGAACTGCATCCCGCCACTGTCGGGATCGCCGGGAACGAGGACGGCTGAAACCGCGCCGGCCGTGTGACGCTCGTCGCGCGACTCGGCGCGCAGCCGCCGGCCGCCGCCCGACCCGTACTCCTCGACGCGCGCGGGATCGCGCGAGATCGGGTCGCCGCCCTGGATCATCCCGTTGCGGATGACCCTGTGGAAGATGGTGCCTTCATAGGCGCCTTCGGCCGCCAGCGTCATGAAGTGCGCCACGTGGTTCGGCGCGCTTTCCGGCAGCAGCTGCATGACGATCGTCCCCATCGTCGTCTCGACGACGGCCTGCTTGCCTCGCATCTGGTCGATGGTGAACGGCGAGGTGAAGAACTCGGCCGGCGGCGGGGCGGCCGGGCGGGCCTGCGCGAGCAGCAGCGTCAGGGTCACCAGAATCGAGAAGGCCATTGGGGGATAATAGACGCATGACTGACATTGCCGCTCGTGGTTATGCCCGGCCGGATGTGCTCGTCTCCACCGAATGGGTGGCCGAACACCTGGCCGATCCCTCCATCCGCCTGATCGAGTCCAACGAGGACACGCTGCTCTACGCCGCCGGCCACATTCCCGGCGCGGTCCACGTCGACTGGACGGCTGACCTCAACGACCCGCTCCGCCGGGATTACATCTCGCGGGAAGGGTTCGAGGCTCTCATGTCGCGCATCGGTGCGACGCGCGACACCACGGTCGTCTTCTACGGCGACAAGAACAACTGGTGGGCGACGTATGCCTTCTGGGTGTTCCAGCTGTTCGGCCACACCAACGCCAGGATCATGGACGGCGGCCGCCTGAAGTGGGAGAAGGAAGGCCGTCCGCTCGTGCGCGAGGTTCCGTCGATCACGCCGACCACCTACAAGGCGCAGGAGCGTGACGACACGTCGATCCGCGCCTTCCGCGAGGACGTGGTGAAGCACGTGAAGGCGAAGGGCCAGCTGGTCGACGTCCGCAGCCCCGAGGAATACGCGGGCACGCGCATGCACATGCCCGACTACCCGAACGAGGGCGCGCTGCGCGGCGGCCACATCCCCGGCGCCAAGAGCGTGCCGTGGGCCCGCGCCATCAATCCGGAGGACGGCACCTTCAAGACGGCGGCCGAACTCGCTGAGCTGTACTCGAAGACCAATCAGCTCGACAAGGACAAGCCGACCATCGCCTACTGCCGCATCGGCGAGCGCAGCAGCCACACGTGGTTCGCGCTGCGTTACCTGCTCGGTTTCAAGGACGTGAAGAACTACGACGGTTCGTGGACCGAATGGGGCAACTCGGTCGGCCTGCCGATCGAGAAGTAGAAGGACCCGCATGGCTCTTCCGGCAAAGCTCCAGGATGTACTCGACCTGTTCGCCACGTTCGACGACCCGTCGGATCGCACGAACCTGCTGCTGAGTTATGCGGACCAGTTCAAGGAAGTGCCACCAGAGGTCGCGCGCCGGCCGTTCGGCCACGACCATCTGGTGCCGCACTGTGAATCGGAAGCCTACGTCTGGGCGATGAAGCAGCCGGACGGCACGATGAAGCTGTACTTTGCCGTGGAGAATCCTTCCGGCATATCGGCGAGGGCCCTGGCGGCCATCCTTGATCGGTCGCTGTCCGGGCTGCCACCCGGCGAGGTTGCCAAGGTCACGCCGGACATCGTCGAGGCCGTGTTCCGCCAGAACATTTCGATGGGCAAGGGCATGGGCCTGATGTCGATGGTGCAGGCCGTGCGAAGCCTGGCGAAGGCGACCGCCGCTTCGCCCGACGGTGCCGGTGTGATTTCGGCAGCCATCGACGGTCCGGACGACCGGTAGCAGCGGGCCGCGCGCGTCCATGGCGACTCGATTCGCGACGTTGTCACGCACCGAGCTGGCGGCGGAGTTCGGCGCGACGGCCGCCGACGCCGCCGCCGGCTTCCGTGCGCTCGATGCGCGCCAGTTGAACTGGAAACCGGACGCGAGGGCGTGGAGCGTCGCGGAGTGCTTCGATCACCTCGTGAAGTCCGGCGAACAGATGCAGGAGAGCATCGGCCGCGCGCTCGACCGGACGGCGCCGCGGACACTCTGGCAGCGCCTGCCGCTCTGGCCCCGCCTGCTCGGCTGGATGCTCATCACCTCACTGGCGCCTGACGCGAAGCGCAAGTTGAAGGCGCCGACCATCGCGATACCCGCGACGGCAAACCTCCCGCCCGACATCGTCGATCGGTTCGTCGCGCTTCAGCACGACTGTACGGCCGGGGTGCTGGCGCTGACCGACGACGACGAACGACGGGTCCTGGTCTCGCCATTCGCGCCGGTGGTCACCTACACGGTGATCGACGGCTACCGCATCATCGCAACGCACCAGCGCCGGCACCTGGGGCAGGCCGCGCGCGTGATGGCCGCCCCCGGCTTCCCCGCCGGCCCGTCCTGACAGACCCGATCGCCGCACACGTCCGGCCGCCCCACGCAAACGGCAACCCGGCCCCCGCCTCAGTACCCGAGGCTGGGCGCGAGCCAGCGTTCGGCCTGTTCAAGCGACACGCCCTTGCGCGCGGCGTAGTCCTCCACCTGGTCGCGCCCGATACGGCCCACGTTGAAGTACTTGGCCTGGGGGTGTGACAGGTAGATGCCACTGACCGACGCGGCCGGCATCATCGCGAATGACTCGGTCAGCGTGATGCCCACCTCCGGCGCGTGCAGCAGTTCGAAGAGCGCCGGCTTGTCACTGTGGTCGGGACAGGCAGGATAACCGAACGCGGGCCGGATGCCGCGGTACTGCTCGTCGATGAGGGCGTCGTTCGAGAGCGCCTCCTCCGCACCGTATCCCCAGTCCCTGCGTGCCTGCGCGTGCAGGTACTCGGCGAATGCTTCGGCGAGCCGGTCGGCCAGCGCCTTCGCGATGATCGCGCTGTAGTCGTCCTGTTCGCGCTCGTAGGCACGAGCCAGCTCGTCCGCGCCGATGCCCGCCGTCACCGCAAATGCACCGATGTAGTCCGGCACGAACGAGTCGCGCGGCGCCACGAAGTCGGCGAGCGACCGATTCGGACGCCCGTCGGCAATGGGCTCCTGCTGGCGCAGCATGTGGAACCGCGCCGCGACCTGCGCCCGCGCATCATCGCGATAGACGACGATGTCGTCGCCGTCCGAGTTGGCGGGCCAGAACCCATAGGCCCCCCTGGCCGTGAGCAGCTTCTCGGACGCGATGCGCTTCAGGATCACCTGGGCGTGCTCGTACAGCTCGCGGGCCGGGCCGCCGTAGGTCGGGTGGTCGAGAATCGCGGGGAACCGGCCCTTCAGCTCCCAGGCCGAAAAGAAGAACGTCCAGTCGATGAACGGGATCAGCTCGTCGATCGACGGCTCCACGACTCGACGGCCGACGAACCACGGCACGGGCACCTGCAGGTGATCCCAATCGGTCTTCAGATGGTTGGCCCTGGCCTGCTCGATGGTGAGCAGCGCCCTGGCGCGGCGGTTGCCGTATCGCTCGCGCAGCTCGGCCTGCTCGGTGCGCACACCGGCGACGAAACCATCACGCTGGCGGTCGCTCAGCAGGTTCGAGACGACGTCGACCGCACGTGAGGCGTCGAGCACGTGCACGGTGGCGCCGCTGAACTCCGGCGCAATCTTGACCGCCGTGTGCTGCTTGCTGGTCGTCGCCCCGCCGATGAGAAGTGGCAGGTGGATCTGGCGACGCTCCATCTCCTGGGCCACGAACACCATCTCGTCGAGTGATGGCGTGATCAGGCCGCTCACGCCGACGATGTCGACCTTGCGCTCGATGGCCTCCGTCAGGATGCGGTCGGCCGGGACCATCACGCCGAGATCGATCACCTCGTAGTTGTTGCAGCCGAGCACGACCCCGACGATGTTCTTGCCGATGTCGTGCACGTCGCCCTTGACCGTGGCCAGCAGCACGCGCCCCTCTGTCTGCCGCATGCCGGCGTCGGCGGCCTTCTCGGCCTCCATGAACGGCTGCAGGTAAGCCACCGCGCGCTTCATGGCGCGGGCACTCTTGACCACCTGCGGCAGGAACATCTTGCCGGCGCCGAACAGGTCGCCGACCGTCTTCATGCCGTCCATGAGCGGTCCCTCGATCACGTCGAGCGGCCGGCCGAGCTTCGCTCTCGCTTCCTCCGCGTCGGCTTCGATGTAGTCGACGTTGCCGTGGACGAGCGCGTAGGCCAGCCGCTCTTCGACCGGCTTCTCGCGCCAGGCGTCGACGTCCTTCTTCCGGTCCTCGCCCTTCACCTGCTCGGCAAACGTCACCAGCCGCTCGGTGGCGTCGGCGCGCCGATTGAAGAGCACGTCCTCGACGTGCTCGAGCAGGTCGGCCGGGATGTCCTCGTACACGACCAGCTGCCCCGCGTTGACGATGCCCATGTCGAGGCCGGCCTTGATGGCGTGGAAGAGGAACGCCGAGTGGATCGCCTCGCGCACCGCATCATTGCCGCGGAACGAGAACGACAGGTTGCTGATGCCGCCGCTCACCTTCACGCCGGGACACGTCGCCTTGATCTGGCGCGTGGCCTCGATGAAGTTGATCGCGTACTCGTTGTGTTCCTCGAGGCCCGTCGCAATCGCGAGGACGTTCGGGTCGAAGATGATGTCGCTCGGATCGAAGCCGGCCGTGTCGACCAGCAGCCGGTAGGCCCGCTGGCAGATCTCGACCTTGCGCGCCACCGTATCGGCCTGGCCCTGTTCGTCGAATGCCATCACCACGACAGCCGCGCCGTACCGCCGCACCGTCGCGGCCTTGCGCAGGAAGTCGTCCTCGCCTTCCTTGAGGGAGATCGAGTTGACGACCGGCTTGCCCTGCACGCACTTCAGCCCCGCCTCGATCACGGACCATCGCGAGCTGTCGATCATCACCGGCACACGCGCGATCTCGGGCTCGGTCGCGATGTAGTTGAGGAACGTGGTCATGACCTGCTCGGAGTCGAGCATGCCTTCGTCCATGTTCACGTCGATGATGTTGGCGCCGCCGCGCACCTGATCGAGGGCGACGGTCACCGCCTCGGTGTACAGCCCCTGCTTGACGAGCCGCTCGAACTTCTTCGAACCCGTCACGTTCGTGCGCTCGCCAATCATCTGGAAATTGCTGTCGGGGCGGATGATGAGCGGCTCGAGGCCGCTCAGCCGCGTGCCGGTGACAATCGGTCCGGACGGACGCGGACGCGGCGCAACACCATCGACGGCGGCCGCGATGGCCGCGATGTGGTCGGGTGTCGTCCCGCAGCAGCCGCCGAAGATGTTCGCGTAGCCGTTCTCGGCGAACTCGCGCAGCAGACGCGACGTCTCGTCGGGCTGCTCGTCGTACTCGCCGAATGCGTTGGGCAGGCCGGCGTTCGGATACACGCTGATCCAGCAGCCGGCGATGCGTGAGAGCTCCGCGACATACGGCCGCATGTCGGCCGCCCCAAGCGCGCAGTTGAGCCCGACCGACCACGGCTTCGCGTGTTCGATTGCGAGATAGAACGCGTCGAGCGTCTGCCCCGCCAGCGTGCGTCCGCTTCGATCGGTGATCGTGGCCGAGATCATCAGCGGCAGGTGCACGCCCTTCTCCGCCTCGACTTCCTGGATCGCGACGATGGCGGCCTTGGTGTTGAGGGCATCGATCACGGTCTCGAGCAGCAGCAGGTCGACGCCGCCGTCGATGAGCCCCCGCACCTGGTCGACATAGCACTGCTTCATCTCGTCGAACGTCACGGCGCGGAACGCCGGGTTGTTCACGTCCGGCGAGATCGACAACGTCCGCGTCGTCGGCCCCATCGAACCGGCCACGAACCGGGGTCGGTCCGGCGTGCGCGCAGTGACGTCGTCGGCGGCCTCGCGCGCCACGCGTGCATTCGCCAGGTTCAGCTCGTAGACCCACGGCTCGAGACCGTAGTCGGCCTGCGAGATGGTGTTCGAGCTGAAGGTGTTGGTCTCGATGATGTCGGCCCCGGCGGCCAGGTACTCGCGGTGGATGGCGCCGATGACGTCCGGCCGGGTGATGCCGAGCAGATCGTTGTTGCCCTTGAGGTCCTGGGCGTGAGACGCCAGCCGCTCGTTGCGGAAATCGTTCTCACCCAGGCCGCGGCGCTGGATCATGGTGCCCATTGCGCCATCGATGATGGCGATGCGGCGTGCGAGCAGGTCGTCGAGCGGAAAACTCATCGTCGGATCCTTCGGTTCCTGGAACGGGCAGTGGCGTCCGGCGCAGCGGACGCGGGCAAGGGCACGGCGGGCCTTGTGCCCGCGGCAATCAGTGTCACGAATGGATCGGCCGGGCCGCGGGCGCCCACGCGCACGACGACCTCCTCGAATCCGGCCTGCGCGATCAGCCGCTCGAGATCCGCATCGTCGAAGCCCAGCCAGCGATCGCCAAGCGTCGTGCGAACCCAGGCCTCGTCGTGCCGACGGAGGTCGAGCACGAGCAGACGGCCCGCCGGGCGAAGGATGCGGAAGGCCTCGGCCAGTGCCGCGGCCGGGTCTTCGGCGTGGTGCAGTGCCTGTGACAACAGCGCGACGTCCACCGACCGGTCGTCGAGAGGCAGCTGCTCGAGGTCGCCGCGCCGCCATTCGATTCCCGTCGCCCGGCGACGGCCGGCCAGCTCGCGTCCACGCGCGAGTACTTCGGGCGACCGGTCGACGGCCACGACCGAACGCGCCCACGCGGCCGCTTCGATCGACAGATAGCCGTCCCCGCAGCCGAGGTCGGCAACGTCGACCGCGGGCAGCAGAAGTCCCAGCGCACGGGACCAGGCCGCCCAGCTTCGGCCGGGCACGATCTGTCCCTTCCGCGAGTCGGCGCCGTGCTGCGCAAAGTTCTCCTTGCGCATCCGCCGCACTTCCTGGAGCCGGGCGTCATCGGCGGTGGTTGCCTCGGTGCGGCGTGCGAACTCGCCGCGCAACCAGGTCCAGAGGCCGGCGCGAGGGCCCGAGTCGGTTTCCAGATCGGGCGCCAGCCGGTACCAGGTGTAGCCGCCACTGCGTTCCTCGGCGACCAGCGCCGCGTCGCGCAGCAGTCCGAGGTGTCGGGAAACGCCGGATTGGGCAATTCCGAGAATGGCTGTGAGTTCGGAGACGTTGAGCGCCTCGAGGGAAAGCGCCCGCAGCAGCCGCAGGCGCACGTCGTCGCCAAGCAGCCGCAGGAGTGAGGAGGCGCCGTCCACATACATGAATCTACATGTATGTATCTCGATTCGCAAGTCGGCATTCGGACGGTCAGGCGGACGGGTTCCAGGTGGGTACTTTCTTGCACGACGCGCCGGTCCAACCCGTAGGGCCCGGCAAATGACGACGGTAGAATTCTTGGCGTGAGTACACCGGCCCCCGCCCGATCGCGCGTGCGTTCCGAGATTGAAGACGCGCACAAGTGGGACCTGGCCCACATCTATCCGGACTGGGACGCCTGGTCACGCGACGTCACGACGCTCGAATCCGAGATTGCATCGTACGCAGCCCTCAAGGGCACACTCGCGCACGGTGCCGACCGCCTGCTCGCTGCCTTCCGGCTCAACGACCGGCTGGGCCAGATCGCCTACAAGATCTTCTTCTATCCGTCACTGCGCTACGACGAAGACCAGCGCGACAACAACGTCAACGGGCGGCGCCAGCGCGTGCAGGCCATCATGGCGCGCTGGCAGCAGGCCACCTCGTGGCTCAATCCGGAACTGCTCACCATTCCGCTCGAGACGGTCCAGGCCTGGATGAACGATGAGCCGGCGCTCGCCGTCTACAGATTCGCGATCGAGGAGGTCTACCGCCAGCAGTCGCACGTGCTCAGCGAACAGGGCGAGCACCTGCTCTCGCTTGCCGCACCGTTGTCATCGGCCCCGGGCGAGAGCTACCTTGCGCTCTCCACGGCCGACGCCCGGTTCCCCGAGATCGAGCTGAGCACCGGCGAGCGCGTGACGATCTCCTACGGCCAGTACCGTGCGGTGCTTGCCACCAACCGCCATCAGCCCGACAGGCATGCGGCTTTCCTCGGGCACTACGGCACGTACGCCTCGACGCTCAACACCTACGCGTCGCTCTACCACGGCATCTGCCAGCGCGACTGGTTTCACGCGCGCGCGCGGGGCTACGCCTCGACGCTCGATGCCGCGCTCTACGGCGACAACATTCCGCGCGCCGTTGTCGACAACCTCATTGCCACGACTCGCGCCGGCGTGGCACCGCTCCAGCGTTATCACCGGCTGCGCCGCCGGGCGCTCAGCCTCGACCGCTACTGTCCGTACGATTTCTCGATTCCGCTGGTCGCCTGGAACCGGCGCTACGAGTACGACGAGGTCCTCGCGCCCATCGTCGAGTCGGTGGCGCGCCTCGGCAGCGACTACCAGGCGCGGATGTGGCGCGGGTTCAACGAGCGCTGGATTGACGTGTACGAGAACGACGGGAAGCGAAGCGGCGCCTATTCGGCCTCCGTCTACGGCGTGCACCCGTACATGCTCCTCAACTGGGCCGACACGCTCGACGACGTGTTCACCCTGGCGCATGAGATGGGGCACTCGATGCACACGATGCTGACGCACGAGCGTCAGCCGTTCGTGTACTCCGACTACACGATCTTCGTGGCCGAGGTCCCGTCGACATTGAGTGAGATCATGCTGCTCGAGCACCTGCTCGAGCGCGCCACCGACCGCGACGAGCGCGTCGTGCTGCTGCAACACGCCATCGACAACATCACGAGCACGTTCTACGCCCAGGTGATGTTCGCCGACTTCGAGCTGGCGGCACACGTCTCGGTCGAGCGCGACGAGCCGCTCACCGCGGACGTGCTCAACCAGCTCTATCTCGATCGCTTCCAGGCCTACTACGGCGATGCCGTTGACGTCGAACCGTTGACGGCCATCGCCTGGGCCCGGATCCCGCACTTCTTCAACGCGCCCTACTATGTCTACCAGTACGCCACGTGCTTCGCGTCGGCCGCCCGTCTGGCCCAGGCCATGCGCGAGGGGCCCGGCGCCGGGGAGGCACGCGATCGGTATCTGGAGTTGCTGTCGGCCGGAGGGTCCGACCATCCGATGACGCTGCTCCGCCGGGCCGGGGCGGACCTGTCGGACCCGGGGACCGTCCAGGCAATCGTCGATCAGCTCGACCGGCTGGTCTCGCAGCTCGAGGAGCTCGTCTAGCGAGAAACCAGCAGGTTGGATCGGAGCCTTCACCGGTCTGGATTCGGCCGCGGTCCCAGCGGGATGCGCCCAGCCTGCATCATGCGATTAAGACCCTTTTACACAGCAGCTTAGAGCACATCACACATCACCTCTCGAGGGTGCCCGAAACACGGCACGAGCTTTCCTATAGGACTGTCCAGACCCATGGGATTTCTGGATAAGCTCAAGCCTCAGCCCCGCTGGAAGCACGCCGACGCTGCCGTCCGGCTCGAAGCCATCAAGGAGATCGACGACCCACAGGACCTGGTCCTGCTGGCCGAGGGCGATCCGGACGTGCGCGTCCGAAGGGCCGCCCAGGCTCGCGTCGAAGACGCCGCCACGCTCGGGCGGCTGGCAACGAGCGATCCAGACGCCGAGAACCGCGATCGCGCCGCCGACCGCCTGGTAGTGCTGGCCATGCGCGGCTCGGACACGGCGGCCGACGGGCCGGTGCTCTCGGAGGCCGAGCAGGCCCTCGCACTCGAAGCCGTCCGCGCCATCACTGACGTCCGCCGGCTCTCGACCGTCGCCAAGGGCGCGGCCGTCGACGCGGTGCGGACCGACGCGCTGGAGCGGCTGACCGAAGAGCGGGCGCTCAGCAGCATCGCGCGCCACGCGAAGGACGAGCGAACGGCGGCCGCCGCCCTGGCACGGCTCGCCGACCCCGCCGAAGTTCTCGAAGTTGCCCTCAATGCCGATCACAAGGACGTTGCACTCGCGGCCTTCGATCGGCTGTTCAGCGAGTCACCCGACCTCGCCCAGTTGCGCGCCGTCGAAGTGCGCGCCCATCAGAAGGCGGTCAGCCGCCGTGCCCGTACCATGATCCAGAACATCGAAGCCGCCGAAGAAGCCAGGCAGACCGCCGCGCTCGAGCGCCAGCGCCGCGAGAGCACGCTGTGCGAATCCATGGAACAGCTGGCCACGGTGACCGACGTATCGGTCATGCGTTCGGAAATGGCCCGGCTGGTCGAGGCGTGGCAGACGCTGGAGGCCACCGAGGGCACGGCGCGCGAGCGCTTCGCGCGTGCGACCGCCGCCGTCGAGGCAGCCATCCACCGGCGGGAACGTGAAGCCGACGAGGCCGCCGACCGCCTGCGTCTGCGCACCGAAGCCATTGCCACGCGAGTGGCGCTCTGCGAACGCGTCGAGACGCTCGACGGCGATGACGTCCTGGCACAACTGGTTCCGATCGAAGAGGAGTGGCGATCGCTGCTGCCGCTCGTCGGCAACGGCCCGGAGGCCGACCGATTGGCTGAGCGGTTCGCCCTGGCAGTGGCCGCGTGCCGGCGACGGCACGAGATGGGCACTCTGCTGCTGGAGACCCGCGCCAATCTCGAAGCGCGTGTCATGGAGGCCGAAGGCCTGGTGTCTCTCGAAGATGCCGCCGCGGCCGACCAACGGTGGCAGGGCCTCAGCCGCGAGGCACGCGGCCTCATTGCCGTCCTGAACGACGCGGCCAGGCCGGCCGACGATCTCGTCGATCGCCTGCGCGTCGTCGATCAGGCATTCCAGGCCCGCGCAGCCGAGCAGCAGGCCGGCGCCGAGCAGGCCCGGCAGGCCGCAGCCACCGTGATCCACCGCCTGATTGAGCGCGCGCGGCGCGTCGCCGAAGCCGAGACCGTCACGCTGCGCGAAGGCGACCGGCTGATGCGCGACATCACCGCTGGGCTCGACGGTGCGGCGCGCGCCGGCTCATCGCGCGCGCTGGATGAGGCGACGGCCCAGCTGCGCGAACTGCAGGGCCGCGTCGCCCCGCGGGTGCGCGAACTGCGCGAAATGGACGACTGGCGCCGGTTCGCCAACGCCCAGCGGCAGGAACAGCTGATTACGATGGCCGAGGCCATCGTCGCCTCCCTGCAGGCCGACGAGGCCGCCGGCGCGACCCCGGACCTGGCCGCCACCGCCAAGGCCCTTCGCGAATTGCACACCGAATGGCAGCAGGCTGCCGAGGCGCCCCGCCAGAGCGCCCAGCGCCTCTGGGACCGATTCCGCCTCGCGACCGACTTCATCCGCGGCCGCTGTGAACCGTTCTTCGCGAAGCGTCGCGAGGAGCGCGCCGCAAATGCGCAGAAGCGTGCGGCCATCGTGGAGGAGTGCGAGGCGCTGGCCGGCTCGAACGAATGGGCCAAAGCGGCGGTGCGATTCCAGGAGCTGCAGAACGAATGGCAGGCACTCGGCCGCCCGGCCGGTGATACCGACCGCGAACTCAGCCATCGGTTCCGCACGGCATGCAACTCGTTCTTCGCGCGGCGCCGTGAGGATCTCGCCGAACGCAAGAAGGTGTGGAACGAGAACCTCGCGCGAAAGGAAGCCTTGTGCGCCCGCGCGGAGGAACTCGCGACGTCGACCGAGTGGGACACCGCAGCTTCGGAGATGAAGCGCCTGCAGGCCGAGTGGAAGACGATTGGGCCGGTCCGCAAGAACAAGTCGGAGATCGTGTGGGGCCGCTTCCGCGCGGCCGCCGATCGGTTCTTCGAGCGCTATCACAGCCGCCACGAGATTGCCCTGGCGGGCAAGCTGGCCGAGCGTGAAGCGGTCGTCGCAGAACTGGAGACGCTCGCCGCCGCCGCCGAGCTGCCGGCTGACGCCGCCGCGCAGGTGCAGAACCTGCGCACCACGTGGAGCCACAGCGCGCCGGTGCCCGTACCCGGGATGAAGACGGTCACTGACCGCTGGCAGCGCGCGCTCGGACACCTGGTCTCGACGCACCCGCAGTTGTTCGTCAACACCGATCTCGACCCGCAGGCGGTTGTGCAGCGAATGGAGAAGATCGTTGCGCGCGTCGAGGCGCTGGCCGCAGAGACGAAGCCGGCGGCCGAACCGTCGCTCTCACCCACCGAACAACTCGCCGCCAGGCTGCGCCAGGCCCTCGCTTCCAACGCCATGGGGGGCCGCACGCAGGACGAACACCGTCAGCGGGCCTCGCAGGACGCGCTTCGCGACGCGCAGGCCGCCTGGCAGCGACTGCCCCCGGTGGCCACCGAGGAAGCCCGCAAGCTCGACGCACGGTTCCGCGAAGCGTGCCGTCGGGTACACGACGCCCAGCGTCGGCACGGAGGGCATGCGTCGCAGCCCCCGCGACCTGGACAGGGTTCAAAACGACCGCATGTCCATGCCAGGACCGAACCGAAGCCTTCGACTCCAGAGCCGGACGCGAGTCGTGAACCGGTCACGGTCTAGACGTCGCTGACCTCACAGCGCGACTCCCAACGCAACGCCGCCGTCGCCGACTCCTGACAACGGGGCCGGCGATGGCGGCGCTGACGATCAGGCGGAAGTGCCCAGAATGCGCTCCAGATTGCCGGCGAAGATCGCCGCCTGATCCGCCGCAGCCACCTGAAGAGTATCGAGAATCGCCCGCTGGGTCTCGTAAACCCCACGCTGCCAGCCGCGCGGCATGAAGGACGAGTCGGTGCCGAACAGCAGGCGCGACGGTCCCACCACATCGAGAGCGCGCGCGAAGACCTCCTGCAGCGCGAGATCCGGATGGAGTCTCGTCCAGCTGTTCGAACTCGACGTATCGAGCAGGATGTTGGGCGCCATCGAGGCGGCCATCAGCGCCTCACGGAAGAAGCCGGCGCCGAAGTGCGGCACGATGACGGGCACCGAAGGATATCGGAGCGCCACGGCCGCCACGGCCAGCGGATCGCCGAGCCGGATATCGAACGCGCTCGAGAGCCCGAGCTTCTTGCGCACGCCAACCGACAACACCCCGCAGTGCACGAACACGGCGCGCCCGGCGCGCGCGGCCGCTTCGAAGACCGCGATCGATCGCGCGTCGTCGACGGCAACATGGTGCATGGCCGGGAACAGACAGACGGTTCGCATGCCCGGCCGGGAGAAGGCTGCGTCCACTCGCGCCTGCGCGTCCGGGGCGGCGGGGTTCACCATGAACGCACCGGCGAACCGGTCGGGGTGCGCGGCTACGGCCGCGGCAACCGACATCTCGTCGCCGGGCACGCTGGCAATGAGCATGGCGCGCCCGACCGTGTGGCGGTCGAGTTCCGCCACCCAGGCGGCAGCCAGCGCAGCATCCGATCCCGGCGGCGTCCAACCAAGGCGTTCGGGGAGAACGACGTCGGCGTGCGGCTCCTGCGAGGCCTCGCCCGGCCGCTGCGCGCCAAGAGCCTTGAAGAACCCTGCAGAGAAGAAGTGGACGTGCGCGTCGCCTATCGTCATGACCGACCCGCGGCGATCGCCGGCGGCCGAAGGCCGAGACGACGCTCGGTGAAGAGGAAGTAGGGTACCGACATCGCCGCAAAAAGCGCCGCGGTGACGAATGCCACCCGGAACCCATAGGCCTGGATCACCACGCCGAGCAACGATGCACCGAGCCCAATCCCCGTGTCGAAGGCGGCGAGCATCGCGCCAAACGCCGCACCACGCCGGCGCGCAGGCACGTGACCAATCACGTAGGACGTGAACGCGGGGTGCATCAGGCCGAATCCCGCGCCGAAAACCAGCGCGGCCAGCACAATCGTCAGCCGCCCCTCCGCAAACCCCAGCAGCAGGAGGCCCACGGCCGGAACGATCAGGCAGGGAATCAGGACACGTCTCGGTCCAATGGCATCGAGCGTCCGGCCGACACTCAGCCGGCCGAGCACGATCGTGATGGCCATGACCGAAAGAAACAGGCTTCTCGGTGCCACGCCGAGATCGTCGGCGAAGAGCGCCGAGAAGCTGGTGATCGCGCCATAGCCGAAGGCAATGAGTGCCGTGGTGATGGCCAGCCAGAACACCCGCCACTCGACGTGCGATCGCACGAAGTTCCTCACCGTCATCGGCAGGGCGTCGCCCGCGTCCGGCTCCGGCCCGTGCGCGTCGGCCTCCGCACGATCGTCGGGCAGCGACCAGGCGATGGCGGCCATCACGAGGTTGAGCGCCGCGATCTCGAGACACAGGGCGAACCAGCCGAAGTGATAGACCCAGAATCCGATGGCCGGAGCGGCGCCAATCGCGAGAACGGTCGCAAGGCCCCAGTAGCTCAGGCCTTCGGCGCGGCGCGACGCGGGAATGGTCGCCGTCATGTAGGCCCCCGACGCAGCCAGCAGCGCGGACCAGACGCACCCGTGCACGATGACGAGCGCGAGGAGCACGTGGAAGTCGGTGATGAACGCGTAGCTGAGCGTAAAGGCGGCGAGTACGACCGACACGGTGATGAGCATTGGTCGATGCCCCAGCCTGTCGCTCATCACCCCCGTGATCGGGCCTGAAAGCGCCGATGAAAACGTCAGGAATCCGTGAAACAGTCCGGCAATGGCGGTCGACCCGCCGAGGGCGAGCACGCGATAGGGCGCGATGGGCAGAAGCTGGAACAGTGACGCGAAGACCGTGAAGGTGTACCCGAACATGATGAAGAATCGGGCGGTGAACAACCGGTCGGACGACATTCCTACAGCAGTATATCGGCGGGCTCCCCTACGCCGGACGTCGACCGCGCGTGTTTGCCTGAACGGAGCGGGCGTTCCGGGCTAAGATCTTCCTCATGCCCGACCGTCCGTCACGCCTCTGGCGCGCAATGCCTCTCGACAAGCGGGTCCAGGCCGCCGAGGCGTTCTGGCGCGATACCGAATCCCCCGAGATCGCGGCGCAGCACGCCGAGGCGATTGGTTCGATCGCCCGGCGCCTGAACTTTCGGACGCGCAGCGTGCAGGGCCTGTCCATCGAGCGGCGTGCGAAACACCTGGCCCAGCTGCCGGAGGTTTCCGACACGATTGCCACGCGGGCGCTGATTGCCTACCACTTCGATGTCCAGCGCGGCCTGATGGCCGCGTTTCTCGACGCGCTCGGCATCGCACACGAAGATGGTTTGATTGCGCAGGAAGACCTGGAGCCGCCGGCCGCCGAAGCCGTGGCGGCCGCCGCCGGGACGGTGCGCGCCACGTTCCCCCCGGAAGACGTGGACATCTATCTGCGCACGCTGGCCGCCCTCGACGGTGAAACCTGGGTGAACCTCGAGGGCGTGCTGGCGGCCGGGTCGGCGTCCGACTCCTGACCGCGGCCGCGATGGCCTGAAACGAGCCAATCATGACAATGCGACGCCGGTACCCCATCTGCCTCGGCCTTGTCGCCCTGGCCGCGCTGGCGTCACCCGCGCTGGCCCAGACCCCGACCGCGGACACGCCGCCCCCGGCAACGGTCGCGTCGGCCGAGACGGAGGGCCCGGCCGTTCCCGTCCCGATGACCGAAAGCGACCTGAACCGGATCCGGCGGGCGCTCGACATGGATCCCGCGCTGCGGATCGATGACAACCAGTTGCGGTTCTACATGGAGATCCTGACGCGCCAGCCGACGTTCGCCGAGTTCGCCAAGGGCTACGACTTCCGCTACGGCCCCACCCGCGGCGGCAATCCGATGACGCACGACGAGTTCCTGGCGATGGTCACGCCACGCGAACTCAACAGCCAGATCGGTATCAACGCGCGCGAGACGCTGGAGTTCGCCCTCACCAACTGGCTCGGCCAGACGCTCGTGAAGCGCGCGTTCGCCGACCTGCAGAAGGCGCGAACCGAACGCGAGATCCAGGAGATTCGCGACCGCATCGAGCGCGAGCTGGCGCTGCTCAAGGGCGCCGCAGAGCGGTAGAGAGAACGCCGTTCCACGGCGGAATCACGATCGACACGGCCCCCTCGCTCTGCGCCTGGCAGGCAAGGCGGATGAGCGGACGGTCCTCGTTCGAATCGAGGTAGCCAAAGACGCGCATGCGTCGCCGTTCATCCCGATCGTTGACGGGCGAAAGCTTGGCGGCCCCGCCCAGGACCCCCACCCAGCACGTCCCGCACGATGCGGCGCGGCACTCCACGGGAATCGGTCCTTCCCCGGGCGTACAGCGCGGGTCGCGGCTGTGATAATCGCGCTTGTCGGTCCGCGCCGCCGTGGCGAGTTCCTGGCCATTGATGACGGTGAACTTCGCGTCCGGGTCCGATTCGTCGAACGTGACGGTCCACTGCTTGCGCAGACCGCGGGTGAACCCGAACAGGCCCTGCCAGTCGTCGCGCGCCCGAGTCTTCAGGATCTGGTGCGCGGACATCGCGCGGGCGCGCTCCGACAGGTGGATGGTCGGGGGCTCGGCGGCAAACGCGGCCGGCCCGACCTGGCGCAACGTCATCAACATCACCGCGCTCATGCCAAGCAGCACCTCGCGGTCCACCCGTGCCGTGCGGGCCGCCGCGTCCGCGATGGCGCTCACGAGCGCGGCCAGCTCGTCCGGCGGGGTCGCGTCGTAGGCCTGCACGGCCGACTTGACCTGTGGCCAGTAGCGGTGGGCGAACAGGAATCGGTGTGACTGTCCGATCTGGTCGGCCAGCTTCCATTTGCCCATCAGGCCCAGCTTCCGGGCACCGGCTGCCGGATCGTCGAGCGCCTCGAGCGTCAGGTGCAGGTCGAGCGGGTAGAACGCGAACCAGATGCGGGTGGCATCGCGATCGATGGGGTGGACTTCGGCCGACAGGGTGTCGACGGCGCGCCGCCAGGCATCCACGTCGTAGCGCGCCAGGTGTTCGTAGAGTGCGGTCATTGGCGTCGTCATTCTACCCGCCCCGGCCGTTCGCTCACCGGGAGGTGACGATGACGGCGTCGGAGACCGGCCGGGCGCCTATCAGATCGGATGGCCGGTTGGCGACCTGGCCGCGCACCACCATGGTCGTCGAGCCGCCGCCGTCGAGGTTCAGCGCGTCGGTCAGGTGCAGCCGATCGCACAGGCGCTGGAGGTCGGCGAACGTCATGCCAATGCTGTAGTCGGGTTGACGGCCGTCGATGGCCGCGAGCCAGACGGCACCCGCGCGGTCGACGCCGATGAGCGTCCGCGGGTGGCGAGCATCGACGAAGCCCGTCGGGCTGAGCGATTCCTCGTCCCAGTTGGCCAGCCGTACCCCACTGCGCCGCAGCAGGCCCGCACCATTGATGATGTGCCGCGCCGCCTCGAGCGTCTCGGCAGGAACATCGAAGCTGCTCCGCCAGGTGGTCTTCACCCTGACCTCTGTGCCGACGCTCAACGCAGCGAGCGCCGGCGGCAGGTCGAGCCCCCCGAACGACAACACCGCGCCGCGGCTCGGGATGGGGGTGCTGCCAGAGCCGGGGCGAACCCGGGTCACCCGCAGGGGATCGCCGTCGAGGACCCACTCGGTCCCCGTGGGCGCCGTGTCGGTATCGACCGAGTAGCGATGGGTGTAGAGCATCAGCTTGCCGCGCTCGCGCGTCGTATCGACGCCCCCGAGGGGCACCACATGTTCGGCGTCACCTTCGCCCGCCGTGAACGAGATCGACACCCGCGCCGAGAGCCGGTCGAAGATCAGCTGCGTGGGCCCGCCGGGCGGCGAGAGGACGATCACCACGCCACGCGCTGTCGCCGTGTCGCTGACCAGGTCGCCGTCGACCTTGAGCAGTCCGAGCGGCTCGCCGTTGGCGCGGTTGAAGAAACCTCCATTGACGGCCGCCACGGCATTGTGGCGCCGGGCAATGTCCAGGACGGCCTCGGCATCGAGCACGCGGTCGTTGCCGAGCACACTGGCCACGCGCGCGGCGGCCGGATCGATCCGCAGCAGGTGAATGGCAATCGGGCCCACGTGCTCGACGAGTGTCGCCTCGTTGCTCCGATAGAACTCGACGCCGGGGGCCAGCCGGTCTGGCTCGCCGAGCCACGAGGCATCCGGCGCGCGGCCGTCGCAGGCGAGCGACAGCAGCACGAGCGTGGCCGCGATCGACCGCTTCCACAGCGCGCGCACCGTGCGACGCGACACCTCAGATCTCCATCTTTTCGCGATGTGCGGGGGTCCGCACGTGCCACCCGAGTTCCTTCTCGATGCGCGCCCGGAGCGCATCCATCGGTTCCGGCTCGCCATGGACGAGACAGGTCAGCGTCGGCGGCTTCGTGAAATGGCCGAGCCATCTCATGATCTCGTTGCTGTCGGCGTGGGCCGACATGGAGTCGATCGATTCGATGCGGGCCCGCACCGGAACCTGGTTGCCGTGGATGCGCGTGAACTGGGCGCCTTCGAGCAGCTGGCGACCACGCGTGCCGGCGGCCTGGAAACCGACGAACAGGACCGTGTGCCGCTCCTCGGGCAAGGTGTGCGTGAGGTGATGCAGCACACGTCCGCCGGTCGCCATTCCGCTCGACGAGACGACGATGGCCGGTTCGTTCGACTCCTGTACGGCCCGCGAGTCGGGCACGGAGGATATGACGCGCAGCTTGGCCGTGCAGAACCCGCACGTCTCGCGCACGTTGCGCAGCCGGTGCGGGTCGATGCCCTCGGGCATGATGCCCCCTTCCAGTTCGTGCATGCGGCTGCGATAGACCTCGAGCACGGCTGCCGCCATGGGGCTGTCGACGTAGACAGGGAGCACCGGAATGCGGCGCTCATCCTCGAGTCGGGCGATCCAGTACAGGACTTCCTCGATGCGACCCAGGGCAAACGCCGGCACGATGACCTTGCCGCCGCGCTCGGCGGTCTCCGAGATGATTCGCGCGATCCGGTGGCCATCATCGTCGGCCTCGTGGACGCGGTTGCCGTAGGTGGATTCGAGCAGGAGGACGTCGGCCTCTGCGATGGGCTCGGGGTCGTGCAGGACGGGCCGATCGTAGCGACCGAGATCGCCGCCGAACAGGATCGTCCGGCCCTCGGACTGCAGGCGGATCCGCGCGTAAGCTGACCCGAGCAGATGGCCCGCGTCGACGAAGTCGACCTCGACACCCGGCACGACCGGCATCGGCCGGTCGTACCCCACCGGCTGCAGGAGCTGCATCGCGCGGTCGGCATCCTTCGTCGTGAAGAGCGGCAAGGCGGGAGAATGCTTCGTGTAGTGCTTCCGGTTGGCGCGTTCGGCGTCCTCTTCCTGAAGCCGCGCCGCGTCGGCCAGCACGATTCTTGCGAGCTCGGCCGTGCCGGGTGTGCAGAAAACCCGGCCGCGGAATCCCTGGCTGACCAGACGCGGCAGATATCCCACATGATCCAGGTGCGCATGTGTCAGCACGACGGCCTCGACGTCGGTGGCCCTCACCGACAGCGGCTGCCAGTTGCGCTCGCGCAGCGCCTTGAGTCCCTGGAAGAGACCGCAATCCACGAGCACGTTCCGCTCACCCACCCGCAGCAGGTGCTTGGAGCCGGTCACGGTGCGGGCCGCGCCGAGAAAGGTCAGCGACGCGGTTGGTTTGTGATCAGGCAATCAATCCCCCTGTATGCCAGAACAACACGGTCTGGTCTCCGGTGAAGGCGCCCGAGCGGATCCGCGCGAAGAGTCCCGCCATGGCCTTCGATTCGTAGACGCGATCGAGGATCACCCCCTCGGTGCGCGCCAGGAGTGTCCGGGCTTCAATCGACGCCTCGGTCTCTGCACCATACCCGGCGCCGACCTGGGTGTCGTCGACGTCCACCGGATGTGGGCCAAGCAGCGTCTCGGCCCGCCCGCCGAGCATCGCGGCCATCCGCTCGACCAGCTGCGTCACGTTGGCGGCCAGTCCGGCCGCCGGCTCGTCGACGCTGATGCCGATGACCCGTGCGCGCAGGCCGAACAACGCGCAGCCCGTCACGAGCCCCGCCTGGGTTCCCGCCGACGAGGACGCGTGGACGATGGCATCCGGCTTCACACCGTCGGCGGCAAGTTCCGCCACGGCGCGCGCGAGGCCGGCCGCACCGGTGGGCGTCGATCCGCCCATGGGAATGACAAAGGGCCGACGACCGTCGGCACGAGCCCGATCCGCCGCCTCGGCCATGCCGGCGTCGCGATCGCTCCGATCGCGCACGATGCGGACGTCGGCGCCGAAGAGGTGGTCGTGCGCGAGGTTGCCTGTGGGCGTTTCCGGCCGGGCTCCGTTCAGCACGAGATGGACCCGCCACCCGAGGACCGCGCCGGTCGCCGCTGTCACGCGCGCATGGTTCGACTGCACGGCACCACACGTGATGAGCGTGTCGGCCCCGGCGCGCTCGGCTTCGGCGGCCAGGAGCTGGAGCTTGCGCACCTTGTTACCCCCGAGCGCGAACGAGAGCAGGTCGTCGCGTTTCATCAGCAGTCGCGGGCACGCGGGCCCCAGCGCCTGCTCCAGCCGCCGCAGGCGATCGACGGGCGTACGGTGGGGCGCCAGTTCGATCGCGGGGAGAGACATCAGGGTGGCGAGCGCCGTGGCCATCGGTCCGAACATGTTACGGGAGTTGCCCCGGTCCGTGAACGCGGAGGTGTCGATATACTCATCTGATGTCCACGGGCCTTGCAGCAGCGCTGAGACAGCGCGACGTGCTCTCGGTCGAGCTCCGTCCGCCACGCGCGGAGCTGGACGCAGCGGCCGGGCGCGACGCTTGGATCGACACGCACCATGCGGTCCGGGGATTCGTGCGCGACGAAACGTACGTCTTCCTGACCGACAGCGCCGTGGGCGAGCGCGAGGAACACAACCTCCGCCACCTCATCATCAACCTCGGCACCGATGTGCCGCGCGACCACGTCGTGCCGTTCCTGACGACGAAACATACGCTTGACTACTGCATGTCGTATGCGGAGCGTGCGTGGGCGGAGGGTTTTCGATCGCTCGTGGTCCTCGGCGGCGATCGCTCGGTGGGCCCACCGCGCTGTGTCAACCACGCGTGGGAGCTGCGCAAGCTCATCGCCGAGCACGTTCCCGGCCTGTCGCTGGGTGGATGGGCGAATCCGCACGCCGATCCGGCGACCCAGGCCGCATTCCTGGCCGACGACCACTTCCACGCCGAGTTCTTCCTGACGCAGGTCGTCTCACACCACGACATGCGGAAAGTCGACGCGTTCCTCGAGGCGTACGCGCGGCAGGGTCTGACATTGCCCGGGGTGTTCGGCCTGTTCTACTACCGCAGCGCCAACGCGAGAACGCTCAGGACGCTGGCGCAGTTCCTGCCGGTGCCGGCCGAGGATCTGTCCCGTGAGTTTGCCGAAGGAGCGTCGCCGGAGCTGATCTGCGCCCGTACGATGCAGGCCCTGCGGTCGGCGGGGGTCCGCCATTTCTACATCTCGAACCTTCCCGTCGCGCGGGCACGCGTGACGCTGGACAGGATCCTGGCGCTGGCCGCCGAGTAGCCGCGGCGTCTATCGCACGTGACGACCACCATCCACCCGGATGGTCTCTCCCGCGATGAAGTCCGACTCGAGCAACGCGTCGATCACCTTGGCAATCTCACCCGGGCCGCCCCAGCGGCCGACGGGCGTCGCGGCCGCAACGGACCCGGCTTCCTCGTCGGACGTGTCGGGCGGCGCCAGAATGGGGCCTGGCGCGACGGCGTTCACGAGGATGTCGGGCGCGAGCTCGAGCGCGAGTGCCTCGGTGAGGGCTTTCACGCCGGCTTTGGCCACGTAATACGCCACGTAGCCGCGGTAGCGCGGGCGTCCGCTGGCCGCGACCCAATCACTGAAGTTGATGATGCGACCGCCGCCATCGCGGCGCAGCAGTGGTGCCGCCGCGCGACAGACATTGAAGGTCCCGTGCAGGTCGACCGACAGCTGCCGGTGCCAATGCGCCTCGGTGATCTCGTCGAACGGCACCGACTCGTAGAGGGACGCCATGTTGACGACCACATCGAGCCGGGCGAAGCGATCCTCGATGGCGGTCATGAGCGCGGCAACCGACGTGCTGTCGGAGACGTCGGCCTGAATCGCCAGGCCCTCGCGTCCCGCTGCTTCGGCGACAGCCGTGACCGCGTCAGCTTCGTCGCGTGACCGGCGATATGCCACGACGAGGTTCGCCCCCCGGGCCGCCAGCCGCTCGGCAATCGCCGGCCCCATGCGGCGGGCCCCGGTCAGCAGTACGACTCTCGACGTCAGATTCATGATGCGCTCCGTGTCAGCCACGCACGCGGACGCGTGCACGGCCCGCCGCCAGCGCCTCGTTCGCCCGTGCGCGGACCGCGTCGATCGACCATTCACCCGCGCCAATCAGCGTCAGGCATCCGAGCGCCGCCAGCAGCAGGAAGCCGAACTCCATGCCGTGACCACGCGTGGGATCCAGTGACCAGTTGAGGAAAAAGCCCCAGCGCGCCGTGTCAAACGAGATCTTCAGGATCTCGACGACGATCAGCACGCTACTGGCGATGCGGGTGAACCAGCCGACGACCAGCAGCAGGGCCCCGGCGAGTTGAAGCGCGCCGCAGACGACCACGAACGCGAAGGCTGGTCCGACGCCGGCGGCAGCATAGTAGAGACTCGTGGCCGTGAGGCCGCCAGCGCCCATGCCGGAGCCGGCGAACCAGCCGAATAACCAGTGCGAGGCGTGCGTGGCCAGCACAATCGCGATGGCCACGCGGAGCAGCAGCAGACCGGCGGGAGCCATTGCCGCCGATTGTGCCACTAAACACCAGATTTCCGACGCCGATGGCGCACCGGGCGGCCCATCGCGGCGGCCGGATCAGGCGCCGTGACCGACCGAACCGGGCATCGAGTGGCCGACGATCACCGAGGTGTGGTCCTCATCGACCAGCCGGCCGTCGAACAGCGCGATCGTCCGCTCCGCGTGTTGCGCGTACCGCGGATCGTGCGTGACCATGCAGATCGTGGCGCCCTCGCGGTGCAGTTCGGTCATCAGATTCATGACCGATTCGCCGTTCTTCGAGTCGAGGTTCCCGGTCGGCTCGTCGGCCAGCAGGATTGATGGCGACCCGCCGACGGCGCGCGCGACGGCGACGCGCTGCTGCTGGCCTCCGGACAGCTGGCTGGGCAGGTGCTTGGCACGATGCACCATCTCGACGCGTTCGAGGGCCGCGAGCACGCGATCCTTGCGCTCGCTGGCCGGCATTCCCCTGTAGGTGAGCGGGAGTTCCACGTTCTCGTAAACCGACAGGTCGCCAATCAGGTTGAAGCTCTGGAAGATGAACCCGATCTCGCGGTTGCGCACGCGCGCCCGCTCGGCCATGGGCAGATCCTCGACGGCGCGATGGTTCAGCCGGTAGCGCCCGCCGGTGGGCGTATCGAGCAGCCCGAGGATCGACAGCAGCGTGGACTTGCCGCAGCCCGACGGCCCCGAGATGGACACGTATTCGCCGCGGCCGATCGTCAGCGTGATGTCGGCGAGGGCGTGTGTTTCCACCTCGTCCGTGTAGAAGACCTTCGAGAGCCCGTCGAGTTCAATGACCGGCTGGATATCGGTCGTCATGCATGCTCCTCGCTTCGTGTGACGTGCTGGTGGACGCTACTGCAGGCGGAGTCGATCGAATGCATCGTGTGCCGACATGTCCGAGAGCACCACCCTGTCGCCTTCGGCCAGCCCCTCGAGCACTTCGACGAACTGCACCGATCGTCGCCCAATCTTCACCGGGGTCCGGACGAGCTCGCTCGGCGGTACGACCTTGAAGAGGCTGATGGTGCTGTTCTCCTGCCCGAACGTCGGGCTCTCCACGAACAGGACGTTGGTGAGCCGTTCGAGTTCAATCGTCGCGTCGACATTCAGGTCGGGCCGCGCGCCGGCCGGCAGCGCGCCGTCGAGCGTGATATCGACGCCAACCGTGCCGCCCTGCGACGCCGGGTCGATACGCGAGACGTGGCCCTTGACGATGCCGTTGCGGGTGTCGACGCTGGCCGTCTGCCCGATGGCCAGGTCGCGCGTCTGCGTTTCGGCCACACGCACTTCGGCCTTGAGACGACGCGGGTCCGACACGCGGGCCAGGTTCGTGCCGGCGGCGACCTGGGTGCCCACTTCCACCTCCACCAGCTGCAGCAGCCCGCTCATCGTGGACTTGACGGCGAGGTCGTCGAGTTGCCGTCGCAGGCGGTCGTAGTCGGCGCGGCGCTGGCTGACGGTGGCTTCATAGGGGGCGAGCTGGAGCGACTCGTTCTCGACAGTCGACGCGAGCTGCCGGCGCGCGAGTTCGGCGCGGTTGTGCGCCTGGTCGACCATCGCCTGCTTCTGCTTCAGCACGAAGCCCGCCACGATGCCACTCTCGGCCAGGCTCCGGTTGAGTTCGAGGTCGGCTTCCGCGAGCTCGTGCGCCGACTCGGCGTCGACCAGCTGCGACTGCTGCTGGAATCGCGTATTGGCGAGGGTGGCTTTCTGGTTGGCGAGCTGCGCGACGGCCGTCTGCCAATCCATCTCGGCACTGCGGACGTTCTGCTCGAGATCCGGGTTGGTTAACTCGAGGATGACCGTGCCCGGCTCGACCTGCGCACCCGGCCGCAGGACGATGCGGTCAACGCGACCCGACGAGGTGGAGGTGACCCACCGGATCTCCTCGGGCACCAGCGTTCCCGTGCCGCGGACCTCGCGCACCATGGGGCCGCGCTGCACGGCGCGGATCCAGAGCGTGCTCTCGCTGACGCCTGGCAGGGCCGGTTCAAGGCGCGAGACCGCCACGCTGAGCGCGACGATGGCCGCGCCGGCGATGGTGCCGAACAACCAGCGGCGACGCTGCTTGCGTTTGAGAATGGCCGGATCGCGGGGAGTGTCCATGGCTGCGGCTCTATCGCGTCAAGTCAACCGTTGAGCAGCGCGTCGGCCAGGCCATCGACCAGGTCGTCGCCTTCGAGTTCCCTGAGGCTGAGGTCGACGGCGTCGGCCTCCGGCACTCCTTGTTCGCACAGACACCTGTATCGATCTTCCACGTGCTGGGCGATTTCCTCGGTGACGTCGATTTCGTCAACCGGTTCGAGACCCACGCTCGACAGGCGGGCCCGGACGAGGGCTCGCCAATCAGGCATGGTCCGCGGCTGTCACGCGGTTGATGGCTTCGACGAACTCGCGCCACCCCGACCGCTGGGCCGCCAGCACTTCGCGTCCCTTGGGTGTGATCCGGTAGAGGCGTCGACGCCGCTCGCCGGCCTTCTCCACCCAGCGGCCCTTGATGTGACCGCGGCGCTCCAGCCGGTAGAGCAGTGGGTACATGGACGCGGCATGAAAGGAGAGTGTTCCCTGCGAACGTACTTCGATCAGGCGCGCGATGTCGTAGCCGTGACGGGCCTGGTCGTCGACCAGCGACAGGATCAGCAGTTCCGCGCTGCCCTTCTTGAGCTCTCGTGGTCCAGTAGCGGGTGACATATGTTTAAGAACAATACGTGTGAACGCGAGGGAGGTCAAGAAGGATTGA